>NZ_PQHW01000039.1 GCF_003385215.1 Amycolatopsis thermalba | reverse complement strand
GCCGCGACCCACGCCGTCAGCCCGCCGCCCCCGGCCACGGCGTTGACCAGCCGCCGGTGCCGGTCCAGCGCCTGCCCGCTCGCCCCGCTGCCCGCCCGTTCGGCCGCCAGGCCCAGGATCGCGCGCTCGGAGATCGTGGCGAACGAGACGGTCACCGGCACCTCGAACAACGGCAGCCGGTGCGTGCGGCACGCGTTGACCACGTAGTCCGGCACCGGCCCGCCCACCTCGGCGGTACCGGCGCCCAGCGCCACCACACCCGCCTCGGCCAGGCCGCCGATGAACGCGTCGGCGTCGGCCTGGCCCTGCAGCCACTGCATGCTGGACAGCACCAGCTCACCGCCGTAGAGGTAGCGGCGGGGGTCGCGCAGCGTCGCGGTGAGCACCCGCGTGAACTCGCGATCCACCTGGTCCTCGCCGGCCAACAGGGTCAGCCCGAGGTCGGCGATGTCCAGCAGGGCGTGCAGCCGCACGATGTGGCCTCCCGATCGTCGGACCGCCACTGTGTCCCCGCGGCGGCGCGTCGTCACTTGGAGGAAAGCACAAAAACCGGCCCGTGGGGACCGTCACCTTTCGGCGATTCCGCCGCTGGCCGCTGCCGGACCCCGGAGTGTGTACTGCTTCACAGTTCAGCCGGAGCAGACGAGGAGGTGGCCGGTGCTCCAGCAATTCCACGCACTGCCGGCCGAGGAGGCCGAGCGTGAGCTGCGGGCCTGCTGCGCCGCGCGGGACTGGGCCGCGCAGGTCGCGGCCGGCCGCCCCTACGCCGACGTGGACGCGGTGTGCGCGGCGGCCGACGCGGCCCTGGCCGATCTGGACTGGGCGGGGATCACCGAGGCGCTGGCCGCGCGCGGCCACCTCGGCGACCGGGCCGGCGGCACCGGCCGGGAGGCGGCGTGGTCGCGCCAGGAGCAGGCGGCCGCGGCCACCGGCGACGAGGCGGTCCGGCGGGAACTCGCCGAGGCGAACGCGGAGTACGAGCGCCGCTTCGGCCGGGTGTTCCTGATCTGCGCCGCCGGGCTGCCCGCCGCGACGATCCTCGGCCGGCTGCGCGAGCGGCTGGGCCACGACGAGGAGACCGAACGGGCCGTGGTGCGCGAGGAGCTGCGCGAGATCGTGCGGCTCCGCGTGCGCCGGTGGCTGGAAGGGGAGACGCGATGAGCCTGTCCACGCACGTCCTCGACGCCGCGCGGGGCCGGCCCGCGGCGGGTGTCGCGGTCCTGCTGGAGCGGCACGACGGTCAGGGCTGGGACCTGCTGGCCGAGGCCCGCACCGACGACGACGGCCGCATCCGCGGCTGGCGCACCGGCCCCGGCACGCACCGGCTGGTGTTCGACACCGGCGGCTACCTCGGCCCGGACGCCTTCTACCCGGAGGCGGCGGTGACGTTCCGGGTCGGCGACCCGGACGAGCACTACCACGTCCCGCTCCTGCTGAGCCCCTTCGCCTTCTCCACCTACCGCGGCAGTTAGACCACAAAGGAGTGTCAGGACAACCATGGGCATCGTTCTCGGCGACAACCAGTACGGCAAGGCGGAGGTCCGGGTCGTGCGGCTCGACCGCGACGGCGAGCGGCACGCCGTCACCGACCTCAACGTCAGCACCACCCTCTCCGGCGACCTGGCCGACACCCACCTCACCGGGGCCAACGACAAGGTGCTGGCCACCGACACGCAGAAGAACACGGTGTTCGCCTTCGCCAGGGACGGGATCGGCGAGATCGAGGACTTCGGCCTGCGGCTGGCGCGGCACTTCGTCGCCACGCAGCCGAGCATCCACCGCGCCCGGGTGGCGATCGAGCGGTTCCCGTGGGCCCGCCTCGACGTCGGCGGTGTCCCGGCCGCGCACTCGTTCGCCCGGTCCGCCGAGGGCACCCGGCTGGCGGTGGTGCACCACGACGGTGAGCGGTCCTGGGTCACCGGCGGCATCCGCGACCTGACCGTGCTCAACTCCACCGACTCGGAGTTCTGGGGTTTCCCCCGCGACCGCTACACCACGCTGGCCGAGACCAAGGACCGCATCCTCGCCACCGCGGTGGCCGCGAGCTGGCGGTTCGGCCGGACCGAGGACGTCGACTGGGCGGGCGCCTACACGAGCGCGCGGGCCGCTCTGCTGACCGCCTTCGCCGACACCTACAGCTACTCCCTGCAGCAGACCCTCTACGCGATGGGCGCGCGGGTCCTGGAGCACGTGCCGGAGATCGTCGAGGTGCGGCTGTCGCTGCCGAACAAGCACCACTTCCTCAGCGACCTGTCCGCCTTCGGCCTGGACAACCCGGACGAGGTCTACTACGCCGCCGACCGCCCCTACGGGCTGATCGAGGGGACCGTCCTGCGCGACGACGCCCCCGAACCCGGACTGGCCTGGAGCTGAAGGAGCACCGCGATGGACTTCCTGCGACCGTCCTCGCTCGCCGAGGCGCTGGCCGCGAAGGCCGAACACCCCGGGGCGGTACCGATCGCCGGCGGCACCGACGTCATGGTCGAGATCAACTTCGACCACCGGCGCCCGGACGCGCTGCTCGACCTCGGCCGCGTTCCGGAGCTGGCCGAGCACGGCACCGCCGACGGCCGGATCCGGCTGGGGGCGAGCGTCTCGTACACCCGCATCATCACCGAGCTCGGTCACGTGCTGCCGGGGCTGGCGATGGCCTCGCGCACGGTGGGCTCACCGCAGATCCGCAACCGCGGCGGCGTCGGCGGCAACCTGGGCTCGGCCTCCCCGGCCGGCGACGCGCACCCGGCGCTGCTCGCCGCGGGCGGCGAGGTGGAGATCGCCTCGGTGCGCGGCACCCGGACCGTGGCGGCGGCCGACTTCTACACCGGGGTCAAGCGCAACGTCCTGGAGCCCGACGAGCTGATCACCGCCGTGCACCTGGCCCCGGCGACCGGTCCCCAGCAGTTCAGCAAGGTCGGCACCCGCAACGCGATGGTGATCGCGGTGTGCGCGTTCGGCCTCGCGCTGCACCCGGAGCAGCGGCGGGCTGGCACCGGGCTCGGCTCGGCCGCCCCGACCCCCCGCCGGGCCCCGGACGCGGAGGAGTTCCTCGCCGGCGAACTGGACTGGGAGAAGCCGAAACCACTGTCCGACGCGGTGCTGCGCCGTTTCGGGGAGCTGGTCGCCGCGGCGGCCGCCCCCATCGACGACGTCCGGGGCACCGCGAACTACCGCCGGCACGCGCTGGCGGTGCTGGCCCGCCGCACGCTCGGCTGGGCCTGGACCGACTACACGCGAGGGAGCTGGACCGCATGCGCCTGAACGTCACCGTCAACGGCGAGCACCGCCAGGCCGACGACGTCTGGGAGGGGGAGAGCCTGCTGTACGTGCTGCGTGAGCGGCTGGGCCTGCCCGGCTCGAAGAACGCCTGCGAACAGGGCGAATGCGGCTCCTGCACGGTGTACCTGGACGGGGTGCCGGCGTGCGCCTGCCTGGTCGCCGCCGGGCAGGCGGAGGGCCGCGCGGTGCGCACCGTCGAAGGGCTCGCCGAGGGCGACGCGCTCGACGAGGTACAACGGTCCTTCGTGGAGCGTGGCGCGGTGCAGTGCGGGTTCTGCACGCCGGGCCTGATCGTCGCCGCGCACGACCTGATCGAGCGCACCGGCTCGCCCGGTGACGCCGAGATCCGCGAGGCGCTGGCCGGGAACCTGTGCCGCTGCACCGGTTACGAGAAGATCCTGGACGCCGTCCGCCTCGCCGCCGAGCGCACGGCTGCCGCGAAGGAGGTCGCGCGGTGACCAAGCCGGCACCGGCCCGCTTCCCGCAGGACCTCAGCGACGCCGTCACGGGCGGCGTCGGGGACAGCCCGCTGCGCCCGGACGGCAGGCTGAAGGTCACCGGCCAGTACGCGTACTCGTCCGACCTGTGGCACGAGGACATGCTGTGGGGCGCGACGCTGCGCAGCCCGCACCCGCACGCCCGCATCCGCTCGCTCGACTACAGCGCGGCGCTGGCCCACCCGGGCGTGCACGCCGTGCTGACCCACGAGGACGTGCCGGGCGAAAACGTCTACGGCCTCAAGTACGCCGACACCCCGGTGCTGGCCGCCGACCGGGTGCGCTGCCAGGGGGAACCGGTCGCGCTGGTGGCGGCCGAGCACCCGGAGATCGCGCGCCGGGCGCTGCGGAAGATCAAGGTGGACTACGAAGTCCTGGAGCCGATCACCGATCCGGAGCGGGCCGCGCACGACGAGGACCTGCCGGCGCTGCACCCCGACGGCAACCTGGTGCGCTACCAGCGGATCGTCAAGGGCGACCCGGACGCGACCGCCGACGTGGTGGTGTCCGGCGTGTACGAGATCGGCATGCAGGACCAGGCGTTCCTCGGCCCGGAGTCCGGGCTCGCGGTGCCCGACGGCGACGGCGGGGTCGACCTGTACCTGGCGACCCAGTGGCTGCACGTCGACCAGCGGCAGACCGCGCACGCGCTGGGCCTGCCGCTGGAGAAGGTGCGCCTGACCCTGTCCGGCGTCGGCGGCGCGTTCGGCGGCCGCGAGGACCTGTCGATGCAGATCCACGCCTGCATGCTCGCGCTTCGCACCGGCCGCCCGGTGAAGATGTCCTACCACCGCGAGGAGTCGTTCTTCGGCCACGTGCACCGGCACCCGGCGAAGATGTACTACGAGCACGGCGCGACCCGCGACGGGAAGCTGGTCTACGTGCGGGCGCGGCTGTACTTCGACGGCGGACCGTACGCCTCGAAGACGCCGGTGGTCGTCGGCAACGGCACCACGCTGGGCGCCGGGCCGTACGTGGTGCCCAACGCCCGCATCGAGGGCTGGGGCGTGCGCACCAACAACCCCACCTGCGGGGCGATGCGCGGGCTCGGCGCGGTGCAGCCGACGTTCGCCTACGAGTCGCAAATGGACAAGCTCGCCACCGCGCTGGGCATGGACCCGGCGGAGCTGCGCATCCGCAACGCGATGAAAGAGGGCGACACCGGGGTCACCGGGCAGGTCGCGGACTTCCCGGTGGCGGTGGCCGAGCTGGTCCGCCGGGTGCGCGACATGCCGCTGCCGCCGGAGCGCACCGGTCCCGCGGACATCCGGGAGCTGCCCGGTGGCGCGTCCAACACCACCCACGGCGAAGGGGTGGTCCGCGGCATCGGCTACGGCGTGACCATCAAGAACGTCTCCTACGCCGAGGGTCTCGACGACTACTCCACCGCCCGCGTGCGGCTGGAGGTGGCCGGCGGGGAACCGGTGGCGCTGGTGCACACCGAGGCCGCCGAGGTCGGCCAGGGCCTGGTCACCGTGCAGCAGCAGATCGCCAGAACCGAGCTGGGCGTGCAGCGGGTGACGATCCACCCGAACGACACCTCCGTCGGCGACGCCGGGTCCAGCTCGGCGTCCCGGCAGACCTACGTCACCGGCGGCGCGGTCCGCAACGCCTGCCGCGCCGTGGCGGAGTCCGTGTGCGCGCTCGCGGCGAGCAAGTCCGGCCGTCCCGCCGAGGGGCTGACGCTGTCCGGCGGCAAGATCGTCGACGGCCGGGGCGAGGTGATCGCCGACCTGGTGGACGTCCTGGGCACCGACGCCGTCGAGGAGACCCGGGAGTTCCACCACCGGCCCACCGTCCCGCTCGACCCGGAGACCGGCCAGGGCGACGCGCACGTGCAGTGGGCGTTCTCCGCGCACCGGGCCGTCGTGGACGTGGACACCGAGCTGGGCCTGGTCAAGGTCGTGCAGCTGGACTGCGCCCAGGACGTCGGCAAGGCGATCAACCCGGACGCGGTGATCGGCCAGATCCAGGGCGGCTCGGCACAGGGCCTCGGGCTCGCCGTGATGGAGGAGATCCAGGTCTCCGGCGGCAAGGTGCGCAACCCGTCGTTCACCGACTACCTCATCCCGACCACCCTCGACATGCCCCCGATGCGCATCGAGATCGTCGAGCGGGCCGACCCGCACGCCCCCTACGGCGTGCGCGGGGTCGGGGAACCTGCTACGATCTCCGCGACCCCGGCGATCGCCAACGCGATCCGCAACGCCACGGGACTGGAACTGCCCCGGGTCCCGATCCGGCCGGAACACCTCACCGGCACCTGAGGAACACCACCACCACGACAACCCCGTGCCCGGCACGGGGGAGGGAGTGCACGCGTGACCGCGATCGTCAGTGTGGAGAAGGAATGGCTGGCCAGGGCCGTCGAGCTGGCCACCGACAACGACGCCGCCGGCGGCGGGCCGTTCGGCGCCGTGGTCGTCCGCGACGGCGAGATCGTCGCCACCGGGACCAACCAGGTCACCCCGGCGCTGGACCCGACCGCGCACGCCGAGGTCGTCGCGATCCGGGCGGCCTGCCAGGCGCTGGGCGACTTCAAGCTCACCGGCTGCGTGCTGGTGTCGTCCTGCGAACCGTGCCCGATGTGCCTGGCCTCGGCCCTGTGGGCCCGCCTGGACCGGGTGGTCTACGCCGCCGACCGGCACGACGCCGCGCGCGCCGGCTTCGACGACCGCGCGTTCTACGAGTTGTTCGACCGGCCGCGGGAGTCGTGGACCGTCCCCGTCTCCCGGCTGTCCGAAGTGGACGGATTCGTGCCGTTCGCGGCCTGGCTGGACCGGCCCGACCGCATCGAGTACTGATCCCCCCGGCCCGGGAACCCGGGACCGGGAACCGAGTACGGCTTGTCACCGGCGACGAGCGCCCCTCACCGGGCCCCTCGGCGGTGCTGACCGGAGCACCAGAAAAACCCCAATCGTCCCGCTCACCAGGCCCCGCGGCGCCCAGCCGCGGCGGCCCGGCCGAGCACACCCACCGGCAAGGGGAGGACGCCATGACCCAGGCCCCCAGCGACGACCGCGTCGCACCACCACCCACCGTACCCCGCAGGACCGCGCTCGACCGCTTCTTCGACCTCACCGGCAGGCGGACCACCGTCGGCCGCGAGGTCCGCGGCGGGATCACCACGTTCGTCGCGATGGCCTACATCGTGCTGCTCAACCCGCTCATCCTCGGCGCGTCGGCGGACATCACCGGCGCGAAGCTGAGCGCGGCCCAGGTCACCACGGCGACCGCGCTGGCCGCCGCGGTGACGACCATCCTCATGGGACTGGTCGGCAACGCCCCGCTGGCGCTGGCCGCCGGGCTGGGCATCAACGGCATCGTGGCCTTCCAGATGGCCCCGGCGATGACCTGGGCGCAGGCGTTCGGCCTGGTCGTGCTGGAGGGCGTGTGCATCGTCCTGATGGCCGTCAGCGGGGTGCGGGAACGCATCATGAACGGCATCCCGCCGGCGTTGAAGACGGCCATCACGGTCGGCATCGGCCTCTACATCGCGCTCGTCGGGTTCGTCAGCGCCGGGTTCGTCACGCGCGTCCCCGACGTCGCGGGCTCGTCCGTCCCGGTCCAGCTGGGCCTGAGCGGGCACCTCGCCGGCTGGCCCATCGCGGTGTTCTGCCTGGGCCTGCTGCTGATGGTGGTCCTGGTGTCGCGCAAGGTCCCGGGCGCGGTGCTGATCGGCATCGCGGTCACCACGGTGTTCGCGATCGTGCTGCACGACGGGTTCGGCGTGGGCGATTGGGGCCGCACCGAGCCGACGCTGCCCAGTCAGGTCCTCGCCGCGCCGGACTTCGGGCTGTTCGGGGACGTCGACCTGTTCGGCGGGTTCGTCTCCGCCGGGCCGGTCACCGCGACGGTGTTCCTGTTCACGCTCGTGCTGTCCGGGTTCTTCGACGCGATGGGCACCATCACCAGCGTCTCCGACGAGGCCGGGCTGTCCCGCGACGGCAAGGTGCCCGGCATGGGCCGGATCCTGCTGGTGGACGGGGCGGGCGCGATCGCGGGCGGAGTCACCGGGTCGTCGCCGAACACGGTGTTCCTGGAGTCCGCGGCCGGTGTCGGCGAGGGGGCCCGCACCGGGCTGGCCAGTGTGGTGACCGGGCTGTTGTTCGGGGCGACGCTGCTGTTCACCCCGCTGGCCGGGGTGGTCCCGGCGCAGGCCGCGGCACCGGCGCTGGTCGTGATCGGCGGGATGATGGTGTCGCAGATCCGGCGGGTGCCCTGGCACGACACGGATTTCACCATCCCGGTGTTCCTCACCGCCGCGGTCATCCCGTTCACGTACTCGATCACCAACGGCGTGGGCGCCGGGCTGGTGTCCTACGTCGTCATCCGCATCGGCAAGGGCCGCTGGCCCGGCTGGCTGCTCACCGGGCTGGCCCTGGTGTTCGCCGTCTACTTCGGAATCACCGGTGTCGAGAAGCTCTTCGGCTGAAGGAGACAGACATGGCGTTGATGTTCCTCAACGGCGGGGCCATGCGTGGCGAGCCGTTGCACCACCTGCTCGGCGGCGCCCCGCTGGTCGCCGCGACCACCACCGCGCCCAAGTACCGCTTCTACTCCGTCGGCGGTCAGTGCCCGGCGTTGTTCCCGGTTTCGCACGGCGGGGCGGCCATCGCGGGGGAGGTCTACGACGTGCCGATGGACGTGCTGCGCGACCGGGTGCTGCCGTCCGAACCGCACGAGCTGGAGCTCGGGGTGATCGAGCTGGCCGACGGCAGCTCGTCGCTGGCGATGCTGTTGCGCCGCCCCTACACCTCGCACGTGCAGCTGCGCGACATCACCGAGTTCGGCGACTGGCGTGCCTACCAGGAGAAAGCCGCGTGAACCACACCCTGCCCTACGACGTCAACCTGTCCATGCTGTTCACCGAGCTGCCCCTGCTGCAGCGTCCGGCCGCGGCCAAGGCCGCCGGCTTCGACGCGGTCGAGTTCTGGTGGCCCTTCGGCACCGCGGCACCCGGTGACGCCGAGGTGGACCGGTTCGTGGCGGCCGTGCGGGACGCGGGCGTGCGGCTGGTGGGCCTCAACTTCGCGGCGGGCGACCTGCCGGGCGGCGACCGGGGCCTGGTGTCCTGGCCCGCGCGGTCGGCCGAGTTCCGCGAGAACGTGCCGATCGCCGTCGGCCACGCCGAGCAGCTCGGCTGCCGCGCCCTCAACGCCCTGTACGGCAACCGCGTGCCGGGCGCCGACCCGGCGGAACAGGACGCGATCGCCGCGGAGAACCTCGCCGTGGCCGCGCACGCGGCGGCGCGGATCGGCGCGACCGTGCTGGTCGAACCGGTCAGCGGCGCGCCGCACTACCCGCTGCGGCGGGCCGCGGACGCGCTCGCCGTGATCGACCGCGTCACGCGCGAATCCGGCGCCGGCAACCTCGCGCTGCTGGCCGACCTCTACCACCTGACGGCGAACGGCGACGACCTCGGCGCCGTCATCGCCGAGCACACCGGCCGGATCGGCCACGTGCAGATCGCCGACCACCCCGGACGCCACCAGCCCGGGACCGGCGCCATCGACCTGGACGCCGCGCTCGGCAAGCTCGCCGCCGGCGGCTACACCGGCCACGTCGGCCTGGAGTACCAGCCGTCCGGCACCACCGCGGGCAGCCTGGCCTGGCTGCCCCGGGACCGCCGTGCGGCGACCTGAACCATCCCCGACACCGGAACGGAAAACCTGATCATGACCCGTGTGGGATTCGTCGGCCTGGGCATCATGGGTGCCCCCATGGCCCGCAACCTCGTCAAGGCCGGCTTCGCCGTTGCCGGCTACGACCGCAACACCGACGCGGTCGCCAGGCTCGCCGCGAACGGTGGCACCGCGGCCCGGTCGATCGCCGAGGCCGTGCGGGACGCCGAGATCGTCATCACGATGCTGCCCGCCGACCCGCACGTCGAAGACGTGGTGTTCGGATCCGGCGGGATCGCCGGGCACATCGAACCCGGGGCGCTGTTCATCGACTTCAGCACCATCAAAGCGGAGACTTCGCAACGAGTCGCGCGGCGGCTCGGCGAGCAGGGCGTGCGCGTGCTCGACGCCCCGGTGTCCGGCGGTGAGGCCGGTGCCGTCGACGGCGTGCTGTCCATCATGGTCGGCGGGGCGCAGGCGGACTTCGACGCCGCCAAGCCGGTGTTCGACGCCGTCGGCAAGGTCGCCGCGCTCGTGGGACCGTCCGGCGCGGGCCAGTTCGTCAAGGCGGCCAACCAGCTGGTCGTCGGCGGCACCTACGCGCTGGTGGCCGAGGCGATCGTGCTGATGGAAGCGTCCGGTGTGGACGCCGAGGCCGGGCTCGAGGTGCTGGCCGGCGGTCTGGCCGGCAGCCGGATCCTGGAGCTCAAGCGCAAGTCCATGCTGGCCCGCGACTTCACGCCCGGCTTCCGCATCGACCTGCACCACAAGGACATGGGCATCGTGCTGGACGCCGCCCGGCAGGCCGAGGTGGCCCTGCCCTTCGCCGGCCAGGTCGCCGCCTTCGTCCAGTCCGCCCGCGCCCAGGGCCTCGGCGACGCCGACCACTCGGCGCTGCTCGCCGTCACCGAGCGGCTGTCCGGCCGCTGACGGCACGCTCCACCAGCCACCACACCCGTCGACAGTCCGAGGAGTCTTTGCCATGCCCAGAATGCCCGCGATGGAAGCGGTCGTCGAAGTCCTCAAGTCCGAGGGCGTGGACGTCGCGTTCGGATGCCCCGGCGCGGCGATCCTGCCGCTGTACCAGGCGATGGAACGCCGGGGCGGCATCGAGCACCTCACGGTCCGGCACGAGGAGGGCGCCACGCACATGGCCGACGGCTGGTCGCGCACCAGCGGCAAGGTCGGCGTCGCGATCGGCACCTCCGGCCCGGCCGGGACCAACATGATCACCGGTCTCTACACCGCGATGGCCGACTCGATCCCGATCCTCGCCATCACCGGCCAGGCGGTGTCGGCCAACCTGCACAAGGAGGCCTTCCAGGCGGTCGACATCGTGCGGATCGCCGAACCGGTCACCAAGTGGGCGGTGCAGGTCAAGGAGGCGGCCACGGCGCCGTGGATCTTCCGCGAGGCGTTCCGGATCGCGCGGTCCGGCCGTCCCGGCCCGGTGCTCGTCGACATCCCCGTCGACGTCGCGCAGGAGATCATCACCTACGACCCGGACATCGACGCGCCGTTCCCGGTCGAGGTGGTGCGGCCGCACCTGCCGCGTGTCGAGCGGGCACTGGACCTGCTGCTGGCCGCGGAGAAACCGCTCATCCTGGCCGGCGGTGGCGTCGTCATCGCCGACGCGGCGCCGGAGCTGCGCGAGCTGGCCGAGTACCTCAACGTCCCGGTGCAGGTCACCCTCATGGGCAAGGGCGCGATCGACGAGGACCACGACCTCTACGCCGGGATGACCGGGGTGCAGACCTCGCAGCGCTACGGCAACGCCTCGATGCTGGAGTGCGACACCGTGCTGGCCGTCGGCGCCCGGTTCGGCGACCGGCACACCGGCAGGCTGGACGTCTACCGGGGCGACCGCACGTTCATCCACGTCGACATCGAGCCGACCCAGATCGGCAAGGTGTTCCCGCCCGATCTGGGCATCGTCTCCGACGCGAAGCTGTTCCTGCGGGCGCTGCTGGACGCGGCGCGGGCGCGGGGCCGCGGTGGCCGCGGCCCGGCCGCCTGGGTCGAGCGGATCGGCGAGCTGAAGGCGACGCTGCGCCGCCGGGAGGACTTCGACACCACCCCGATCAAGGCGCCCCGGGTCTACAAGGAGATCAACGAGGCGTTCGGCCCGGACACCTGGTTCGTCACCGCGATCGGGCTCTACCAGATCTGGGGCGGCCAGCACCAGAAGGCCTACCGGCCCCGGCGCTACCAGGTGTGCGGGCAGGCCGGGCCGCTGGGCTGGGAGATCCCGGCCGCGATCGGCGTGAAGAAGGCGCTGCAGCAGGTCGAGCCGGGGGCCGAGGTCGTCGGCATCGTCGGCGACTACGGCTTCCAGTACCTGGTCGAGGAACTGGCCGTGGCGGCGCAGTACGACGTGCCGTTCGTGCTCATCATGCTCAACAACGAGTACCTGGGCCTGATCCGGCAGGCGTCGATCCCCTACGACATGAACTACCAGGTCGACATCCACTACGACGAGTACGGCTCGGACAACGTCAAGATCATGGAGGCCTACGGCTGCGCCGGGCGGCGGGTGTTCGACCCGGCGGAGATCCGGGACGCGATCGACTGGGCCCGCAAGGAGGCGGTGGCGACCTCCCGCCCGGTGCTCGTGGAGATCATGATCGAGCGCGAGGCTAACACCCCGCACGGGCCCGCCATCGATGCCGTGCGCGAGTTCGAGCCCGCCCCGTGACCGGTCACGTCCTCGTCGCCCCGGACAAGTTCAAGGGCTCGCTGACCGCGGCCGAGGTCGCCGCGGCGGTCGCCGACGGCCTCGGCGGCGGAGCCCGCACGGTGCCGCTGGCCGACGGCGGCGAGGGCACGGTCGAGGCCGCGGTGTCGGCCGGGTTCCGCCGCGTGCCCGTGACGGTGCACGGCCCGCTGGGGCAGCCGGTCACCGCCGCGTTCGCGGTGCGCGACGGCACCGCCGTGGTGGAGCTGGCCGAGGCGTCCGGGCTGCAGCGGCTGCCCGGACCGCCCGCGCCGCTGACCGCGTCCAGCTTCGGCACCGGTGAACTGATCGCCGCGGCGGTGTCGGCCGGTTGCCGCCGGATCGTGCTGGGGGTCGGCGGCAGCGCGTGCACCGACGGCGGCGCGGGCCTGCTGTCCGCGCTCGGGGCGAAGCTGCTGGACCGGGACGGCGGCGAACTGGCTCCGGGCGGTGCCGCGTTGCGGGACCTGGACCGGGTCGAGCTGACCGGACTCCACCCGGCACTGGCCGGCGTCGAGTTCGAGCTGGCCGGTGACGTGGACAACCCGCTGCTCGGGCCCACCGGCGCGGCCGCGGTGTACGGGCCGCAGAAGGGCGCGAGCCCCGCCGACGTGGCCGTCCTGGAAGCCGGGCTGCGGCGGTGGGCCGAGGTCGTCGGACCGCGGTGCGCCGGCGCTCCCGGCGCGGGCGCGGCCGGGGGAGTGGGGTACGCGGCGCTGGCCCTGCTGCGCGTGCACCGCCGCCCGGGGGTGCGGGCGCTGATGGACCTGGTCGGCTTCGACGACGCCCTGCGCGGCGCCCGGCTGGTCGTCACCGGCGAGGGGTCGCTGGACGAGCAGACCCTGCACGGCAAGACACCGGCGGGGGTGGCCGGGGCCGGCCGCGCGGCCGGGATCCCCGTCGTGGCCGAGGCCGGGCGGTGCCTGCTGGACGGCGAGCAGCTCGCCGCGGCCGGTATCCGCGCCGCCTACGCCCTCACCGACCTCGAACCCGACCCCGCCCGGTGCATGACCGACGCCGGGCCGCTGCTGCGCCGGCTGGCCGGACGGCTCGCCGCGGACTGGCTGGGAAGGAGTTGCGCATGACCGGCTACGACTTCGTGGTCCGCGCCGACCGGGTGCTGACCCCCGGCGGCGAACGGCCCGCCGCGGTGGCCGTCCGGAACGGGCGGATCGCCGCCGTCACCGGCCGCACCGCGCGGCTGGACACCCACCTCGACCTGGACCTGGGTGACCTCGCCCTGCTGCCCGGGCTGGTGGACACCCACGTCCACGTCAACGAGCCCGGCCGCACCGAATGGGAGGGGTTCGCCACGGCCACCGCCGCCGCGGCCGCGGGCGGCGTGACCACGATCGTGGACATGCCGCTGAACAGCCTGCCCGCCACGGTGACGGCGGACGCGCTGGCGGTGAAGCGGCGGGCAGCCGACGGGCAGTGCCAGGTCGACGTGGGCTTCTGGGGCGGCGCGATCCCGGGCAACGTGGCCGATCTGGCGGCGCTGCACGAGGCCGGGGTGTTCGGCTTCAAGTGCTTCCTCTCGCCGTCGGGGGTCCCGGAGTTCCCGCCGCTGAGCTGGCCCGAGTTCGACGCCGCCCTGGCCGAGCTGGCACGGCTGGGCGCGCTGATGATCGTCCACGCCGAGGACGGGGCGCGGCTCGCGGCCGCGCCGGAGGCCGGACCGTCCTATCCGGAATTCCTGGCCTCGCGTCCGGACGAGGTGGAGACCGGCGCGGTGCACGGGCTGATCGAGCGGGCCACGCGCACCGGCGCCCGGGTGCACGTGCTGCACCTGTCCTCGGCGGCGGCCCTGGACCGGCTGGCCGCCGCCCGTCGCGCCGGTACGCCGATCACCGCCGAGACCTGCCCGCACTACCTGACGCTGGCGGCCGAGGCGATCCCGGCCGGGGCGACCGAGTTCAAGTGCTGCCCGCCGATCCGGGACGCGGCGAACCAGGACCGGCTCTGGCGGGGGCTGGCCGAGGGCGTGATCGACTGTGTGGTGTCCGACCACTCACCGTCCACACCGGACCTCAAACGCGGCGGCTTCGACACGGCGTGGGGCGGGATCGCCTCGCTCCAGCTGGGCCTGCCCGTGGTGTGGACCGAGGCGCGGCGGCGCGGGCACACCCTGGCCGACGTGGTGCGGTGGATGGCGTCCGCGCCCGCCGCGCTCGTCGGGCTGCACCGCAAGGGCCGCATCGCCGAGGGCGCCGACGCCGACCTGGTGGCCTTCGCCCCCGGCGAGGAGGTCATCGTGACCCCGGACGCGCTGCGCCACCGCCACCCGCTGACCCCCTACGCCGGCCTGCGCCTGACCGGGGCGGTCCACCGGGTCTGGCTCCGCGGCCGCGAGGTGGACGGCGAACCGGCCGGAACGTTGTTGACGAGGGAGCAAGCATGACCGCACCGCACGACCCGACGACCCTGCCCGATCTGGCCGCGCGCCCGCACGGCGGCACGGTGATGGCCGCCAGCGACGAGTTCTTCGCGGACAAGGAGAACCTGATCAAGCCGGAGGCGCCGACCTACCAGCCGCACACGTTCACCCCGAAGGGGCAGCAGTACGACGGGTGGGAGACCCGCCGCCGGTTCGGGCGGCGCGGCGGGCACGACTGGGTCCTCGTCCGGCTCGGCGCCCCGGGCGTGGTGCGCGCGATCGACGTGGACACCGCGTTCTTCCTCGGCAACTACCCCGAGCAGTGCCGCATCGAGGGCACCGGCGTGGAGGGCTACCCGGGCCCGGAGGAGCTGGAGCGGGCGGACTGGTTCGAGCTGGTGCCCGCCTCGCCGCTCAAGGGCGGCGAGCACAACGTGTTCGCCGTGCACGCCGAGCGGCGCGTCACCCACGTGCGGCTGCACGCGCTGCCCGACGGTGGCATCGCCCGGCTGCGGGTGCATGGTGAGGTCGTGCCGGACCCCCGCGACCTCGACGCGGTCCCGTTCGACCTGGTGAGCACGCTGCACGGCGGGAGGGTCGTGGAGTGCAGCGACAGTTTCTTCTCCCCGCCGGCCAACATGCTCCAGCCCGGCGAGTCGCGGTTCATGGCCGACGGCTGGG
Source organism: Amycolatopsis thermalba (assembly GCF_003385215.1). Lineage (GTDB taxonomy): Bacteria > Actinomycetota > Actinomycetes > Mycobacteriales > Pseudonocardiaceae > Amycolatopsis_E > Amycolatopsis_E thermalba. The sequence continues at coordinate 42,958 of NZ_PQHW01000039.1, read as the reverse complement.
AGACCGGGCGCCGCCGCGACGACGGGCACGACTGGGCCGTGGTCGAGCTGGCGTGCGAGGCCACCCCGCTGGTCGCGGAGATCGCCACCACCCACTACCGGGGCAACAGCCCGGACCGCGTCTCGCTGTCCGGGTCCGCCGGCGGCGAGTGGTTCCCGCTGCTGCCGGAGACGAAGCTGCAGGCCGACACCACCCACCGGTTCCGGCTCGGCGCGCCGCGCCCGGTGACGCGGGTGCGGATCGCCATCCACCCGGACGGTGGCGTCGGCCGGTTCCGCCTCTACGGGCAGCCGACCGAGGCGGCACGGGAGGCCCTGGCGCGGCGGTGGTTCACGCTGCTGCCGGAATCGCAGGCGCTGGCCGTGCTCGCCGGGGCCGGGGTGGGTGGCGCGGAGGCCGGACGCCTGGTCGCCGACCGCGAGCACGTGCCGCTGGGCGTGCTGCTGGGGAAGGGGTGAGATGGCGGTCCGGATCGCGTGGCGCCCGGTCCGGCCGCGGAACCGCGGGGTGTGGCCCCGGCTGGTGCGGGTCTGGTGGCGCATGACGGATCGTTGACGGTCGTAGCGTTCGCGTGCTACTCATCCGGGATGGGTTACCGGCTGGACCCGATCGAGCCCGGGCGCACCGCGCTGATCGTGGTCGACATGCAGCACGATTTCCTCGCGCCCGGCGCGCCGCTGGAGTCGCCGGACGGCCGGGCCATGGTGCCGCGGCTCAACGAGACGCTGGAGCTGTGCCGGCGGGCGGGGGTGTTCGTGGTGTTCACCGCGCACGTGCACCGCGCCGACGGTTCGGACATGGGCCGCTTCGCCGACCTCTACCCGCCCATCGCCGAGCGGGCGGCGCTGATCGACGGCACGCCCGGCGCCGAGCTGTACGCGGAGGTCGAGCGTCGGCCGGACGAGCCGGTGATCCGCAAGCACCGCTACAGCGCGTTCTTCGGCACCGATCTGGAGATGATCCTGCGCGGGCGCGGGATCGACACCGTGGTGGCCACCGGCGTCACCACCGAGGACTGCGTCCACGCCACCATCCGCGACGCGATGTTCCGCGACTTCCGGCCCGCCGTGCTGTCCGACCTGTGCGCGACCTACGACCACCCGGACCTCGGCCACGGCGCGATGAAGGCCGCCGAGGTCCACGCCGCCACCCTCGTCGTGCTGGCCCAGTCCACAGCGGACGTCCTGACGAGCGAGGAGTTCCGGGCGCGGCTGTCCGGCTGATCAGGGTGCCGGCCGCCGCTCGACGGCTTCGCCGCCGGCGCGCCGTAGTCTGGACCCTCCGCGAGGGAGGTGCCGGTTGCTCGTCGAAGACCTGCTGTCCGATTCCGCGCTCGCGCTGGACGTGCGGGTGTCCGGCCGGGTGCGGCGGCCGATCCGGTGGGTGCACACCATCGAGGTCGCCGACCCCGGCCGGTTCCTGCGGGGCGGCGAGGTCGTCCTCACCGCCGGGGTGTGGCGCGCGAGCGGGGTCCCGGCCGAACGGTTCGTCGCCGACCTCGCCGCCGCCGACGTCGCCGCGGTCGGGTTCGGTCTGGTCACCGCCGGGGACGAGGTGCCGCCGGAGTTCGTCGCGGCGGCCGCCGAGCACGGGCTGACCTGCTTCGTGGTGCCGGTGGCGGTGCCGTTCGTGCAGATCGTCGAGACGTTCGTCAGCGTCAAACGCGCGGAATGGGAACGCCCGCTGCGACGGCACCTCGACCAGCACGACGCGATCGTGGCCGCCCTGCGCCACCGCCGCGGGGTGGCCACGGTACTGCGGATCCTGGTGAGCCAGCTCGGCCTGCCGGTCGCGCTGCGCTCCGGCGGCACCGTCACCGGCGAGGTGCCCGAGCCGCCCCACCCGCTGCCGCTGATCGGCGAGGGCCTCGCCGACGCGGAGATCCTCCTGCCCCGCCCGCTGCCGGACCTGGACGTCGACGCCCAGGCGGCGGTCGTGCGGGCGATGCCGTTCCTGGCGCTGGAGCTGGAGCGGGAACGCGCCGTGCGCGCGACGGAGCTGCGGTACGCGTGGGAGCTGTTCGAATGGATCCAGGGCGGCACGACGAGCGCCGCGACGCTGGCGACGCGGTTGCGCTCCCTGGGGGTGGGCACCGATCGCCCGATCGCGGCGCTGGTCCTGCGGACCGACCCGGATTCGGGCGCCGCGGACCGGCTGCGACGGCTGCTGGACCCCGGCTCGGTCGTCGTCGAGCGCGGGCCCGAGGTGCTCGCCCTGACTCCGGCGCCCCGCTCGATGGCCGAACTCGCCGGAAGCCTGCACGCCGGACTGCGGCGGGCGGGCGTGCACGGGCACCTGGGCGCGGGCAGCCCGGGCGGGGCCGCCGAGCTGCGGCTGAGCCTGCTGCAGGCCCGCCACGCCGCCGAGGCCGCCGCGGCGCGGGAGTCCAGCGGCTGGCTGACCTACGAGCAGCTGCACAGCCCCACGCTCCTGCTGGCGGCCCAGGACCCCGACCTCCTGGCGGCGACCGCCAAGGCGGTGCTGGGCCCGATCCTGGAACACGACGAACGCCGCGGCGGAGACCTGCTGCCGTCACTGGCGGTGTTCCTGGATTCGGGCGGCCGCTGGCAGGAGTCCGCCCAGGCGCTGCACGTGCACATCAACACGCTCCGGCACCGCATGCGCCGGGTGGAGGAACTCACCGGCCGCAGCCTGGCCAGCACCCAGGACCGGGTGGACCTCTTCCTGGCCCTGCGGGCACTGAACCTGCCGTAGGTGCGGTGCCGGTTCGCTCCGACCGGGGGGAACCGCTCGCTCCCTTCGGCAGGGCATACGGGCAGGCTGGCGCCTGCCCAAGGGGTCGGCCGCCGTCAGCCCCGTTGTGCGATCCGACAACGCCCCTGCCGGACTTGGGACGATCGGTGACTTACGGCACCCCGCCACCTCGGCGCACCCTGGTCGCCGCCGGGAGAACCGGCCGGTTGACCACCACCAGCGCCACCAAGGAGTTCGCCAATGGCTGTTGAACCTCCGCCGACCACGCGCGCCATCGAGGTGCACGGGGTGGACACCATCCCGGACGCCGACCGCACCGGCCGTCCGCGCGACGTCGCGGGCATCCTGGTCGGCTCCAACCTGTGCCTCGGCGTCGTGATCTTCGGGTGGCTGCCCGCGTCGTTCGGCCTGGGTTTCTGGGCGGGTGTCACCTCGATGATCACCGGCACCCTGCTCGGCACCGCGCTCGTCGCGCCGCTCGCGCTGGTGTCGCTGCGCACCGGGACGAACCTGTCCACCAGCAGCGGCGGCCACTTCGGGGTGCGGGGACGGCTGATCGGCTCCGTGATCGGGCTGCTGCTGTCCCTGGGCTACGCCGCGCTCACCCTGTGGACCGGCGGCGCCGCGGTGGTCGGCCCGCTGGCCCGGCTGCTCGGCCTCCCGGACGGCGCCGCCAGCTACGTCGTCGTGTACGCGCTGCTCGCGGTGCTCGCCGTGCTCGTGGCGGTGTTCGGCTACCGGCTGCTCAACCGCATGGGCCGCTGGCTCGCGATCGGCATGACCGTGCTGATGCTCGCCGGGTTCGCCGCCTACGCCGGGGACTTCACGACCGCCCCGGTCGTCGACGGCGGCTACCTGCTCGGCGCGTTCTGGCCGACCTGGCTGCTGTCCACGGTGGCCGCGGGACTCTCCGGGCCGATCGCGTTCATCACCCTGCTCGGCGACTACACCCGCTACGTCTCGCCACGCCGGTATCCGGCCCGCCGCGTGGTCGCCGCCACCGCGGGCGGCATGATCGGCGGTCTGCTGATCCCGCAGCTGTTCGGCACGTTCACCGCGTTCGCCACCCGCGCCGGTGAGGACTACGTGGGCTCGCTGGTGCAGGCCGCCCCGGTGTGGTTCCTGGTGCCGCTGCTGCTCAACGGCCTGTTCGGCACGGTCGGCAACGCCGGCATCCTGCTCTACAGCATGGGCCTGGACCTGGACGCGATCGTGCCGCGGCTGTCCCGGGTGCGGGCGACCGTGCTGGTGTCGGTGATCGCCACGGTCTTGGTGTTCTGCGGCTACTTCGTGTGGGACGCGCAGGACGCGGTCACCGCGTTCGTGCTGCTCATCACCGCGCTGGGCACGCCGTGGGCGGTGATCACGCTGATCGGGTTCGCCCGCTGCCGGGGCCGCTACGACGCCGACGCGCTGCAGGTCTACAACCGGCGCTCGCGCGGCGGGATCTACTGGTACACCGGCGGGTGGAGCGTCCCGGCCGTCGTCGCGTGGACCTTCGGCGCGGTCCTGGGCCTGCTGTCCGTCGACACCACCGTCTACCACGGACCGCTGCTCGCGTTCACCGGCGGCATCGACGTCAGCTTCCTGCTCGCCGCGGCGGGCAGCGGCCTGGCCTACTTCCTGCTGACCCGGCGCAGCCCGCAACCCGTGCCCGGAGACGACCCGCGGCTCGCCGCCCCCGGCCGGTCCTCCGTGGCCACCCCGTCCTGACCTGGATCCAGAAACGGAAAGGTAATCATGGAACGCTACGACGTGGTCGTGATCGGCGCCGGTTTCGCCGGGCTGACCGCCGCCCGTGACCTCGGCGCGGCCGGCAGGCGCGTCCTCGTCCTGGAGGCGCGGGACCGGATCGGCGGGTCCACCTGGTACCGCCCGGACGCCATGGACGGCGCGGGCCTGGAGATGGGCGGAACCTGGATCGTGCCGCAGCAGCCGCACGTCTTCGCCGAGGTGGAACGCTACGGCATCGCCGTGCGGGACAGCGAGCTGCCGCAGCGGATGACCTGGTCCGCGGGCGGCAAGGTGCTGGACACGCTGCTGCCGGTGCCGCCGGAGGAGTACGGGGCGCTCGAACACGCGCTGCGGCAGCTGCTCGCCGCGGGCGCCCGGCTCGACCCGGAGCGGCCGCTGTCCGAACAGGACCTCGCCGACCTGGACGTGCCGATCCGGCGGTGGGCCGACGACGCCGGCCTCACCGGCAACGCGCGGGAGCTGCTGATCTCCTGGTTCTGCGGCTGCGCGAACGCCAGCGAGGACACCGGTTCCGCGCTGGACATCCTCCGCTGGCTGTCCTCGATGGACAATTCCCTGTGGGGGATGGTGCAGGCCAGCGTGCTGGGCTACACGTTCACCGACGGCACCGTGTCGCTGGCCCGCGCGATCCTCGACGACAGCGGTGCGCGCCTGGAGCTGTCCAGCCCGGTCTCGGCCCTGCGCGCCGACGACACCGGTGTCGTCGTGGAGCACGCCGGGGGAGCGGTGCGCGGCGACCGGGTGCTGGTGACCGTCCCGATCGGGGTGCTCGGCGACATCGAGTTCAGCCCCGGGCTGCCCGCCGACAAGCGGGCCGCGTCCGCGGAGAACCACGCCGGGCAGGGCCAGAAGATCTGGGCGCTGGCGCGGAACGTGCCCGAGGACCTGAGCGGGTTCGGCTGGGGCACCAGCTTCGACTACGTCGGCGCCATGCACACCACGGAACGCGGCGTGGTGCTGGTGTGCTTCGCCCCGGAACACGACCGCGTGGACGCCGCCGACCTCGCCGACGTGCAGCGCGCGGTGCGTGAGTTCGCCCCGCGGGCCGAGGTGCTCGACGCGTGCACGCACGAGTGGGTGCACGACCCGTACTCGAAGGGCACCTGGGCCACCTTCCGCGCCGGGCAGTTCGCCCGCTACGAGCTGGCGCTGGGCCGCCCCGAGGGCCGGGTGCACTTCGCCGGATCGCACACCGCCCGGCGCTGGCGCGCCTTCATCGACGGGGCGATCGAGTCCGGCCGCCGCGGCGCCGCCGAGATCCTCGCCGCCGACCAGTGATGCCCGAAGGAGACGACGTGACCAACCCGATCGGCCCGGTGGACGCCACCCGGGTCCCCCGCTACGGCGGCGACACCACGTTCGCCCGGCTGCCCCGGCTCACCGACGTCCCGGACGCGGACGTCGTGGTGTGGGGGGTGCCGTTCGACAGCGGGGTCAGCTACCGCCCGGGGGCCCGGTTCGGTCCCAACCACGTGCGGCAGAGCTCCCGCCTGCTGCGGCCCTACAACCCGGCCCTCGACGTCGAACCGTTCGGCCGCGTGCAGGTCGCCGACGGCGGCGACCTCGGGGTCAACCCGTTCGACCTGGACGAGGCGATCGCCACCGTGGAGTCCGGCGCGCGGGAGCTGTCCGGCACGCGGCGGCGCCTGCTCACCGTCGGCGGTGACCACACGATCGCGCTGCCGCTGCTGCGCGTGCAGCACGAGCGGCACGGCCCGGTCGCGGTGCTGCACTTCGACGCGCACCTGGACACCTGGGACACCTACTTCGGCGCCCCGCACACCCACGGGACCCCGTTCCGCCGCGCCGCGGAGGAGGGCCTGATCGACTTCGCGCACTCGGCGCACGTCGGGATCCGCGGCCCGCTCTACGCCCGGCTCGACCTGGACGAGAGCGAGAAGCTCGGGTTCGCGGCCGTGCACTGCCGGGACTTCGCCCGGCAGCCGCTGGACGACATCATCGAGCGCGTGCGGACGCGGCTCGGGAACCGCCCGGTGTACGTGTCGCTGGACATCGACGTGCTCGACCCGGCGTTCGCGCCCGGAACCGGGACGCCGGAGGCGGGCGGCCTGTCCAGCATGCAGCTGCTGGAGGTGCTGCGCGGGCTGGACGGGCTGAACGTCGTGGGCGCCGACGTCGTCGAGGTCTCCCCGGCCTACGACCACGCCGAGATCACCGGGATCGCCGCCGCGCACGTGGTCTACGAGCTGCTCAGCGTCCTGCCGGTGGGAGGCCGCTGATGCGCGTGGTGAACAACGTCGTCGACGGCACGGTGGTGGAGGCGGCCGACGGTCGCCGCACCGACCTCGTCGATCCGTGCACCGGCAAGGTCTTCGCGGTCGCGGCCCTGTCCGCGGTGTCCGATGTGGACGCCGCGTACCGGTCGGCGGTCCGCGCCTTCCGCGACTGGCGCCGCACCACTCCGGCGCAGCGGCAAGGGTTCCTGCTGCGCCTGGCCGCCGAGCTGGAGCGCCGGGCGGAGGAGTTCGTCGCGGCCGAGGTGGAGAACACCGGCAAGCCCGTGGCGCTCACCCGCGTCGAGGAGGTGGGTGCCGCCGTGGACCACCTGCGCTTCTTCGCGGGCGCGGCGCGGTTGCTGGAGGGCACCGCCGCCGGTGAGTACACGCCGGGCCACACCTCCTACGTGCGGCGGGAACCGGTCGGGGTGATCGGCCAGGTCGCGCCGTGGAACTACCCGCTGCTGATGGCGGTGTGGAAGATCGCGCCCGCGCTCGCGGCGGGCAACACCGTGGTGCTCAAACCCGCGGACACCACACCGGTGACCGCGTCGCTGCTCGGCGAGCTGGCCGCCGGGATCCTCCCGCCCGGCGTGTTCAACGTCGTGTGCGGCGACCGGGACACCGGCCGGGCGGTGGTCGCGCACCCGGACGCCGCGATGGTGTCGATCACCGGCTCCACCCGCGCCGGGCAGGAGGTCGCGGCCGCGGCGGCCCGGGACGTCAAGCGGGTGCACCTGGAGCTGGGCGGCAAGGCGCCGGCCCTGGTGTTCCCGGACGCGGACGTGGCGGAGGCCGCCGCCGGGATCGCGGCGAGCGGGTTCTTCAACGCCGGCCAGGACTGCACGGCCGCGACCCGCGTCCTGGTGCACGAGGCCGTGGCGGACGAGTTCGTCGAGGCCCTGGTCGTGGAGGCGTCGGCGACCCGGTGCGGGCCGCCCTCGGACGAGGACGCCGAGTTCGGGCCGCTGAACAACGCCGCCCAGCTGGAGCGGGTCTGCGGTGTCGTGGCGGACCTGCCCGCCCACGCGCGGGTGCTCGCCGGCGGGTTCCGCGTCGGCGGCGAGGGCTTCTTCTTCGCGCCGACCGTCGTGACGGGGCTGCGCCAGGACGACGCGGCGGTGCAGGAGGAGATCTTCGGCCCGGTGCTGACGGTGCAGACCTTCGCGAGCGAGGAGGAGGCGGTGGAGCTGGCCAACGGCGTGGACTACGCGCTGGCCGCCAGCGTGTGGACCCGCGACCACGGCCGCGCGATGCGCCTGACGGCCGGGCTCGACTTCGGCGCGGTCTGGGTGAACACCCACATGGTGCTGGTGGCGGAGATGCCGCACGGCGGCTTCAAGCACTCCGGCTACGGCAAGGACCTGTCGCACTACGGCTTCGACGACTACACGCGCGTCAAGCACGTGATGCACCGCCTGGGCTGACCGTGCGGTGGTCCGGTCGTGACGGTCAGCGCTCCTGGGCGGCCCGGCCCGGTGCGCCGGTGTTCGTGACCGCCAGCCCGCTCTCGGTCGTGGTGGCGGCCAGGGCGAGCAGGGCGACGTCGTCGTCCAGGCCGTGGGGCAGGCCGGTGAGCAGGGCGACGGTGTCGGCGACCAGGGCGGCCGCGGTGGTGGGGCCGGTGCGGGCGGCCAGGAAGGCGGCTACGCCGTCGATGTCGAGCAGCCGTCCGTCGGCGTCGCGGGATTCGGACAGGCCGTCGGTGTAGAGCAGGAGCGCCTGGCCGGGGCGCAGGAGCACGGTGGTGGCGACGAACCGGGCGTCGGGCAGGGCGCCGACGAGCGTGCTGCCGTGCAGTTCCACCGGGTGCACCCGCGCACCGCCGTGCCCGGTGGGGGCGGGGATCAGGTGGAACGCCGGTGGATGTCCACCACCGGCCAGGCGGACCACGGTACCCCCGCTCTCGTCGTCGGCGGGGGTGATGGTGCCGTAGAGGACCGTGCAGAAGCGGCTCCCCACGGCCGGGTCGGCGAGCAGCGCGGCGTTCAGCGTGGCCAGCACGGCGAGGGGGTCGTCGACGTGCTGGTGGGCGGCGGCGCGGAGGGTGTAGCGGCTCAGCGAGGTCAGCGCGGCGGCCTCGGCGCCCTTGCCGCACACGTCGCCCAGGAAGAACCCCCATCGGCCGTCGTCGAGCGGAAACACGTCGTAGAAGTCCCCGCCGACCTCGTACCGGGAGGCGGGGTGGTAGTGGCAAGCCAGCTCCACGCCCGGGATCGACGGCAGCGCGGGTGGCAGCAGGGTCTGCTGCAGTGTCGCGGCGTACGCGGCGATGGCGGCAGCATCGCGTTCGGCCCGTTCCCGCGCGGCCTGTTCGGTCTCGGCGCGAGTGGTCTCGGCCTGGCGGAGCAACCGTTCGGCCCGCACCGCGCGCAGCGCCGACAGCCGCAGCTCCAGCTCGTCCATGACGATCGCGGCCAGATCGGTCAGGATCGCGGTGTCCTCGGGGGTGATCACGCGGGGCCGGGTGTCCAGCACGTTGACGGTGCCCAGGCGGTGGCCGTCGGCGGTGGTGACCGCCGCGGTGGCGTAGAACCGCACCCCGAGGTCACCGGTCACCAGCGGATTGCCCGCGGCCACGGGATCGCGCAGCGTGTCGGGGATGACCAGCGCCTGGTCCTGGCAGATCGCCGAGGCGCACAACCCGGGGTCACGGCCGATCTCGGGCACTCCCTCCAGGCCGTGGGCGGCCTTGAACCAGATCCGGTTCTCGTCCACGATCGACACGGTCGCCACGGGCACCTGCAACAGGTGCGCCGCCATCGCCGCGACCCGGTCGAACGCCCCGTCCGGTGGGGTGTCGAGGACGTCGTAGCGGCGCACCGCGGCCAGCCTCGCGTCCTCGTCCTCGGGTAACGGCGCGGGCACCGGCCGGCGCGGGTCGTGTCCGTCCAGCGTCGACGCGTGCTGTTGCGGCATCCGGTTCCTCCCTTGTGCGCTGCCGCGACCGTTTCGGGTCCGTGATCGGCGGCTCGCGCTTCCACCCTAGGCAACGACGCACACCTTGGCAGCCGGCGGCGCCTCCCGGTTCACGCTGCCGGGAGGCGCCCGGGGCATCGAGACCGCGCTACTTCAGCGGTTCAGCAGGGACAAGTGGTGGACGGCGTCGGCGATGCGCTCGCTGCTGCGCCCGTCCCCGAACGGGGAGGGCGTGTCCGCGAGCCTGGCGCGGCACTCGACGCCGTCGGTGAGCCAGTTCAGCGCGATCCCGGCGATGTCGTCGTGCGGCCGCACGAGCTTGCCGAAGTCCCGCAGCACCTCCGGGCGTTCGGTGGATCGCCGGACGACCAGGATCGGCCGCTTCAGCACGGTGGCTTCCTCCTGCACCGATCCCGAGTCTGAGACCAGCAGCGCGGCGTGCTTGGCCAGCGCGAGGAACTCGGAGTGCCAGAGCCGGTTCACCACGCGCAGGTTCATCGCGGACGCCAGGACACCGGCGCGGATCACCGCGGCCCTGGTTCGCGGGTCGACGGGCAGCACGACCGGGTATCCGGCGTCGGCGATTCCGGAGAGCTGGTTCGCGATCGCGAACAGCGCTTCCTCGTCGTCGGTGTTCTCCGGCCGGTCGAGGGTGGCCAGCACGTATCCGTCCGGCTGGAGTCCCCACTTCCGCAGCACGTTGATCCGGTCCGGCCCGGGCATGAGCCGGTGGTGCACGGCCTCGGCGGTGGTGGTGCCGGTCAGCCGCACGTCCCGGCCCCCGAGTCCCTCGGCTTCGAGGTTGCCGACCTCGACCGGGGTCGGCGCGCAGAGCACGTCGGAGACCCGGTCGGCGAGCACCCGGTTGCGCTCCTCGGGAAGCGCGAGATCGTGGCTGCGCAACCCGGCCTCGACGTGCACCAGGGGGATGCCGTGCGAATGAGCGGCGAGCGCGCCGGCGAGCGCGGTGTCGGTCGCGCCGTGCACGAGCACGACCTCGGGGCGGTCGGCGGCGAAGAGCCGGGTCAGCTGTTCCAGCGCCCCCGCGACCCGGAAGCTCCGGGATCCGGTCCCGGTGCCGCCGCCGAACTCCGGGTTGGGCAGTGCGCTGGGGGAGTGGTTCCCGGGCCGCACCACCCTGGCCCGCCGGCCGAGCCGGCACAGGACCGGGGCGAGTTTGAAGATTTCCGGCCGCGTCGCGAGGATCAGTGCGACGCCGCCGGAGCGCGGTGCCGCGCCGGCGATGAGCGGAGGCCGCCGGGTGGCCGGTCGGTCGGTCTGCGGCAGGATCGCGGTCATCGGTTCCTCCAGGTCAGGGGCGGTTGGTCTCCTCCAGCACAGCTCAGCCGGGGGGAGGTTCGCGTCGTCCTGGGGTGACGGCTCACGCCGTCTTGTAGCCCCTGGTTGACGAAGTGGTCGACGCGCCACTCGATCGAGGCCGTGGAAGTCGCCCCGGCGGCGGTGAGCTGTTTCGATGGGGGAGGTGATGGAGCGTTGGCAGCAGCTGTTCCGGTCCCGGCGACCGCGTGACGCGATGGCTGCGCTGGTGATCGCCGGTCCCGCGGCGGTGGGGCTGCTGACCGGCTTGCACCGCACCGCTCCCGTGTCGCTGTCGGTCTACGCCGCGGTCGCGGCGTTGTGCGCGGTGGTGGTCGGGCGGTGGCGGCGGGAGTACGACTGGGCGGCCACGGTGGTGGCCTGCGCCACGTTCCTGATGACGAACCTGCCCTACGCGAACTACGTGATGACCTACTCGCTGGCCCGGCGACGGCGCTGGGCGCTCGCCGTCACCTGCATGGGGTTGCTCCTGGTCTGGCCCGCGCACCAGCTGTTCTTCGAGCCGGTCACCGGCCCCGGCCGGCTGTTCGAGTTCGAGACCAGCCTGCCGTCGAGCGGGCTCGACGGGCTGGTCTACTGGTCCCTCGCCGCGGTGGCGCCGCTGGCGATGGGCGCGGCGAAGAACAGTCTCGAGGAGGCGTTGACCGAGCGCGAGCGGCACGCCGCGCAGTCGGCGGAACGGCAGCGACGGCTCCGGGAGAGCACGCTCAGGGAGCGGAGCCTGACCGAACGGGCGCGGCTGGCGTCGATGATGCACGACGGCGTCGGCCACCACGTCACGGTGATGGTGAGCATGGCGGGCGCGATCAGCGTCGACGCCGCGGTCACCGAGCCCATCCGGCGGCGCAGCGAGCTGATCGTGAGCGTCGGCCAGAAGGCCATCGGGCAGCTCGGCGAGGTGCTCGACGTGCTGTCCACCCCGATCGGGGAGATCGACGGGGTGGCCGACGGGTTCCGCATCGCAGACATCGAGTACCTGGTGCGGGACTACCGGTCGCTCGGTGTCGAGGTGGCCTACTCGCCGGCGGCCGGGCCCGTGTGCGACTCGACCGGCGAGGACCTGTGCTATCGCATCGTGCGGGAAGCGCTGACCAACGTGCTGCGGCACGCCGGTGCGCCGCGAGCCGACATCCGGCTCACCCAGGCGGCGGGCCGGTTGCGGTTGACGGTGTCCAGCCCGGTCGCGCCGGAGGACCGGCCCTCCTTTCCGGGAACGGGCCGGGGCCTGCGCCTGCTCGCCGAGGAGGCGGCGCTGGCCGGCGGCAGCCTCACCGCCGGTTCCTCGGCCGACGGCGCCCGGTTCGTGCTGGAGGCCGACCTGCCGCTGTCGCGGGGCGGTCGCGAGGCCGGGGAGCCGATGGGACGATCGACATCGTGATCAGGGTGCTCGTCGTCGACGACCAGGCTCTGATCCGCGCCGGGACCAGGGCGATCCTGGAGTCCGCGGAGGACATCGAGGTGATCGGCGAGGCGGCGGACGGTGCCGAGGCGGTCGTGGCCTGCCGCGAGCACCGGCCGGACGTGGTGCTGATGGACCTGCGCATGCCCCGGGTGGACGGGGTGACCGCCACCGCGCAGCTGAAGAAGGACCCGCGGCCACCGCTGGTACTGGCGCTGACCACCTTCAACGACGACCAGCTCATGATCGAGGCGCTGACGGCGGGCGCGGACGGTTTCCTGCTCAAACAGCTCACGCCCAAGGACCTGATCAGCGCGGTCCGGGCGGTGCACGGAGGCGCCGCGGTGCTGAACATCGAACTCGGCAAGCGGATCCTCCGGCGCCTCTCCGCCAGGACCACCGCCGCGGCGACCGCCTTCCCGGACGCCGCCGAGCGGCTCGACCTGCTCAGCGAGCGTGAACGCGAGGTACTCGGCCACGTCGGGCTCGGCCTGGACAACACCCAGATCGCCGAACGCCTCTACATGAGCCTGTCCACGGTCAAGACCTACGTTTCCCGCATCCTGGCGAAGCTGCGGCTGGACAACCGCGTTCAGGCCGCGCTGCTGGCCGACCAGCTGCGGCTGACACCCGGCGACCACGACGGTGCCCAGCCGGGTTGACGGCCCGGCGCTGGGCGACATCCGGCTGCTGCTGGACCTGGGCCCCTGGGCGAACCACACCGACGAGGGTGTGGCGACGCCCGCCCGGCAGTCCGACCCGCCCGTGCCGGTCGGTCCCCGCATCGGTGGCGGGCCGGCGGCGTGGCGGATCACGGTGCGGGGGTGATCGGCACTTCGACGAGATCGGTACGGCCGGACAGGTCCCGCCACGTCGTGTGGTGCCGGTCGTCGTCGGTGTGCCAGCACTGGTCGCCGCCGAGGTGCCACCTGCGTCCCTGGTCGTCCCGGACGGTGGTGGCCCGGCTCGGGGCGGTGGGACAGCGGCCCGCCAGCCACACGGCGGGCTGACGCATCGTGGAGACGTCCATCGTGGTGTCCTGTTCCTGCGGAGCGGCCAGTACCTGGCTCACCCGGGTATTCGTGGTGGCGCCGTCTCCGGTTTGGCGAGCTGCGCACGGGGTGACCCGGACCGGCGGGGGCCACCAAACCCGACTGGCGTTCGTGACGAACGAGGGTTGACCGGCAGGGCGGTTCGCGCCTCGCCGAGCAGGGATTTCCGGATCATGAGTGTCAGCCGGCTGCACGTGCAGGCGTCGTTGTGGGACGCTGCGGCGTGGTGTTCGCGGCGCTGTTCATGGAGGGTGAGGCGGGTGCCCGGTCCGGCGCGACGGTGGTGCGAGATGCGTTGTTCCGGGTCGTCCTGGCGCGCGGGGTGCGGCTGACGACGGATCTGGACCATCTGCCCCTCCACGCGGCGCCGGGGTGGCGTATGCACGTGACCAGGCGGGGTGAGCTGACGCTCGAGTGGCCGCATTTCCAGCCGCTGCTCGCGGATGCGGTGCTCGATGTTCCCGGGAACTGGGTGGAGGTCGCGGCCGGGCGCGGCGTCGTGCTGGTGTTCGTGGGTTCGGGTTTCGGGCTGCGCGAAGGGGAATCCGGTGGTCGCGGGCACGCCGCCACGCAGGTGCGCCGCGCCGCGGAGACCGGCGCGCTCGCCGCGGGCGCGGTGTCGTTCACGGCATCGGCCTGACCTCCGCGAGTGCGCATGCCGCGGGGCCCGGCCGCACCCGGAGGCGCGGCCGGGCCTGGCGGGAGGCGATCAGGCGTTGCCGGCGCTGGTGTTGATTTCGCCGTTGACACCGCTGGGGAAGAACCCGCCGCGGGTGGTTTGCCCGGGGGTGAGGTAGACGATGTTGAGCACCTGGGCGGCGCTACGGCTGTAGGTGACGCCGAACTGGTCCGTGGGCACGATGTTGGCGTTGCCTCGGGCGTCGCGGACGCCCTGGTCCAGATCGGTGGTTCCGTCGAGGCTGTCGCGCGCGTCGGAGAGCTTGTTCGCCGCGTCGTCGAGATTGCGGCTGAGCACGCCCGCGCCGAACACGTTCGCCCCGGTTTCCAGGATCGAGGTCCGGATGTTGGCGGCGTGGTAGGCCTCGGCGGCGAGGATGCCGGCGGCCGCTTCGAGGTAGGTCTTGTTCTGGATGAGCGGTGCGGCGCCCTTGTAGGCGGTGACGCCGACGTCCTCGAAGAGGAACGCGGCCAGCAGGAAGTTCTCCTCCGAGGCGGAGGGGTCGAACGTGCGGCCCTGCCGGACGATGCCGGCCGCCTGTGCTGCCGCGGTGAAGCTGGTCTGGATGTCGATGGCCGGCTGGGCGACCGCCGCCGAGCCCAGTGCGCTGCGCAGGAACCGGACGTGCGCCAGCTCGTCGCCCGCGATCTCCTCGGCGTACTGCCGGATGCGCTTGGACCGGAACCGCACCCGGCGCCCGCCGGTCACCGGCCCCTGGTTCCCGCGTCCCGTCCGCAACGTCTCGGGCAGGCCCTCTCCGCGCACCGCATGCAGGTAGAACTGGGCTTCCAGGTACTCCGGGTTCAACGCGAAATTCAGGACCGACGCATCGCTGAGCTGCTGCGCGTCCTGCCGGGTGCGTGCCGCGGTGGCGGCCGAGGCGAAGTCCGGCGAGCCGAGCGCGCCGGCACCGACGACACCGAGGCCGGCCAGGCCGGCGCTGCGGAGGAAGCGCCGCCGGTCCGCGGGCGTCTCCGCGCTCCGGTGGATGATCTTGGCGACGTAGTCTTTGCCGAACATCGTGCTCCGTTCGAAGACCCTGCCGGCGCGTAGCACCGCGCCGGCAGGTGTGACAGGCGTCACGAGCGCGGATTCGGAGCTGGACGGGCTTCGGTTTGGAGCCGAGGCACCTTTCACTCGCTCGAAGGACGGCGGGACGAGCCGGGATGTGCGGTCAGGCGGCCTTCCAGGGCCAGGTCATGGTGACGGTGGTCCCGGTCGAGGTGCTGGTGACGGTGACTTCGGGGGCGAGGGCGCGGATGAGGGGGAGCCCGCGGCCGCGCAGGGGGTCGCTGAGCCCGTCGCGCCACCGCCCGGTGTCGGCGACGCAGACCACGATCGCGCCGGGATCGTGGCGGGCGGTGACGGTCATGGTGCCGTGCGTGCCGTCGGGATAGGCGTGGTCCACGACGTTGGCCATGGCCTCGTAGGCGGCGAGTTCGAGGTCGGCGGCCAGCTCGGGCGGCAGCCCGCGGCCGCGGACCCAGCCGAGGAGGACCCGGCGCAGGATGGTGGCCTGAGCCGCCACGGCGGTGACCTCGCGGACGAGGGCCTCGCCGGATCTTCGGCCGGGCTCGTCCACCGCGTCGAGCGCCATCCGGATCCCTTCTCGCCGCTGCCGCGACCGAGGCTACTCCACCCGGAGCCGGAGCAGCCCGGACGCGGAGCGAACCCCGGCCCGGCGGCGAGCACCGGGAAGTACTCGCCGCCGGACGGGATCAGCGGACCTCCGCCGTCTCCAGATCGGCGTCCGCGCGGGCGATCAGCGCTCGCTCGGCCGCGGTGTCCAGGCTGCGGCACACCAGCAGGTACACCGCGCCGGACACGACCAGTCCGGGCAGCATCGCGATGTCGGTGCCGCCGAGCAGCCGCGCCACCGGTCCGGTGTAGACCGCGGAGTTGACGAACGGCAGCATCGCCACGAACCCGATCGTGTAGGCCAGCAGACCGCGCCAGCCCCAGCGGCCGTACATGCCGCGCGGGTTGAAGATCTCCCGGATCGAGTAGTGCGTGTGCCGCACCCAGAAGAAGTCCACCAGGTTGATCGCGGTCCACGGCGTGAACAACAGCAGCAGGATGCCGAGGAAGTGCTCGAACTCGTGCAGGAAGTTCGCCGACGCCGACAGCGCCACCGAAGTGGACAGCACCGCGCAGACCACCAGCGTGACGATCCGCTTGGCACGGCTGGACCGCACCGGCCGTACCGAGTCCGCAATGGACAGCAGGGTCAGCGACGCGCCGTAGAAGTTCAGCCCGGTGATGGTGATCAGCCCGAGCAGCGCGAGCACCACCAGCACCGTCCCGAACCCGGGGAAGATCGCGTTCCCGGCCTGGTGGATCGCCTCCGAGGTGTTCAGCCCGGCGTTGAGCGAGGCCGCCACCGCGCCGACCAGCATCATCCACGCGCCGCCGATCAGCGCGCCGAGGTAGGTCCACCAGAACGTGGCCCGCACCCCGACCGTGCGCGGCAGGTAGCGCGAGTAGTCCGACACGTAGATCGCCCAGCTGAGCTGGTAGGCGGCGGCGACGAAGAACTGGATGGCGAACGCCTCGGCGTGGAAGCCGGACGCGGAGAACTGCCCGGACGGGATCTCGCCGGTGAACCCGATGCCCACGCTGAACACACCCAGCACCAGCAGCAACCCGTACGCCAGCCACCGCTGCGCCTTGTGGATCCAGTCGTAGCCGAACACCGCCAGCAGCACGGCGAGCACCGTGAACACCAGGTAGGCCACGGTCGGGTCGACCCCGAACAACAGGTGCGCCGCCTCCCCGGCGAGCAGCTGGTTGAACGCGTTGTAGCCGAGATAGGTGACCAGCGCGACCACCCACACCAGCAGCGCCCCGAGGTAGCCGAACTGCGGGCGGGACTGGATCATCTGCGGCAGCCCGAGCTGCGGGCCCTGCGAGGAGTGGAACGCCATGAAGAACGTGCCGAACGCGCAGCCGGCGACGATGGCGATCCCGGTCCACAGCAGATTCGACCCCATCGAAATCCCCAGCACGCCGGTGGCGACGGTGGCGAGGTGCGCGTCGCCGGTGAACCACACCGGCCACAGGTGCCAGGCCTTGCCGTGCCGTTCGCGCAGGGGCACGTAGTCGATGGAGCGGGATTCGATGCCCCGCAGGCCGCCGGGGCGTGGCGGGGTGTTCCGGGAGTTGACGACGGTGTCCATGACTCCTCCGGTGGGGTGAAGGTCAGGTGCGGTTGAGCGCGGCGTAGGCCAGCTGCTCCAGCAGCAGCGCGGTGCGGTGCGAGGACTCGGCGGCGGCGTCGATGACCTGCTTGGTCCAGGCCAGTGCCTGGGGTGGCGCGGCCGCGAGCTCGGCGGCGAGCGCGCGGGCGCGGTCGACATGCGCCCCGGCCGGCACGACCTCGGTGAGCAGACCCCAGCTCGCCGCCTCCGCGGGCCCGAACCGGCGGCCGCGCAGCACCAGGTCGCGGGTGCGGGCCGGGCCCAGCTCGCGCACCACCCGGGCGATGCCGCCGGAGCCGGGCAGGATGCCGAGCCCGATCTCGGGGAAGCCGAACTCGGCCCGCTCGTCGGCCACCCGCAGGTCACAGGCCAGCGCGAGTTCCAGCCCGCCGCCGAGGCAGTAGCCGGTGATCGCGGCGACCGTCGGCTGCGGCAGGTTCGCGACCGCCTCGTACACCGCGCCGGACGCGCGGTAGTAGGCGGCGATCGCGGCCGGCGTCATCTCCCGCAGCTCGGTGACGTCCGCGCCGGCGGAGAACACCTCCGCCCCGCCGGTGATCACCACCGCGCGGGAGTCCACGACGGACGGTGACCGCAGCGCCTCGGCGAGCCGCGACTCCAGGTGGGTGGACAGGGCGTTGCGCTTGGCGGCCCGGTCCAGGGTGACGACGGCGATGCCGTCGGCCGTCGTCACCCCGACCGCGCCGGCGTCCGGCCCGGTCACTCCGCCTCCGGGAAGGTGACCAGCGAGCCCAGGCCGCGCTTGGCGACGTGGTTGGCGATCACCAGGCGCTGGATCTCCGAGGTGCCCTCCCAGATCCGGTCCACCCGCAGCTCCCGCCACAGCCGCTCGACCGGGTACTCGCGCATGTAGCCGCGGCCGCCGAAGATCTGCTGGCAGCGGTCGGCCACGCGGTTGGCCGCCTCGGACGCGGCCAGCTTGACCGTGGCCGCCTTGGCGTGCAACGTCTTGCGCACCGTCGGGTCGTCGAGGTCGGCCTGGTCGAACTCCCACGCCACCTGGTGGGTCAGCGCCCGGTTGGTGGCGATGTCCACCACCGAATCGGCGATCATGCCCTGGATCAGCTGCCGCTCGATCAGCGGCACCCCGCCCTGCACCCGTTCCCGCGCCCAGTCGGTGGCGAGGGTGAGCGCGCGCTCGGCCGCCCCGATCGTGCGGGCGCCGATCATCAGCCGTTCCTCGGTGAACCAGTCCCGGGTCAGCTCGTAGCCCCGGCCGACGCCGCCGAGCACCGCGTCCGCGCCCAGCCGCACGTCGGTGAAGGTGAACTCGGGGTGCTCGTAGACGAAGGTGTGCGTGTAGCGCGGCACCCGCTTGATCCGCACCCCCGGCGTGTCGGTGTCCACCAGGAACATCGTCGGCCCGCCGTCCGGCACGTTCGCCAGCACCAGCAGGAAGTCGGCCGCGTCGCCGACCGTGACGAACCACTTCTCGCCGTTGAGCAGGTACCCGTCGCCGTCGCGGACCGCCGTGGTGGCGATCCCGGACGGGTCGGACCCGGCGTCGGCCTCGGTGATCGCCACCGCGTCCCGGCGGTCGCCGCGCGCGTCCGGCACCAGGTAGCGCTCGCGCTGCTCGGGGGTGGCGTGCACCAGCGGGTTCGCCGGCCGCCACACCGTGTCCCACAGCGCGTTGGTCAGCTTGCCCAGCTCGTCCTGCACCACGACCTGCTCCAGCACGGACAGGCCGGCCCCGCCCCACTCGACCGGGGTGTTGATCGCCTGCAGGCCGCTGGCCAGGACCTCCTGCCGGATCGCGGCGTGCGCCTCGGGCGGCAGGCCGTTCTCCCGCTCGCACTGGTCCTCGTACGGCATGATCTTGGCGGTGAGGTCGGCGGCCCGCTGCTTGAGCTCGGCCAGGCGGGGGGAGTAGGCGAAATCCATCGTGATCCTTCCGGTGTCGGGAAACGTGGTGTCAGTCGTCGGCGAGGACGATGCGGGCGTCGAGCGCGGTGACCCGGCCGGGCGCGGCCAGCAGGGGGTTGATCTCCAGCTCGGCGATCTCGGGGTGGGCGGCGGCGAGCGCGCTGATCGTGGCGACGACCCGCGCGGCGGCGGGCACGTCGACCGGCGGGCGGCCGCGGGCGCCGGTCAGCAACGCGGCGGCGCGCAGGCTGCGCAGCAGCTGCTCGGCACCGGCCTGGTCCACCGGGGCGAGTGCGAAGGCGACGTCGGCGAGCACCTCGGTGAACACCCCGCCGAGGCCGACCATGACGACCGGCCCGAACCGCGGGTCCCGGCGGACGCCGGCGATCAGCTCGACGGTGTCGCGCAGGTCGGCCATCGCCTCGACGGTGTAGCCGGGCGCCCGCAGCCGGGCGTGCATGTCCGCCAGCGCCGCCCGCAGCTCGTCCGCTGTGGACAGTCCCAGTGCGACACCGCCGGCGTCGGACTTGTGCAGCAGCCCTTCGGCCTTGAGCACGACCGGGTAGCCGATCCGCTCGGCCGCGGCCACCGCCTCCGCGGCGGTGGTGACGCGGGCGCCGTCCGGGAACGGCACCCCGGCGGCGGCGAACAGCGCCCGCGACGACCAGTAGCCGTCGTCGGTGACCGGTTCGGCCGGTGCGGGCACCGCGGCCGGGGCTTCCGGGGCGGGGGCGGACCCGAGCAGCGCCAGGGCGCGGGCGGCCTGCTCGACGGCACCGAACACGGGCACCCCGCGCTCGGCGAGCGCCCGCGCCGCCGGGCTGTCCGCGCGCATGGTGTGCACCACCACCGGCTTGCCCTGCCCGCGCACCAGGTCCGCGATGCGGTGCGCGGTGGCCAGCTCCCCGGCGCCCAGCCGCTCCCCGTACTCCCGGTAGCCGCCGAAGTAGCCGGTCATCAGGACCGCGTCGGTGTCCGGTTCGGCCAGGGTGACCTCGAGCACCCGGGTGAACGAGGTGATGTCCTGCTCACCCGCGCCGGCCAGGTCGATCGGGTTGCGCACACCCGCCGACGGCGGCAGCTCGCGGCGCAACGCGTCCGACAGCCGCGGGGAGAACTCGGGCACCGCCAGGCCGGCGGCTTCGGTGACGTCCGCGGCGACCGAGGCGTGCCCGCCGCCGTCGGCCAGGACCGCCACCCGGCGCACCTCGACCGGTCCCTGCTGGCGCAGGGTGGCGGCCAGGTCGGCGAGTTCCCGGGGCGTGGCCACGCGGTAGACCCCGGCCGCGCGGCAGGCGGCGTCGATGACGTCGCTGTCGGAGGTGAGCGAACCGGTGTGCGACGCGGCGCCTCGCACCGACGCCGCGCTGCCGCCGACGGTGAGCAGCACGACGGGTTTGCCCTCCCGCCGGGCCTGCGCGGCGGCGTCGGTGAACTCGCGGCCGTCGCCGAAGTCCTCGCAGTACACCGCGATCAGCTCGGTGCCGGCGTGCCGGGTGCACGAGCGGATCAGGTCGGCCACGCCCACGTCGGCCTGGTTGCCGAGCGAGGCGAAGCGCGCGAACCCGAGCCCGTGGCCGGTGAGGAACCCGCTCAGCTCCAGCGCCATGTTGCCGCTCTGCGACAGCAGGCTGACCGTGCCGGACGGCAGCGGGTTGGAGGCCAGGGTGAGCCCGGTGGTCGAGTCCGCGACGCCGAGGCAGTTCGGCCCGAGCAGGACGGCCCCGGCGGATCGCACCCGTTCGGTGACCCGCTGCTGCAGCGCGCGGCCCTCGGCGCCGAGCTCGGCGAAGCCCGCGGTGATGCCCACGACGGCGCGGGCGCCCGCGGCCAGGGCGTCGTCCACGGCCGCCTCGAACCCGGCCGCCGGCACCGCCACCACCACCAGCTCGACCGGTTCGGCGAGCTCGGCCAGCGAGCGGGCCGCGGGGCGGCCGAGGACGGTCCCGCCGCGGCGGTTGACCAGGTGCACCGGGCGGCGGCCGAGCATGCGCAGCGCCTGCACCGCGATCCAGTTGCCGTACTTCGACTCGTCGTCGCTGGCGCCCACGACCGCGACCGACGACGGGTCGAACAACACGTCTGCGTCCCGCCCTGCGCGGGGGAGCACGGCGGTCATCGCACCGGCTCCGGCGCCGGGTGGCCGGTGCCCCACGCGTCCGCGCCACCGTCGACCGTGATCGTCGTCCCGGTGACGTACCGGCCGCCCGGCGAGGCCAGGAACGCCACCACGTCGGCGACCTCCTCGGGCGTGCCCAGCCGCCCGAGCGGCACCGCCTGCGCCCAGCGCGCCCGGTCGGCGGCGGGGTAGTTCTCGCGCAGGCCCTCGGTCTCGATCGTGCCGGGCGCCACGCACAGCGAGCGGATGCCGTAGCGGCTCCACTCCAGCGCCAGCCCCGCGGCGAGGTTCTCCAGCGCGGCGCGGGCGGCGGTCGCGTGCACCATGCCGGGGATGCCGCGGCGCGGCGAGAAGGCGAGGAAGAACACCACGCCGGTGCGCGCGGGGATCATCGCGCGCACCGCGACCTCCCGGGTGACCGCCCAGCTGCCGTCGACCGCGAGCCGGTGCACGGCCCGCCAGCCCTTGGCGGTGATCTCCTCGGCGGGCGCGGCGAACTGGCCCCCGGCGTTGTTGACCAGCACGTCGATCCGGCCGAACTCCGCCAGCGCCCGGTCCACCAGCCGTGTCACCTGCTCCTCGTCGCGGATGTCCGCGGGCACGGCCAGCGCGCGGGCGCCGAGTTCGGCGATCTCCCCGCGCACCTTCTCCAGGTGCTCGGCCCGGCGGCCGGCCAGCACCACCCCGGCGCCGCACCGCGCCAGCGCCAGCGCGGTCGCCCGGCCGATGCCGGTGCCGCCGCCGGTGACCAGGGCGATCCGCCCCGCCAGCGCGTCCGGCCGGAGCACGCCCTCGTGCCCCTGCCCGTCGAGTGTCATCGAGCCCCACCTTTCACCAACCGGTCTGACTGATGCGTCAGTTAGCGGCATGGTGTGGGTGGTTGTCAAGAGGTGCGGTCGGGGTCTGGGTGAGAAGAACGCTGGTCAAAGTGGGGATATGCCCGGGTCGACCGGCCTTGACCGATTCCGCGCGGTGGTCTGACTGACGCGTCAGTTGGAGGGGTGTGGTTAGATCGGGGCCGGGACAGCACACCGGCAGAGGGAGGACCAGGAGTGCCCACCGCGGCCGAGAGCGCCACCAGCACACCGCCCGCCGAGCCGGAACGGGACGCCCGCCGCGCGGCGATCCTCGACGCGGCCGCGCGGCTGATCGCCGAACGCGGCTACCACGCCGTGCGGGTCGCCGACATCGCGCGCGAGGTGGGGACCAGCACCGGCGCGGTGCACTACTACTTCCCGGGCAAGAACGACGTGCTCACCGCGGCGCTGCGTAGCGCGGTGGACCGCGCGTTCGAACGGCAGAGCGCGGAGCTGCGCCGCTTGGACGACGCGCACGCGCGGCTGCTCCGGCTGATCGAGATGCAGCTGCCGAAGGTCGGCGTGGTGCGCGACGAGTGGTCGGTGTGGATGCAGTTCTGGGCGGAGGCGACGATCAACCCGGAGCTGCGCCCGGTGCACAACGCCTTCTACGCGCGCTGGCACGACACGATCGCCCGGATCGTCCGCCGCGGCCAGCGGCAGGGCACCTTCTCCGCCGACGTCGACCCGGACGAGGTGGCCGTGCGGCTGAGCGCCCTCACCGACGGCCTGGCGATCCAGGTGCTGACCGGAGCGCCGGGCATCACGGTGACGGTGATGCGGGAGGTCCTGGTGGCTTTCGTGCGCCGCGAACTGTCCGTGTGACGAGTCGGGTACGGCGTCGGCAGGTGGCCCGCCACCTGCCGACGCCGAGCTGTCACTGGCCGGCCGCTGTGCCCCCCCTCCGGGCTCACCGCCAGCGGCCGGAGTCGCCGGGCTCGTTGACGATGCGGGGCAGCCCCAGCGGGTTCGCGTCCCGCAGCGCGAGCGGAAGCAGTGCGTCCGGGGCGTTCTGGTAGGTCACCGGGCGCAGGAAACGCTCGATGGCCGCCGTGCCGACCGAGGTGTGCGACACGGCGGTGGTGGCGGGGTAGGGACCGCCGTGGTGCTGGGCCGGGGTGACCGCCACCCCGGTCGGCCATTCGTTGAACACCACGCGACCGCTGCATCGCGCCGCCACCTCGACCAGCGCGGCCAGGCGTGCCCGTTCCTCCCCGTCCGGACGGTTCGACGTCTGCACCGTGACCGTCAGGCTTCCCGCCACCGCGGCGAGGAGTCCGGGCAGGGCATCGTCCACTTCGTACTCCGCGATCACCGCGGAGGGGCCGAAGTTCTCGTCCAGGAGCACGTCGCGGTGCTCGTGCAGGTTCTGCACCGGCCCCGCGTGGAACAGGGCCGGGCTGACCGCGGGAATGCCGGACGGATCGGCGTGTTCCCGCCCGCTCGTCAGAACCTTGACACCGGCCACGTTCGCCAGTTCGCCGAGCCGCTCGTGGTACCGCCGCGCGATGCCGGTCGTGAGCATCCGGGCGGGCGGCACGCCGTCGGCGAGCTCGGCCACGCGCTCCGGCAGGCCGGTGCCCCGGGGGAGGAGGAGCACGCCCGGCTTGGTGCAGAACTGACCCGCGCCGAGGGTGAACGATCCGACGAAGCCCTCGGCGATCTGCTCGCCGCGCTCGCGTGCCGCTTCCGGGGTGACGATCGCGGGGTTGATGCTCCCGAGCTCGCCGAAGAACGGGATGGGCGAGGGCCGCGAGGCGGCGATGTCGAAAAGGGCCCGGCCACCCGCGACCGATCCGGTGAACGCGGCCGCGGCGACGCGCGGGTCCCGCAGCGCCCGCACGCCGGCGTCCCGGCCGGTGATCAGGTCGAAGGTGCCCTCCGGCGCCCCGGCACCGAGCAGTGCCGAGCGGACGAGGTCCGCGGTGAGCCGCGAGGT
Organism: Amycolatopsis thermalba; assembly: GCF_003385215.1. Classification (GTDB taxonomy): domain Bacteria; phylum Actinomycetota; class Actinomycetes; order Mycobacteriales; family Pseudonocardiaceae; genus Amycolatopsis_E; species Amycolatopsis_E thermalba. The sequence continues at coordinate 18,865 of NZ_PQHW01000039.1, read as the reverse complement.
CGCGGGGTGGCCGGGGTGGGCCTTCAGGAGTACGGGGCAGCCTGCGGCGAGGGCGGAGGCGGTGTCTCCGCCGGCCACCGAGAAGGCGAACGGGAAGTTACTCGCGGCGAAGACGAGCGCCGGGCCGAGCGGGACCAGCCAGCGCCGCAGATCCGGCCGGGCGCCGAGGGCGTATCCGGGGTCGCTGCGGTCGATGACGATGCGGAGACAGGAGCCGTCGCGCAGCAGATCGGCGAACATGCGCAGCTGCACGGTGGTCCGCTTCACCTCACCGGTGAGGCGGGCCTCGGGGAGGCCGGTCTCCGTCACGGCGGCGGCGACGAGGTCTGCCGTGGCGGCGTCGAGTGCGTCGGCGACCGCGGAGAGCGCCTCGGCGCGCGGGCGCGGTGCCCACTGCCCCCACTCCGGTGCCGCCGTGGCCGCCGCGTCCAGACATCGGTCGACCTCCGCGGCCGGTGTCTCGTGCTCCGCACTGTCCACTGTGGTCATGCCAGCTTCCTTTCGATCGCTTCAGGAACGGATTTCGCCGAGACGCCCGCGGTGGAAGACGAGGGGGTCGCCGTCGCCCGCTTCCAGGTGGCGGACGCGGGCGATCACGATGACGTGGTCGCCGCCGTCGAGCTCGTGCCGGGTTTCGCAGTCGATCCAGGCGTGCGCCCCGGAGATGCGCGGGGTGCCGTGCGGGGATTCGTGCCAGTCCACCGCGCTGAACTTGTCCTCGCGTTTGCTGGACAGCGCCCGGCACACGTCCTCCTGCCCGGCGGCGAGGACGCTGGCGCTGAACCGGCCTGCCGGGCGGATCTTCGGCCAGCTGCTGGAGGTCAGCGCGACGCTGAAGCTGACCAGGGGCGGGTCCAGGGACAGGGACTGGAACGTGCCGACGACGAGGCCCGCGGGCTCCCCGGTCCGGCGGCGGCCGGCGACGACCACGACACCGGTGGGCAGGTGTCCCATCACGTCGCGGAAGTGCCGGGGTTCGATCGTCGAAGGTGAGGTGATCACGGGAGTTCCTCCAACCAGGTGGTGGTCAGCGTGCGCCGGTGAGGTGCGTGGCGAGTTCGCGTGCGGTCCGCAGCCCGCTTTCGATGGCGCCGTCGATGAAGCCGGCCCACAGGCCGGCGTGGTCGCTGCTGGCGAAGTGCAGGACGCCTTCCGGTTGCTGCTGGGCGTTCAGGTACCGGGTGACCTGGTACGGACGGTGCATCATCCACGTCTCCCGCGAATAGGGGTCGGACATCCAGTCGTGGCCGGTCGTGTCCAGGACGTCGAGGTCGTCGCGCCACACCCGCAGCGCCGCGGTCACCGCGTCGCAGTCGTCCGGCGAGATCCGGGCGGCGTCCGCGCCGAAGGCGACCAGGACGGCGTCGTCGTCCCCGAGGTATTCGGTGCGCACGACCGACAGGGGATGGGCGGCCGGGGAATAGGCGAAGAACGGCTCGATCGGCCCGCGCACGCGGATCCACACCTTGACGCCCTTCGATGCCGCCTTCTCCTTGCTCGCGGCGAGCTTCCCGGCGCACAACGGCGGGGAGACCTCCAGGTCGCCGAGGATGTTCTGGGGCAGCGTCACCACGACCCGCCGCGCGCGAATCCGCTCACCGGCGGCCGTGGTGAGCACCGCGCGGTCCGGCCCGTGATCGATCCGGCGCACTTCCGTGGAGGTGCGGATCTCGGCGCCGGCGTCGGCGGCGATCGCGTCGACCAGGGACCGGGTGCCGCCGGCGAGCCGGAAGACCGCCGACGCCTCGTGCATGAGGTGCCAGGATCCTGCGGTGGCGGCGGTCCAGCGCAGCGCGCTGGTGAAGGCGCCGTCGGCGAGGGGAGCGTTGAAGTGCCCGACCCACGCCGCCTCGTTGGCGTGGTACTCCTCGGCCGGCAGGGCGAGTTCGTCGAGCTTGTCCTGCACGCTGAACCCGTCGACCTCGGCCAGTGCCGGCTCGGCGAGCGGCTCGGCGGGGCGGGGGAGCCAGCGCATGGTGCCGGCCAGGAGGCGCCGCATGCCGGGGTCGATGAGCTGCATGAACTCCTCCAGCGTGCCGGTGCGGACCTCGTCGCCGGCCAGCCAGTACGCCTGCTCGGGGCGGGGACCGCGGGTCACCGCGAGGCCGTAGCGGGTCACCTCGGCCCACACGTGCGGCTGCACCCAGTGCAGCCAGGTGCCGCCCATCTCCAGGTCGCGGCCCAGCCGGTGGTCGGTCCACACGCGGCCGCCCAGCCGGTCGCGGGCTTCCAGCACGAGAACCCGGAGGCCCTTGGCGCTCAGCTCACGGGCGGCGACCAACCCGGCGATCCCGCCGCCGATCACGGCGACGTCGACTTCCTCAGGCACTGTGACACTCCGTCGTGGTCGGAATCCTGAACTAGATGTTCATAAAATGAACACGGCAGCATTGTGACTTCTCGTCCCGGGAACCGTCAAGAGCCGAGAAACGTCAAGCGTAGAAGCAATTTTTCCGCCGGAGGGTTGACGGGCGAGGATGACCCGTGTCACCTTGTTCGAACATAACGGTCAATATGTGAACACTACGCAGGAGTGGATCATGCCCTCGTCGAACGTCGCCGAAGCCCTCGCCACACTCGCCGCAGGCGGGAAGGTCCTCGTGGTCGATGACGAGGACCGGGAGAACGAGGGCGACCTGATCATGGCCGCCGAGCACGCGACCACCGGCGAGGTTGCGTTCTTCCTGGAGCACACCTCGGGTTTCCTGTGCGTCGCGATCGACGAGGACCGGGCGGACGCCCTCGGGCTGGACCTGATGGTCGCGGACAACACCGAGAGCCAGCGCACCGCGTTCCTGGTCAGCGTCGACTACCGGCACGGAACCACCACCGGGATCAGCGCGGAGGACCGGGCGAAGACGATCCGCGCCCTGGCCGATCCGGGCCTGCAGCCCGTCGACGACGCCCGGCCTGGTCACGTCATGCCGTTGCTCGCCAAGCCCGGTGGGGTGCGGCAGCGGCGCGGGCACACCGAAGCGGGAGTGGAGCTGTGCCGGCGGGCCGGGCTGAGCGGAGCCGCCCTGCTGTGCGAGATCGTCACCCCGGACCGGCGGCGGATGATGCGCGGCCCGGAGCTGACCGAGTTCGCCGCGCGCCACGGCATTCCGATGATCTCCATCGAGGACCTGGTCCGCTGGCTGGACGGCGGCGATCCCGCGGTGCGCCGCACCGGGCAGGCCGCCATCCCCACCGACCTCGGCACCTTCCAGGTCCGCGCCTACCGGTCCGGCGACGTCGAGCACGTGGCGCTGACGATGGGCGACCTCGACGGCGGGGACGTGCTCGTCCGGCTGCACAGCGAATGCCTCACCGGTGACCTGCTCGGCTCGCTGCGCTGCGACTGCGGGGCGCAGCTGCGCATGGCGCTGGAGGCGATCGCCACCGAGGGGCGCGGCGTCGTCGTCTACCTGCGCGGGCACGAAGGCCGGGGGATCGGGCTGGGGCACAAGCTCCGCGCCTACCAGCTGCAGCAGTACCAGGGACTGGACACGCTGGAAGCGAACGTCGCGCTCGGCTTCCCGGTCGACAGCCGCGACTACACCGCCGCCGCGTGGATCCTCGCCGACCTCGGCGTCTCCTCGGTCCGGCTGTTGACCAACAACCCGGACAAGTGCCGCGCGCTCACCGGCTGCGGCGTGACCATCAACGAGCGCCTCACCCTCGAAGCCCCGGCGAACGAGCACAACACGGCTTACCTCGCGGCCAAACGGCACCGCATGGGCCACCGGCTCGAACAGATCGCCTGATCTCACCACTCGGAAGAAGGAGCACGACGATGACGTCTCGGCGGATGCGCTTGTTCGCCTTCGATTTCCAGGGCCCCGCGCACCTCTCGGCGGGCCTGTGGCGCCACGAGCGGGATCGCAGCGCCGGCTACACGGACCTGCGCTACTGGACGGACTACGCGAAGCTGCTGGAGGAGGGCCGGTTCGACGGGATCTTCTTCGCGGACAACGTCGGATACCACGACGTGTACCAGGGCAGCGTCGCCGCCGCTCTCGCCGACGCCGCGCAGATCCCCGCCAACGACCCGTTCCTCGTGGTCTCGGCGATGGCGAGCGTGACCGAGCACCTCGGGTTCGGCCTGACCGGCTCGACCTCCTACGAGCACCCCTACGCGCTGGCGCGCCGGTTCACCACGCTGGACCACCTCACCCGCGGCCGCGTCGGGTGGAACCTGGTGACCTCCTACGCCGACAGCGCCGCCCGCAACCTGGGCACCGGACAGCAGGTCCCGCACGACGAGCGCTACGACATGGCCGCCGAGTACCTGGAGGTCTGTTACAAGCTGTGGGAGGCCTCGTGGCAGGACGACGCAGTCGTCCGCGACCGGGCCACCGGGGTCTATGCCGACCCCGCCCGCGTGCACGAGATCGGCCACCACGGCAAGTACTTCACCGTGCCCGGCATCGCGCTGTGCGAACCGTCGCCCCAGCGCACCCCGGTCATCTTCCAGGCCGGCGGCTCGTCCAAGGGACGGGCGCTCGCCGCGGCGCACGCGGAAGCGGTCTTCGTCAACGCCGTGTCGATGCCCGCCCTCACACGGCAGGTCGGCGCGGTGCGGGGCCTAGCCGCCGAAACCGGCCGGGATCCGGGCAGCGTCAAGGTGCTGCAGATGCTCAACGTCGTGGTCGCCCCCACCGACGAAGCCGCCCAGGAGAAGTACGAGTCCTACCGCCGCCTGGTGAGCTACTCCGGCGCGATGGCCCGCTACAGCGGCTGGACCGGCCTGGACATGGCCCAGTTCGACCCCGACGTGCCGCTGCGGCACGTCAAGACCAACGCCGGGCAGACCATGGTCGACCTCTTCTCCAAGATGGACCCGGACAAGGAGTGGACACCGCGCGACATCGCCGAGTTCATCGGCATCGGTGGCACCGGCCCCACCATCGTCGGGTCCCCGGCCACCGTGGCCGCCGAGCTGATCCGCTGGATGGACGAAACCGGCGTCGACGGGTTCAACCTCGGGCACGCCGTGAAACACGCCGACATCGCCGACTTCATCGAGCTCGTCGTCCCCGAACTGCAGCGCCGCGGTGCGATGTGGACCGAGTACGAAGGCAGCACCCTGCGGGAGAAGCTCTACGGGCCCGGTACCGTCCGGCTCCGCGACGACCACCCCGGGCACGCCTTCGCCCACCGGGCACGCACGCTGGAGCTGAGCCACTGATGCAGACCTCCGAACTCCGCGACGTCGCCATCGCCCTGCGCACCGCGCGGAACAACCGCGAAGCGATCCCGGCGCCGACGAAGACCTGGCCGGACCTCGACGCCGACAGCGCCTTCGCCGTCCAGCGCATGGGCGCCGAAGCCGCGGTCGCCGAAGGGGACCGCGTGGTGGGCTACAAGCTGGGCAACATCGCCAAGGCCATGCAGGACGCGTTCGGCCTCGATCAGCCCGACTACGGCCACCTGCTGGCGAGCACCTTCGCCTGCGAGGGCACCACGATCGACCGGAGCCGGTTCATCGCGCCGTTCGTGGAGCTGGAACCGGCGTTCGTCCTCAAGGGCCACCTGCGCGGGCCCAACGCCACCGTCGCCGAGGTCATCACCGCGGTCGATTACGTCCTGCCCGCGATCGAGATCATCGACTCCCGCGTCGAGAACTGGGCCATCGACCTGCCGGACACCCTGGCGGACAACGGATCCACCGGCGCGGTCGTCCTCGGCGGCACACCGCGGTGCCTGACCGACCTGACCTTGCGCGACACACCGGGCGTGCTGCACTTCGCCGGCCGCCCGGTCATGTCCGGGAACACGGGCAACATCCTGGGCAACCCGCTGGCCGCGACCGCCTGGCTGTGCAACCGGCTCGCCGCCTACGATGTCGCGTTCGCCCCGGGGGAGGTGATCCTCCCCGGAAGCTGTCTGGAAGCCGTGCCGATGCGCGAGGCCGGCCACTGGTCGGGCACCTTCGACGGCCTCGGAACCGTCGAGTTCGACGTCGCGTAACCCCCACCGCAAGGAAGTGATCAACGATGACCACGACCCACAACCCCGGTGACGTCGGGGAAACCGAGAAGACCCGGACCGCCAAACGACGCTTCCTCGCCAAGCTGACCGCAGCCACGGTCGGCGGCATGTTCATCGACGGCTACATCCTGGGCATCGTCGGCAACGCCATCGGCGCGGTCAACGACGAGCTCGGTATGTCGCTGTTCATGGAGGGCCTCACCGGCGCGGCCGCCCTGATCGGCATCTTCTTCGGCGGGCCGCTCGGCGGGTGGCTCGCCGACAAGCTCGGGCGCAAGCCCATGTTCACCCTGGACCTGGCCCTGTTCATCATCGGCTCGGTGCTGCAGTTCTTCGTCGACTCGGCCTGGCAGCTGTTCTTCGTGCGGCTGCTGATGGGCGTCGCGATCGGCGCCGAGTACTCGGTGGGCTGGCCGCTGCTCGCGGAGTTCGCGCCCGCCCGCTTGCGGGGCAGGCTGATGTCGCTGTCCGAGGTGTTCTGGTACGTCGGGTTCATGCTGGCCTCCGCCGTGGCCTACGTCCTGGTCGCGGTGTTCTCCGTGGACTGGCGGATCGTGCTGGGCACCAGCACCGTGCCCGCCGTGATCCTGTTCGTGGTCCGGTTCGGGCTGCCCGAATCGCCCCGCTGGCTGATGAACCAGGGCCGTGTGGAGGAGGCCCACCGGATCGCGCACACCTACCTGGAGGAGCCGGAGGACGCGCTCGACCCGGGTGACGGGCGGCCCCGCCGCGGTGCGCTCGGGATGCTGTTCTCCCGCGACTACTGGCGCGCGACGACCTTCATCTCGGTGTTCTGGTTCTGCGCCGTCGCGCCGTACTTCGCCATCGCGACCTTCGCCGCCAGCGTGCTGGCCGACTACGGTCTCGGCGACGGGCTGGTCGGCGCACTCGGCGTCAACGGGCTCGCCCTGCTCGGCGTCTTGGTCTCCCTGCTGCTGATCGACCGGATCGGGCGGCGCAAGCTCACGATCCCGCAGCAGTGGGTGGCCGCCGTGGTCCTGGTGGTCATCGGGTCGTGGCCCGGGGCGCCGGCCGGTGTGGTGCTGGTCTGCTTCCTGGTCTTCGCCTTCGCCAACGCCATGTGCACGGCGCTGACCGGCGTCTACCCGGGCGAGATCTTCCCCACCGAGATCCGCGGTGTCGGCACCGGGTTCGCGACCGCGTTCAGCCGGATCGGCGCCGGCGTCGGCACGTTCCTGCTCCCGTGGTCGATGCACAACCTGGGGGCCGGGCCGACCATGCTCATCGCGGCCGGGGTCTGCGTCGTCGGCGCGGTGGTCTCCCAGGTCCTCGCGCCGGAGACGATGGGCAGGCCGTTGAGCGAGACCTCGGCGCCGCACCGCCCGTAACCTCGTCCGCGCGCGTTCGTATACTGAACACCCTGGGTGTTCTCTGAACGCGTGACGAGGAGGGGCGATGGGGGACGAGCAGACGGAGCTGACCAACAAGTCGGTCGCGAAGGCGGTGCGCCTGCTGCGCGAACTGGCGGCTCAACCGCGCACCGGTGCCACCGCCACCGTGCTCGCGAAAGCCGCCGGCCTGAGCAGGCCCACCGCGTTCCGTCTGCTGCTCAGCCTGGAGCAGGAGGGGCTCGTCGACCGGATCGACAACAACTACATCCTCGGCTGGGAGCTGGCCCGGCTCGGCCGCCGCGCCGACCCGCACGCCGGCCTGGTGGCGCGGGCCCAGCCGTTGCTGCAGGAGCTGGCGGACAAGTTCAACGAGTCGGTGACCCTGTCGGTGCCGAACGCCGAGGGCGGGCTGGACCTGGTGGCGGAGGCCGCCGGCTCGCACGTGCTGGGTGTCCTCGGCCGCAACATGATCGGGCAGCGTTATCCGCTGCACGCCAGCTCGACCGGCAAGGTGCTGCTGGCCGAGCAGCCACCCGAGCGTTTGCCGGCGCTGCTGCCGGAGAAGCTCGAGGCCTACACGCCGCACACCATCACCGACCGGGCGGTCCTGTTGCGGGAGCTGGAACAGGTCCGCGAACAGGGCTTCGCCATCATCGACAACGAGCTGGAACCCGAGCTGCTGTCGTTGTCCCGCCCCATCCGCGACGCGAGCGGAACCCTGGTGGCGATCCTCACGCTGAACGGCCCGCGCACCCGGTTCGGCCGCGCGCAGATCCCCGAGGCGCTGAACCAGATGCAGAACACGATCGACCGGCTGAGCGAGGCCTTCTGGCACGATCCGGCGGCCGGCTGACCGGCACGGCACGGGTGGACGGTGTCAGCCGGAGCTCAGGCGGACCGGGGTCCCGTCGGGCACGTCATGCAGCTGCCGCGCGATCGGTCCGCGGATGCGCATGCAGGTGACCGCGTCCTTGGCGACGAGGTTGTCGTCGTCGTACTCGCCGCCGAGTACGAAGAACCGCAGCGGGATCAGCCGTTCGTCGTAGTCGAGGGCGCCGTGGACGCGCTGCCAGCGGGTGGCGAAGGCGCGCGCGGCGTGTGCGTCGGCGTCGGAGGCGAGCCATTCGGTCCAGCCGGACAGGGTGTCGCTGAGGAACTCGCGGTGCCCGGTCTCCGGGTCGAAGGTGACGACCCGGGCGTTGTCCTCGATCGCGAACTGCACTCCGAAGAGGTCCTGGCCGAAGCACAGCAGGCCGTCGGCGAGGCCGGAGTAGGTGTCCTTCCAGGTTTCCGGTGCGTTCCACCGGATCAGCTCCGGGCCGAGCCCCTCCGGGCCGACGCGGAAGACCTGAGCACCGGCGTTGGCGAGCGTGAACCCGTTGACCCGGCTCAGCAGGTCCGCGAGTTCGCCCACCGGCCCGTGGGCGGCGCCGAGGTCGGCGCGCACCGCGGCGCCGAGGGGGTGGCGGCCGGCCCGGAGCAGCTCGTCGAAGGCGGGATGGGTGCGCATGTCAGTCGGTCTCCCTGATCACGAAGGTGTCGCCGGGGTCGAGGTTCTTCGTCTGGCCTCCCATGGTGGCACCGGCGGAGCGGTTGTCGCGGGACGGGATGAGCTTGACGCTCGGGTCCCAGTCGTCGTGACGCCTGCCGCCCTCCACGCTCATGGCGGGCGGGAACTCGTCCCGGTCATGACCCGGCAGTCCGACGTCCCGGCCGTACGGGATACCCTGCATCGCCTCGTCCCGGCGGGCTTCCTTTTCGGCGGCGTTCTTGTCGACCGTGAGCACCTCCGGGGTGGACCGGCCCATCACGTAGGTGTCGCCGGACCAGATCTGGCCCCGCTGCGACTCCCGGATGTGTTGCAGGCTGTCCTTGTGCCGGTCCCGGTCCAGGTACACCTCGACCGGCGATTTCTTGCCGTCCAGGGCCTGGGCGGTGTGGTGCAGCTCGTTGCGCGCCTGCGAGCTCGCGTTGAGCACGGCGTCGCCCGCGTGGTTGCCCAGGAAATCCACGGTGTCCGGGGTGAGCGCTTTGCCGACTGCTTCCAGCTGGTCGTTGCCGGTCACGCTGGCGAGCCATTCCGAGGCGGCGTCCACGGCGCGGGCCGCGGTCTCGACACCGGTCTCGGCGACATCGTCCAGTGTCCGTCCGGCCAAGCTCGCGAGGTTGCCGAGCGCGCGAAGGTTTTCCGCCTCCGGCACGTCACCCTTGCTCCCGGTCGAGCCCGGCGCGCCGGGCGTCTTCGGCGTCTTGCCCGGATTCGCGACCTCGGCGCCCCTCAGGTCGTCGCCCATCGTCTTGATGTTCGCCGCCGCCACGGCGTACCTGTTCTGGTTCTGCTCGGCGGTCGTGGCGACGAGGTTGCGGGTGACGACTTCGCTTTCCTCCGGGGACAGCAGGGTTTTGCCGAGCTGGTCGTCGGCGTCGGCGCGGGCGGTGTTGGCCGCCGTGTCCTGCCGGGCGCTGGAGATCTCGTTGCCGCTCGCCGTGGCGAACCGGGTGAGGGCCCGGGCGTCGTCGCCCGCCGCCTGCGCGTCCGCGGCCGACGTCCGGGCGCGTTCCCGCGCCGCCTCGGCCGGCTCGCCACGCCACTCCTGGCCGGTGTGGCCGGCGAACCGGTGCGCTTCGTCCCGCGCGGGCTGGGTGTCCTCACCGGCCCGGCTCCACGCCTCGCCGGCCTCGTGGATCCCGTCCGGCCGGGCAGGGGTCGGTGCGAGTGACTCCACTTCCCGCGTGAAGTCACTCTGCGCCGGCTCCGTCGTGCTCGGATCGCGCCGGCCGTCGGTGGCCTCCCGCTCCGCTGTCCGTCCGGAGTCCTCCTGCTGCCGCGCTTCCGGGCCCGCACCATCGGGGGATCGGTCCGATGTGGACCGTTCGTCGGCGGGGGCCTCCCCTTGCGTTTCACCCGCGCGGTTCTCACCGGACGGCTGCTCCCCGGACGGTGAGCCCTTCGCGGGCTGGTCCGCGGACGGAGCCGGATCCGATGACGCTGGTGCCGCGGGCGCGGCTCCACCGGAGTCCGCCGGGGGAGCGCCGCCGCTTCCTGGTGACCCGGCCATTCCCGACCCCCTCGCTGCCGCTCGTCCGTGGTGAGCAGTCTCGGGGGTGGTGGTCCTGCCGCGGTGGCCCGTGACCTGTTCCGGTCACCCCGGACGGAGCGCGCTCACCTGCGCATCGGAACGTGCTGCCCGCTCAGGAGGCCGCGGGGTGGAACGGCTCGTGCTCGCCGCGGAACGCGGCCGAAGTCCGGGCCAGTGCGCCCGCCCGTAGCTCGGTCACCCGGCTCGTCTCGGCGAGCGTCGCCAGAGACGGGCCGCCCAGGTAGGCCGCGCCGAGGTCGGTCGCGCGCACGCACAACTCGGCCGGGGCCGTGGTCCGCGAGCACGTCACCCGGGCGCCGTCCGCGGTCAGCCGGTACCGGCCGGAGTTCCACGGGCAGAACGAGTCGCACACGGACAGCACCACGTTCAGCGGCGTGGCGTACCGGCGCACGGCCAGTGCGCGCTCCACGTCGACCAGCCGCACCCACAGGTTGTCCACCGGCGCGAGCTGCCCGCGCGGCAGCGGTGAATCCACCGGCACCAGCGCCGACACCCGGCGAGGGCCCGCCAGCAGGAACCGCCACAGCGCCGCGTGAGCCTGGTCCGTCGTCGCGACCACCCTCGGCGACCCGCAGCGCGCCCGCGTCGCCCCTGCGGTAGAGCGCGTAGCCGGTCACCTCGCCCTCCGGCGAGTCGTGCACCGCGGCCGACGTGAGCAGCGTGTCCCAGAACCGCGGCGGCCGCGAAGTCCAGCCCACCGACCTCGGCCGCACCGCGTCGTACACCGGTTCGAGCAACGCCCCTGCCGACGATCCGTCCAGCAGCCGGATCCGGCCCGCCCCCAGGTCCGCGTCCGGCCGGAGCACGCCGCGCGCGTGCAGCCGCACCGCTCGCGCCGCTGGCCCGAACCCGAACCGCGCGCAGCTCCCAGCGCCCGACGCGATCGTCTCGCCCGACTCGTACAACTCGGTCAGCTGCCGTCCCATCAACTCCGCCAGCAGCCAGTCCTGCGCGGGGGAGACCGCCACCACCTCGGCGACCGGCACCACCGCCCCGGGCACCGTCAGCTCCCGCGACACGACTGTCACACCGCCGACGATCTCGCCCTCGTCCACCGCCACGATCGTGCGGCCGCGCTCGGCCGTGCCCCCGCAGCCTGTGCTGCGCGGGCTCCGTCAGCGGCCGGAAGTGCACACAGCCGGTGTAACCCGGCGGGCCGGTCGCGCGCCAGAGGATTCCGCCATCACCCGCGCGGGTCCCGCCAGCCGCTGCGACAACGACCGCGACGTGGCCGACAGCAGGCGCGCCAGCTCGCGCGGCCGCGCCCCGGCCACCCGCACCACCGCGCTGATCGCCGCGGCGACCCGGCCCGACGGGTCCCGCACGGGTGCGGCCACCACCAGCTCGTCCGGCGTGATCGTGCCCCGCGCGACGGCCACCCCAGACCGGCGGATGAACGCCAGCTGCCGCCGCAGCTCCCCGGGATCGGTGATCGTGTACCGCGTGTACCGCGCCAGCGGCGACCGCAGCACCTTCGGCCTGGAACGCGGGCTCGGCGTGGGCCAGCCGCACCAGCCCGGTGCCGGTGGCGTGCATCGGCCACCGGTCGCCCACCCGGCTGTTGGTCGCGGCGGCCCGCGCCCGCAGGGTCTCCACGTAGACCACCTCGCGCCCGTCCCGCACGGCCAGGTGCACGTTCCCGCGAGTCAGGGAGTGCAGGTCGTCCAGGAACGGGAACGCCGCTTCCCGCAGTTGCAGCTCGCGCGGGGCCAGCGCGGCCAGTTCCAGCAACCGCAGTCCCACCGAGTACCGGCCCGCCGGGTCCCGTTCCAGACCGCCCCACGACACCAGCTCGCCCGCCAGCCGGTGTGCCGTCGGCAAGGTCAGCCCGGCCCGGCGCGCGATGTCGCCCAGCGACAGCGACCGGTGCCGCGGCCCGAACGCGGACAGCACGGCCAGCACCCGGCCCGCCGCGGTGGTCATCTCGCGCTCCCGACCGGCGCGGGCGCCGCGACGCGGCCCGGCACCGGCAGCACCAGCACCGCCACCAGGCTCACCGCGCACAACAGTCCCAGGTAGAGCGCGATCGGCGGCGGGGAGTGGTAGGCGCCGTAGAGGCCCGTCGCGGCCGGGTGTCACCGCGCCGCCCACCAGGCCGCCCATCTGGTAGGCGATCGACGCGCCGCTGAACCGCATCCGCACCGGGAAGATCTCGGTGAACAACGCGCCCTGCGCCCCGGCCATGATCGCCTGCACGATCCCGGCGACCAGGAACGACAGCAGCGCCGCGCCCACGCTGCCGGTGTCGACGAGCAGGAACAACGGGAACGCCCACGCGACCGCCGCGGCCGCGCCCCAGCGCGTACACCCGTTTGCTGCCCCACCGGTCCGCGCACCGCGCCGCCACGTAGATCCGGCGATCCACGGCACCGTGGAGGCGAGGATCAGCGTCAGCAGCGTGCTGCGCCCGAACCCGGCGGCCTGGGTGCCGTAGCTGAGCATGTGGACCATCACCGTGTAGCCCACCGCGGGCGGCGCGATCGCGGCGAGGCTCGCCAGCACCAGCGTCCCCGGGCGCTCGCGGATCAGCGTCGCCGCCGGCACCCGGCTGACCTGCCGCTGCTGGCGGACCCTCTGGAACTCGGGGCTCGGTGAGCGTGCGCCGCACCAGCATCCCGACTACCAGCAGCGCGACGCTGACCAGGAACGGGATCCGCCAGCCCCAGGTGGCGAACCCGTCCCCGGTGGTCTCCACCACCAGCAGGAACACCAGGTTCGAGGCCAGCACCCCGATCGGCACGCCGAACTGCGCGAAGCTGCCGTACACCGCGCGCTGCCGCGGCGTGGCGTGCTCGGTGGCGACCAGCACCGCGCCACCCCACTCGCCGCCGACGCCGAACGCCTGCACCAGCCGCAGGAACACCAGCAGGATCGGCGCCGCGACCCCGATCGCGGCGTAGGTCGGCAGCAGGCCGATCAGGAACGTGGCGAGCCCGGCCAGCATGAGCGTCAGCACCAGCATCGACTTGCGCCCGATCCGGTCGCCGAAGTGCCCGATCACTGCACCGCCGAGCGGCCGCGCGATGAACCCCACCGCGAACGTGCCGAACGCGGCGAGCGTCCCGGCCAGCGGGGAGAACGACGGGAAGAACAGCGATCCGAACACCAGAGCCGAGGCGCTGCCGAAGACGTAGGAGTCGTACCACTTGATCGACGTCCCGACGCAACTGGCCAGCAGGATCGAGGCCCTGGTGGGTGGAGTGCCTGCCACGGGAGCACCCACCTTCGACGTCGGAACCGGGTGCCTCCAGTAAAGGAGCACCGCCCGCGCGCGTCGTCGGCCTGTTGCCGCGCCCGGCCCGCGACGGATGTCGCATCGACCGGTCGCGCCCGGGGAGTGCCGGCCTCAGAGTTCGAGAGCGCGCAGCAGGATTCGCAGGAGCCCGTCGAGGGTGCCGAGCTGCTCCTGGTCCAGCGCCGACAGCAGCCGGGTGACGTTGGCGGTGTGTGCCGTCATCGCGTCGTCCACGGTGGCGTAGCCCTGGTCGGTGAGCCGGACGCGGAAGCTGCGGCGGTCCGCGGGGTCGAGGGTGCGCTCGACGAGCCCGGCCGCCTCCAGCCGGTCCAGCCGGTTGGTCATGCCCGCGCGGGTCAGCATCAGGGTCGCGGACAACTGCGACGGCGTCAGCGTGTACGGAGCGCCGGAGCGCCGGAGCGCCGCGAGGACGTCGAACTCGCCCCTCTGCAGCCCGAACGAGGTGAAGACCGTCTCCTGCGCCGGGCCCAGCAGGAGCCCCACGCGGCCCAGCCGCCCGGCGACGGCGATGGCGTCGAGGTCCAGGTCCGGTCGTTCCCGCTGCCACGCCTCGATCACGGCGTCGACGGCGTCGGCCGGCTGTTCGTTCGTCTCACTCACGGCTCCCAGTCTATTCGATGACGAGACTATCCGACGCCGTCCTATTCGACGCCGTGCTATTCGGCGCCGTCTTATTCGGCGCGAGATAGTTTGACAGCTTACTATCAGCCGTGTGACTATAAGGCCATGAGCACACCACCACTGACCGACCAGGAGGCTCCGCCACTCCTGGTACGGCGAGACGAGGCGGAAGTCCTGGGCGCGGGGCCGGCCACGGTCTCGCTGCTTGCCGACGTGCCCTCGACCGCAGGGTTCCTGAGCGCCACGCGCACGACGCTGGACGAGGGACAGGACGGGGCCGCGCCCCACTACCACCGCACCTCGGCGGAGACGTTCTTCGTCCTCGGCGGTGTCCTGGAGGTCCTGGTCGGCGAGGAGATCGTCACGGCGCGGGAAGGCGACCTGCTGTTCGTGCCGCCGGGCACCGTCCACGCGTTCGGCGCGGCCCCGGGATCCGGCGCCGACCTGCTGATCGTGTTCACCCCCGGTGTCGAGCGGTTCGGGTACTTCCGGCTCCTCGACCGGGTCCGCCGGGGCGACGCCGAACCGGCGCACGTCCTCGATGCGCAGGACCGCTACGACAACCACTTCGTGGACAGCACCGTCTGGCGGGACTTCCGCCGGGCCGACCGATGAGGAGACAACCCGTGCGCAAGGTCATCAACTCCACCTACGCCACCCTCGACGGCTTCATCGACAACCCGCACGAGTGGTCCCTGCAGTACTCCAACGAGGAAGCGCAGGCCTACGCCTTCACGATGACCACCGCCGCCGACGCGCTACTGCTGGGCCGCGTCACCTACGAAGGCATGGCGCAAGCGTGGCCGCAGATGGGCGGAAACCCCTACGCCGATCACGTCAACGGCATCACCAAGTACGTCGTCGCGTCGCAGCCGGTCGACACGTCGGCCTGGAACCCGACCGTCGTCATCCCCGGTGACGACGTCGTCTCCCGCGTCGCGGCGCTGAAGGAGCAGGACGGCGCCGACATCCTGATCTGGGGCGCCGGCCGGCTCACCGACACGCTCGCGGCGGCCGGCCTTCTCGACGAGTACCGGATCTGGGTGTGCCCGGTCATCAAGGGCCAGGGCGAGCCGCTGTTCCGCGAGGACAGCGCCATGAGCCTCGACCTGCTCGGCACGACGACGTTCACCACCGGCGCCGTCGTCCACACCTACCGGCCCGCCACGGCCACGTCCTGAACCGCACCGGAGGAGAAGATCGTGAACGACGAAGTCACCGGCTACATCGCGAAGACGCTGCCCTGGCAGGCCGAGATCTGCACCAAGCTGCGCGAGATGGTGCACGCCACCATCCCGGACGCCGGGGAACAGCTGCAGTACGGCAAACCGCACTTCCTCAAGAACGGCAAGCACGCCGCGGTGATCCACGTGGCGCGGAACAAGGTGTCGTTCATGGTGTTCGAGGCCGGCGACGTCGAACCCGTCAAGGGCGTGCTGAGATCCCTGGGCAACGGCGACCGCAAGGCCGCCGACTTCACCGAGGGGCAGGACGTCGACTACGACCTGCTCGCCGGCGTCCTCGCCCGGACCAGCGGCAAGCTCTGACCCGGCCCGGGCCGCCCACGGCGGGCGGCCCGGGAACCCTTTCCGCGTCACGAAAGACGCCTCGCTCCGCTCTTCCGCGGCCCGGCATCCTCGGGTGGACCAACAGCGAGGAGCGGTTATGACGACTGTTCTGCCGGGCCCCGGGGCCCTGGTCACGGAGAACACCCACCTCGTCGGCGGCGACTGGGTTCCCGCGGCCGGCGGGGACAGCATCGACGTGCTCGACCCGTCCACCGGGGATGTCCTCGCCCGGGTCCCGCGCGGCGGACCCGCCGACGTCGACGCCGCCGTGACCGCTGCGGCGGAAGCCTTCCCGGCCTGGCGCGACACCCCGGCCACCGAGCGCGCCGCGCTGATCCTGCGCTGGGTGCGGCTGATCGAGCAGCACGAAACCGAGATCGACCGGCTCGAATCACGCGAGGTGGGCCGCCCGCACTGGGGACCGCCGCCGCTGGCGCGCATCCTCACCTTCATCGCCGGCCAGGCCGACAAGGTCCAGGGTGTGTCGCTGCCCGCCGGTCCCGGTGTGCTCGGCCTGACCCTGCGCGAGCCCTACGGCGTGGTCGGCAGCATCATCCCGTGGAACGCGCCCGGCCCGATGTTCGTCAACGACGCCGGCGCCGCCATCGCCGCGGGCAACACCATCGTCGTCAAACCGGCCGAGGACGCGCCGCTCACCCCGCTCGCGCTGGCCCGGCTCGCGCTCGAGGCGGGCATCCCGCCGGGCGTGATCAACGTCGTCACCGGGTACGGCGGCGAAGCCGGCGCGGCCCTGCCCGTGCACCCCGGCATCCGGCGGACGAGCTTCACCGGCTCCCCGGAAACCGGCTCGCTCGTCATGGCCGCCTGCGTGCGCAACCTCGTGCCGCTGCACCTGGAACTCGGCGGCAAGTCCCCGCAGATCGTCTTCGCCGACGCCGACCTGGACACCGCCATCCCGGCGATCGCGATGGGTATCACGCTCATCAACGCCAAGCAGCACGCCCGCGTTCTCGACTACGTGCGCGTGGGCCGGGAGGAGGGCGCCGAACTGGTCCTCGGCGGCGGCGTCCCGGACGGGTTCGACCGCGGGTTCTTTGTCGAGCCCACGCTGTTCGACCACGTCGCCCCGGACATGCGCATCGCGCAGGAGGAGATCTTCGGCCCGGTGCTGTCGGTCATCCCCGTCGAGTCCGAAGAGGACGCTCTGGAGGTGGCCAACGGCACCGGCTACGGCCTGGTCGCCTCCGTCTGGACGCGGGACCTCGGCCGCGCCGTGCGGATGTCGAAGGGACTGCAGGCCGGGCAGGTCGCGGTCAACGCCGCACTCGGCGCCGGGGTCACCGGCCGCTCCGACCACCTCCTCGGCGTCGACCCCGCCGACGCCGGCTACCGGCCCACCGACTGCTGGACCACCCTCGGCGGCCTGGCCCGCGACACCCGCCGGGTGCGGCTCGGCGCGCTGGTCGGCGCCGCCACGTTCCGGCAGCCCGGCATCCTCGCCACCATCGTCGCCGGCGTCGACGAGATGAGCGGCGGCCGCGTCGAACTCGGCCTGGGCACCGGCTGGTACGAGCGGGACGATGGAGTTCGGCGACACGGCCACCGGGTGCCGGGTCCGCATGCGGATGCCGTGCCCGCGGTGATCGGGGTGCTGGTGGCCGACGACCACGCCGTGGTGCGGCGGGGGATCGCGGCCTACCTGGAAAGCACCGAGGGCATAGAGGTGGTCGGCGAGGCCGTCGACGGGGACCGGGCGCTGGCCGAGCTGGCGCGGCTGGCCGCGCTGGGGTCGCTGCCGCCGGTGGTGCTGATGGATGTGCTGATGCCCGAGCTGAACGGCATCACCGCCTTGAAGGCGATCACGGCGAAGTACCCGGGCGTGCGGGTGGTGGTGCTGACGAGCTTCGGGGAGACCGAGCGGGTGCACGCGGCGCTGCAGGCGGGGGCGGCCGGGTTGACGCGGCAGCTGGTGTCGCCGCCGATGGGCCTGGCGGCGCTCACCGCGCGGGAACGCACGATCCTGGCGCTGGTCGGGCGCGGGTTGTCCAACCGGCAGATCGCGACGAAGCTGTCGATCAGCGAGCGCACGCCGCGCACGCACGTGAGCCACGTGCTGACGAAGCTCCAGCTGCCGTCGCGGACGCAGGCGGCGTTGTTCGCGAGGGTTGATCGACGCGGGTTGATCGCTGGTGGCGAAACCGTCATGCTCACGGCGAACACGGGTGTTGTGCTTGCCTTGTCCCGCCTAGGTTCGGGGCATGACTCTACGAGTGCTCCCGTCGGCGAACGCGTCGGCCTCTTTGGACGATTCGGTGTACGGGCAGCTGTTGCGTGACCGGATCGTGTTCCTCGGCACGGAGGTGACCGACGCGGTCGCCAACCGGATCACCGCGCAGCTGTTGCTGCTGGCGGCCGAGGATCCGCACAAGGACATCACGTTCTACATCAACTCGCCGGGCGGTTCGGTCACCGCCGGAATGGCGATCTACGACACGATGCGACTGATCAAACCGGACGTTTCCACGTGGGGACTGGGGTTCGTGGCGTCGATGGGCCAGTTCCTGCTGTCCTCCGGGACGCCCGGAAAGCGCTATCTGCTGCCGAACACGCGGGTGGTGATGCACCAGCCGTCGGCCGGGATCGGCGGCGCGGCCACGGACATCGCGATCCAGGCGGAGGTGTTCGGGCGGATGAAGCGCCGCCTCGCGGAGATCACGGCGCGCCAGACGGGGCAGCCGGTGGAACGCATCACGGCCGACGCGGACCGCGACCGCTGGTTCGACGCCGACGAGGCGCTCGCCTACGGATTCGTGGACCACATCGTCGGCGCCGGTGAGGAGGCGGTGAGCGCCTAGGGACGAAGAGCTCGCCGGTCGGCGGCCGCCAGCACGCGGTCCGCCACGGCCGCGTTCCGTCCGGTGGGGTTGCGCGGCCTCCGCGGGCCTGAGGCGTGCAGGGTCACCCCGCTGCCGGGCCCCTGGCCCCCGCTGTGCACCTGGTGCCCCGCCGCGGCGCGCCCCCTCACCCCCTACC
>NZ_PQHW01000038.1 GCF_003385215.1 Amycolatopsis thermalba | reverse complement strand
ACCATCACCCCCGCGGTGCCCGCCTGGCCCGAAGGGGTGAACCCGCCCCCGCACCACCGATTAGGCTCATCCCGTGATCGAACCGCGCACCGAGACGGCCGAGCCCAGCCTGTTGCGGCAGGCGTGGACCGTGCCGAACCTGCTGTCCCTGCTGCGGCTGGCGGGCGTCCCGGTGTTCCTGTGGCTCCTGCTCGGCCCGAAGGCCGACGGCTGGGCCCTCGCGCTGCTGGTGTTCAGCGGCCTGTCCGACTGGCTGGACGGCAAGCTCGCGCGCTGGCTGGACCAGACGAGCCGCCTCGGGCAGTTGCTCGATCCGGCCGCCGACCGGCTCTACATCGTCGCCACGCTGGTCGCCTTCCTGGTCCGCGGCATCGTGCCCTGGTGGCTCGTCGCGGTGCTCGTCGGGCGCGAGCTGCTCGTCGGTGTGGCCCTGCTGGTCCTGCGCCGCCACGACTACGCCCCGCCCGAGGTCACCTACATCGGCAAGGCCGCGACCTTCGTGCTGATGTACGCCTTCCCGTTCCTGCTGCTCACGCAGGGCGCTTCGACCGCGGCCGCGATCGCCCGGCCCATCGCCTACTCCTTTACCGCGTGGGGCACCGTGCTGTACGTGTGGTCCGGCGTGCTGTACCTGCTGCAGACCTTCTGGGCGGTCCGGCGTGCCAGGGCGGGCGCGCGGATGTAAGACTGCGCGCGAGCATCGCGACGCCTCGCGCGAGCCGGGGCAGGAAAGGGGACGTGGAGTGTCCGCGCCAGAAGAGTTGCGCTACACCGAGGAGCACGAGTGGGTGGCCACCCGTGCCGACGACGTGGTCCGCGTGGGGATCACCGAGTACGCGCAGGACCAGCTGGGTGACGTGGTGTTCGTCGACCTGCCCGAGGCCGGCAAGTCGGTCACCGCGGGCGAGCCGTTCGGCGAGGTCGAGTCGACCAAGAGCGTGTCCGAGCTGTTCGCCCCGGTCGACGGCGAGGTCGTCGCCGTCAACGACGCGGTCGCCGACTCGCCCGAGCTGATCAACAGCGACCCCTACGGCGAGGGCTGGCTCGTCGAGATCAAGGTGAGCGACGCCGACGCCGTGGCGGGACTGCTCGACGCCGACGCCTACAACCGGCTGACCGCAGGCTAGGACCGCGTTTTGGGGGGAGCCGCGGGGGCCGAATCGATCAGGCACGGTACGTTGGCAGCCACAGGTTTTCAGCCAGCGACACATCAGTGGTGAGGAGAGCTCAGGTGAGCACCAACGACGGGCCCGGCGTTCCCCCGGAGCAGTCTCCGGAGCGGACCTCGGTCTTCCGGGCCGACTTCCTGGCGGACGTGGAGGGTCAGGAGGCGCCGACGCCGGAGCCTTCGGTCGCCGGTGTCGACGCGCTGCCGGCCGGTACGGCGTTGCTGGTGGTCAAGCGGGGCCCGAACGCGGGTTCGCGCTTCCTGCTCGACCGGGACACCACGAGCGCCGGGCGCCACCCGGACAGCGACATCTTCCTCGACGACGTCACGGTGTCCCGCCGCCACGCGGAGTTCCGCCGCGAGGGCGGGGAGTTCGTCGTCATCGACGTGGGCAGCCTCAACGGCACCTACGTCAACCGCGAGCCGGTCGACCAGGCGGTGCTCGCGGGCGGTGACGAGGTGCAGATCGGCAAGTTCCGCCTGGTCTTCCTGACCGGCCCGGGGCACGGGGGCCAGGGGGCGCGGTGACGGCTGCCGGGCGGCCACAGCGTGATGGACTGAGCATCGGGGCGGTACTGGCGCAGCTGCGCCCGGACTTCCCCGATGTCACCATCTCCAAGATCCGGTTCCTCGAGTCCGAGGGACTGGTCCGCCCGGGCCGGACCGCGTCCGGATACCGGCAGTTCTCCGCGGCGGACGTCGAACGGCTGCGGTTCGTGCTGGCCGCGCAGCGGGACCACTACCTGCCGCTCAAGGTCATCAAGGAACAGCTCGACGCGGCCGACCGCGGCCTGACCGACGGCCAGCCCCTCGGGAAACTGCCCCGCAAGCTGGTCCCGCTCCCGGCGACCCCGGGCGCGGGGGACGGCCTGCCCCGGCCCGACGACTTCGCGCCGGGCCGCGACGTCCGCCTGACCCGGGAGGACCTGCTCGCCGAGGCCGGCGTCGACGGCGCGCTGCTCGCCGAGCTGGAGCAGTACGGGCTGATCCGCCCCGGCGCCGCCGGGTTCTACGACCCGGACGCGGTGCTGGTGGCCCGCACGGTCCGCGCCATGACCGAGTTCGGCATCGAACCGCGGCACCTGCGCGCCTTCCGCTCGTCGGCCGACCGCGAGGTCGGGCTGCTCGAGCAGATCGTGCGGCCGGTGGCCCGGCACCGGGACGCGGACGCCAAGGCGCGCGCGGACGAACTGGCGCGCCAGCTCGCCGCGCTGTCCGTGACCTTGCACACGCTGCTGGTCAAAGCGGGCATCCGGGACGTGACGGACGGATGAGCGCGACCGGCCGGTCTGGATCTCCGCTGGTCGCGGCTCGCGACGGTAATGACATGGTTTCGGGGCTCCGCAGCGGGCCGCCGATGCCGTACCGTTGGTGATGGATTTGCCGGAACGGTCCATGCGACTGCCACACGGTTCCCGAAAGCGAGCACGGCGTCGGGATGGCGGGTAGCGTCGGAGATGTCGATGCGGGGCCCTCGGACCAGCGCTGCGGCCCGCGCACACGAGAGGGAGGCGAAGCCCGATGAGCGAAATGCGCGTCGTCGGCGTGCGGGTGGAGTTGCCCGCGAACCAGCCGATCTTGTTGCTGCGGGAGGCGCAGGGTGAGCGGTACCTCCCGATCTGGATCGGGTCCGTGGAAGCCACCGCGATCGCGCTCGAGCAGCAGGGCGTCCGCCCCGCCCGCCCGCTGACCCACGACCTCCTCAAGGAGGTCATCGGCGCGCTGGGCCGCGAGCTCGAGCAGGTCGTGATCACCGACCTGCGCGAAGGCACGTTCTTCGCCGAACTGGTCTTCGACGGCAACGTCCGGGTGTCCGCGCGGCCGAGCGACTCGGTGGCGCTGGCCCTGCGCGTCGGGGTGCCGATCCACGCGGTGGACGCGGTGCTCGACGAGGCCGGGCTCATCATCCCGGACGAGCAGGAGGACGAAGTCGAGAAGTTCCGCGAATTTCTCGAATCCGTCTCGCCGGAGGACTTCCGCGGCGCGGACACCTGACCGCCCGCCCTCCGGCGGCGCCGAAGGGGTCTTCCCGGCTCGAGCACCGGCCGGGAGGGCCCCTTCGGCGCGTTCCGGGGCCGCGCACGGTGCCGGCGGCGGAAAATTACCCGTCCGGGTAACCGTGGTCGGGGCGTCTTGACCGGTCAACTCTCGAGACACCGTCGAGGCGGGCCGCGCGTCGCGTTGACCAGGGGCGCCCCCACGCATACCGTCGATGGCGGTAAATCGCTTCGGTGTGATTCGGCCGCGGCGCGGTCACTGGGGCACAGCGCGGTCACGAGCGCGGAGGCGGTTTACCACTGCCGCGGGTCCTGTCCAGGACCCCGGGTGCTTGTTTCGACCGGCCGCACCGGCCGGGCGAGGGGAGGCATGCGTGGTCGACGAAAGGCCGGTTCAGGTCGTGCCCGGGGAGCAGGGTGAGCTCTTCCCGGACTCGTCCCTGCCTGACGAGCTGGTCGGATACCGGGGTCCCGCGGCCTGTCAGATCGCCGGCATCACCTACCGGCAGCTGGACTACTGGGCGCGCACCGGGCTGGTCGCGCCGAGCATCCGCACCGCCCACGGTTCGGGCTCGCAGCGGCTGTACTCGTTCAAGGACATCCTCGCCCTCAAGATCGTCAAGCGTTTACTCGACACGGGCGTCTCGCTGCAGAACATCCGCGTGGCCGTCGAGCACCTGCGCAAACGCGGGGCGCGTGACCTGGCGAAGGTCACGCTGGTCTCCGACGGCACCACGGTCTACGAGTGCACCTCGCCGGAGGAGATCGTGGATCTGCTCCAGGGCGGCCAGGGCGTGTTCGGGATCGCGGTGAAGGTGCCGATGCAGGAGATCAGCGGCACGATCCACGACTTCCCGGCCGAGCGCGCCGACGGTGGCGAGGTCGAATCGGTCGTACCCGACGAACTCACCCAGCGCCGCAACGCTCGCCGGACCGGGTGATCGTCCGGCCGAACCGGGGAGTAGGGTACTGATCGCGGTCGCCGAAGCCGCGCGGGAGAGACCGGGCCACCACCAGCGCGCCCGGCGCCGAAGGAGCAAATCCTCCCCGGAACCTCTCAGGCACCCTGGACCGCGCGGACGAGACGCCTCTGGAAAGCGGGCTGACGGGCACAACTCCGTCCGGCCCCGCCGAAGGTGCAAACCCGGCTCAACTCTCGGGTGAACCTCTCAGGCGCCCTGACGGGGCACGACAGAGTGGGGAGGGCCCGGAACTGGGGGTTCCGGGCCGGCCGGCGGCTTTCGTCAGCTGGGCACCTTGTCCAGGAATCCCAGCACCTGGCTGATGCGGCCGTTGTCGATCACCACCACGTCGAAGCCGATGACGAGCGGCTCCGCGGCACCGGGCGCGCCCAGGTGCCAGGTGAACCGCGCCTGGTCGTGGTGGCCGTCCACGGCGCCGCCGAGGCTGAAGGTCAGCCCGGCGAACTGCGCCTGCGCTCCGGCGACGAACCCGTCGATCCCGTCCGTGCCGCGCACCGCGCCCAGCGGGTCGGTGTAGGTGGCGTCCGGGGTGAACAGGTCCTCCACCAGCGCCCGGCGCTTGTCGGCGTCGGTCTCGTTCCACACGTCGATGTAGCGGTGGGCGAGGGTGGTGTAGTCGGACATTCGATCCTCCTGATGTGGTCGGTGTGACCTGATCACGATCTCCCGGAACGCGCGGCGCGTCGATTACGCCGGAGGTAATGGCGGCCGTGCCCCCGAACCCCGTAACTTCGCACGGGTGACGACCATGCAGCGCCCCGTGGGCGAGCAGTTGCGGAACTGGCGGGAACGCCGACGGCTGAGCCAGCTCGACCTCGCCCTGTCCGCCGAGATCTCCACGCGCCACCTGAGTTTCCTGGAAAACGGCCGGTCCCAGCCCAGCCGCGACATGGTGCTGCGCCTGGGGGAGCGGCTGGAGGTGCCGCTGCGGGAACGCAACCGGCTGCTGCTGGCCGCCGGCTACGCCCCGGTGTTCCCGGAGACCCCGCTGCCCGACGTGGGCGCGGCGCTCGACGCCGTCCGGCACCTGCTCGCCGGGCACGAGCCGTACCCGGCGGTGGTCGTGGACCGCAACTGGGACCTCGTCGAGAGCAACAGCGGCATCGCGTTGCTGACCGATCTCGCCGACCCGGCCCTGCTGGAGCCGCCGGCCAACGTCCTGCGGATCGCGCTGCACCCCCGTGGCCTGGCGCCGCACGTGATCAACCTGGGGCAGTGGCGGGCCGAGCTGCTGGGACGGCTGCGGCGCCAGGTGGAGATCACCGGGGACCCCGATCTGGCCGGCCTGCTGACCGAGGTGAGCGGGTACCCGTGCGACGATCCGGTGGACGAGGCGCCGGCCGGGTCGGTGTTCGTGCCGGTGCGGCTGCGCCGCGGGGACGCCGAGCTGACCCTGCTGTCGGTGGTCGCGACCTTCGGCACCGCGCTGGACGTCACGCTGGCCGAGCTGGTGATCGAGTCGTTCTACCCGGCGGACGCGGCCACCCGCGAGGTGCTCACCCGGTCAGCGTGACCACCGGCGGCGAGCGGCCCGGGCCGGTGCGGGGCGCCGGATCTGCCCGGTGCGGTGGTGGCCCGGAGGGCGGAGCCGGTCCGGGTCCTCAGGCGCCGGGGGTGAGCACCCGGTCGAAGTCGGCCTTCTGCGCGGGTTCCTGCAGGTAGTTGCGGAACACCTGGGAGGCGCGCTGCTGGACCTCGTCCACGGCGTCGGCGGTGAGCACCGCGCACGGGTAGTCGGCGGTGGGGGTGGTCGCCAGCGGTTCGGCCGGGGAGGTCAGTAGGGCGGGCCGGGCGGCGGTCAGCTGGGTGATCGTCGCCGTGGTTTCCGGGATCCACACGGCGGGCTGGCCGCCGATCGAGTCGAGGTTGCCGCGGCCGGTCAGGGCGAGCAGGACGCGCTGGTCGTCGATGGCCTGCACCCGGACGTGGACGCAGTGCGCGCGCACGACGGTCCTCGCCTGGTTCCACCGCTCGGCGGCGGCAGTCACCGCGGGCGCCACGGACGGGGCGGCGACCACGCTGAGGGTGGAGTCGCCCTCGGCGCAGGCGCTGGCCTGGGCCTCGGCGCGGCTGTTGAGGATGCTGTCGGCCCAGCCCCAGCCGAGGAGCCCCAGGACGAGCAGCACGACGAAGCTCGCGGCGACGATCGGCCACTTCGCGATGCCGCGCTTGGTCTCGCCGAGCACGCGGTGCGAGCCGGTCGCCTCCCCGGGCGGCGCGACGCGGTGCGAGCCGGTCGATTCGCCCGGCGAGGCCCGCCGGCGGCCGAGCTGGGGACGCCCATCCACCGCGAGGACCTGCCGGGTGCCGGCGCTCCGGCCCGCGCGGCCACGCCGAGAGCCCGACGCCTCACCCACCGCACGCTGGCTGCCAGTGGCCTCAGCGGCACCCGCGCGGCGGCTGCCGGTGGTTTCGGAGGCGCCCACCGCGGCGCGGCGGCTGCCGGTGGTGTCGGCCGTGATCGCCCGGCGGCTGCCGGTGGTCTCGCCGGGGGTGGTGCGATAGCCGGAGTCGAGGGCGCGGCGGCTGCCTGTCGCCTCACTGGGGGTGGTGCGGTAGCCGGAGTCGAGGGCGCGGCGGCTGCCTGTCGCCTCACTGGGGGTGGTGCGGTAGCCGGAGTCGAGGGCGCGGCGGCTGCCCGTCGTCTCACCAGGAGCGTCCGGCACGCGCCGGTATCCGCTCGCCGGGCCGGGATCCACTGGGAAGGCCCCCACGACCTCGCCCGGCCGCGGCGCCGCGGTCCGAGTCTCAGGACGGCCGTGAGCGGGGTCGTCGCCCCTGCTGTGTCGCCCCATACGTGCTCTTCCTCAACTCTCCGTGTGCTCCGACAAACGATGTTCACCCTAACAGGGGTTCGCCGTTAGCGAAACGTGATGAACCCAAGAAAATCGCAGGACTGAGCGTTACCGCTCTGCTGCGAGCAGCGTCCGGCAGTGCTCGATCAGCCGAGTGCGCAGCGGCTCCGCCCGGGCCGCGAACGCCGCCTGGGCACGCGCGTACTCCGCGCGCCCCCGGGCGGTCTCGATCCGCACGGGGGAGTAGCCGAGCCCGGACAAATCGTACGGGCTGGCCCGCATGTCCAGCTCCCGGATCTCCACCGCCAGCTCGAAGCAGTCCGCGACCAGCTCGGACGGCACGAACGGGTCGAGCTTGAACGCCGCCCGGTACAGGTCCATGTTGGCGTGCAGGCACCCCGGCTGCTCCAGCTCCACCTGCCGCTCCCGCGACGGCTCCAGCGCGTTGCGCGGCCGCGCCGGCGGGGTGAAGAACCGGAACGCGTCGTAGTGTCCACAACGGAGCTCCAGCGACTCCACCACGGTGTCGGTGCCCGCCGGCCAGAGCCGCAGCGGCAGCTGGTTGTGCCGCACCTGCCCGGGCGGCTGCCGGTACACCATCGCCCACTCGTGCAACCCGAAACAGCTCAGCCGCGGCGCGCGGGACGCGGTGGCCTCCAGCAGCACGAGCAGCGCCCGCACCGTCGCCACCCGCTTGGCCGGCAACTCGCCGACCACCACGCCCCCCTCGGCCTCCCGGAAACCCGGCCGCTCCAGGAACTCGCGGGCGCCCGCGAGCACCACACCCGGCCCCGGGCTCCACCGCTCCAGGTGCGCGGGGCGGTGCGGGTAGTACTGGAACAGGAAGTCGTGCACCGGGTGCTTCTCGCCCCGCGACCGGCGCTCCTGGTAGGGCACGGTCCAGCGGCGGACCCGCGCGACGTGCTCGCGTTCCCGGGCCCGCCACTCGTCCTCGGTCAGCACCCGCATCACGCCGTCACGTGCGTCCCGTCGCGCACCGTGCCCACGTACTCCTCGACCAGGTCCTCCAGCGCGACGACACCGATGATCGTGCCGTCGGCGTCCCGCGCGCGGGCCAGGTGGCTGCCCTCGCGCCGCATCGCGGACAGCGCCTCGTCCAGGCGGGCGTGCACCGGCAGATCGGTCAGCGGCCGCGTCCTGTCCGCCGGGACCGTGCTCCCCGCGGGCTCGCCGATCTGGTCGAGCACGTCCTTGACGTGCAGGTACCCGATCAGCTCACCGCCGGCCGACCGCAGCGGGTAGCGCGAGAAGCCGGTCGAGGACACCGCCGCCTCCACCTCGCCCACCGTCGGCGCGCTCGGCAGGGTGGTCAGCTCCGCGGTGGGCACCAAGACGTCGGCCACGGTCTTCTCCACCGACGACAGCGTCTGGCTCAGCCGCTCGTGCTCGGACTGCTCCAGCAGGCCCTCCCGGCGCGACTCGGACAGCAGCTCGGCCAGCTCGTCGGAGGTGTAGGCGGTCTCCAGCTCGTCCTTGGGCTCGACGCGGACCACCCGCAGCAGCGCGTTGGCCATGGCGTTGAGCAGCCAGACGAACGGGTTGGTGAGCTTGACCCAGCCCACGTGGATCGGCACCAGCCACAGCGCCAGCCGCTCCGGTTCGGCGATCGCGAGGTTCTTCGGCACCATCTCGCCGATCAGCACGTGCAGGACCGTGATGAAGGCCAGCGCGATCGCGAACGACACCGCGTGCAGCACCACGTCCGGCAGGCCGATCAGCTCGAACAGCCCCTCGAGCTGGTGTGCCACCGCCGGTTCGCCGAGGCGGCCCAGCAGCAGGGAGCAGATCGTGATGCCCAGCTGGGCGCCGGCGAGCATCTGCGACACGTGCCTGCTCGCGTTGATCACGATCCGGGCCCGGGTCTTGCCCTGCTCGAGCAGGGCCTCCAGGCGGTCGCGGCGCGAGGAGATCAGGGTGAACTCCGCGCCCACGAAGAACGCGTTGAGCAGCAGCAGGACGACGATCAGGAAGATGGCGAGCCCGTCGTTCACCGCGCCACCTCCGGCCGCGCCCCGGCCAGCGGCCGCAGGCTCACCTCGGCGATCCGCAGCCGGTCCATCGCGGACACGGTCAGCCGCCAGCCGTCGACCTCGGTGGAGTCACCCGGCTCGGGGATGCGGCCGAGCCGCTCCAGCATCAGGCCCGCGATCGTTTCGTAGTCGCCGTCGGGCATCCGGAACCCGGTGATCTCGGTGACCTCGTCGGCGCGCAGCTGCCCGGACACCAGCCAGGTGTCGGTGCCGACGCGCTGCGAGGACGGCGCCTCGCCGGTGTCGTGCTCGTCGCGGACGTCGCCGATGATCTCCTCGACCACGTCCTCCAGCGTCACCAGGCCGGCCGTGCCGCCGTACTCGTCGACGACCATGGCCAGCTGGAAGCGCGAGTCCCGCAGGCGGGACAGCAGCGCGTCACCCGGCAGCGACTCCGGCACGGTGGGCACCGGGCGCATCACCGAGCCGATCCGCACGGTGCCGCGCTCGGCGGCGGGCACCGCGAAGGCCTGCTTCACGTGCACCGCGCCCTGCACGTCGTCCAGGTCCTCGGTGTAGACCGGGAACCGCGAGAACCCGGTGCGCCGGGACAGCTCGACGAGGTCGTTGATCGTCTCGCCGACGGTCAGCGACTGGACCTGCACGCGCGGGGTCATCAGCTCCTCGGCGGTGCGGTCGCCGAAGCGCAGCGACTTGTCCAGCAGCTGCGCGGTCGAGGTGTCGAGCGTGCCGCTTTCCGCGCTGGTGCGCACGATCGAGCCGAGCTCCTGCGGCGAGCGCGCCGAGCGCAGCTCCTCCTGCGGCTCGATGCCGAACTTGCGCACGACCCAGTTGGCGCTGTTGTTCATCAGCGTGATCAGCCAGCGGAACAGCGCCGAGAACCGGGAGTGGTAGCCCATCACGGCCCGCGCGGTCTCCAGCGGCTTGGCCACGGCGAGGTTCTTCGGCGCCATCTCGCCCAGCACCATCGACAGGATCGTCGCCAGCAGCAGCGCGATGACCAGGGACGTGCCCGCGGCGAGGCCGTCGGACAGCCCGGCGCCGGTGAGCAGCGGGCGGACCAGGTTGCCGATCAGGGGCTCCGCGACGTACCCGGTGACCAGGGTGGTCAGCGTGATCGCCACCTGCGCGCCGGAGAGCTGGAACGACAGCGTCGAATGCGCCTTGCGGACCGTGTGGGCCCGTTTGTCACCGACCTGGCGGACGTGCGCCTCGACGGTGCTGCGCTCGAGGGCGGTGAGGGAGAACTCGGCGGCCACCGCGAGACCGGTGCCGACGGTGAGCAACACGAAGAAAACGACTCCGAGAACGGAGAGGAGCACTTCCATCATCGGCCATCACGGTCCTGAACCGGGCCGGGGAGGTGCTCGGGAACGCCGGGTTCGCCACCCGGCTTCGTACTGTCACCAGGTGACTGCGCGTCGCGCACGAAAGAAGTCACTCCTTGGGAGTTGGCTGAAAGTGTGCCGCCATGATACCCGCCCGCGCGTGCGCACGAGTGGTATCGGCGCTGGTGAGCGTGTCAGGACTCGGCGGCGGCCCGCGCCCGGTGCCGTCGCACGCTCTCCTCGACCAGGTCGAGCACCGGCCCGAGGTCGTCGGCGGGCAGGCCCATCGCCAGGTGCGAGACCAGGCCCTCCAGGACCAGCTCCAGGTACGCGGTGAGCACGTCCACGTCCACGTCGTCGCGGAGGTTGCCGGCCTGGCGCTGCCACTGCAGGCGCTGCCGGGTCGCGGCGGTCAGCTGCTGCGAGCGCTCGGCCCAGCGGCCGCGGAACTCCGGGTCGGTGCGCAGCCGCCGGGAGACCTCCAGGCGGGTGCCCAGCCAGTCGGCGGGGTGGTCGCTGCCCTCGGCGAGCAGGTCGCGCATCACCTGCACCAGGCCCTGCTGGGCCACGACGTCGGCCATCCGGGCGGCGTCCTCCTCCGCGAGGGCGAGGAAGAGTGACTCCTTGTCACGGAAGTGGTGGAAGATCGCGCCCCGGGACAGCCCGGTCGCTTCCTCCAGCCTGCGTACCGTGGCACCCTCGTAGCCGTACCGGGCGAAACAGACACGGGAACCGTCGAGGATCTGGCGCCTGCGCGCTTCGAGGTGGTCCTGGCTCACCCGGGGCATGGCTAGATCCTGACACCGGGTGCCCGGCTTTCGCAAACCGTACGTACTTACTGCAATTCTTCCGAACCTCCCGCGCCGTGGCCGGTACGGTCCGTTCGACGCCTGAAATTGTCGGTGCCCGCGTGTAGCTTCCGAAGACGAGTGCTCCGCAGAGATTGGACACGACATGACAACGGCTCGGCCCGTTTCTCCCGCCCCGGGCGGGGCGGTGGCGGCGAAGGTGGTTTCCGACCGCGCCGAGGGTGAGGCGTACGTGGCGTCCGTGTGCTTCAAGCACGGCCCACCGCGCCTGCTCGGCGTGGAGCTGGAGTACACCGTGCACTACGCCGGCGACCCCCGAAGACCACTCGACCCTGATGACCTCGCCCGTGCGCTCGGCCCGCACGCCCCGCGCACCCTCAGTCCCGACAGCCCGGCCCGCCCGTTGCCGGCCGGCTCCCCGCTGACTCTCGAACCCGGCGGCCAGGTGGAGATCTCCGCCCTGCCCCAGGCCTCGCTCCGCGAGCTCGCCGCGGCGGTCACCGCCGATCTGGAACACCTCACCGGACTCCTCGCCCGCCACGGGTTCGTCCTGCGCGACGACGGCATCGACGCCCACCGCGCACCGGCCCGGCTGCTCGACACCCCCCGCTACGCCGCGATGGAACGCCGGTTCGCCCCGATGGGCCCCGGCGGGGTCACGATGATGTGCAGCACCGCCGGCCTGCAGGTCTGCGTCGACGCCGGGGAAGCCGACACGTTCCCGGCCCGCTGGGCGGCGATCCACGCGCTCGGGCCGCCGCTGCTGGCCCTGTTCGCCAACTCGCGGCGGCACGCGGGCCGCGACACCGGCGCGGCCTCGGCCCGCTGGCTCGCGGTGATGAACACCGAACCGTGCCGGACCGCGGCCGCCGCGTGCGGCCCGGACCCGGTGGACAGCTGGTCCCGCCGCGTCCTGGACACGCCGCTGCTGGTGGTGCGCCGGGGCGGGGAGCCGTGGGACGCGCCGGAGGACCTGAGCTTCGCCGGCTGGGCCACCGGCCGCGGCGCCGGGCGGGTCCTGCGGCGGCCGACGCTGGCCGACCTCGACTACCACCTGTCCACGATGTTCACCCCGGTGCGGCCCCACGGTTACCTGGAGGTCCGCTACCTCGACGCCCAGCCGCGGCACCGTTGGCTGCACCCGGTCGCCTTGCTGACCGCCCTGCTCGACCGGCCGTCCACTGTGGACCGCGTGCGCGAGGTGTGCGCGCCCGTCGAAGGGGAGTGGGAAAGGGCCGCGCGCGCCGGGATGGCCGACCCGCGGATCGCGGCGGTGGCCCGCGAGGTCGCCGACCTCGGGTGCGCCGAGCTGGCCCGCACCGATCTGACCGAGGAGACCGTCGACCGGATCAGCGAAGGCGTGCAGCGGCTCGCGCACGCCGGGGAGGGGACGAAATGACCGAGGTGTCGCCGCTGACCGAGGCGCCGAACCCGGTGCGGGACCTGCCCGCCGAGGCCCTGCGGTCCCGCGCGGCCGCGGCGCTGGAGCGGGCCCGCGCCCGCAGCACCGCGCTCACTGGCGCGGTGGACGACGACGACCTCGTCCGCCAGCACTCGAAGCTGATGTCGCCGCTGGTCTGGGACCTCGCGCACATCGGCAGCCAGGAGGAGTTGTGGCTGGTGCGGGACGTGGGCGGCCGGGAGCCGCTGC
Organism: Amycolatopsis thermalba; assembly: GCF_003385215.1. Classification (GTDB taxonomy): domain Bacteria; phylum Actinomycetota; class Actinomycetes; order Mycobacteriales; family Pseudonocardiaceae; genus Amycolatopsis_E; species Amycolatopsis_E thermalba. The sequence goes on along the minus strand of NZ_PQHW01000038.1, from coordinate 46,066 downwards.
GGCCCGACATCGACGACCTCTACGACGCCTTCCAGCACCCGCGCGCCACCCGGCCGTCGTTGCCGCTGCTGGGCCCGGCGGAGGCGCGCGCGTATGTCGCCGAGGTGCGGGCCAAGGCGTTCGACGTCCTGGAGCGCGCCCCGATGACCGGCCGCCCGCTCACCGAGGCCGGGTTCGCCTTCGGCATGATCACCCAGCACGAACAGCAGCACGACGAGACCATGCTGGCCACCCACCAGCTGCGCCGGGGCGATCCGGTGCTGCACGCGCCCGAGCCGCCGCCCGCCCGGTCCGGGCCGCTGCCCGGGGAGGTCCTGGTCCCGGCCGGCCCGTTCGTGATGGGCACCTCGCTCGAGCCGTGGGCGCTGGACAACGAGCGCCCCGCGCACGAGGTCCACGTGGACGCGTTCTACCTGGACACGGTGCCGGTGACCAACGGCGCGTACGTGGAGTTCCTCGAGGCGGGCGGCTACGAGCAGCGCGAGTGGTGGAGCGCGGCGGGCTGGGAGTACCGCACCGCGCACGACATCACCGCGCCGCGGTTCTGGCGGCGCGAACCGGACGGCTGGTGGCGCGTCCGGTTCGGGGTGCACGAACCGGTGCCGGCCGATCAGCCGGTGGTGCACGTGTCGTTCCACGAGGCCGAGGCGTACGCGAAGTGGGCCGGCAAACGGTTGCCGACCGAGGCGGAGTGGGAGAAGGCCGCCCGGTTCGACCCGGCGACCGGGGAGTCCCGGCGGTACCCGTGGGGCAACGACGATCCCACGCCCGAGCACGCGAACCTGGGCCAGCGGCACCTGTCCCCGGCCCCGGCGGGCGCCTACCCGAAGGGTGCCTCGGCGTTCGGCGTGCACCAGCTGATCGGCGACGTGTGGGAGTGGACGAGCACCGACTTCGCCGGCTATCCGGGCTTCCGCGCGTTCCCCTATCGGGAGTATTCGGAGGTGTTCTTCGGGCCGGAGTACAAGGTGCTGCGCGGCGGTTCGTTCGGCACCGACGCGGCGGCCGTGCGCGGCACGTTCCGCAACTGGGACTACCCGATCCGGCGGCAGATCTTCTCCGGGTTCCGATGCGCGCGGGACGTCCCGCCGGGCGAGCGGGCCTGAGATGTGCCGTCACGTGGGTTACCTGGGCCCGCCCCGCTCGCCGGTGGACGCGGTGTTCGACGCGCCGTACTCGCTGCTGCGCCAGACCTACGCGCCGCGGGACATGCGCGGCGGTGGTGTGGTGAACGCCGACGGGTTCGGGCTGGGCTGGTACGACGACGGGCCGGAGCCGGTGCGGTACCGGCGACCGGTTCCCCTGTGGAGCGACCACGACCTGCCGCGGCTGGCGCGATCGGTCCACAGTGGCGCGTTCGTCGCCGCGGTGCGCAACGGCACCACCGGCATGCCGTCCGGGGAGGGCGCGTGCGCGCCCTTCACCGGGGGCCGGTGGCTGTTCAGCCACAACGGGATGGTGCGCGGCTGGCCGGACAGCCTCGCCGTGCTCGCCGGGAAGCTGCCCGTCACCGACCTGATGACGCTGGAGGCGCCCACCGACTCGGCGGTGCTGTGGGCGCTGCTGCGCGAGCGGCTCGCGGCGGGGGAGGACCCCGCCGGGGCGGTCGCCGACCTGATCGCGCAGGTCGAGCGGGCCGCGCCGGGGTCGCGGCTGAACTTCCTGCTCACCGACGGCACCGTGCTGGTCGGCACGGCCTGGACCCACGCCCTGTCGGTGCGGGTCGAGGGCGAGTCGGTCCTGTTCGCGTCCGAACCGCTCGACGACGCGCCCGGCTGGTCGGAGGTGCCGGACCGGCACCTGGTCCGCGCCGAGCACGGCGCCGTCGAAGTCATCCCCCTCAACGCCGATCGGAGTGTTCCCTGATGACCGAGTCCGAACTGGACATCCACCGCAGCGCCACCGACATCGCCGAGGCGCTGCGCGCGGACGTGCGGGAGGGGCTGTCGGCCGAGCAGAAGTGGCTGCCGTCCAAGTGGTTCTACGACGCGACGGGAAGCCGGCTGTTCGAGGACATCACCGCGCTGCCCGAGTACTACCCGACGCGGTCCGAACGGGAGGTGCTGGCGCGGGAGGCCGGGGCGATCGCGCGGATCACCGGCGCGCACACGCTGGTCGAACTCGGTTCCGGGTCGAGCGAGAAGACCCGGCTGCTGCTGGACGGGTTGCGCGATCACGGCAGCCTGCGCACGTTCGTGCCGCTGGACGTGTCGGAGTCGGCGCTGGCCGAGGCGGTGGAGGCGATCCAGGCCGGCTACCCGGGGCTGGACGTGCGCGGGGTGGTCGGCGACTTCACCGAGCACCTGGGCCTGCTGCCCGGTGAGCCGCCGCGGCTGGTGGCGTTCCTCGGTGGCACGATCGGCAACTTCCTGCCGGCCGACCGCGGCAAGTTCCTGCGCTCGGTGCGGGACGTGCTCGCCGGTGGTGAGTGGTTCCTGCTGGGCACCGACCTGGTCAAGGACGCGGAGACGCTGGTGCGCGCCTACGACGACGCGGCCGGGGTGACGGCGGAGTTCAACCGCAACGTGCTGCGGGTGGTCAACGAGGTGCTGGGCGCGGACTTCGACCCGGACTCCTTCGAGCACGTGGCCCACTGGGACGCCGGGAACGAGTGGATCGAGATGCGGCTGCGCGCCCCGGAGGCGGTGCGCGTGTCGATCCCGGGCGCGGGCATGGAGGTGTCGTTCGAGGCCGGGGAGTACATCCGGACGGAGATCTCGGCGAAGTTCCGTCGCGAAGGAGTGACCACCGAACTGGCCGACGCGGGCTTCGAGGTGGCGCACTGGTGGACCGACGCCCAGGGGCGGTTCGGGGTGTCCCTGGCGCGCGCGGTGAGCTAGTGCGTGTTTTGTCAGCGGGGCAGCCCCGCGTTGATCGAGGCGATCATCGGTACCGCCTCGAAAACGCGCGGCGAGCTTGTCGTAGCGGGTGGCCACTGCCCGGTTGCGTTTGAGCCGGTTGATGCAGCACCGCGTGCCGCTGCTTGGAGACCTCTGGATCGAACGCTGGTGGCCGGCCCCCCACACGGCTACAACGCCGCAGGTAGCCGCGGTCAGCGCGGGAGCTGCAGGCCCCTTGTCGGTCGGCACCCGATCCGGCCGGGTCCGTGCTCGACCACCGGCGATACGGGCCACCCGAACACCCTCCGACACCACCTGAAACTGAGGGCTGTCGGCTCGTTGTCCGGCGGTCACCAGCAACGGCAACGGCTTCTGGCCCTGCTCGGTAGCCAGATGAGTCTTCGTCGTGAACCCGCCCCGGGAGCGGCCGAGCCCGTGTTCAGCAGGTTCGGCGGCGATCCCGCCGGGCGGTTCGACCTGCGGATCCCCTTGGCCGTGCGGCAGCCGCATGCTGGGGCGCCCGGCTGGCCGTGGAATCCACACTCACAGCCCAGGTGATCAGCCCGGCGGCTTCCGCGCGAGCCTGCACGCCGGGGAGGATCCGCTTCCCCGTGCCGTCACGTCGCCAGCGTCGGAACAACCCGCACCCCGTCTGCCACGGCCCATCGACCTGGGGGATGTCTCGCCAGGGTGCCCCGACCCGGATCCGCCAGCGGATCCCGTTGATCAGCGACCGTTCGGTCCACTTCGCGAGCGGCCAGGCTTTCTGCCGATGCGCAGCAGTGGTTCCAGTGCCGTCCAATGCCGTCGGTCAGGCCCGCTCGCCCCGTCACAACCCGACGCAATCGTCATCGCCATCACACCAGCTCCCAGCTTTGAAACACGCGCTAGCCGCGGTGCCGGGCCGGCGCCGAGGCGCGGTGGTGACCGGCACCCCAATGCGGGGTGATCGGTGGCGGGAGCGGGCGGGTGGTCCAATAGGGGTCGTGAAGAACCCGCTCCCGCTCCTGGCCCGCAGGCTGGGCACCCGGCCGTGGCTGATGCGGCTCGCGAAGGTCATCATCTGGGCCGACAAGCGGCTGCACGGCCTGTTCGGCGGGCGGGTCAGCCTGGTCGGCATCGCGGGCCTGCCGTCGCTGCGGCTGACCACCCTGGGGCGCAAGAGCGGACTGCCCCGCAGCACGAACCTGCTGTACTTCCCGCACGAGGACGGCTTCGTGCTGGTCGGCTCCAACTGGGGCCGTCCCCGCGATCCCGGCTGGACCTACAACCTGCGCGAGCACGCCGAGGCCACGGTCGCCATCCGCGGACGCGAGATCCCGGTGACGGCGAAGCCCGTCAAGGGCGAGGACTACGACCGCATGTGGCAGCGCTTGCTCGACTTCTGGCCCGGCTACGAGATGGAGCGCCTCGCCGCCGGCCGGGAGCTGCCGATCTTCCTGCTCACGCGCCGCTAGCTGGAGGGATCATGGGGAGTCAGGACCGGCAACGCCCTGGCCTGCCGCCGCTGGCACGCCTTCCGCACCCAATTTGTGTATAACGACCTATACGGCGCGACCTTCCTAAAACTTTTAGGAAGTATCTGATAGCCTTTAGGCATGGTGCGAGCGGGACTGACCGCGGAGCGGGTGGCCCAGGCCGGTGCGGAGCTGGCCGACGAGGCCGGGTTCGACGCGGTGACCCCGTCGGCGCTGGCGCGGCGCCTCGGGGTTCAGGTGGCGAGCCTGTATTCGCACGTGCGCAGCGCCCACGACCTCAAGGTCCGCATCGCGCTGCTCGCGCTGGGGGAACTCGCCGCGCGGGCCGCCGAGGCGCTGGCCGGGCGCTCGGGCAAGGACGCCCTGGTCGCGTTCGCCGGCGTCTACCGGGACTACGCCCGCCGGCACCCCGGCCGGTGGGCCGCGGCGCAGTTCCGGCTCGACCCGGAGCACGCCGCCGCGAGCGCGGGGCCCGAGCACACCCGGATGATGCGGGCGATCCTGCGCGGCTACGACGTGCCGGAAGCCGACCACCCGCACGCCGTCCGTCTGCTGGGCAGCGTCTTCCACGGCTTCGTCGCGCTCGAATCGGGCGGCGGGTTCGGCCACAGCGCGCCCGGCACCGGCCAATCCTGGACGCGAATCCTCGAGGTCCTCGACGCCACCCTGCGAAACTGGCCGGAACGGACCGGATCATGATCACCACACCGCTGACCGCGGACCTGCTGCGCGGCGCGCTGGACCTGGAAACCACCGCGCACGGCCTGCTGCCGCACCGCCTGCCCGCGTGGGCGCGCGCGAGGGCCGACGCGCAGCTGGCCATGGCGGAGTCGCAACCCTCCGGCGTGCGGCTGGCGATCCGGACCCGGGCCACCGTCGTCGAGCTGGACGCGCTGCGCACCACCCGCGCGTACGTGGGCGCCCCGCCGCGCCCGGACGGCGTGTACGACCTGTTCGTCGACGGCCGGTTCACCGCCCAGCGCGGCGTCGGCGGCGGCAACACCGTCCACCTCGACCTGTCCAGCGGCGCCGCCCGGATGGAGCCCGGCCCGCCCGGCACCGTGCGGTTCGACGGTCTGCCCGGCGCGGACAAGGACGTGGTGATCTGGTTGCCGCACAACGAGATCACCGAGCTGATCGCGCTGCGCACCGACGCGCCGGTCGAGCCGTCGCCGTCGCGGGGCCGCGTGTGGCTGCACCACGGCAGCTCGATCAGCCACGGCTCGGACGCCGCGAGCCCCGCCACCACGTGGCCCGCGGTCGCCGCCCGGCTGGGCGGCGCCGAGCTGGTCAACCTGGGCTTCGGCGGCAGCGCGCTGCTCGACCCGTTCACCGCGCGCGTCATGCGCGACACGCCCGCCGACCTGATCAGCGTCAAGATCGGGATCAACCTGGTGAACAGCGACGTGATGCGGCTGCGGGCGTTCACCCCGGCGGTGCACGGGTTCCTCGACACGATCCGCGACGGGCACCCGGACGTGCCGCTGCTGGTCGTCTCGCCGATCCACTGCCCGATCCACGAGGACACGCCCGGCCCCGGCGCGTTCGACCTCGCCGCGTTGCGGGCGGGCGTCGTGCGGTTCCGGGCCACCGGCGACCCCGCGGACGCCGCCGCGGGGAAACTCACGCTGCGCGTCATCCGCGACGAGCTGGCGCGGATCGTCGAGCAGCGCGCCGACGAGAACCTGCACTACCTCGACGGACGCGAGCTGTACGGCGAGGCCGACTACGCCGGACGCCCCCTGCCCGACGGCCTGCACCCCGACGCGGACACCCACCGGAGCATGGGGGAGCGGTTCGCCGGGCTCGCCTTCACCGGCCCGTTCGCGGCGCGTCAGTCCAGGCAGGACCGCAGCGCGTCCAGGTAGGCGGTCGTGTTCGGCGCGTTCAGCAGGCCCGGCGCCATCCGGTTCATGACGTAGGCGAAGGTCAGGCGCCGGTCGAGGTCGTTGACCACCACCGAGCCGCCGAAGCCGCTCCACCAGCACGTCCGGCCGTCCACCGCGTAGCCGAGCCCGAACCGGACCGGCGCGCCCAGCACCCGGTCCACGCCATCGGCCTGCACGTCGAAGATCCGGTCCACAGTGGACTCCGACAGGTAACGCCTGCCGTCGATCACGCCGCCGTGGGAGACGACCGATTGCAGCCGCGCCACCGAACGCGCGTTGCCCTGCCCGTTCAGCCCGCCCAGCTCGGCCGTGAGGAACGGCCGGGTGGTCGTCACCGCGGGCGGGATCAGCGGATTCGTCAGCGTCCGGATCGCCACCGCGCCGAGCGCGGCGTAGTCCACCCCGGACGACGGCGGCGGAACCAGCGTGGCGAGCCGGGAATCGAGGTCCGGCGGGGCGCCCAGCCAGTAGTCCGCCCCGAGCGGTTCGGCGAACTCCGCGCGCAGCACCGTGCCCAGCGACCGCCCGGTCACCCGCCGGACCAGCTCGCCGACCAGGTGCCCGTGGCTGACCGCCTGGTAGCCGGAGCCGTCGCCGGGTGTCCACCACGGCTCCTGGGCCGCCAGCAACGCGGCCGCTCGCGTGGTGTCGCAGACGTCGTCCAGCGTCACCGGCGCGTCCCACCCGCACACGCCCGACGTGTGGCCCAGGACGTGCCGCACCAGCACGCCTTCCTTGCCCGCGGCGCCGAACTCCGGCCAGTACCGCGCCACCGGCGCGTCCGGATCCAGCAGGCCCCGGTCGGCGAGTGCGAGCGCCACCAGCGCCACCATGGTCTTGGTCAGCGAGTACGTGGTCACCAGCGTGTCCCGCGTCCACGGCACGCCGGGGGAGGCGAAGCCACCCCACAGGTCCACCGCCACCACGCCGTCGGCGATCACGCAGACCGAGGCGCCCGCTTCGTCGCCGTCGCGCAACCGCTTCGCCAGCAGGTCGCCGAGCGCGGCGAACCGCGCGTCGCAGTGCCCGTTCACGTCAGGGCCGCCGCCCGCTTCCGGCCCGCCTCGATCTCCCGGTGCAGGTCCCGGACGTAGCGGGCGAAGTCGAGCTGGATGGTGTGCCGCGGCGCGGAGTAGTACTGCCCGAGGTGCTTGGCCTCGTCACGCGCGATGACCGCCGTCATCTCCGCCACGGCCGGCAGTTCGTACTCCCCGGTCAGGTGCGCGGCGATCAGCTTGCTCTGCTGCTCGGCCAGGTTCACGATCGTCGGGGACGCCTGCGCCAGCCCGGCGAAGTACAGGTTGCCGACGCCCGGCTTGACGATCCGCTTGAACAGCGGCATCCGGTGCTCGGCGTCCGGCAGCAGCTCCGGGTCGTCGAAGAACGGGAACGCCATCCGGTAGCCGGTCGCGCACACGATCACGTCGGCCTCGATGCGGGTGCCGTCCACGCACACCACGGCGTCGCCGTCCAGCCGCTCGATCGCGGGCACGCACGTCAGATCGCCCGAGCCGGCCTTGGCGAGGAAGTCCACGCTCACCGACGGGTGCGCGGACAGCGGCTCGTGGTCCGGCTTGGGCAGCCCGTAGTCCTCCATGTTGCCCAGCGTCTTCTTGATGGCCCGCCGGGACAGGGCCAGGCCGAGCTTCTTCGGCATCCACGGCGGCATCATCATCTTGTCCGCCGGTTTCCCGCCGCGGTACTTGGACAGCACCCACACCCCGCGCCGGGCGGACACCCAGACGTGCCGGGCGATCGCGCGGTGCGACAGCTCGGAGGCGATGTCCAGCGCCGAGTTCCCCATGCCCACCACCACGATCCGCTTGTCCCGCATGTCGACCGGGTCGAACGGGCTGCGGTAGGCGTGGCTGTGCAGGACCGGCCCGTCGAAGGTGCCCGGGTAGTCCGGCAGGTACGGGTTCCAGTGGTGGCCGTTGGCGACCACGAGCGCGTCGTAGGTCCGGGTCTCGCCGGTGGACAGGGTGACCCGCCAGGTGCCGCCGGACTGCCGTGCCGCGTGCTCGACGGCGGTGTTGAAGGTGATCGTGTCGCGCAGGCCGAAGTGGTCGACGTAGTCGCGGAAGTACTGGTGGATCAGCGAATGGTGCGGGAAGTGCGGCCAGTCCTCGCCCGCCGGGAAGTCCTCGAACTGCAGCCGCGTGGTCGAGGTGTCGATGTGCAGCGACTCGTAACAGGCCGAGCGCCCGTTGGGGTTGCCGAAGTACCAGTTGCCGCCGACGTCGTCGGACATCTCGAAGCAGTCGTAGGGGATGCCGTGGTCGCGCAGCCGCTTCGCGGTGGTGAAGCCGGAGCAGCCGGCGCCGATGATGCAGACGGTCGGGAGTGAACTCAACGCGTACCTCCTGTGCCGGCCACGATGCCGCAGTCACTGTGGCACGTTCGCTGACGCTGTGTCCAGTGAGTAGGCTGACCGTTATGACCCTGCGCGAGCGGCAGAAGCAGCAGACCCGGCGTGACCTGCTGGAGCAGGCCAAGGCGTTGTTCGTCGAGCGTGGCTACGCGGCGGTGACGATCGACGACATCGTCTCCGCGGTCGGCTGCAGCCGTGCGACGTTCTACCTGCACTTCACCGGCAAGCCCGAGGTGCTGCAGAAGATCGGCGCGGAGACGATGGCGCGGCGCGCGGTGGCGGTGTACGCGGAGCTGGACGAGGTGCTCGACTCCGGGTCGCGTGCCGAGTTCACCCGGTGGATGCGGCGCGCGGTGGCGTGGTTCGAGGAGAACCAGGCGATCCTGCCGGCGTGGGACGAGGCGGTCGCGCTCGAACCGGAGTTCCGGGCGATCGCCAAGCGCGCGGTCGACGAGCTGCCCGCCGCGATGCCGCGCTACCTGGCCCGCTGGGGGCCGGACCGCCGGGCCGAGGCGCACCTGCGGATCGAGCTGCTGGTCAGCCAGCTGGAGCGGTTCTTCACCCGGTGGGCGGTGCAGGGCACGATCACCTCCACGGCCGACGAGGCCGCGCAGGTGCTCAGCGACATCTGGTTCCCGGCCCTGCGGCCACCGCGCTGAGACGGTCGCCGTCTCAGTCGGATGCCAATCGGATATTGGACATCTCGGTGCCGGGGTGCGATGGTCGGAGGCATCTCTGCCCAGCCGTGAAAGGACGACGGATGTCCGTGGATGTCGTGATCTGCGAGCCCCTGCGCACGCCGATCGGCCGGTTCGGCGGAGCGCTGGCCGGGCAGACCCCTGCCGCGGTCGCCGCGCACGTGCTGGCCGCCGTGGTGGAGCGCACCGGCGTGGACCCGGAGCGCGTCGACGAGGTCATCCTCGGGCACGCCTACCCGACCTCGGAGGCGCCCGCGCTCGGGCGCGTGGCTGCTCTGGACGCCGGGTTGCCGGACACGGTCACCGGCATCCAGATCGACCGCCGCTGTGGTTCGGGCCTGCAGGCCGTGCTGGACGCCGCGATGCAGATCCGCGCCGGGTTCAGCGAGGTGGTGCTCGCCGGTGGCGCGGAGGTGATGAGCGCCGCGCCGTACTACACGCACGAGGGCCGCTGGGGCATCAAGGGCGCCGGGCTGCAGCTGCACGACTCGCTGGCGCGCGGCCGGGCCACCGCGGGCGGGGTCCACCACCCGATCCCGGGCGGGATGATCGAGACCGCGGAGAACCTGCGGCGCGAGCACGGCATCTCCCGCGAGGACCAGGACGCGCTCGCGCTGCGCTCGCAGCAGCGGGCGGCCCGGGCGATCGAGGGCGGGCTGTTCAAGGAGGAGATCGTCCCGGTCACCGTGCGCTCCCGCAAGGGCGAGACGGTGGTCGACGCCGACGAGCACCCGCGCCCGGACACCACGGCCGAGGGCCTGGCGAAGCTGAAGCCGGTCATGATCCGCACCGACCCGGAGGCGACGGTCACCGCGGGCAACGCGAGCGGCCAGAACGACGCGGCGGCGGCGTGCCTGGTCAGCAGCCGGGAGACCGCCGAGAAGCTCGGGCTGCGCCCGCTGGTGCGGCTGGTGTCGTTCGCGCGCGCCGGCGTGCCCGCGGAGACGATGGGGATCGGGCCGGTGCCCGCGACCCGGGCGGCCCTGGACAAGGCCGGGCTGTCGCTGCGCGATCTGGACCTGATCGAGCTGAACGAGGCGTTCGCCGCCCAGGTGCTGGCCTGCACCCGCACGCTCGGCCTGAGCGACACCGACGAGCGGCTCAACGTCAACGGCTCCGGCGTGTCGCTGGGCCACCCGGTAGGCGCGACCGGCGCCCGGATCCTGACGACGCTGGCGAGGGAACTCACCCGCCGCGAGGCGCGCTACGGCCTGGAAACGATGTGCATCGGCGGCGGCCAGGGCCTGGCCGCGGTGTTCGAGCGCGTGGCCTGACCGGCGTGGTTCATCGCCGCCCCTGGTGCTCCACTGTGGACACCCGGCGTTCGGTGAGCCGCCGGATGAGTGGCGCGAGCGCGAACAGGATCGCGGCGAGGACGACCGCGCCCAGGCCGAGCAGGCCGAAGTAGGCGGCCGCCGACCCGGCGTCGTAGAACTTCACCAGCTGCGCCCCGATGCCCTGCCCGGCGGCGTTCGACGACAACCACAGGCCCATCGTCTGCGTGGCGAACGCCGCGGGCGCCAGCCGGGTCGTCGCGGACAAACCGATGGGGGACAGGCACATCTCGCCGATCGTGACCACCGCCAGGCTGCCGATCAGCCACAGCGGGCTGGTCTGGCCGGGGCTGGCCGCCGGGACCACGAGCATCAGGTACGACAGCCCGGCGATCGCCAGGCCGGCCGCGAACTTGTGCGCCGTGGCGGGGGAGCGGGCGGACCGGTCCAGGCGCAGCCACATCACCGCGAACACCGGCGTCAGCACGATCAGCACCAGCGACCCGACCGACTGGAACCACGACGCCGGGATGGTGAACCCGAACGCGCCCAGGTCGGTGCTCTCGTCCGCGTACTGGGCGATCACCGTCGCACCCTGCTCCTGGATGCACCAGAACGCGACCGCGGCGACGAACATCGGGATGTAGCCGCGCACCCGCGCCCGCTCGGCCGCCGTCGTGCGCCTACTGCGCAGCATGACCGTGAAGTAGCCGACGGGCAGCGCGATCGCGAGCACGCTGATCAGGTCGACGATCCGGCCCGGGCCGAGCGCACCGGTGCCCACGGCCACGGACAGCACGGCGACGAGCACCGCGATCCCGGCCGCCACCGCGGCCAGCCGCGCCCGGGGAACCTCGCCCAGCCGCAGCGGGTTCTTCGGCGCGTAGCTGAGCGGGCTCAGGTGGCGCTGGCCGCGCACGTAGACGACGAGGCCGAGCGCCATGCCGATCGCCGCGAGACCGAACCCGAGGTGGTAGTCGTAGTTCTCGCCGACGGTGCCGACGATCAGCGGCGCGGCGACCGCCCCGACGCTGATCCCCATGTAGTAGATGCTGAACCCGGAGTCGCGCCGCGGATCGTCCGGCGCGTAGAGGTCGCCCACCGACGAGGAGATCGTCGGCTTCAGCAGCCCGGTGCCGCTCGCGATGAAGATCATCGACGCGAACAACGCGCCGGCGCCGGCGGGGATCGCCAGGCAGACGTGCCCGCACATGATCAGGACACCGCCGGTCAGCGTCGCCCGCCGGTCCCCGAGCAGCCGGTCGCTGATCCAGCCGCCCAGGATCGCCGCCATGTAGGTGGCCGAGCCGTAGACCGCGATCAGCGATTTCGCGCTGCCCGGGTCGATGCCGAGCCCGCCGTCCAGAATCCGGTCGGTCATGTAGTACAGCAGCAGCGCGCGCATGCCGTAGTAGGAGAACCGTTCCCACGCCTCGGCGAAGAACAGCCCGACCAGCCCGCGCGGCTGGCCGAAGAACATCCGATCCGTACTCGCCACGGCCACGCCCACCCTCCGACCCGCGTCCAATGGGCGCAGACGATACATCCGCCGCCAGCGGTGATCAATGGATGATTCGGTGGTCCGGTCGGCGAATACTCGCTGTTACGACTTCGCCAGGGCGTTCCGCGCGATTCGATCGGCGATCGGGTCCGGCGTGCGTTAGGTTGTTCCCGTGCCCGGGAACCTGGACGAGATCGACGAGCTGCTCGTCCGCGCCCTGCACGAGGACGGCCGGGCCTCCTACGAGACGCTGGCCCGCCTGGCCGGGCTCGCCCGCTCGACCACCAAGGCCCGCGTGCAGCGCCTGCTCGCCGACGGCGCGCTGCGGGTGGTCGGCGCGATCCACCCCGCGGTGTTCGGGCTGCACCAGCTCGGTCACGTGACCATCGAGACCGGCGGTCCGGCCGTCCCGGTCGCGCGGCAGATCGCCGGACTCGGCGAGGTCTCCTTCGTCACCACCACGGCCGGCCGGTTCGCGGTCACCGCCGAGCTGCGCGCCGCCGACCTGGAGTCGTTCGCCCGCGGCCTCGCACGCGTGCAGGCCGTGCCCGGGGTGCGCGCGCTGCAGACGATGACCTTCCTGCGCATCTGGAAGGACCCCTACTTCCCGCCGGGGCCGCTGGACAGCCCCGGCCCGCTCGCGCACATCGACCTCGACGCCGCCGACCACGCGCTGCTCGCGCACCTGCGCGTCGACGGCCGCGCGTCCTTCGCCGAGCTGGCGAGCGTCACCGGCCTGTCCCCGGGGGCCACGCGGGCCCGGGTGCTGCGGCTGCTGGACACCGGCGTGGTGCACATCGGTGCGCTGGTGCGGATGACGCCGCTGAGCCGCGTCCACACGATGGGGTTCGCGCTGCACGTCAACGGCGACATCGAACCGGTGGCGCGCAAGATCGCGGCGCTGCCGGAGATCGACTGCCTGGCGACCGGGATCGGCTGGTGCGGCGGCATCGGCACCATCCGGGCCGGCTCGCTCGACGACGTGCTCGCCACACTGGAGCGGGTGCGCGGCCTGCCGGGCGTGCGGACGGTCGAAGCGTGGACGCACCTGCGTGCCATCAAGGAGGAGAACGACCGGGCGCTGCCCCTGGCCGGCCAGGGTGCACGTCACGGTTCGGTGTCGGTGGCAACCGGATCGGGCCGGGGAGCGAGTTAGCGGCATGGTTGCCGTGAGGGTTTTCGTCGCGCTGCTCGGCCTGCTCCTGCTCGGCGGGTGCGCCGCGCAGCAAGCGCCGGTGCCGGTGCCGCCCGGCGTGACCACCGCGGAGACCACCGCGGAGGCCGCGGCGCCGGTGGAGCCGGAACTCGTCGACATCCCGCGCATCGGCGCGCGCTCCACGCTCGTCCCGCTGGGACTCAACGCCGACGACACCATCGAGGTGCCGCCGGTGACCCAGCCGATGCAGGCGGGCTGGTACCGCCACGGGCCGGCACCGGGCGAGGCGGGACCGGCCGTGATCCTCGGGCACGTCGACGGTGGCGGGCAGAAGGGGATCTTCCACCGGCTGAAGGAACTCGCGCCGGGGGACGAGGTGGCGGTGTCGCGAAAGGACGGTTCGGTCGTCCGCTTCGCGGTGTCCCGCGTCGAGCAGATCGACAAGGACGAGTTCCCCACCGAGGCGGTCTACGGCGACACCGCCGGGCCCGAGCTGCGCCTGATCACCTGCGGGGGCAGCTTCGACCGGGCCGCGCACAGCTACCGGGACAACATCATCGTCTTCGCCGTGCTCCGGTGAAGACCGATTCTGGGAGGAAAACCATGCAGCACAAGAGAATTCTCGCCGGCGCCGGGCTGCTGGCGTTCGCGGCGGGGATGCTGAACACGCCCGCGGCCGGCGCGACCGCGCCGCCGCCGAAGCTGAGCGTGTCCCCGTCCTCGGTGTCGGCGGGGGAGGTGCTGGAGTTCACCGCGGTCTGTGCGGGCAACGCCAGCACCGTGACCTCGCCCGGGCTGGCCGCGCCGGTCACGATGACCCGCACGCTCGACGGCTACGCCGGCACCGGGAAGGCCGCCGCCAAGCCCGGCAGCCACGCGGCCACCTTCACCTGCTCCGGCAGCGGCGGCCCGGCCGGCAACGGCACGGCGACCGTCACGTTCACGATCACCGGCCCCACGCCCACCACGACGACGAAACCCCGGCCGGACACGCCGACGGCCACCCGCACGCCGGCCCCCTCGAAGACCACCCCGAAGGCCCCGCAGGTCAAGGTGCTGCCGAAGGGCGCCCCGGAAACCGGCGACGGCACGTTGGCGGGGTAAGGCCGAGCCCCGGGTGATCCCACCCCTCGTCGGATCACCCGGGGCCGGCTCACCCCAGCGCGGGGACCGCCAGGCGGCGTTCGTTCGCGGTGGCGTCGTCGGGCGCCTCCTGGGCGGTGCGCTCCGCCTCGACGCGGGCCCGGTAGTGGGCCACCTCGCGGTCGCGGCGCTCGGGCGACCAGCCCAGCTCCGGCGCGATCAGGCCGGCCACCACCGGCGCCGCCGCCAGGCCGCGGTCCCGCTGCTCGATCGAGATCCGCGTCCGCCGCGTCAGCACGTCCTCCAGGTGCAGCGCTCCCTCGTGCGTGACGGCGTACACCGCCTCCGCCTTCAGGTACTCCGGCGCGTCCGGGATCTCCTCGCCCAGCTCCGGCCGCTCACCGGCCAGCTCCAGGACCTCCTCGGCCGCCGTGCCGTAGCGGCCCAGCAGGTGCTCGATCCGCGACACCGGCAGCCCGGCGCACCGGGCGAGCGCGTACCGGTCCTCCCACATCCGCGCGTACCCGCGCGCGCCGACGATCGGCAGCCGGTCCGTCCACGACGGCGGCGCCGGACGGTCCACATCGGACATCGCGGCGTCCACCGCGTCCGCCGCCATCACCCGGTACGTCGTGTACTTGCCGCCGGCCACGACCACCAGCCCCGGCACCGGGTGCGCCACCGCGTGCTCCCGGGACAGCTTGGTCGTCGCGGTCGCCTTCGCCGCCAGCAACGGCCGCAGCCCCGCGTACACGCCTTCGATGTCGTCGTGCGTCAACGGCTTGCGCAGCACCGCGTTGACGTGGCCGAGCACGTAGTCGACGTCCGCGCGGCTGGCCGCCGGGTGCTCGCGGTCCAGGTCCCAGTCGGTGTCGGTGGTGCCGACGATCCAGTGCGGTCCCCACGGGATCACGAACAGCACGCTCTTCTCGGTGCGCAGGATCAGCCCGGTGTCCAGGTCGATCTTCTCGCGCGGCACCACCAGGTGGATGCCCTTCGACGCGCGCACCGTGAACGGCTTCTCGATGCCCGCGGCCTCGGCGATGTCGTCGCTCCACACCCCGGTCGCGGCGATCACCACGCGCGCCCGCACGGTGATCTCCGCGCCGCTCTCCCGGTCGGTGACCCGCGCGCCGGTGACCCGCTCGCCGTCGCGCACCAGCTCGGTGACCCGCGCCCGGGTGACCACCGCCGCGCCCTGGTCGGCGGCCGTGCGGGCGATCATCATCGTGTGCCGGGCGTCGTCGACCTGCGCGTCGTAGTACTGGATCGCGCCGATCAGCGCGTCGTCCTCGAGGCCGGGCGCCACCTCGAACGCGCGGCGCCGGCTCAGGTGACGGTGCCGCGGCAGCGCCCGCGCCCCGCCGAGCGTGTCGTACAACGTGACCCCGGCGCCGATGTAGCCGCGCTCCCAGACGCGGTGCCGCAGCGGCACCAGGAACTTCACCGGGCGCACCAGGTGCGGCGCGAGCGTGCGCAGCAGCAGCCCGCGTTCGCGCAGCGCCTCCCGCACCAGCTTGAAGTCCAGCTGCTCCAGGTAGCGCAGCCCGCCGTGGATCAGCTTGCTCGACCGGCTGGACGTGCCGGCCGCCAGGTCACGTGCCTCGACGAGCGCGACGGACAGCCCGCGCGACGCGGCGTCCAGCGCGGCGCCCGCGCCGGTGACACCACCACCGACGACGAGCACGTCGAACTCTTCGTTGGCCAGGCGCCGCAGCGAGTCGCCGCGGTAGGCGGGGGACAGGGGTTGGGACACGGCTTTCTCCTCGTGATCGTCAGTCGACGTCGACCCAGTCGAGTGTGCGGCCGACGGCCTTCTGCCAGCCGGCGTAACCCTCGGCGCGCTGGGTGTCGCTCCAGGACGGTTCCCAGCGCCGGTCCTCGTTCCAGTTCTGTTCCAGCTCGCCGGTCGACCGCCAGAACCCGGCGGCCAGCCCGGCCGCGTAGGCGGCCCCGAGCGCGGTGGTCTCGGCGACGACCGGCCGCGACACCGGCACGCCGAGGATGTCGGCCTGCAGCTGCATGCACAGCTCGTTCGCGGTGACGCCGCCGTCCACGCGCAGCACGTCGAGCGTGACGCCGGAGTCGTTCTGCATGGCCTCCACCACGTCGCGCGTCTGGTAGCAGATCGACTCCAGCGTCGCGCGCGCCAGGTGGGCGTTGGTGGTGGCGCGGGTCAGGCCGACGATCGCGCCGCGCGCGTCCGAGCGCCAGTACGGCGCGAACAGCCCGGAAAACGCCGGCACGAAGTAGATCCCGCCGTTGTCCTCGACCTGCCGGGCCAGCGTCTCGCTCTGCGACGCGCCGCTGATGATGCCCAGCTGGTCCCGCAGCCACTGCACGGCCGACCCGGTGACCGCGATCGAGCCCTCCAGCGCGTACACCGGCTTGTCGTCGCCGAACTGGTAGCACAGCGTGGTGAGCAGCCCGTGCTGGGACCGGACCAGCTCGTGGCCGGTGTTGAGCAGCAGGAAGTTGCCGGTGCCGTAGGTGTTCTTGGCCTCGCCCGGCCGGAAGCACACCTGCCCGACGGTGGCCGCCTGCTGGTCGCCCAGCACCCCGGTGATCGCGATCTCCCCGCCGAGCGGGCCGTCGGCGCGGGTGGTGCCGAAGTGGCCCGACGACGGCCTGATCTCCGGCAGCATCCGCCGCGGGATGCCGAAGAACGACAGCAGCTCGTCGTCCCAGTCCAGCGTTTCCAGGTCCATCAGCATGGTACGGGAGGCGTTGGTGACGTCGGTGACGTGCACGCCGCCGTCCACCCCGCCGGTGAGGTTCCAGATCAGCCAGCTGTCGGTGGTGCCGAACAACGCGTCGCCGTTCTCCGCGTCCACGCGGACGCCCTCGACGTTGTCCAGGATCCACTGGAGCTTGCCGCCGGAGAAGTACGTGGCGGGCGGCAGCCCGGCCTTGCGGCGGATCACCTCGCCCTGGCCGCCGCGCTCCAGCGCCGAGGCGATGCGGTCGGTGCGGGTGTCCTGCCACACGATCGCGTTGGTGTAGGGGCGGCCGGTGCGCCGGTTCCACACCACGGTGGTCTCGCGCTGGTTGGTGATGCCCAGCGCGGCCAGGTCGGACACCGTCAGGTTCGCCTTGGTCAGGGCGCTGGCGATCACCGCGCGGGTGCGTTCCCAGATTTCGGTCGGGTTGTGCTCGACCCAGCCCGGCCGGGGCAGGATCTGCTCGTGCTCGAGCTGGTGGCGGGCGATCTCGTTGCCGCCGTGGTCGAAGATCATGAAACGGGTGCTGGTGGTGCCCTGGTCGACGGCACCGACGAAATCGGGCATGGTCACTCCTTCGTGAACTCAGGCGGTGGGCTCGAGGGCCTTGGCGGGCCCGATGTCCTCGGTGCGGGGCAGGTGGCGGCTGATGAAGTACTTGTAGATCGCGCCGCCGATCACCGCGCCGACGATCGGCGCGACGACGGGCACCCACCAGTACGGGCTGCCGTACTGGTCGTTCCACGCGGTGTCGTAGCCGGTCAGCCAGGACGCCAGGCGCGGGCCGAAGTCACGGGCCGGGTTGATGGCGTAGCCGGCGTTGGTGCCCCACGCCATGCCGATCCCCACCACCAGGAAGCCGACGACGACCGGGCCGAGGTTCGCGGCGGGCGCGGTGTTGCGCAGGTCGGTGATGGCGAAGATGACCAGGGCCAGGATCGCGGTGCCGATCACCTGGTCGCGGAAGGCGCCCCAGTCGCCCACCGGCAGCGCGCCGTTGCCGGGCAGGGTCGAGAACACGCCCTGGGTCTTGATGGTCAGGCCGGGGTCGACGGCGTTGAGCACCTCGGTGTAGTTCCAGCGCACCAGCAGCGCGGCGACGAACGCGCCGGCGGTCTGGGCCAGGGCGTAGGGGGCGACCTTGCGCCACGAGAACCCCTGGAACACCGCCAGCGCGACGGTGATCGCGGGGTTGAGGTGGGCGCCGCTGATCCGCGAGGCGACGTAGACACCCAGCGTGACGCCGATGCCCCAGGCCCAGGCGATGCTGTCGTGGTCCCCGATTCCGGCGGCGCTGACCTGCGCCACCACCCCGCATCCGAACAGGATGAGGATCATCGTCCCCACGAACTCGGCGGCGAGTTCGCCGGCGAGCCCGTGAGCCTTGAGGCTTCGCGTCATTGCTTCCTCCACAAAGGACCGGTTCCCCCATTGGTGACGCCGAAGCTATGACCGCGGGGAGACCGGGGCAACGCGCCGCGGTCGGCATTGCCGAACACCCGGAGAGGCGGTTCGACATTGTCGAACTCCGTCCCGCCGCGTTAGGGTCCCGCTGTGCCCGGTCCGATCCAGTCCATCGAACGCGCCGCCGCGATCCTGCGGCTGCTGGCGCGCGGTTCCGGACGCCTCGGCGTCGTCGAGATCGCCGAGTCGCTGGAGCTGGCCAAGGGCACCGCCCACGGCATCCTGCGCACGCTGGCCGGCGTCGGGTTCGTCGAACAGGACCGCGACACCGGCAAGTACCGGCTCGGGGCGGCGCTGCTGCACCTGGGCAGCAGCCACCTCGACGTCAACGAGCTGCGCTCGCGGGCCATCAACTGGGCCGACGCGCTGGCCGCCCGCAGCGGTGAGGCGGTGCGGATCGGCGCCCCGCTCCAGGGCCGGGTGCTGGTGGTGCACCACGTGTTCCGCCCGGACGACAGCCCGCAGACCCTCGACACCGGCTCGCTGCTGCCGCTGCACGCCACCGCGCTGGGCAAGGTCCTGCTCGCCTACGACGCCGCGCTCCTGGCGTCGTGGCGCTCGGCCGAGCCGGAGGCCTACACCCGCCGCACGCTGGCGCCGGCCGCGCTCACCCGGGCACTGGCCGAGGTCCGCCGGGCCGGGTGGGCGGCCGAGCGCGGCGAGATGGTGCCGGGCGAGGCCGGGATCGCCGCGCCCATCCGGGGCCACGGTGGCATCGTGGTCGGGGCGATCGGCGTCTCCGGCGCCGAGGACCGGATCTGCGAGCCGAGCGGGACGCCGAAACCGCGGCTGGCCGAGCAGGTCCGCGACGCGGCCAGGGCGGTGTCGCGCGACCTCGTCGCGTCCCGGTGAGGAGGAGGTGAGGCGGTGCAGCACTACGTGATGGCGGTCGACCAGGGCACCACGTCCACCCGGTGCATCTTGTTCGACGCCCGCGGGCGGCTGGTGTCGGTGGCGCAGCGCGAGCACCAGCAGCACTTCCCGCGCCCCGGCTGGGTCGAGCACGACGCCACCGAGATCTGGCGCAACCTCGCCCGGATCGTGCCGCAGGCGCTGGCCGACGCCGGGATCGGCGCCGAGCAGGTCGCCGCGCTCGGGATCGCCAACCAGCGCGAGACCACGGTGCTGTGGGACCGGCACACCGGCGTGCCCGTCGGCCGGGCGATCGTGTGGCAGGACACCCGCACCGACGGCATGGTCGAGGCGCTGGCCCGCGAACCGGGCGCGGACCGCGTCCGGCGGCTGTGCGGGCTGCCGCTGGCGACGTACTTCTCGGCGCCGCGCATCCGCTGGCAGCTGGAGCACACGCCCGGTCTGCGCGAGCGGGCCGAGCGCGGTGACGTGCTGTTCGGCACCATCGAGAGCTGGCTGATCTGGAACCTCACCGGCGGGCCGGAGGGCGGCGTGCACGTCACCGACGTCACCAACGCCTCCCGCACCATGCTGATGAACCTGCGCACGCTGTCCTGGGACGACGAGCTGCTGGAGTTCTTCGACGTGCCGCGCGCGATGCTGCCGGAGATCCGCTCGTCGACCGAGGTGTACGGGACGACGTCGCGGGTGGTGCCGGGGATCCGGATCGCCGCGGCGCTCGGTGACCAGCAGGCCGCGCTGTTCGGGCAGACGTGTTTCGCGCCCGGAGAGGCGAAGTGCACCTACGGCACCGGCAGTTTCCTGTTGCTCAACACCGGGACCACGCCGGTGCTGAGCACCCACGGCATGCTCACCACGGTCGGGTTCCGCATCGGGGACGAGCCCGCGGTGTACGCGCTGGAGGGTTCGATCGCCGTCACCGGGTCGCTGGTGCAGTGGTTCCGCGACGGGCTGGGCCTGATCGGCAGCGCGCCGGAGATCGAGACGCTGGCGCGGACGGTCGAGGACAACGGCGGGTGCTACATCGTGCCGGCGTTCTCCGGGTTGTTCGCGCCGCACTGGCACAGCGAAGCGCGGGGCGTGATCGCCGGGCTGACCTCCTACATCACGAAGGGGCACCTGGCGCGGGCGGTGCTGGAGGCCACCGGGTGGCAGACGCGCGAGGTGGTCGAGGCGATGAACGCCGACTCCGGGATCGCGCTGTCCACGTTGCGGGTGGACGGCGGGATGACCGCGGACAACCTGCTCATGCAGTTCGTCGCGGACGTGCTGGACGTGCCGGTGGTGCGGCCGATGGTGGCCGAGACGGTGTCGCTGGGCGCGGCGTACGCGGCGGGGTTGTCGGTGGGGTACTGGCCGGACCTGGAGGGGTTGCGGCGCAACTGGCACCGCGCGGGCCAGTGGCTGCCGGAGATGGACCCGGCCCGCCGCGAGCGGGAGTACGCGCACTGGCGGCAGGCGGTCGGGCTGACGTTCGGCTGGACGCGCCCGTCCCCGGCGGCGACCCCCGGCACCGACGTGACGGAGCTGGTGCAGGCCGACCACCGGCGGTTCGAGGAGCTGTTCCGGGAGCTGCGCAACGACCAGGCCGACCGGGCGGCGCTGGCGGGTGAGCTGGCCGCGTTGCTGACCGCCCACGCCGCGGCGACTTCGCGTGTGCTCCACCCGGCCGAGCCGGGGGTGGACCTCGCCGCCGATGTGCTCGCGCTGGTGGAGTCCGGTTCGGAGAAAGCGTTGCTGCGCCTGGAATCCGCCGTCGATGACCACATTCGCGCGGAGGAGCGCGGGCTGCTCAACGACCTGCGCCGCACGGTGTCCCCGGCGGAGCGGCTGAGCCTGGGCCGGGCGTACGCGGCGGAACGGGCGCGCCGCCTGGACGCGACGCCGGATCCGGGGCGCGGGCTGCGCCTGTGACGGGGCAGCCCGCGCCGGTGACCGGTCAGATCAGGTCGTCCACCGTGGGGGCGATCGTGCCGAACAGGTCGCCGATCGTGGTCAGGGCCGCGGTGTGGAGCGCGCCGGCCGCCACGGGGGTGCCGTCCGGGCCGGGCAGGGTCCGGGCGGCGCTGGCCTCGGCGACGACCGTCGGGCGGTAGCCGAGGTTGAAGGCGCCCTGGGCGGTGAACATGACGCACATGTGGGTCATGAAACCGGCCAGCACCAGGTCCGGCCCCGCGCCCAGCTCGCGCAGCGTCTTGTCCAGCTCGGTGTCGTGGAAGGCGTTCGGCATCTGCTTGACCACCACGGGTTCCCCGTCGGCGGGGGCGACCTCCGGGCTGATCGCGCCGATCTCGGCCCGGACGTCGTAGGGGCTGCCCGGGCCGCCGTCGTTGACGACGTGGACCACCCGGGATCCGGCCTGCCGGGCGGCGGCCAGCAGGCGGGCGCCGGCGGCGAGGGCGGGTTCGGCGTCGGCGAGGGCCATCACGCCGGTGCGGTAGGTGTTCTGGTAGTCGATCAGGACCAGCGTGGCGTCGGCGAGCCGGGGCAGCTCCTTGCCGAGGCCCATCACCTCACGCAGGGTCGCGGACACGGTCATGTGAACTCCTTCTGGGCAGGGGTAACGACGGGCGCGGCGGGATTGCCGGGCCCGGAGACTGGGGAATCGGGTCAGACGGTGGTGCGGAAACGGCGGCGGTAGGCCGCCGGGGTGGTGCCGATCTGCTTGCGCATCGCCCGGTGCAGGGTCTCCACCGACCCGAGCCCGCAGACCGCGGCGACCCGGTCCAGTGGTTCGTCGGTGCTCTCCAGCAGGCGCCGGGCCGCCTCCACCCGGGCGGCTTCGACGTAGGCGGCCGGGGTGTCGCCGGTCTCCTGCCGGAAGACCCGGGCGAAGTGCCGCTCGCTCAGGCACATCCGGGCCGCCAGCGCCGCGGTGGACAGGTCGCCGTCGAGGTGGTCGGCGATGAACAGGCGCAGCTCGTCGATGTCCCGGCGGGAGGCCGGTGGCCGGCTCAGCGGCACCGAGAACTGGCTCTGCCCGCCCTGGCGCTTGAGGTACATGACCAGCTGCCGGGCCACCGCCAGGGCGACCTCCTCGCCCAGGTCCTCGGCCACCAGCGCGAGCGACAGGTCCATGCAGGCGCTGATCCCGGCGCCGGTCCAGACGTTGCCGCACCGCACGAAGATCGGGTCGGGGTCCACCCGCACCGCCGGGTGGTCGGCGGCCAGCTGGGCCGCGGTCGACCAGTGGGTGGTGGCGGTCTTGCCGTCCAGCAGCCCGGCCGCCGCCATCACGTGCGCGCCCACGCACACCGACGCCACCCGGCGGGCCAGCGGCGCGGTCGCCTTCACCCAGGCCACCACCTCCGGGTCGATCCGCGCGACCGGCCCGTCCGGGTGCAGGTCGACCGCGCCGGGCACCAGGAGCGTGTCCAGCGCGCCGTCCACGTCGGCGAAGGCGAGGTCGGTCACCAGGCGCACGCCCGCCGAGGTGGTGATCACGCCGGAGTCCGGCCCGGCGAGCTGGACGCGGTAGCCCGCGGCGCCGCCGGTCTCCCGGTTGGCCAGCGCGAACACCTCGGCCGGACCGGTGACGTCGAGGAGGTCGACGTCGGGGAAGACCGCGATCACGATGCGGCGGGTGGTTGCCATGTACCCATCGTGGCCGCTGGAGGGGCGTGGCGGCAATGACGGTGTTCTGTCAGATCCGGACACCTGGCGAAGAGACCTCGGCCCTGGACCGAATCCTGGCGCGGCGCCCGGTTTGTCTAGGCTGGGACCGGACAGTGGGGGTGTGCGGATGAGCGTGCGTGCTGCGGAGTTCCACCGGATGGTGGACGCGCTGGCGGAGGTCCAGCGCGGCAAGGGCAGCGAGTACACGTCCTTCAGCGTGCGCGGCAAGCGGTTCGGCTACTACTGGCCGCGGACGGAGACCGTGGGCCTGAAGCAGACGCTGATCGAGCAGCAGGCGCTGGTCGCGGAGCGGCCGGAGGTGTTCGAGGAGCAGTTCACGGCGGGCGGCTTCGGCTGGGTGGTGGTCCACCTGGCCGGCATCGACGCCGACGAGCTGGCCGAACTGGTCTACGAGGCGTGGCGGTTGTCCGCGCCGGAGGAGCTGATCGACGCGCAGCCGCTGCCGCGGTAGCGGCTGGCGCGCCGGTGCGGCCACTGGCAGTGTGGTGACGCGTGGGTGATCAGCGGGACCGGATGCTCGCGGGCGAGCTGTACCGCGCCGACGACCCGGAGCTGCAGGCCGGGTTGTGCCGCGCGGCCGGGTTGCAGCGGCGGTTCAACACGGACGCGGACCCGGCGGTGCTGCGGGAGCTGCTGGGCTCGGTGGGGGAGGACGTCGAGGTCCGCCCGCCGCTGTACGTCGACTACGGCTCGCACGTCACGATCGGGCCGCGCACGTTCCTCAACTACGGCGTGGTGCTGCTCGACGTCGCCCCGATCACGATCGGCGCGGACGTGCAGATCGGCCCCGGCGTCCAGCTGCTGACCCCGACGCATCCGCTCGACGCGGAGCTGCGGCGGGCGAAGTGGGAGGCCGGGAAGCCGGTCACGGTGCACGACAACGTCTGGCTGGGCGGTGGGGTGATCGTGTGCCCCGGCGTGACGATCGGGGCGGACACCGTGGTCGGCGCGGGCGCGGTGGTGACGCGCGACCTGCCGCCGAGCGTGGTGGCGGTGGGCAACCCGGCGCGGGTGGTGAAAACGCTCTGAGTCCTGTCGATCCGGCGCGTGGTGGTTCGACGTACCGGTATCAGGCACGAGGAGGAGGACGAGAGCGATGACCACCACGACACTGCTGAGCCGGATCGCCCTGGACGACGCGCTCGTCGCCGAGGACCACGCCGAGGAGAGCGGCTTCCTGGACCCGCTGGACCGGATCACCTGCCCGGTGCACCGCCGCTGGATCCACCAGTGCTGCCACAGCGACCTGCACGTCAGCCAGGTCAGCGGGCACCGCTGGTGCCGCCCGTGCCGGCGGGCGCTGGAGGTCGCGGTCGACGAGGTGCTCGGCACGGTCACCCTGCGCTGCCCCGGGTGCGCCCGCGGAAGCCACACCCGCGCCCACGCCCAGCTGATCACCGCCTGCGAGGCGAGCCTCACCGCGGCGACCCGCGCCGCGCGGCGCGCCGCCTGACGGTCACACCGCGAGCCGGTCCCGCCCGGGCGGCGCCGCAAGGTGCCGCCACGTCCCGAACCACGAGCCGGCCCGGCCTGGGCGGCGGCGAAGGTCTCCCCACGTCGAGCGAGCCGTGGACCTCCTGTCACAACGGCCGGTTGTGACACGCCGCCCGGTGCGTTGTTGGTGGTGCCACCCCGGGTTCGGCTTGCCTGTCCCGGTGCGGAAATCAACGAACCTCGGCCGTCCGTTCGCGTGGTTGTGGGCCGCTTACGCGGTCAGCGCCTACGGGACCGGGCTCGGCTTCGGCGCGTTCACGGTCGTCGCCGTCGATGTGCTGCACGCGGGACCGGCGCAGGTCTCGGCCCTGTCGGCGGCCGGGCTCGCGATCGGCGCGCTGCTGGCTGTGCCGCTGGGGCCGTGGATGGAGTGGCGCGCCAAGCGGCCGGTCATGATCGCGATGGACCTGGTCCGCTTCGCCGCGCTGGCCTCGGTCCCGCTCGCCCACTGGCTCGGCGTGCTGTCCTTCGCGCAGCTGCTCGTGGTCGCGGTGATCGCGGGCGCGGCGAAGATCGCGTTCACGGCCGCCGCCGGCGCCTACCTCAAGACCCTCGTCCCCGCCGACCGGCTTCTCGTCGCCACCAGCCGGTTCGAGTCCACCACCTGGTCGGCCACGGTCGTCGGACCGCCGCTGGGCGGCGCGGCGATCGGGGTGCTCGGCCCGGTGGTGACCGTCCTCGCCGACGCCGTCAGCTACCTGCTGTCCGCGCTGGGCCTCGCCGCGATCCGGCACCGCGAACCGCCCCCGCGCGGGACCACGGCCACCCGCCGGTGGCGCGACCTCGCCGAGGGGTGGCGCCTCATCCTCGCCCACCCCACGCTGCGCCGGCTCTTCGCCAACACCATCGCCGTCAACGCGCTGATCATGGCAGGCGAGCCGATCGTGTCCGTGCTCATGCTCGCCCACCTGGGGTTCCCGGCCTGGCAGTACGGGCTGGCGTTCGCGGTGCCCTGCCTCGGCGGCCTGATCGGGTCGCGCCTGGCCCGCCGGATCGCCGCCCGCCTCGGGGAACACCGGGTGCTGCGGGTCTTCGGCACGCTTCGCGTGGTCTGGCCGCTGGGGCTCGCCGCCGTCCAGCCGGGACCGGCCGGGCTGGTGATCGTCATGGGCACCCAGTTCGGGCTCATCGTCTGCCTCAGCGTCTACAACTCCGTCCTCGCCGCCCACCGGCTGAACCACGTCGAGACCGGGCGGCACGCCCGCGTGCTCACCGCGTGGTCGATCAGCTCCAGCGCCGCGATCGCCGTCGTCACGGTGCTGTGGGGGCTGCTCGCCCAGGCCGTCGGACCGCGCGCGGCGCTGGCCCTGGCGGGGGTCGTCCTGCTCGCCACGCCGGTCCTGCTGCCCGGACGGTTGACAAAAGGCAGGTATTTACCTGCATAATGGTCGGCGTGAGCGCGGAAGCGATGGACGCGGTGTTCAAGGCGCTGGCCGACCCCACCCGGCGGTTGCTCCTGGACCGCCTGCGGGAACAGAACGGACAGACGCTGAGCCAGGTGTGCGAGCGGCTCGGCATGGCCCGCCAGTCGGCGACCCAGCACCTCGACGTCCTGGTGCGGGCCGGTCTCGTGACCGTCGTGCGCCGCGGGCGGCAGCGCCTGCACTACCTGAACCCGGCGCCGATCCACGAGATCGAGCAGCGCTGGATCGCCGAGTTCGACAAGCCCCGGCTGCGCGCGCTCGCGGCCATCAAAGCCCAGGCAGAGGAGTCCGCCATGACCATCCCGACCTACGTCTACGTCACCTACATCCGCGCCGGCGCCGAGCAGGTGTGGCACGCCCTCACCGACGCGGACCTGACCGCGCGGTACTGGGGGCACTCCAACGTCTCCGACTGGCAGCCCGGCTCGCCCTGGGAGCACCGCCGCACGGACGGATCGGGCGCGGCCGACGTCGTGGGGAAGGTGATCGAGTCCGAGCCGCCGACGCGTCTGGTCATCACGTTCGAGGACTCACCCGAAGAGTCGCGGGAGCCGTCGGTGGTCACGTTCCTCGTCGAACCGCACCAGGACATCGTGCGGCTCACCGTGACCCACGAGAAGCTGCCCAACCGGGAGATGCTGAACGGGATCTCCGCCGGGTGGCCGGCGGTGCTGGCGAACCTGAAGTCGCTGCTGGAGACCGGCGACGTGCTGCCGCAGGCGCCGTGGGAGATGTCGGCGGCGCACGCGTGATCGCGGGGTTGCGCGACGCCTGCCGCGGGCTGCTCGACGCCGCCGCCGGGCGGTTCACCGAACCGCCCGCGGGCGAGTGGAGCGCGGGCCAGATCCTGGCCCACGTCTCGATCGTCAGCGCGGTGACGATCGGGGCGGTCTCGGCCGTCGCCGCGGGTGAGCACACCACCTACGACAACCGCGTCGCCCAGGACCGCTGGACGCTGTCCCGGATCATCGAGCTGGCCGGCGGGAGCGCCGGGCTCCGCGAGCGCATCCACCGCCAGGGCGAGGCGCTGTGCACCCTCACCTCGGCGCTGAGCGAGGCCGAGCTGGACACCCCGGTCCCGGCGCGGCTGGTGTCCGGTGACGCGGTGCTGGTGGACCGGCCGCTGCCGCTGCGGGATCTGATCACCGGCCTGGCGGAGACCGAATTGCCGGGCCACACCAAGCAGTTGCTCGCGCTGCGGTCCGGTTAGGACAGTGCGACGAGGATGACGCGAAGCGTTCCTCGTGGACCCCGGCTCAAGCGTCGTCGAGCAAGGTGCCCAGCTTCGCCTCCGCGATCGCGAACAACGCGTCCAGCGACTGGGGCTCCACCCGCAACCGCGCGGCGATCCGGGCTCGCGGGACGCCGGCGTCGCGCAGCCGCAGCGCCTCGGCGTAGGCGTCCGGCAGCCGCGCGATCGCCGCGTCCCGCGTGGACGGTGGATCGCCGGACGGGCGCCCTGCCACCTCTCAGCTGCCCGGTTCCAGGAGGCTGACGCCGTGCCGGCGGATCACCTCCAGCACCGCCGGCAGCACCTCCTCGATCGGCCGGCCCGCCGGCACCGTCGCCGCGAAGTCGGCGAAGAACCGGCCCGCGCCGTCGCCGGTGGTGATCGCGAGCACCCGTGCGGCCTTGCTCGTCACCTCGAAGGTGAAGGGGCACCGGGCCGGAATCGTGATGGCCGCGCCCGGGCCGAGGTCGTGGACCTCGCCGCCGGCGTGCACCGTCACGTCCCCCTCGACGACGTACATCGTCCCCGCCCACGGCGACCGGTGCGGCGGTCCCGCGGGTGCCCGCGGCGCCTCGACCTCGAACACCTCGTACACCCCACCGGTGTGTTCCGCGCCCGCCTTGACCGTGTGCACCCCGTCCGGCATGGCGAGCGGCACACCCGCGCCGGGCCCGGTGAGGTGGATCTTGCCGGTCATCACGCCTCCTGCTGGGTGATCAGGGCCTGCGCGCACCCGGCGAACCCGGCCGCGAGGACGAGCCAGGCGACCAGTGCCGCGATGCCGGAACCGGAGAACCACGAGACCGGGATCGCCACCGCGGCCAGGATGAGCGCGGCACCGGCCCACACCGGCGCCGCGTGCCCGCGCACGATCGCGACACCGAGCAGGATCAGGCCGGCGAGCCCGGCGAAGAAGACGAAACCGAGGATGCCGGACGGGATGTCCTCCGCGGTGTCCATCATGGTCACCGTCGTGGACACCGGCACGCCGCTCTTGAGCGCGACGTAGGCCAGCGCCTCGGTGTCCAGACCGACCGGGAGCGCCGCGCCGAACGCCAGCACGGTGCCGGCCAGACCGAGCGTGGGCGCGTTCCGGCGGGCCACGCGGCCGGCGGTGAGCACGGCCGGCACCCACAGGAGCGTGGACACCGCGGCCAGCCAGGCCGTCGCCGGGTAGCCGTCCGGATCGGCGGCCATCCGCTGCGCGATCGCGGTGTTGCTGGTGCCGGCGATGTCCAGGTCCAGCGCCAGGCTCACGGCGACCAGCAGCGGGGCCAGCACGGCGGACGCGCCCATGAGGTACCTCGCCACCGGCGGCAGGGCGAGGCCGGACCGGGGCCCGGTGTGCACAGCGACCATGACGTCCCTCCTTCGGGAACGGCGGAACCCTGACGCGCCCAGCCTGATCCGGCCTCGGGCCGGGCACACGAGTAGTGCGGTACTCGGAAATCGCCCGCGGGGTGGAAGACGCCGGGACAGCGGCCGTCTACCGTCCCGTGTCGTGGGCCTGAACTGGCCGTTGACCGGCCGGGCGGAAGAGCTGCGGTTCGTCGACGCGGTCGTGCGGCGCGGCGCGGGCCACGGCGTGGTGCTGGCGGGCGCGGCCGGGGTCGGCAAGACCCGCCTCGCCCGGGAAGCGGTGGCGGCGGCCAGGCGGCGGCACGCGAGGACGGTGTGGGTCGCCGCGACCGCGTCGGCCCGTGCCGTCCCGCTCGGGGCGTTCGCCGCCGTGCTCACCGACGTGAGCGGGGACGCGACCCAGCTGCTCCGGCAGGCCGCCGAGGCGCTCACCGGAACCGCCCGCGGTGACGTCGTGGTGGCGGTGGACGACGCGCACCTGCTGGACGCGCTGTCCGCGTCGCTGGTGCACCAGTTCGTGCTGCGCCGGGTCGCCACCGTGGTGCTCACGGTGCGCAGCGGGGAACCGGTGCCGGACGCGGTGACCGCGCTGTGGAAGGACGGTCACCTCGACCGGCTGGAGGTCCAGCCGCTGTCCGAGGCGGAGACCGTGGCCCTGCTGGAGGCGGTGCTCGGCGGCCCGGTGGACAGCGCCGGCGCGGCCCGGCTCTGGACGCTCTGCCGCGGCAACGCGCTCTACCTGCGCCAGCTCGTCGACGGCGAAGTGGCCGGCGGCGGGCTGCGCCTGGTTCGCGGGGTGTGGCGCTGGTCGGGGCGGCCCGCGCTCTCGCCCGGCCTGGCCGACCTGGTCAACACCCGCATGGGCCGGTTGTCCGGCGCGGTCCGCGACGTGGTGGACGTCCTCGCGCTCGGCGAACCCCTCGGCGTGCCCGTGCTCGTGGCCCTGACCAGCGCCGACGGCGTGGAGCAGGCCGAAGCCGAGGGCCTGGTGGCGGTCGAACCGGACGGCCGCCGGCTGGAGGCCCGGCTGGCGCACCCGCTCTACGGCGAGGTGCGCCGCGAGGCGCTGGGCGTGCTGCGGGCGCGGCGGCTGCGCGGCCGGATCGCGCGGGCGCTGCAGGACACCGGCGCCCGGCGCGCCGACGACACGATGCGGCGGGCAGTGCTCGTCGTGGACTCCGACCTCGATCCGGACCCCCGGCTGCACACGCTCGCCGCGCAGCGGGCCATCGCGCTGCTCGACGTCCCGCTCGCCGCCCGGCTGGCGCGGGCGGCCGTCGTCGCCGGTGGCGGGTTCGAGGCGCGCGTGACGCTCGGTTCCGCGCTGTCCTGGCTGACCCGCGGGGACGAGGCGGAGGCCATGCTGTCCGCGCTGGCCCCGCTCGCCACCGACGACGACCAGCGCAGCGTGGTCGCGGTGTCCCGCGCCGGGAACCTGTTCTTCTCGTGCCGCCGCCCCGCCGAGGCCGGGGCCGTGCTGGACCGGGCGGAGTCCGCCATCACCCGGCCCGGGGCACTCGCGCCGATCCGGGCGATCCGCGGGGTCTTCCACGCCGCCG
Source organism: Amycolatopsis thermalba (assembly GCF_003385215.1). GTDB lineage: Bacteria > Actinomycetota > Actinomycetes > Mycobacteriales > Pseudonocardiaceae > Amycolatopsis_E > Amycolatopsis_E thermalba. Next base: position 16,016 of record NZ_PQHW01000038.1, on the reverse strand, counting down.
CGGGACGGCCCCGGGAGGCGATCGAGTCCGCCGTCGCGGCGCGGTCGGCCGGCGCGCTGCCCCCGCACGCGAGCCTGCTGGCGGCGTGGGCCGCGGTCGGCGGGCTGGGCCCGCTCGGCCGGGCCGGTGAGCTGGACCGGGCGGCCGCGCCCGGATACGCCGCGGCCGAGCAGTCCTTCGACGCGGTCGTCCCGTCGTTCGGGTTGTGCGCGGCCCACCTCCTCGGCCTCCGGCTCGCCGGGGCGCTGCGCGGCGTGGAGGACCTCGCGCGGACCAGGTACCGGCAGGGCGCCGAGATCCCCGGACCGCTGCAGCTGCTGGGTGTGGCGCTGCTGGGCTACGCCGCGCTCTACCGGGGCCGGCTGGGCACCGCCGTCCGCAGGCTCCGGGAGGCGGAGGCCGGGCTGGGGCCGGTCCGCCGGCAGGGGCCGGGGTCCGGCAACCTCGTCGCGCTGACCCAGGCGCTGGCCATGTCCGGGGAGGCCGGTCAGGCGGCGGTGGTGCTCGCCGCCGCGGAGGACGAACGGCACCCGGCGACGGCGGTGCTGGAACCGGAGCTCGTGCTCGCCCGGGCGTGGGTGCGGGCGGCCGAAGGAGCGGTGAGTGCCGCGATCCGGCTCGCCCGTGACGCGGCCGGCCTGGCGGCGGGACGCGGCCAGCCCGCGTTCGAGGTCTACGCGCTCCACGTCGCGGTGTGTTTCGGGGACCGGACCGCCGCCGGCCGGCTCGCCGAGCTGGCCGGCCAGGTCGAGGGTCCCCGGGCGGCGGCCGCCGCGGCGCAAGCAGCCGCTCTCGCCGGCGACGACGCCGACGGACTGTTCGCGGCCTCCCGGGCGCTGGAGGAGATGGGTGACCAGCTGGCCGCTGCCGACGCCGCTGCCCAGGCCGCGGTCGCGCACGCCCGGTCCGGTCACCCGGTGGCGGCACGCGCGGCCGTCACCCGCGCGCACCGGCTCGCCGAAGCGTGCGAAGGCGCGCGAACCCCGGCGCTGGCGGCGGTGCGGCCGTTGCCGCTGACCGGCCGCGAGCGCGAGATCGTCACGATGGCCGCGCGCGGCCTGTCCAACCGCGAGATCGCCGACCGGCTCGTCGTCTCGGTCCGCACCGTCGAGGGACACCTGTACCGGGCGAGCGCGAAGCTGGGTGTCACGGAACGCGCCGCGTTCGCCGAACTGCTCGGGTTCTGAAGGTTACTTCTCCTGGCCCCGGAAGCCGGGGAGTCCAGGGAAATCCCGGCCCCGCCCGGCCTGGTGCAGTCCCGACGGCGGCTCGGCCGTCGGGTGCGGGTGGTGGCGCCGCCGCGCAACGTCGAGGCGACGACGCGGTCCGGCTGCCTGCCGCTTTCCACCCAGGCCATCACCGGGGTGAGCACGCCGGCGGTGGTGGGCCAGTAGGCCACTGTGGACCGCGGGGAGGTGCGCTGGTCGTTCCAGCCGTGCCAGAGCAGCAGCTTCCCGCCGCCGCGGGCGCTGGCCGGGGTCTGCTGGAGGCGGGACGAACAGCGTCCACTCCAGCTCCGACCCCCACTCGTGGGCGATCGCCGGTTCCAGGCGGCAGCCCTGGGCGCCGACGGCGCCGTCGTGCAGCTTGCGCACCACGGCGGCCTCGGCGGGGGACAGGCAGGTCGCGGTGTCCTGGCCGGGGTCGCAGACGAGGGTGCCGGGGTCGAAGTCGCACCGCTCATGGCCGCGCCACGCTACCCGGAGGCTTGTGAACAGATTGCCAGCATTTCGGCCTGAGGCAGCGCTTTCAGCGCGGGGCGTCCGGGTCCCTGTCCGCCTGGAGTTTCGCCGCGAGGACGGCCGCCTGGGTGCGCCGCTGGAGGCCGAGTTTGGCCAGCAGCCGCGACACGTAGTTCTTCACCGTCTTCTCCGCGAGGAACATCCGCTGCGCGATCTGCGCGTTGGTCAGCCCCTCGCCGATGAGGTCCAGCAGCGTGCGTTCGCGCTCGGTGAGCCCGGCCGCCGGGCCGTCGCCGGCGTCGGCGCGCAGCTTGGCCATCAGCGTCGACGCGGCGCGGGTGTCGAGCAGCGACCGGCCGGTGCCGACCGCGCGCACGGCCGAGACGAGCTGCAGCCCCTGGATGTCCTTGATGACGTAGCCGCCCGCGCCGGCGAGGATCGCGTTGAGCATGGCCTCCTCGTCGGTGTAGGAGGTCAGGATCAGCACGTTCAGCTCCGGGAACCGCGACCGCAGCTCCCGGCACAGCTCGATGCCGTTGCCGTCGGGCAGGCGCACGTCGAGCACCGCGACGTCCGGGCGCAGCGCCGGGATCCGCGCCATCGCCTGGGCGGCCGTGGACGCCTCGCCGACGACCCTCAGCTCGCGGTCGGCTTCGAGCAGGTCGGCGACGCCGCGGCGGACGACCTCGTGGTCGTCGACGAGGAACACGGTGATCACGGCAGGACCCTTCCGCAGGCGATCTGCCCAATCTAGGCCGCGCCGCGCGCCCCGCGGCCCGGCGGAAGTCACCTCGGGCGAGGACCAAGGTCACTTTCCGCCGCGTCCAGGCCCAGACGGCGCAGCACCTCCGGCATCCGGTCGAGCACCGGCTGCGGCATCTGCCCGCCGAGTGTGGCGCGCAGGTAGAGGCCGTCGCCGAGCAGCCCGACGATCTCGGCGGTCAGCGGGTCGCCGATGTGCTCTTCCAGCAGCTCCCACCACAGCCGGCCGACCTCGTTCATCGTCTCGGTGACCTTCGGTTCGCTGCCGAGCAGCCGCAGCGCGGCGATCGAGGCGCGGTGGGCCGGCTTGGTCATGTCGGCGTCGGTCACCGACGACAGCAGCCAGTACCGCACCACGCCCTCGGGGGCCGTGCGCGCCTGCTCGACGTCGGCCGCGGTGAGCCGCAGCAGCCGGTCGAGGAGGCCGTCGAGCAGGGCGTCCTTCGACCCGAAGTGGTACAGCAGCCCGCCCTTGGACACCTTCGCGCGCGCGGCGACGGCGTCCAGGGTGACGGCGGCCGATCCGCTCTCGATGAGGATGTCCTGGTAGGCGTCGAGGATCTGTTCCCGCGCGGAGGGGCGTCCCATGTCACTTGACTATACCGTCTGGACGGTTTAGTTTCGAGAGGGGGCAAACTGTACCGTCCGGACTGTTCAGAAAAGGGTTGTGATCGTGATGGCCGGGGGACGCCGGGACTGGCTCGCGCTGGGTGTGCTGGTGCTGCCGGTGCTGCTGATCAGCGTCGACATGACGGTGCTCGGGTTCGCGCTGCCGTACCTGAGCGAGGACCTCGGCCCGACCGGCGCCGAGCAGCTGTGGATCGTCGACATCTACTCGTTCGTGCTGGGCGGGCTGCTGGTCCTGATGGGCACGCTCGGGGACCGGATCGGGCGGCGCAAGCTGCTGCTCTCCGGCGCCGTCGCGTTCGGTGCCGCGTCCGTGGCCGCGGCGTTCGCGACCAGCCCGCTCATGCTCATCGCCGCGCGGGCGCTGCTCGGGGTCGGCGGGGCGACGCTGATGCCCTCGACCCTGGCGCTGATCCGCACCATCTTCACCGACCCGGCGCGGCGGCGGACCGCGATCGCCGTGTGGGGCGCCGGGTTCTCCGGCGGCATGGCGCTCGGGCCGGTGCTGGGCGGCTGGCTGCTGGAGCACTTCTGGTGGGGCTCGGTGTTCCTGATCAACGTGCCGGTGATGCTGGTGCTGCTGGTCGCCGGGCCGCTCCTGCTGCCGGAGGCGCGGGACCCGGAGCCCGGCCGCTTCGACCCGCTGTCCGCGCTGCTGTCGCTGGCGGCGGTCCTGCCCGTGGTCTACGGCATCAAGCGGTTCGCCGAGCACGGCGCGGATCCGCTCGCGGCCGTGAGCGTGCTGGCCGGCGCGGTGTTCGTGGTGGTGTTCGTGCGGCGCCAGCGTGCGCTGCCGGACCCGATGCTCGACCTGGCGCTGTTCGCGGACCGGCGGTTCAGCGCGTCGGTGCTGACGAACATGCTCGGGGTGTTCGCCCTGGTCGGACTGTTGTTCCTGGTGCCGCAGCACCTCCAGCTCGTGCTCGGCCTGCGGCCGATGACGGCGGCGCTGTGGCTGCTGCCGACGACGGTCGCCGGCGTCGCGGGTTCCTTCGCCGCGGCGCGCCTCGCCCGGCGGGTGCCGGTGCCGCGGCTGATCGGCGGCGGGCTGCTGGCCGCGGCGGCGGGGTTCGCGGTGCTGGTGGCCCTCGGCGTCCACAGTGGACTGGCGATTCTGGTGGCCGGCATGGCGCTGGTGGGGTTCGGGGTGTCGTTGTCGGAGACGCTCACCAACGACCTGATCATCACCGCCGCCCCGCCCGCGCGGGCCGGTGCGGCGTCGGCGATCTCGGAGACGGGGTTCGAGCTGGGTGGCGCGCTCGGGACGGCGGTGCTGGGCAGCATCGCGGCGGCGGTCTACCGGGCGGGCGTGCCGGCCGGTGCGGGGAACACGGCGCGCGAAACGCTCGGCGGAGCGGTCGCGACGGCGGCCGGGCTGCCCGCGGCGGAAGCGGATGCGCTGCTGGCCGCCGCGAAGGAGGCGTTCGTGCACGGCGTGCAGGTGAGCGCGGTGGCCGGGGCGGTGCTGCTCGCCTACACCGGGGTGCAGGCGCTGTTCTTGTTGCGCTCCAGAGGAACCGGCGCGGCACCCGCGCGTGGGCGGCACCGGGCGGCGGCTCCGCGCGGCTGAGGTCGGCCTGTGCAGGAGTGGATCAGAGGAACAGGCGCAGCACTCGGGCGTGGGCGGTGCCGAGCAGCGGTTCCGCGCGGTTGAGGAGGTCGCGCAGCTCGGCGGCCTGCGTGGTGGTCGGCGTGGTGTAGGTGGTCGCGGCCCCGTAGGCGAACCAGTTCCGCAGGTCGCCGGCGGCGATGTCCCGGAGCGGCTCGTCCGGGTCCAGCACGAGACGCAGGTCGAGCGCGAGGCGGGTCCAGGTGTCGCGGGCGGAGAGCAGCTGGAACGCGATCCGCCTGCGGTGCGCGGGCTGGCCGGGGGCGAGCATGCCGTGCAGCACGGTTTCGTCGATCAGGGCGGCGGTTTCGCGCAGCGCGAGCATCACCTGCCGGGCGACGCGCGGGGACGGATCGGCGAGCAACGGCACGGCCCGCGCGAGGGGAATCGCGCGCAGGCGACGCAGCGCGCGGACAGTCTCGGCCCGGACGCCGGCCCGCCCGTCGGCGAGGAACGGCACGAGCAGCACCGCATCGGCGCCGTCGCCGGTCTCCCCGAGGCCGGCGACCAAGCCGGCGGACACGGGATCCGCCGCGGCGGCCGGGCCAGGCCGGTGGGATGCGGGAGTCCCGGCAGCCCCGGGGGCCACGCCCGCGGCGCGCGGGTGTGTGGCGCGGCGGCCGGGCCCGGCTGAGCCGGAGCCATTCGCGCGAGTTCCCGGCGCTGGGCCTGGTGCGGAGCGGTGGGATGCGGGAGTCCCGGCAGCGATGGCGGCTGCGTGCACCTGTGCGGCGGTGCCGTTCACCGCGGTCAGCAGGGATCGGTAGTGCCGCGCGGGGTCTTCGCCCGCGCGGCGGAGCGTCAGGTGCGCGTGTGCGCGCACCAGCGAGGCGGGATCGGCCAGTGCCGCCACCGCGCCGGCGCGGTCGCGGATCGCCAGGGCGCGCAGGGCCGCCGTGCCGCTGGTGCGCAGCAGGTGCAGCACCTCGGGGTCCGGGCTGCCGGCCAGGGCGCGAGCACACCCCAGCCGGATCTTCAGATCCCCGTCCCGGAGCCCGGCCCTCAGCTCGCCGGCGCTCGCGTACCCCGACTCATACACCGTCCGGCGGGTGAGCACATCCGAAGCGGCGAGTGCGGCCGAGCGGACCTCGGGCAGGCGCAGCATCCCCTCCAGCGTCGCGGCCAGCCACTCGCCCTCGGCGCGGCGCCGCACGCGGCACGCCAGCGGGAACAGGTCCACCACGGTCATCGGGTCGCGGAAGAGGTGACGCAGGCACTCCCGCCGGGCACGCTCGCGCACCTGCGGCACCCAGTCCGCCGCGCGGATCGCCAGCACCGGCAGCGCGATCCGCTGGTCGAGCTGGGGCAGGGCGGCTTCGCGGAGGTGGCCGTCGCGTCCCAGCGCCCGCAACACGACACTGCGGTGCCAGCCCGCCGGGACCGAGCGTCGCGCGCTCGCGTCGACGGCGAGCCACAACCGCGGGTCCGCCCCCGCCATCACCGCCACCTCGGCATCGGCGTCCCGCGCGGCACACAGTGCCTCGACGCGCTCCCGGGCCTCGTCCCACACCCGGTGATCGTCCCGCCGCCCGGCCCGTTCGCCAACCGGTTATCGCGTCGTGTGGGCGCCGCCGTTGACGTGGATCGTCTGGCCGGTGATGTGGCGCGCGCCCGCCGACGCCAGGAAATACGCCGTCTCCGCGACGTCGTCCGGGTGGCCCGGACGGCCGTTGTGCGTCGCGGCGATCAACGCCCGCCGGCGCTCCTCGCTGAGCTTTCCCTGGAAGAACCCGGTTTCCGCGATGTACCCGGGCGCGATCAGGTTCGCCGTCACGCCCTTCGGCCCGACCTCCGACGACAGGCCGGCCGTCCACGCCGCCAGCGCCGCTTTCGCCGCCCCGTAGGACGACGCGGCGTACTCGGCGCCGATCGACCCGACGTTGATGATCGAGCCACCCGGCCGCAGCCGGTCCCGCACCGCCGTCGTGGTGAGCACCGCGCTGAGCAGGTTGGCGTCCAGGTTCGCCCGCCACGCGCGCAGCACCTCCCCGACCCCGTCCCCGGCGGGCGCGGTGAGATCGGTGTTCCCGCCCGCCATGTTGACCACCACGTCCAGCTCCGGCCCCAGCTCGTCCGCCATCCGCGCCACCTGCTCCGGATCCGTCGCGTCGCAGGTGATCGCCCGCGCGCCGATCCCGGCGGCGGTCCGGGCCAGCCGCTCGCCGTTGCGGCCGGTGATCACCACGGCGTCCCCGCCCGCGCGGAACCGGGCGGCCACGGCCCGTCCGATGCCGTTCCCGCCACCGGTGACCAGCACGATCCGGCTCACTGAGCACTCCTCTCTGCTATGTTTAGCTCTAAACGTAGCGGAGGGAGGCAGGCCGTGTCGAACGACTTCGGCGCCGAGGGCTACCCGATGGGCTCGATCCTCAGGTGGCCCGCGCACGACATCGCCGAGTCGTGGCGGCGCGAACTCCCCGGTGTGCGCACGGAGTCCATCGAGATCATCACCCCGGTGTGGCGGATCGCGAAGATCCTCGCCGACGACCGGCGCCGCACCCTGGCCGAGCTCGGCGTCGATCCGTCCACACTGGACCTGCTGAGCGTGATCCGCCGGTCCGGCCCGCCGTACGAGCTGACCACGCGGGAGATCACCCGGCGCACGCTGGTCACCCCCGGCGCGGTCTCCCAGCGCGTGGCCCGCGCCGAGCAGGCCGGGCTCGTCGAACGCGCGCCGTCCGCCGCGTCACGACGCGCGGTCGCCGTCCGCCTCACCGACGCCGGTCACCGCCTGATCGAAACCACCGTCCGCCGCCTGCTGGAACACGAGGCGGACCTGATCGGCGGGCTGGCCCCGGACGAGCGCGCGGCCCTCACCGGCCTGCTCGCCCGGCTGGAGCAGACCCTGGAACCACCGTGAGGGCGAGGGCCACGGCGGCGGCGAAGAGCACGGCGCCGAGCGCCAACCCGAACGCGTACCCCGCCACGGGCGAAGCGCCGTACCCGTGCGCGGCCGTGCCGAGGGCGGCGAGCCCGAGCGACGCGCCGATCTGCCGGGACGCGGCGAGCAGACCGGACGCCGCGCCCGAGTCCTCCGGCGCCGCACCCGCGGTCGCCACGGACACCACCGGCCCGAGGCACAGTCCGAACCCGGCACTGGTCACCATCGACGGCCCCAGGACGTCGGCCAGGAACGACCCGTCCGCGCTGAGGAAACCGAACCAGGCGAACCCCGCCGCGGCGAGCAGCCCGCCGCCGGCCATCAGCGTGCGGGCCGCGATCCGGTACCCGAGCTTGACGGCGAGCACGGACCCGGCGACCACCCCGAGCGCGAAGGGCAGGAACTGCAGCCCGGCCAGCGCCGGCCCGGTCCCCAGCACCCGCTGCAGGTACAGGGACACGAAGTAGAAGGCGGACGCCATCGCCGCGCCGAGGAGCAGGTTGTACAGGTTGGCACCGGCGACCGCGCGGCTGGCCAGCAAACCCAGGCGCACCACGGGGTCCCGGGTCGTCGTCCGTTCGATGTGGACGAACGCGGCCAGCAGTGCGACGGCGACCGCCAGGGTGATCAGCGTGACCGGCGAGGCCCAGCCGTACTGCTCGGTGCGCACGACGCCGAACACGAGCGTGCTCATGCCCGCCGTGACCAGGACGGCGCCCAGCACGTCCGGACGGCTGCCGCGCACCGGCGGCGGCTCGGTGGCGACCCCGCGCCGCACCAGCACCAGCGCGACGGCGGCCATCGGCGCGCTGACGAACATCACCCACCGCCACCCGGCGTACTCGGTGAGCACCCCGCCGATCAGCACGCCCAGAGCCCCACCGGCGGCGTTCGTCGCGCTCCACACGCCGAACGCGCGGACCCGCTCGCGGCCCCCGGGGAAGGTCGCGGTCAGCAGCGCCAGCGCGGCCGGGGCCGCCGCGGCGGCCCCGATGCCCTGCGCGGCGCGCGCCGCGACCAGCTGGCCGGGGTCCGCGGCGAAACCCCCGGCCAGGGACGCGATCCCGAACACGGCCAGCCCGACCAGCAGGACCCGCTTGCGGCCGTAGCGGTCGGCGAGTTTGCCGCCGAGCAGGAGCAGCCCGCCGAAGGTGAGCGCGTAGGCGTGGATCACCCAGGTCAGGCCCAGCGGGCCGAACCCGAGCGCGGCCGCGATCGCCGGCAGCCCGACGTTCACCACCGACAGGTCCAGCGACACCGTGAACTGCACGACGGCCACCGCCGTGAGGGTGAGCCCCGCCCGGACCGCCGGTCCCGGGAACTCCGTCTTCGTCATCGCACCCCAGTCCTCTCGCGCTAGTTTCGGAACGCGTTCCGAAACTAGCACCGGAGGGCGCCGGCTGTCGACGAGGGGAGCGGGCAGCATGATGGGACCCATGCCCCGACCCGATGCAGCGCGCGCCCGGACCGGGCGGCCACCGGTGACCTCCCGGGCGGAGATCCTGGCGGCCGCGCGGCGGCTCATCGACCGCGACGGCTGGGAGAAGCTGAGCGTCCGCCGGCTCGCGGCGGAGCTGGGGATCGGGCCGACGACGCTGTACCACCACGTGCGGGACAAGGCGGATCTGCTGGTGCAGCTGCTCAACGCCTACACCGGGCAGCTGGAACGCCCCCGGCTGCCCAGCGATCCGCGGGAGCGGATCGTCGTGGCGGCCACGGTGATGCACGACGCGCTGGCAGCGTGGCCGTGGGCCGCGGAGGTCGTCACGGTGGACGGGTTCGTCGGCCTGCTCGACGAACCGGCCCTGTGGATGGTGGAGGCCATCGTGGGCGGCGCCGTGGACAGCGGATGCAGCCCGGAGCAGGCGGTCGGGGTGTTCCGCGGCATCTGGTACTACACCGCCGGTGAGATCCTCGTCCGCGCGCGGTCCGGCCGGCGCCCGGCGGACGAGCGGCCCTACCGCGACGCCGAGTTCCGGTTCGACCCGGAGAAGATGCCGCACCTGGCGGCGATCGGCGACCAGTGGCCGGAGCTGGCGGCGCGCGACACCTACGCCGACGGGCTGCGCGCCCTGGTGGACGGGCTGCTCGCCCAGCGGGGCTGACGGGTGACCGGCCGATACGCTGAACCGGTCCGTGCCGCGGCACGGACCGGTTCAGCGTGACCACGACCTGCTTCCGGCCCGCCCGCTCGCGCGGCACCACGTCGTAGCGGAGGGTGGTTCCGTCGCCGGAAACGCCGTCGGGTGACCGTGGCGGGAGTGAATCCCGTTCGGTCGAGCCCCGCCGCCGCGGTTCATGGTCTACACTGGTGATCGCGGCCCGCACAGTTCTGCCTCGGGCCGCGTTCTGATGTCGACCACCACGCGCCGCGACCGCCGACGGTCTGCGCCGGGCAGGACGACCCCCCGACGTTCGGAGATCTTCCCTTGACTTCATCCCCCGTGCCCTCCTTCGCCGCGCTCGGCGTGCCTTCGGTGCTCGTCGCCGCGCTGGCCGAGCGGGGCATCGAGGCGCCGTTCCCGATCCAGGCCGCCACGCTGCCGCATTCGCTGGCCGGCCGGGACGTGCTCGGCCGGGGCCGCACCGGCTCCGGCAAGACGTACGCGTTCGCGCTCCCGGTCCTGGCCCGGCTCGCCGCGAGCGGCACCCCGCGCCGTCCCGGACGGCCCCGCGCGCTGATCCTCGCGCCGACCCGCGAGCTGGCCTCCCAGATCGACGCGGCGCTGACGCCGCTGGCCAAGGCCCTGTCGCTGCGCACCATGACCGTGTTCGGCGGGGTCGGCGCGGGGCCGCAGATCGCCGGCCTGCGGGCCGGCGTGGACATCCTGGTCGCCTGCCCCGGCCGGCTCGCCGACCACCTCGCGAGCGGGCACGCGCACCTCGACGCCGTCGAGGTCACCGTCCTCGACGAGGCCGACCACATGGCCGACCTCGGGTTCCTGCCGCAGGTGAAGCGGCTGCTGGACCGCACGCCGCGGCAGGGGCAGCGGCTGCTGTTCTCGGCCACCTTGGACGCCGGTGTGGACGTGCTCGTCAAGCGTTTCCTCACCGACCCGGTCACGCACAGCGTCGACTCGGCCCGCTCGCCGGTGGCGACGATGGAGCACCACGTGCTGCACGTCCAGCCGAACGCGCGCCTGGACGTGCTGGTGGACCTCGCCGCCGCGCCCGGCCGGACCGTGGTGTTCACCCGGACCAAGCATCGGGCGAAGGCGCTGACCCGCAAGCTCGTGGCGGCCGGCGTCCCGGCGGTGGAGCTGCACGGCAACCTCGGCCAGACGGCGCGGACCCGCAACCTGTCGGCGTTCTCCGACGGCAGCGCGACCACGCTGGTGGCCACCGACATCGCCGCCCGCGGCATCCACGTCGACGACGTGGCCCGCGTGATCCACGCCGACCCGCCGGTCGAGCACAAGGCGTACCTGCACCGGTCCGGGCGCACCGCCCGCGCCGGCGCCGAGGGCACGGTGATCACGCTGATGACCGACGACCAGGTCGCCGACGTCCGCGACCTGACCCGCAAGGCCGGGATCACCCCGGTCACCACCCGGCTGGCGCTCGGGCACCCGCTGCTGGCCGAGCTCGCGCCGGGGGAGCGGGTGTTCACCGCGCCCGCGGCCGGCGGCGCGGTGCGGACCCGGGACGGCTCGCCGTCCCGCGCCGGCTCCCGGCGCGGGGAACCGCGGCGCGGTGACTCCGGCCGTGGCGCCGCGCGGCAGAAGCCGCGGGGCGAGACGCGGGACAAGCCGGCCGGCGAGGCGCGGCAGAAGCCCGTCGGCGACGGGCGGCAGAAGCCGGGCCGTGGCACGGGCGCGGCGCCCCACCGATCGGGCGGGGCCGCCGCGTTCTCGGCGGGCGCCCGCGGCGGTCGTCGCCGGGGTGCTTCGTCCCGCTGACGCCGCCGGGCGCGGCTCAGTCCCGGGTGGCGTGCGTGGGGTCGCGGTGGTTCTCCGCGGGCGCCGTCGCCGGGTGCCTCCCCCCGCTGACCCCGCCGGGCGCGTCTCAGGCCCGGGTGGCGTGGGTGTGGGTGCGTGCCAGGTCGCGGTAGCTCTCCGCGTTGGCCCGGGTCGCGGCCTGCTCGTCGGCGGTCAGGGACCGCCGGACCTTCGCCGGCAGGCCCGCGACGACCGCGCCGGCCGCGACGAGGCTGCCCGCCCCGATCCGGGCCCCCGTTGAGCACGACCGCGCCCATGCCGATGAGGCAGTCGTCCTCGACGGTGCAGCCGTGCAGCACCGCGCGGTGCCCGACGCTGGCCCCCGCGCCGATGACGGCGGGGAAGCCGGGATCGGCGTGCACGATCGTGCCGTCCTGGATGTTGCTGCCGGCCCCGATGCTGATGGTGTCCAGATCCGCGCGCAGCACGGCGGTGTACCAGACGCCGGCGCCGGCGGCGAGCATGACCGCGCCGGCCAGCACCGCGTCCGGGGCGATCCACGCGGCCGGGTCGACGGACGGCCGCCGGCCGTCCACGGTGAAGTGGTTCATGGCGTCCTTTCCGGAATGTCTACTGTGGAGTCACAACGCGGACGGCAGGATCGCCACCGTCCAGGCGAGCAGGGGAGCGCCGGCCACGACGGGCGCGCTGTAGGCGAGCATGCGGCGCTGGAAGAGGCGTTTGCCGGGCACCTGCGCCTGCGCGAGCACGATGATCCCGTTGGTGGAGAACGGGCTCACGTTCACGCCGTAGAGCCCGGCGGCGCCGCCGGCCGCACCGGCGGGCGGTCCGGGTGCCCGGTGACCTGCCGCAGCCCGCCGAACGACTCGGCGACGCCGCCGAACCCGGCGCGGTCGCGGTAGGGGCCGGTCTGGTCGTAGCCGGAGACGGGCACGATCACCAGTAGCGCTGCGGGTGCCGGGCCGTCGCGGCGGCTCGCTGGACAATCTGCCCAGCGAAACCGGCGAAACGCCGCGCAGATCGTGCACAGTGATCAGCCGCTGGGGCGACACTTGCGCACTCCGGAGGCCGCACCGCACCCTTCCCGCCATGCAGGAAGCTGATCTCCCCGCGCTCCACCGGCTGATGCTGGTGGCACGCCGGCTCGACGACGAAGCCATCGCGTTGCAGCGCCAGGGTGTCCTCCCCGCCTACGCCCCGGCGAAGGGCCAAGAGGCCGCGCAGGTCGGCAGCGCCGCCGCGCTCGACCTCGGCCGTGACTTCGCCTTCCCGTGCTACCGGGAACTCGGCGTCGCGGTGGCGATGGGCGTCGACCTCGCCGGCTACCTGGCCACCCACCTCAACCTCTGGCACGGCGGCCTCTACGACCCGCTGGCCTCCCGCCTGGCGCCGTTCAACGCCGTCGTCGGCGGTCCCGTCACCCACGCGGTCGGCTGGGCGATGGGCGCGAAGCTGGACGACACCGGCGGCGCGGCCATCACCTACTTCGGCGACGGCGCCAGCTCCCAGGGCGACGTGCACGAGGCCATGAACTTCGCCGGCGTCTACCGGCTGCCGGTGATCTTCTTCTGCCAGAACAACGGCTGGGCGATCTCGGTGCCCACCGCGGACCAGGTCGCCGGCGGTTCGGTCGCCGCCCGCGCCGCCGGGTACGGCATCGAGGGCGTGCGCGTCGACGGCAACGACGTGACCGCCGTGTTCGAGGCGACGCGCGCCGCGCTGGACCGCGCCCGCGACGGCGGCGGCCCGACGGTGATCGAGGCGATGACCTACCGGCTGGGCCCGCACTCCACTTCGGACGATCCCGGCCGCTACCGCACCCTGGACGACGAGCGGGCCTGGGCCGGGCGCGACCCGCTCCTCCGGGCGGCGAACCAGCTCACCGCCGAGGAGGTCGCCGCCGCCGAGGAGCACGCCGCCACCGTGGTGAGCCGGGTCCGCGACGACCTGCTCGCGCTCGGCGCGCCCCCGGCCGAGGAGCTGTTCTCGTTCGTCTACCGCGAGCCCACGGCGGCCCTGCTGGAGCAGCAGCGGGCGTGGAAGGAGTCCCTCGATGCCTGAGTTCTCGTTGCAGCAGGCCCTCAACCTCGCCCTGCGCCACGCGTGCGAGGACGACGACCGGGTGCTGATCTTCGGCGAGGACGTCGGCACGCTCGGCGGGGTGTTCCGGGTGACCGACGGCCTGCGCGACAAGTTCGGCGAGCACCGCGTGTTCGACACACCGCTGGCCGAGTCCGCGATCATGGGCATGGCGGTCGGGCTGGCGATGGCCGGGTGGCGGCCGGTGCCGGAGATCCAGTTCGACGGCTTCAGCTATCCGGCGATCGACCAGATCGTCAACCAGGTCGCGCGCATGCACTACCGCAGCCGCGGCGTGCTGAGCATGCCGATCACGCTGCGGCTGCCCAGTTTCGGCGGGATCAAGGCGCCCGAGCACCACGGCGAGAGCCTGGAGGCGCTGTTCGCGCACGTGCCCGGCCTGAAGGTGGTGTCGCCGTCCACCCCGGGCGAGGGGTACCACCTGCTGCGGCAGGCGATCGCCGATCCGGACCCGGTGATCTTCCTGGAACCGAAGTCCCGCTACTGGCACCGCGAGACGTTCGACCCCACGGAGGCCGTCGAGCAGCTGCCCGTCGGCACCAGCCGGATCGTCCGGCCGGGCAGGCACGCCACGCTGGTCGCCTGGGGCGCGATGGTCGCCCGCTGCCTGCAGGCCGCCGAACTGGCCGCCGAGGACGGCGTCGAGCTGGAGGTCCTCGACCTGCGCTGGCTCAAGCCGATCGACGCCGCCGGGCTCGCGGAGTCGGTGGCCCGGACCCGCCGCGCGGTCGTGGTGCACGAGGCGCCGCTGACCGCCGGGCTCGGCGCCGAGGTGTCCGCGCTGATCACCGAACGCTGCTTCGCCGGGCTGCGCGCGCCGGTGCAGCGGGTCACCGGGTTCGACGTGCCCTACCCGTCCGGCGCGCTGGAGGACGAGTACCTGCCCAGCATCGACCGCATCCTGACCGCCGTGCAGACCACCCTGGAGTACCGCCGTGGCTGAAGTGACCTTCCCCCTGCCCGACCTCGGTGAGGGCCTGATCAGCGCCCGCGTGCTGGAGTGGCTGGTCGCCGAGGGCGACTGGGTCGAGCGCAACGCGCCGCTGGTCGAGCTGGAGACCACCAAGTCCGCGGTGGAAATCCCCTCGCCCCAGTCCGGCCGCGTCACCCGCCTGCACGTCGGCGAGGACGAGGAGCTGGCGGTGGGGGAGCCGCTGGTCACCTTCGCCGTGGAGGACGCCGGGATCGTCGGCACCGTCCCGGAGGAGAAGAAGCCGCGGCGGAGGGTCCGCCTGACCCTGCCGGAGGACTGAGCCGTGTTCGCCACCGCCGCCGACGGCACCAAGATCTGGTACGACACCGCCCCCGGGCCGCGTCCGGTGCTGCTGATCCACGGCTTCGCCTCGGACAGCCTCCGCACCTGGGAGCAGACCGGCTGGATCCGCGCCCTGGCCGGGCACGGGCACGGGCACGGGCACGTGACCGTGGATCTGCGCGGGCACGGGCAGAGCGACCGCCCGGCGTCCGGGTATTCGCCGCGAACGCTGGCGCGGGACGTGCTCGCCGTGCTCGACGAGGCCGGACTGTCCACTGTGGATGTGGTCACCTACTCGATGGGCGGTCTGGCCGGGTGGGAGCTGGCGCGGCTCGCTCCGGGCCGCGTCGGGCGGATGGTGCTCGGCGGGATCGGCGGGCGTGCCGCCGACCGCGCGTCGATGGAGCGCGTGGCGGAGCAGCTGTCCGGCGGCGGCCTGGACGCCTGTATCGACGGGATGGCCGGGCACCGGCTCGACGGTGCGCCGCCGGTGCCGGTGCTGTTCGCCGCCGGTGAGCAGGACGAGATCGCCGCGGACGCGCCGGAGTTCGCGGCGTCGCTGGGTGCGCCGTTCGTCTCGCTCGGCCGGCGCACCCACCTCAACGCCGTGTCCAGCCGGAAGTTCAAGGACGCGGCGATCGAGTTCCTCGCCCCGGCAGGATGACCAGCGCGCCGAGGACGAGCACGGCCACGCCGAGCGCGCTGCCGAACTCGCGCGTGGCGCCGGTGCAGGCCGGTCGCGACACCGGCCTGCGCGGGGGCAGCGAACCCGCGATCACGCTGGACAGCGTCGGCAGCGCCAGCGTCACGCCGGTCCCGGTCACGACGAGCCAGACCGCGTACAGCGGACAGGGCGTGGCCATGTCGCTTGTGGACAGCCCGAGCAGGCCGGCGCCGGTGCAGGCGAAGGCGAGGGCGATCACGGCGGTCAGCCCGATGCGCCCCACCAGACGGCCGACGTGCCACGCGCCGTCCTGCCCAGGCACGTGCTTCGCAGACCCGCGGCCCGGAACAACCGCGGGTCGAGCAGCGGGTGCGCGGATGCCGAGCAGCAGCGCCACCGACGCGAGCAGGACGGCGAGGGTGTCGGGCAGCACGGCGGCCACGCCCACCCCGGTGATCGCCCGCCCGGCGAGCAGGCGCGGGATGTCCGGTGCGGCCGCCGAGAGCAGCGCGCCCGCGGCGAACAGCGCCAGGCCGG
>NZ_PQHW01000037.1 GCF_003385215.1 Amycolatopsis thermalba | reverse complement strand
CCGTACTGCGGCGGCGGGTACTGCTGCCCGTACTGAGGCTGCCCGTACTGAGGCTGCTGGGGCTGGGGCTGGGGATACCCCGGCGCCTGCCCGTACTGGGGTTGCTGCTGTCCGTAGCCGGGCTGCTGGCTCCACTGCTGGGGCCCGGTGCCGCCGTGGGGCGTGCTCATGCTGCGTGCCTCCGCTGATCGTCCCTCGCTCAGCGCGATCCAACCACAACGCTGGGTGGGGCGCGCTATTCGGCGCCCGCCGCCACGACCCCGCGCCGCAGCGCCTTGACCGCCTGGGCGGCCGCGTCACCGACCGGGTCGGCCCGCCCGAGCACCGTCTTGATCTGGTCGAGCAGGTCGACGACCTGGCGGGACCAGCGCACGAAGTCCCCGGCGGACAGTTCCTGCCCGTTGGCGTCGGCGGCGGTGAGCACCTTTTCGAGTGACTCGCCGCGCGCCCACCGGTACACCGGCCAGGCGAACCCGGCGTCGGGTTCACGAGTGCGGTCCAGGCGATGGCGCCGCTCGTCCTCGGCGAGGTCGGTCCAGATCTTGGCGGTCTCCTGCCACGCCTTGGGCACACCGCCGGCGGGCAGCCGCGGCTCGCCGGGCGAGTCACGGCGGGCTTCGAACACCAGGGTGGACACGACCGCGGCCAGCTCGGGCGGGGTCAGGCCCTCCCACACGCCGTGGCGGATGCATTCGGCGGCGAGCAGGTCGGACTCGCTGTAGAGGCGGGCCAGGCGGGCGCCGTGCTCGGTGACGCGGTCTTCGTCCTCGGCGAGGTAGCCGCGTTCGGCCAGCAGCGCCCGGATGCGGTCGAACGCCCGCGCGAGCGAGTGGGTGGTGGCGGCGACGCGCCGTTCCAGCTGCTCGGTTTCCCCGGCGAGCCGGTGGTAGCGCTCGACCCAGCGGATGTTGGCCTCGCGTTCGGCGAGCCCGTGGCAGGGGTGGGCGCGCAGGGCGCGGCGCAGCGCGGCCAGCTCACCGTCCTCATTGGCCCCCGACCGCCGTTTCTGGCGGCCGGGCAGGGAAATCCCGGAGTCGCGCAGGTGCGAGGCGATGTCGCGGCGGGTCTTGGGCGCGCGCAGTTCGACGTGCTTGGGCAGCTTGATCCGGCCCAGCGGCTCCACGGGCGCGGAGAAGTCCGACAGCGACAGCGGTCCGGACCACCGGTCCTCGGTCACCACCACCGGGCGCGGCTCACGCACGGGGTCCAGACCGGGGTCGATCACCACGGCCAGCCCGGCACGCCGCCCGGCGGGGACGGCGATCACGTCGCCCTTGCGCAGCTTCTCCAGGGACACCGCGGTGTCGGCGCGGCGGGCGGCGGTGTTCTGCCGGGCCAGCGCCTTCTCCCGGTCGGAGATCTTCTTGCGCAGCTGCACGTAGTCGAGCATCGCGTCGAAGTCGCCGCTGACGGCCTCGGCGTAGCCCTTGAGCGCCTCGCGGTTCTTCTCGATCCGGCGGGACAGCCCGACCACCGAGCGGTCGGCCTGGAACTGAGCGAAGGACTGTTCCAGCAGCTCGCGGGCCTGTTCGTGGCCGAGCTGGGCGACCAGGTTGATCGCCATGTTGTAGCCGGGCCGGAACGACGAGCGCAGCGGGTAGGTGCGGGTCGAAGCCAGCCCGGCGACGGCCTTGGGGTCGACTCCGGGCTGCCACACCACCACGGCGTGGCCCTCGACGTCGATGCCGCGGCGCCCGGCACGGCCGGTGAGCTGGGTGTACTCGCCCGGGGTGAGGTCGACGTGGGCCTCGCCGTTGTACTTGACCAGCCGTTCGAGCACCACGGTGCGGGCGGGCATGTTGATGCCCAGCGCGAGGGTTTCGGTGGCGAACACGACCTTGACCAGGCCGCGCACGAACAGTTCCTCGACGGTTTCCTTGAACGCGGGCAGCAGGCCGGCGTGGTGCCCGGCGACGCCGTTCTCCAGCGCCTCGCGCCATTCCCAGTAGCCGAGCACGCCCAGGTCGCCTTCGGGCAGGTCCTTGGTGCGGGTGTCGACGATGCGGCGCACCTCGGCGGCTTCCTCGGGGGTGTTGAGCCGCAGCCCGGAGCGGGTCACCTGGCTCACGGCGGCGTCACAGCCGGCGCGGGAGAAGATGAACACGATGGCCGGGAGCAGTCCGGCGGCGTCCAGCCGGGTGATCATGTCCACGCGGGACGGCGGCCGGAACCGGGGGCCGCGCGAGTAGGTGCGCCCGCCCCGGCCCGGCCGCAGCGCCGCGGGGGCGTGCATGCGGCCGACCTCTTCGACGCGCCGCAGCAGGCCCGGGTTCATGCGCAGTTCGCCGTCGGAGCCGTCGTCGGCGAACAGGTCGAGCAGCCGGTTGCCGACCATCATGTGCTGCCACAGCGGCACGGGCCGGTGCTCGTCGACGACGACGGTGGTGTCGCCGCGCACGGTGACCAGCCATTCGCCGAACTCCTCGGCGTTGCTGACGGTGGCGGACAGGCCCACGACCCGCACGTACTCGGGCAGGTGCAGGATGACCTCTTCCCACACCGCGCCGCGGAACCGGTCGGCGAGGTAGTGGATCTCGTCCATCACGACGTAGCCGAGGTCGTCGATGGCGGAGGAGCCCGCGTAGAGCATGTTGCGCAGGACCTCGGTGGTCATCACGACGATCTGGGCGTTGCCGTTGATCGCGGTGTCCCCGGTGAGCAGGCCGACGGTGCCGGCGCCGTAGCGCTGCACGAGGTCGCCGTACTTCTGGTTGGACAGCGCCTTGATGGGCGTGGTGTAGAAGCACTTGCGGCCCTCGGCGAGCGCGAGGTGCACGGCGAACTCGCCGACCACGGTCTTGCCCGCGCCGGTCGGCGCGCACACGAGCACGCCGTGGCCGTCCTCCAGCGCGCGGCAGCCGCGGATCTGGAAGTCGTCGAAGCCGAACTCCGCCTCGTCGGCGAAGCGGGTCAGCTGGGGGTACTGGGCGCGGCGCTTGGAAGCCTGGTAGGCCTCGGCCGGCGACACGGAAGGGCGAGGGGCCACCTTGTCAGGGTGTCACATGCGGTGTCCGGGACGCATGCGGTGGGTGTCACCCCAGGATGGTGAGCGCGCCGCGGTGGCAACGGGCGGTGACCGCGCCGCCGGGCAGCATCTCGCCGTCGGCGCAGAGGGGCCAGCCGGTGGTCTCGATGCGCACCTCGCGGGCGCGCAGGGTGCGCACGGCCGGGTGGCGCAGGTGCCGTCCGTGGCGCAGGCCGGGTAGGATCCGCAGCAGGTCGGCGCGGGTGGCGCGGCCGACGACGGTGATGTCGAAGAGCCCGTCGGCGGGGTCGGCGTGCGGGCAGATCCGCATGCCTGCGCCGTAGAACGGGGTGTTGCCGATGGCGACGAGGGTGGCGTCGAGGTCGAGGCGCCCGGTGTCGGTGGTGAGGGTGACCGGGCGGGCCCGGAACGCGGCGAGTTCGGCCAGGACGGCGACGTCGTAGCGGTGCGGGCCGGACGGCCACCGCAGGCGGGTGGCGCGGGCGTTGACGGCGGCGTCGAACCCGGTGCACAGGACGGTGGCGAACCAGGTGCCGCCGGCGTGGCCGAGGTCGACGGCGCGGTGGCGCCGCTGCCGCAGCGCGGTCACGACGGCGTCGGTCGCGGCCAGCGGGTCGAGGGGGACGCCGAGCCCGCGGGCGAGGTCGTTGCCGCAGCCGGTCGGGACGAGCCCGAGCGGGGTGCCGGTGGCGGCGCAGTACTGGACGGCGTGGTGCACGGCCCCGTCGCCGCCGAGGACGACCAGCGCGTCGAGCCCGTCCGGCAGATCCCCCGGGGCCGTGGTGCCGAGCAGGTCCAGGCGGTCCACCCCGGCACGCAGCCGGGCGGCCACGGTGCCGGCGATCCTGGCCGCCGCACCGCGGCCGGTGTCGGGGTGGACGGCCAGGGCCGCGCGGATACCCATGGTGGGGCGGACCGGCTAGGTCACGTCCTCGGTCTTCGGCTTGGCCGGGGTGTCGTCGATGCTGCTCGGGGTGTAGTCGAACGGCGCGGCCTCGTTGTCGTCCAGGCCCGCCCACTCCTCGCTCTCGCTGCCCCGGTACTTGCGCTTGTCGTGCACGCGCGCGATCTGGATGGCCAGCTCGGCGAGCACGGTCAGCGCGCCGGCCAGGGCGATCATCGAGAACGGGTCCGATCCGGGCGTGGCGAACGCGGCGAAGACGAACACCGCCATGATGATCCCGCGGCGCCACCTCTTGAGCTGGGCGTATTTGAGCACGCCCACGAAGTTCAGCATCACCAGCAGCAGCGGCAGTTCGAAGCTGACCCCGAAGATGATCAGCAGCGACAGCACGAACGAGATGTACTTGTCGCCGGTGAGGCCGGTGATGAAGAAGTCGTTGCCGAAGCCCATCAGCAGCTGCAGGGCGTGCGGGATGAGCAGGTAGGCCAGGACGGCGCCACCGGCGAACAGCACGCTCGCGAAGCCGACGAAGGTGAGCGCGTACTTGCGCTCCTTGGTGTACAGGCCGGGGGCGATGAACGCCCACAGCTGGT
This sequence comes from Amycolatopsis thermalba, assembly GCF_003385215.1. Lineage (GTDB taxonomy): Bacteria > Actinomycetota > Actinomycetes > Mycobacteriales > Pseudonocardiaceae > Amycolatopsis_E > Amycolatopsis_E thermalba. The sequence continues at coordinate 54,334 of NZ_PQHW01000037.1, read as the reverse complement.
ACAGCCACAGCGGTGAGGTCAGCACCGCGCCCCCGGCGAGACCGACCTTCAGCTGGATCATGAACGCCTCGAACGGCACCGTCTGCAGCAGGTAGCAGCCTTCGGTGCTGCCGAGCCGCCGGTCGGCCGGGATGGCGCAGTACGGGTCGTTGATGATCGACCCGAGCGACGGGACCGGACCCATCCTGGTGTTGAACCAGATGAAGCCGAAGATCCCGCCGGCGAGCACGGCGAGCAGGGCCCAGCCCAGGCGGCGCCGGAACTCGTAGATGTGCTCGATGAGCGTCATCGTGCCGTCGGGGTTGAGCCGGCGGCTGCGCTTGCGCCGCCGGTCCCTCCGGCTCTTGGGGGCGGAGTCCGCCACGACAGGCTCCGTCCTCGCCTCAGCTGGCGTGCTTGTGAGCCTGGTCGGCCTTCTCCGCCGCCTGCTGCCGCTTCAGCTCGTCGAGCTGCTTCTGCAGCTGCGCGACCTGGTCGTCGGCCGGGGAGGCCGCGGAGGCGGTGGTGGCAGTGGTGGCAGTGGTGTCGGAGGCCGTGATCTGCTTCTTCTCGGGCTCCTCGGCCTTGCCGTCCTCACGGAGGTCCTTGGTCTCGGCCTTGAAGATCTTCATGGACTTGCCGATGGACCGCGCGGCGTCCGGCAGGCGCTTCGCGCCGAACAGCAGGATCACGACGAGCACCAAGACGATCAAGTGCCACGGCTGCATCGCGTTGAACATCAGTGGCCTCCTTCCTTGCTTGTGACCAACTCTACTTGCTCAGGGGCGGGACGCCGCCGTTGTTCGAGCGCGACGCGCAGACCGGCCGACCGGGCCTTCAACAGACCGGTGCGATCGGTGACACTCGCCGTAACCATGCTCGATGCCTTCCGGAACCGGCGCAAGACCCCGAATGTCCGGATCAGGACAACAATCAGCGCCAGGAGGCCCACGGCGGCGAGCAGAATGCTCGGCAGGTACGACACGGCGTCACCCTACTGGCCCAAGGTGGCCGGGAGGTGACGTGCCCTTTCCAGTGCGGCGGCGGCCCGGCTACGGACAGCCTCGGCCAGCTCGGGCGGGCTTTCCACGCGCGCGTCGCCGCCGAGGCCGAGCACCAGCCGCACCATCCAGGACTCGTCGCCGTAGCGCATCCGCACCCGCAGCCTGCCGCCGTCGAGCTCGGCCAGCTCCTCGCACGGGTAGTACTCGGCGACCCAGCGCGCGTCCGGTTCCAGCACCAGCCGCGCCTCGGGCTGGCCGGGCCGGGCCCGGAACACGCCGTCGGAGATGTCGGTGGGCCGCGCTGTCGGGGGCGGGGCGGCGCGCTCGTCGAGGACCTCGACCTCGTCGATGCGGTCCAGGCGGAACAGCCGCACGCCCTCGGCGCGGCGGCACCAGGCCTCCAGGTAGCCGACGGCCTGCACGATCAGCAGCCGCATCGGGTCGACCGTGCGCTCGGTGATCTGGTCGCGGGAGGCGGTGTAGTAGCGGATGCGCAGCGCCCGCCCGGCGCGCAGCGCGTTCTGCACCACGCGGCGGGTGGCGGCGGTCTTCTCGCCCTCCCGCACGGCCAGCCCGACCACGACGCCGGAGGGCTGGGCCTGCCCGGCGGCGGCCTCGATCTTGGCGATGGCGCGGTGCACCGCGTCGGTGTCGACCACGCCGGGGGTCTCGGCGACCGCGCGCAGCGCGACCAGCAGCGCGGTGGCTTCCCCGCCGGTCAGGCGCAGCGGCCGGTTCATGCCGGCGTCGAAGGTGACCGTGACCGTGTCGCCCTCGAAGGACAGGTCGATCAGGTCACCCGGCCCGTACCCGGGCAGCCCGCACATCCACAGCAGTTCCAGGTCGCGGCGCAGCTGCTTCGCGGTGACGCCGAAGTCGCGGGCGGCGTCCTCGATGCGGATGCCGGGGCGCGCGAGCAGGTAGGGCACGAGCGCCAGCAGCCGGGGCATCCGGTTGGTCGATCCGCTCATCGCCGCACCTCGTGGTGCAGGTCGTGGTGCAGTTCGGGGTGCAGCACCGACTCCAGGCGGCCGCGGACCGCCTTGGCCAGCACGTCCGGCTCGAGGACCAGCACGTCGGGGCCGTGCCCGGCGATCCAGTCGGCGGCGCTTTCCGGGAAGGACAGGTCGATCTCGGCGAGGTCGCCCTCGATGCCGCCGACGGTGAGCCGCCCGGTGAGGCGGGCGCGGCGGCGCACCCCGGCGTCGTGCTGGTCGGCGATCCACAGCTTGGCGGTGGTGACGGGCGCGGGGTCGGGGTCGGTGGTGCCGGCGATCAGCTCCAGCAGGTTGACGTTGTCCGGCCGCTGCACCTCGCCCGGGCGCCCGGCGGTGCGCACGTCGCCGACGATGCGGGAGAGCCGGAAGCAACGTGGGGCGCCGCGGTCGCGGTCGTGGCCCACGACGTACCAGCGGGCGCGCCAGGACACCACGCCCCACGGTTCCAGGGTGCGGGTGAGCCGTTCCGCCGAGCCGGAGCGGCGGTAGGAGAACTGGACGGCCTGGCGGGCCTGCACGGCGGCGACCAGCGGGGTGAAGGCCGGTTCGGCGCGGACGCGGGACTCCACGACCGGCGGCTCGGTGTGGTCGAGGTCGACCCCGGCGGCGCGCAGTTTGACCAGGGCGCCCTGGGCCTGGCCGGTCATCTCGGGCGAGTCCCAGAGCCGGACGGCGAGCCCGACGGCGGCGGCCTCGTCCGGGGCCAGCTCGATCTCGCCCAGCTCGTAGTCCCGCCGGGCGATGCGGTAGCCCTCGGCCGGGTCGAAGGCCGAGTTGCGGCCGGTCTCCAGCGGGATCCCCAGTTCACGCAGCTCGGTCTTGTCCCGTTCGAACATGCGGGAGAAGGCCTCGTCGCTCGCGGCGTCGGCGTATCCGGGCACGATCCCGCGAATCCGGTCAGCGGTGAGGTACTGCCGGGTCGACAGCAGAGCGAGCACCAGATTGACCAGGCGCTCGGCGCGGGCGGTGGACACCCGACCACAGTAGCTCGCACTGGTGATCGAGTCGCCGAGGTCCACCCCGGCGCGCCCGGGAAGTCCACGAGATACCCACCCACACCCCCGCGAGACGCGATTTTCAGCCGCGTAGGCCGCTCAATGAGCTCGTTGCGGCCCCCGGTCGCGAAGCCGATCCGTGATCGCTACCTGATTCACTACTTGAGTGCCTGCTGGTGGGTGAATCAGCGCTCTCAGGCGCGGTGACGTGGTGCTCCACTACGCCAAGGGCGCTGTTCGCGCGGTCAGCCGAGCCACGTCTTCCGCCGGCGATGCTCTACGACCGGAGGTCCTGCCCAACGACACGTGGGAGCAGCACGGCTGGAAACTGCCGGTGGACATGGCCGAACTCGCATCCCCCATACCGCTCACCGACATCCCGATCGAGATGCGAGCTGAGAAGGCCCAACGGATGTTCACCACTGCGGGCAAGGTGCACCAGGGGTACCTCTACCCCGTCACCGTCGACTGGTTCAGCCGGTTCGCTCAGCTCTTCCACTCCCAGCTGCCGGAGGAGGTGCTCACCGGGACATCGACGGTGCCGGCGGAGGTCGCCGACGGTGCTGAAGTCCTCCTGCGGAACCTCATCGGCGTCGAGCTCGAAACGATCAGCGGCCGCACCAACGTCATCCTCGGACTTGACGGTGGCAACGCCTGCGCGCTGTGCGGCGAGGAGATGCCCGTCGACCTGTTGATCGCAGCGCACATCAAGCAACGGAGCGTCGCGGGGGGCGACGACTGGTACGAACTCGGCTACCTCAGCGTCAACGACGTCGGCACCTCGCCGCCTTGATCGACCGTCTCCGCGGTAAGCCCTGCTTCGTTTGCACCAGGCGTACTTCCGCTGGCATCGCGCGAACAAATTCCGAAGCCGGTGACAGAGTTCAGCCCCGGGCGACGCGGCGCAGCACCTCGCGCATCCGCTCCGTCAGCGCGGCCCCGCCCAGGCCCTCCGCGATGATCTCGATCGTGCGCTCCAGCGCCAGCTCCCGGGCCTCCCGCGGGGCGGCGGACAGCGGGCCGTCCAGGTGCAGCATCGCCAGGCCGTGCACCGACGCCCACGCCGCGAACTCGGCCATCGGGCGGCGCTGCGGTGGCAGGTACCCGCACGCGGCCAGGTCGTCGATCGCCTCGATCAGCTTGCCGAACGGGCCGGACTCCGCGACGGCCGGCATCGGCGGGAGACCGCCGGCGAACGCGGTGCGGAACAGCCCGGGTTCGGCGAGGGCGAACGCGAAGTACCCCCGCCCGATCGCGGCCAGCCGGCTCAGGCCCCGTTCGGCCGGGTCGCCGACCGGGTCCAGGCGGTCCAGCGCCTCGTTCACCGACGCGGTCAGCAGCGCCATCGCCCGCGTCTTGACCGCCTCCAGCAGCTCCTCGTGCCCGGCGAAGTGCCGGTAGGCGGCGGTCGGCGTGACCCCGACCGCGCGCGCGGCGGCCCGGATCGTCACCGACGAAGGGCCACCGGCCTGGGCGAGTTCCGCGGCGGAGCGGATCAGGGCGTTGCGCAGATCGCCGTGGTGGTAGCCGCTTCGCACGGGCGCCGAGGAGCTCACGGCTCGATGTTGACACCCGTACACATCAGGTGGCAAGTGCACTGCCGAGGGGATCCCGTGTTCGCTCGGCTCGGACTCCAGCCGCGCCCACGCCCCTCGCCGGGCAGCAACTTCGGCGGCGAGGACGACCTCCGGTTCTTCCTCGGCTTCACCCCGCTGCCGCTGGGCACCAGCACGCTGCTGTGCTGCATCGCGTTCGGACTGTCCACGGTCTCGGCCCGCGCGACCCTGGTACGCGGCCTGCTGCCGCCCGCCGGCCTGCGGCCGCTACGCCGCCTGCACGAGCACGTCGGCGTCAACGAGACCGCGGGACCACCCGCCGCGGTGCGTCAACGGCGCTCCCACGGGATCTGCTCGCCCGCCTCCACCGGGAACGGCAACCGGTTCTCCCGTGGGGGCAGCGGGCACGTCGCGAGGTCGATGAACGCGCACGGCAGGTTCACCGCCCGGTTGAAGTCCAGCTCCACCCGGCCCTCGGCGTCCGGCGCGCCGACCGACAGGCTGCGGTTCGCCGCGTACGTCGTCACGCCCGAGGTCGCGTCCGTGAACAGCACCGAGAACGCCGCGCCGCCCTTGCCGTTGAACGCGGTCAGCGCGAACTCCTCGCCCCGGTACGCGAAGCGCAGCACACCCGGCGACGAGTACACATGCGACAGTCCTTCCACGACCGCCCCGACCGTCACCGCCCGCGGTTCGTCGAACGGCTCGAACCGGCCGGGCAGCACCCACGCCGGGTCCGGTTCGTAGGCCGGCACGCCGCGGAACGCGGCCCGCACCGGCGCCGCCGGGTCCCGCAACCGCAGCAGGTACCCGCTGCGCCGCGCCACCTCCACGACCCGGTCACCGGCCTTCACCATCTCGCCCGGCCCGCTGTTGACCAGCTCGAACCGCGCCGTGCCGGACACGCCGAACTCCTCGTCCGGCTCCACCACCACGACCGCGGCCTCGCCGTCGACACGCCACGCGCCGGGGATGCCGTCGAACCGCCGCGGCTCCGGCGTCAGCCAGTGCCGCGCCGTGATGCTCAGCCACCCGTGCGGCTCCGCCAGCACCCGCTCCCGCTCGGCGTGCCAGGCCCGCCACTGCTCCGCGAACGCGTTCACAGCGAGCTGATCAGCCGGTCGACGCGCTCGTCCACCGCGCGGAACGGGTCCTTGCACAACACGGTCCGCTGCGCCTGGTCGTTGAGCTTGAGGTGCACCCAGTCGACCGTGAAGTCCCGCCCGGCGGCCTGCGCGGCGGCGATGAAATCGCCCCGCAGCTTCGCCCGCGTGGTCTGCGGCGGCGTGTCCTTGGCCAGCTCGATCTCCCCGTCGTCGGTGATCCGCCGCACCAGGCCCTTGCGCTGCAGCAGGTCGAACAAGCCCCGCCCGCGCCGGATGTCGTGGTAGGCCAGGTCCAGCTGCGCCACCCGCGGGCTGGACAGGTCCAGGTTGTGCTTGGCCCGGTACCGCTCCACCAGCCGGTGCTTGATCGCCCAGTCGATCTCGGTGTCGATCTTGCCGAAGTCCTGCTGCTCCACCGCGTCCAGCGCGCGGCCCCACAGCTCCACCACCCGCTGCGCGGTCGGGCCCGAGTCGTTGGCCTGCACGTGCTGCACCGCGCGCCCGTAGTACTCGCGCTGGATGTCCAGCGCCGAGGCCTCCCGCCCGCCGGCCAGCCGCACCGGGCGCCGCCCGGTCAGGTCGTGGCTGATCTCGCGGATCGCCCGGATCGGGTTGTCCAGCGTGAAGTCCCGGAACTGCACACCCTGCTCGATCATCTCCAGCACCAGGTTCGCCGTGCCGATCTTCAGCAGCGTCGTCGGCTCGGCCATGTTCGAGTCGCCCACGATGACGTGCAGCCGCCGGTACCGCTCGGCGTCGGCGTGCGGCTCGTCGCGGGTGTTGATGATCGGCCGCGACCGGGTCGTGGCGCTGGAGACGCCCTCCCAGATGTGCTCGGCCCGCTGCGACAGGCAGTACACCGCGCCCCGCGGCGTCTGCAGCACCTTGCCGGCGCCGCAGATCAGCTGACGGGTCACCAGGAACGGCAGCAGCACGTCGGCGATCCGGGAAAACTCGCCCGCGCGCGTCACCAGGTAGTTCTCGTGACAGCCGTAGGAGTTGCCCGCCGAGTCGGTGTTGTTCTTGAACAGGAAGATGTCCCCGCCGATGCCCTCGTCGGCCAGCCGCCGCTCGGCGTCGACCAGCAGGTCCTCGAGGATCCGCTCGCCGGCCTTGTCGTGCGTGACGAGCTGCACCAGGTCGTCGCACTCGGCCGTGGCGTACTCGGGGTGCGAGCCGACGTCCAGGTAGAGCCGGGAGCCGTTGGACAGGAAGACGTTGGACGAGCGCCCCCACGACACGACCCGCCGGAACAGGTAGCGCGCCACCTCATCGGGCGAGAGCCGGCGCTGCCCGTGGAACGTGCAGGTGACGCCGAACTCGGTCTCGATGCCAAAAATCCGCCGCTGCATCTCTCAATGCTAGGCGCTTTTGGCCCTGTCGCGGTGCGCCGTTCGGGCGGCGACACGCCGGGTGATCGTCGCACCACGTGCCGGACCACCGCGGACGAGGCCGTTACCAGGGGTTTCCCACGTTGTGGCCCGGGCCACCCGATAGGGTCGAACCGGACTGCGACAGGGGTGATCCGAAACCGTGACCGGCGACGCGCTGCGAGCCGACTGCGCCAGCTGCTTCGGCCTGTGCTGCGTGGCCCTGCCCTTCGCCGCCTCGGCGGACTTCGCGGTGGACAAGGACGCGGGCACACCGTGCCACAACCTCCTCGACGACTACCGCTGCGGCATCCACTCCCGGCTGCGGGAGAAGGGCTTCACCGGCTGCACCGTCTTCGACTGCTTCGGCGCCGGGCAGCGCATCTCCCAGGACACCTTCGGCGGCCGCGACTGGCGCACCGCACCCGAGACCCGGCAGCCGATGTTCGCCGCGTTCCCGGTGATGCGGCAGCTGCACGAGCTGCTGTTCTACCTCACCGAGGCGCTCGGCCTGCCCGCCGCGCGCCCAGTGCACGACAAGCTGCGGGCGGCGCTGGCGGAGACCGAGCGGATGGCCCGCGGCGGCCCGGCCGAGCTGGTGGAGCTCGACGTGGCCGGCCACCGGGAGAAGGTGAGCGGCCTGCTGCTGCGGGCGAGCGAACTGGTCCGCGGCAAGCGCGGCAAGAACCGCCGCGGAGCCGACCTGATCGGCGCCAAGCTGCGCGAAGCCGACCTCAGGGCCGCCAACCTGCGCGGCGCGTACCTCATCGGAGCCGACCTCCGGCACGCCGACCTGCGCCAGGCGGATGTCATCGGAGCGGACTTCCGCGGGGCGAACCTCGCGGGCGCCGACCTGACCGGCAGCCTGTTCCTCACGCAGGCCCAGGTGACCGCCGCCCACGGCGACAGCGCGACGCGCCTGCCGGACGGGCTCACGCGGCCGGCCCACTGGGCCTGATCCCGGCGCCGATACCCGGGGGCGCCCTGCGCGCGAGCCGGTGAGACACCAAGCAGCCGCTCCCCGCGCGACCCCTGCCCACCGGCCAGGCGAGGGCACCGAGCCCCGGGCATGCGAAAGGGCCCCCGGACCGAAGTCCGGGGGCCCGTCGCGAACCTCAGCTCGCCGGGGGTGTCTCGTCCTCCTCCGGCGTCGTCTCGCCGGACTCGGCCGGCTGCTCCGGCAGCAACGCGTCCAGCGCGGCGCCCTGGATGCGCCGGAACTTGCGGCCCGGCCGCTCGCGGTCCAGCACCGCCACCTCCAGCTTCAGCGGCGCGCTGTCCCCGTTGTTGCTCACCGCCCGCAGCGCGTCCAGCGCCACCTTCAGCGCGTCCCGCAGCTCCAGGCCGTCCTCGTAGATCTCCTTCAGCTTGTTCGCCACCGGCTCCGTCTGGCCACCCGTCACCACGTACCGCGGCTCGTCGAAGATCGAACCGTCGTAGGTCAGCCGGAACAGCTGGTCCTCCTCCGGCGCCGACCCCACCTCGGCCACGCACAGCTCCACCTCGTACGGCTTGAGCTGCTCGGTGAAGATGCTGCCCAGCGTCGCCGCGTAGGCGTTGGCCAGCGCCCGCGCCGTCACGTCCCGGCGGTCGTACTGGTAGCCCTTCAGGTCCGCGTGCCGGATGCCGGCCACCCGCAGGTTCTCGTACTCGCTGTACCGGCCGACCGCGGCGAACCCGATCCGGTCGTAGATCTCGGAGATCTTGTGCAGCGTCGTCGACGGGTTCTCGGCCACGAACAGCACGCCGCTGCGGTACTTCAGCACGACCACACTCCGGCCGCGCGCGATGCCCTTGCGCGCGAGCTCCGAGCGCTCGCGCATCAACTGCTCAGGAGAGGCGTACAGCGGCAGCGTCACGGTCAGGCTCCAAGGATGCTCGAAGGAAGGGGAAGTTCAGCCACGGGCGCGGCGATCACGTCCGGCCGCGGGTGGCCTGCTCGGCCCGCCCCGCGACGACCGCCTCCGCCACCGCGGCGGCCTGCTCGTCCGGCAGCCGCACCGCGCCGCGCTCGGCGGTGATCGTCACCAGCGTCGGGAAGACCCGGCGCACCAGGTCCGGCCCACCGGTCGCGCTGTCGTCGTCGGCCGCGTCGTACAGCGACTCCACCGCCGTGCGCACCGCGGTCTCCTCGTCGGCGTCCGGGTCGTACAGCTTCTTCAGCGCCGACCTCGCGAACAGCGACCCCGACCCGATCGCGTGGTAGCCCGCGCGCTCCTCGTACCGGCCACCGGTCACGTCGTAGGACACGATCCGCCCGGCGCGCTTCGGGTCGTCGGCCTCGATGTCGTAGCCGACGAACAACGGCAGCGCCGCCAGACCCGCCATCGCCACGTCCAGGTTGCCCTTGACCATGGTGGCGAGCTTGTTCGTCTTGCCGTCCAGCGACAGCGGAACGCCCTCGATCTTCTCGTAGTGCGCCAGCTCGACCGCGTACAGCCGCACCAGCTCCAGCGCGATCCCGGCGCTGCCCGCGATGCCCACCGCGGAGTAGGCGTCGACGACGTGCACCTTCTCCATGTCCCGGGACGCGATCAGGTTGCCCGACGTCGCCCGGCGGTCGCCGGCGACCAGCACGCCACCGGCGAACGTCACGGCCACGATAGTGGTGCCGTGCGGCGCGTCCACCGGACCGGCGCCCGGCAGCTGCCGGCGGCCCGGCAGCAGGTCAGGCGCCTGCATGCGGAGGAACTCGGCGAACGACGACGTCGTGCTCGAGAAGAAGGCAGCGGGCAGCGCGGGGCCCGTGGGGCCCGAGGTGTGTTCCATACGTGCTCGTGGTTCCCATCGACGAAGTGTGACGCTCCCGCGGGCTCCGAGCCCACGGAAGCGCGACAACCGGCACTACAAGCTACTCAGTGCGACCACCCTAATGGCCGCCGGTGAGCGGTTACTCGCCGCCCTTTTGCACGTAGGCACGCACGAAGTCCTCGGCGTTCTCCTCGAGCACGTCGTCGATCTCGTCCAGGATCGTGTCGACGTCCTCACCCAGCTTCTCGCGGCGTTCCTGGCCGGCCGGGGCACCACCCTCGACCTCGTCGTCGGAGCCGCCGCCACCGTGCTTCTCGATCTTCTCCTGAGCCATCTCGCCTCCCGGTGAGTCCTGTCCCTAGCCTACCCAGAGACCACGACAATCGGTGGTTTTCCCGCTGCGGTCAGTCCGAACCCGTCAGCGCCTCGACCAGTTCCTCCGCCGTCTCCGACTCGTCCAGCAACCGTCCGACGTGCGCCTTCGTGCCCCGCAGCGGCTCCAGCGTCGGGATGCGGACCAGCGACTCCTTGCCCACGTCGAAGATCACCGAGTCCCACGACGCGGCCGCGATCGACGTCGCGTACTTCTCCAGCGCCCGCCCGCGGAAGTAGGCCCGCGTGTCCTCCGGCGGGTTCGTGATCGCCGCCTGCACCTCCTCCTCGGTGACCAGCCGTTTCATCGAGCCCCGCGCCACCAGCCGGTTGTACAGGCCCTTCTGCAGCCGCACGTCGGAGTACTGCAGGTCCACCAGGTGCAGCCGCGGCGCGGCCCACCCCAGGTTGTCCCGCTGCCGGTAGCCCTCCAACAGCCGCAGCTTCGCCGGCCAGTCCAGCCGGTCCGCGCACTCCGCCGGATCCCGGGCCAGCGCGTCCAGGATCTCGCCCCAGACCCGCAGCACCTCCTTGGACACCTGGTCGCCACCGGTGCGCTCCAGGTGCGCCGCGGCCAGCTCGTGGTAGGCGAACTGCAGGTCCAGCCCGGTGTACTTGCGCCCGTTGGCCAGCGACACCTTCGTCTTCAGCGTCGGATCGTGGCTGATCTGGTGCACCGCGCGCACCGGCTCGTCCAGCTTCAGGTCGTCGAACCGCTGACCGGCCTCGATCATGTCCAGCACCAGCGCCGTGGTGCCCAGCTTGAGGTAGGTCGAGTACTCGGCCATGTTCGCGTCGCCGATGATGACGTGCAGCCGCCGGTACTTGTCCGCGTCGGCGTGCGGCTCGTCGCGGGTGTTGATGATCCCCCGCTTCAGCGTGGTCTCCAGGCCGACCTCGACCTCGATGTAGTCCGACCGCTGCGACAGCTGGAAACCCGCCTCCTCGCCCTGCGGCCCGATGCCCACCCGGCCCGAGCCGGTGACCACCTGCCGCGACACGAAGAACGGCGTCAGCCCGGAGATCACCGACGTGAACGGCGTCGACCGCGCCATCAGGTAGTTCTCGTGGGTGCCGTAGCTGGCGCCCTTGCCGTCGACGTTGTTCTTGTACAGCTGCAACGGCGGCTGCCCGGGCACGGTGGCCGCCCGCATCGCGGCCTCCTCCATCACCCGCTCCCCCGCCTTGTCCCAGATGACCCCGTCCCGCGGGTTGGTCACCTCGGGCGCGGAGTACTCCGGGTGCGCGTGGTCGACGTAGAGCCGGGCGCCGTTGGTCAGGATGACGTTGGCCGCGCCGAGGTCCTCCACGTCCGGGTCGTGCCCCGGACCGCCCGGGCCGGCCAGGTCGAAGCCCCGGGCGTCGCGCAGCGGCGACTCGACCTCGTAGTCCCACCGCGCCCGCCGCGCCCGCGGGATGTCCGCCGCCGCCGCGTAGGCCAGCACGACCTGCGTCGAGGTCAGTACCGGATTCGCCGTCGCGTCGCCCGGCACGGCGATGCCGTACTCGACTTCGGTTCCCATGATCCGCCGCATGTCCCAAGCCTACGGGTCCCGGGCGGCCACGGTGAGCGGGCCACCGGTTGCGACCAGGTAAAGCACCCGGATCTGCGATGCTGGCTGCCGATGGTGAACAGCGATGGGGAAATGGTCGCCCACTACGACGCCGCGGGCGCGGTCGTGGGCCGGGTGCGGCGCGCCGACATGCGCGAACAGGGCCTCTGGCACGCCGCGACGCTGGTCCTGGTCCGCTCCGGCGACGGCTCCCGCGTCTACGTGCACCGGCGGTCACCGGACAAGGACGTGTTCCCGGGCCTCTACGACTGCTGGGCGGGCGGGGTGGTCGCCGCGGACGAGACGCCCGCCGAGGGCGCGGAACGGGAACTGGCCGAGGAACTGGGCGTGCGCGGCGTGCCCCTGCGACCGCTGTTCACGTTCACGTTCGAGCAGCCACCGTTGCGCTGCCACTACTTCGCCTACGAGGTGCGCTGGGACGGTCCCGTCGTTCACCAGCCGGAGGAAATCGTCTCCGGCGCCTGGATGCCCCTGGACGAGCTGCGGGCCTGGGCGCGGGACCCGGAAAGCCCTTTCGTGCCCGACGGCAGGCACGCGATCCGCGAGTGGTTCCGCCGCCAGGGGTAGCGCTTTCCTCAGCTGGCGGGCAGCTTCTCCGCGGCCAGCGCGGCCAGGCCCTTCACCGCGTCCGCGGCCCGGGTCTGCGTGCTCGCCGTGACCTGAAGACCGGACAGCACGTGCCCGCCCGCCAGCAGCACCGTGCAGGTGGTGCCGTCGCACCAGGCGCGCGCGGCCTCCGCGCCGGCGGGACGGGTGACCGTCAGCGGCTGGCCGTCGCAGTCGACCTGCGCCAGCACCTCGGCCGCGGTGCGGTCCAGGTAGCCGGTGACCTGCTGCGTCAGCGCGGAACCACTGGTGTAGAGCCAGGTCGAGCCACGCGGGTCACCCGCGGGCACGGCGTCGAAGCAGGATCCGTTGGCGGCGCGGGCGGCGGCCTCCCGCACACCCTCGTTCGCCAGGTCGCTCTTGGTGAGCACCGCCGCCGCCACGTCCTCGGCGATGTGGTTCACCGGGCTGTTCACCGCCGCCTGGCCGACCGAGACGCTGGACGAGGTCGCCGGCGTCGTCGCGGACGGCGTCGCCGCGCCCGCCGGCTTGTCGTAGTAGGTCTCCAGGTCGTTGGGGCGATCCGCGCACCCGGTCAGCCCGGTCAGCACGACCGCGGCCAGGACCACCATCCCTCCATGACGCACGGTGACGTTCCCTTCAGTCTGCGTTGTGGGCGCTGAGATTAGTCCAAGCCTTCACTGCCATTGCAGCGAGGATCGCCGATCCCAGTACCGTTCCGGCGGCTCGGCCAGCGCCCGCAGTCCCGCGAGTTCGCCCCGTGGCAGGTCGACGCCGTTCGCCGCCAGGTTCGCGGTCAGCTGCGGCACGCTGGCGGGACCGACGAGGACGGTGTCCGCCCACGGCTGGGCCAGAACCGCCGCGACCGCGATGGCGTCCGCGCCGACTCCGAAGCGTTGCGCCAGACGGGTGATCGCGGGCGGCGGGCTCACCACGAGCCTGCCGTTGGCGAGGGTTTCCTTGACCAGCACCAGGTTCCCGGCGGCGTGTGCCTCGCCGAGCGCCGGTCCCGCCGACGGTTCGAGCAGGTTCCAGGTGGACTGCACGGCGGAGAACACCGGGCGCCCGGCCACTTCCAGCTCGAACGCCCGCCGGATCACCTCGGCCTGCCTCGGCCCGGAGGTGGAGAACCCGACACGCACGCCGTCGTCGCTGAGCGCCGCGAGCGCCCGTTGCAGCGCCTCGTCGGTGAACAGCGGGCTGTCCACGGTGAGCGAGTGCACCTGGTAGAGGTTGATGGCGTTGCCCAGCAGGGAGCGGCTTTCGGTCCACTGGCGGGAGAACACGCCGGCGGAGTGCTCCTTCACCTCGTGCATCGTGGCGTCCATGCGCCAGCCGCCGACGTAGGTGTAGCCCCATTTGCTGGACACCGTCAGGTCGCGGTGACCGCGTTCGGCCAGCCAGCCGGCGAGGAACTCCTCGGCGCGGCCGTAGGAACGCGCGACGTCGACCCAGCGGACACCGGCCGCGTACGCCGCGTCGAGCACCGCGAACGTGGCCTCGCGCATGGCGCGCACGTCCCGCCGGACCGGGAGCTCACTGCTTCTGCCCAGGTTGATGTAGGCGGGCCGCCCGAGGGCCGCCAGGCCGAGTCCGATGCGCAGGGGACTTTCCTTTCCGTGCGGGTTTTCCAGCGTGTATCGGCGTGCCGGCCACCGGTGGTTTTCGCCGGAAGCCGCGCCGTATAGGGCGTTATACGCCTGATGCTCGTTGACGGAGGATGTCCAGCCACTGCTCGGAGTTCAGCGCCTGCCGGTGCAGCTTCTCCAGCCGCGCCGCCGGCGCCCGCACGTAGCCCTTGCCGAAGACCGGCGCGATCTGCCGCAGGCTCGCTCCCTCCTCCCGGGCCGCCAGCAGCACCCAGTCCGAGGCGTCGGCACAGGCCGCCGACGCACGCCGCAACTCCCCCAGCAGCCGGATCAGCTCCGCGGGCGGGACGGCGTGCGCGCGGACCGCCTGCGCGGTCTCCTCGAGCCAGGCCAGGACGTCGGCTTCGGTGATCGGGGCGCGGATCTCGGCGGCGGGCTCGGTCATGGCGCGCAGTATAGGTCGTTATACGGCCACCGCGGAGCGACACGCCGGGCAACCGAAACCGCCGGGAAGCGTCCTCACCACGTGTCCGACAAGATCGTCCGCGGGGTTCGTGGCGTGGTGACCGCGCTGGCGGTGACGCTGGCGCTGCTTCCGGTGCACGGGGCCGCCCTGCTGATGCTGCTGTTCGCGGTGGGGCGGTACGACTCCAGCGGGCAGGGCGGGCCGTTCCGCAGCTGCACGGCCGATTCGGTGTCGTGCGCGGGGCCGGACGTGCCCGTGGTGATCGGTTGCGCGCTGGCCGTCCTCGGCGGATTGCTGCTCGCCGGCTGGGCAGGGCGGCGCGCGGCGCGGGCCCGAAGCCACTCACACGGCGGAGGCCACTCACACGGCGGAGGCCAGTCACACGGCGGAGGCCGCCGACCCGGGCGGATCGGCGGCCTCCCCTGACGTGCCTGCGGTTACAGGTACTGGCCGGTGTTCGTGGCCGTGTCGATGACGCGGCCGGACTCCTGGTTCTTGCCGGTGACGAGCGTGCGGATGTAGACGATCCGCTCGCCCTTCTTGCCCGAGATGCGGGCCCAGTCGTCCGGGTTGGTGGTGTTGGGCAGGTCCTCGTTCTCCGCGAACTCGTCGACGATCGCGTCGAGCAGGTGCTGCACCCGCAGACCGGGCTGCTTGGTCTCCAGCACCGACTTGATCGCCGCCTTCTTCGCCCGGTCCACGATGTTCTGGATCATCGCGCCCGAGTTGAAGTCGCGGAAGTACAGGACCTCCTTGTCCCCGTTGGCGTAGGTGACCTCGAGGAACCGGTTCTCGTCCGTCTCCTCGTACATCCGCTCGACGGTGTTCTGGATCATCGCCTCGATCGTGGCCTGCGCGTCCCCGCCGAACTCGGCGAGGTCGTCGGCGTGGATCGGCAGCCCCGGCGTCAGGTACTTGGAGAAGATGTCCTTCGCACCCTCGGCGTCCGGCCGCTCGATCTTGATCTTCACGTCCAGCCGGCCCGGCCGCAGGATCGCCGGGTCGATCATGTCCTCGCGGTTGGAGGCGCCGATGACGATGACGTTCTCCAGCCCCTCGACACCGTCGATCTCGGCCAGCAGCTGCGGCACGATCGTGGTCTCCACGTCCGAGGAGACGCCACTGCCGCGGGTGCGGAAGATCGACTCCATCTCGTCGAAGAACACGATCACGGGCGTGCCGTCGGAGGCCTTCTCGCGGGCCCGCTGGAAGATCAGGCGGATGCTCCGCTCGGTCTCCCCGACGAACTTGTTGAGCAGCTCCGGGCCCTTGATGTTGAGGAAGTACGACTTGGCGTCCTTCGAGTCGCCGTCGCCGCGGGCCTCGGCCACCTTCTTGGCCAGCGAGTTGGCGACCGCCTTCGCGATCAGCGTCTTACCGCACCCGGGCGGGCCGTAGAGCAGGACGCCCTTGGGCGGCCGCAGCTCGTACTCCCGGTAGAGGTCGGCGTGCAGGAACGGCAGCTCCACGGCGTCGCGGATCTGCTCGATCTGCCTGCCCAGGCCACCGATGTCCTCGTAGCGGACGTCCGGGACCTCCTCCAGCACGAGGTCCTCGACCTCGGCCTTGGGGACCCGCTCGTAGGCGTAGCCCGCCTTCGAGTCCACCAGCAGCGAGTCGCCCGGCTTGAGCGTCTGCGCGGCCAGCGGGTCGGACAGCCAGACCACCCGCTCCTCGTCGGCGTGACCGACGACGAGCGCGCGGGCGCTGCCGCCCTCGGTCGCCGGCGTCAGGACCTCACGCAGCGAGCAGACCTCGCCGGTGAGCTCGAAGTCGCCCGCCTCGACGACGGTCAGCGCCTCGTTCAAGCGGAGAGCCTGACCGCGCTGGAGGGACTCCACCTCCACCGCCGGGGACACCGACACCCGCATCTTGCGGCCGGCGGTGAACACGTCGACGGTGTTGTCCTCGTACGCGGTGACGAACACGCCGTACCCGCTGGGGGGCTGGGCGAGCCGGTCGACCTCTTCGCGCAGCGCGAGGAGCTGCCCCCGCGCCTCGCGGAGGGTCTCCACGAGCTTGTTGTTCCGCTCCGTGAGCTGGGCGACTCGTTCCGACGCCTCGGCGAGACGCTGCTCCAGCACGCGGTTCTGACGGGGTGATTCGGTTAGTTTGCGCCGCAGCAGGGCTACTTCCTCTTCCAGGAAGCGGACCTGCCGCGCCTGCTCGTCCGGCGTCGTTCCAGCTCCACTGATCTCTGAAGGGTCGGCGTCCTCGTGCCGACCTCCGGGAAGGTCGTGTTGCATGTCGGCACCTCCTCGGAGTGCTTTTAACCCACGGTACCGGCGATCACCGACATGAAAAGCCCTTTCCGCATCACAGGATCGGCGCGTCGCATCACGAAGCCGGACGGAACCGTTACACGAGGGTCCTGCCCAGCGGTCGGCGAACCGCTCGTAAAACTACGGACAGTATCCACCCGGCCACGGACAGCGGCCATCCGGGCGGTGAGCGATTCACTCATGTCACGACCACCCAACCAAGGCTTTACAGGACGTTCACCGGGCGTCTTCCCCTTCTCCTCCTCCTTCAAACCCGGGTGATTTTCGCGTCGCCACACCGGATCGCCGTCCACCGCGGCGGACGGCCAAGATCGAGTTGCCGGACATCGGCGCTACGATCGCTCGCGTTACACCCCGGATTCGCGCCGGGGGAAACCGGATGCCGCTTCGGCGCGTCGAAGGCAGGCAGACACCCGACGTGAACGAGGAGACGTCCGTCCATGACCTACCCGCCGCACGGCCCGGGCCAGCCGGGTCCCCACGGGCCGCAGGGCCCCTACGGGCAGCCCGGGCCGTACGGGCAGCAGCCCGGACAGCCCCAGGGCGGGCCGCCGCCCGGCTACCCGCAGGGGGCGCCGCGGACGCCTCCGCCCGGGTTCCCGGGCGCGACGCAGCAGTTCGCCGCGCCGGGCGGGTCCGGCGGGCCGGGCGGTGAGCCGCCGAAGAAGAAGACCGGCCTGATCGCCGGCATCGCGGCGGCCGCGGTCGTGGTCGCCGCGGTGGCCGTCACCCTGGTGGTCACGCTCGGCGGCGACGACGAGAAGGACACCGGCAACACCGTCGCCGCCGCCGGCTCCTCCTCCAGCGCGAGCCCCACGGCGCGCGCGAACTCCTCGACCGCGACCGCGCCGTCGTCCCGGCGCTCGTCCTCGTCCGCGACCACCGGCGCCGGGGGTGGCGCCGCGGGCGGCCCGGACAGCGTGGCCCAGCAGGTCGTGGACGCCATGAACGCCCGCAGCGCCAGCCGGTACGCCGCGCTGACCTGCGGCGGCGCCACCGACAGCGAGGTCTCCTCGCTGCAGTCCCAGTGGGACGCGGCCAGCGAGCTGCAGGCCAGCATCTCCGGCCCGGCCGAGGTCACCGGCGACACCGCGAAGGTGCCGGTCAATCTCCGTTACAACGGTGACCGGCAGGATGCGAAGATGCCGCTCAAACGGCAGGGTTCGAACTGGTGCGTCGACGAGTCCTGAGCCAACCGATCCACGAAGGGGTAACCCGATCATGACCTACCCGCCGCAACAGCCCGGGCCCTACGGGCAGCAAGGCCCCCACGGCCAGCCGGGCCGGCCGGGCCCCTACGGGCAGCAGCCGGGCGGCGGCTACCCCCAGCAGCAGCCCGGATATCCGCAGGGCGGGCCGCAGCAGCCCGGTCACCCACAGGGGCAGCCGGGCTACCCGCAGACCCCGCCGCCCGGCTTCCCCGGCGCGCCGCAGCAGTTCGGCCAGGACCCCTACGCCGACCCGTACGCCGGGCAGCAGTACCCGGGCGGGCCGGGCGGTGAGCCGCCGAAGAAGAAGACCGGCCTGATCGTCGGCATCGCGATCGCCGCGGTGATCGTCATCGCCGGTGCCGCGTTCCTGATCTGGTTCCTCACCAAGGACGACGGCGGCGACGGCAACAGCGCCGCGCCCAGCACGAGCGCGACCGCTCCCCCGGCCTCCAGTGAGGCTCCGTCCAGCAGCTCGCGCACCCCGACGTCCACGCCCGAGGGCACCGCGGCGCCGGGCGGGAAGTCCACCCCGGAGGAGACCGCGCAGGCGATCGCCACCGCGTACAGCACCGGGGACAAGGAGACCATCCAGTCGATGGTGTGCGCGAGCCGGCCGCAGTCGGTGCCGGACATCCCGCCCGGCATCACCGTCACGGTCACCGGCAGCCCGGACGTCGTGGGCGACACCGCCTACGTGCCGGTGCACGCGGTCGGCCCGGGCGGCACCAACGACTTCGAGCTCGGCCTCGCCAACGAGGGCGGCGTGTGGTGCTACCTGGGCGACCGCACGAACTGACGCGGAAACCTCAGCCGCGGCTCGGCCTGCGCTGCGGCCGCGGCGGGGTCACCCCGTCGGCCAGCCGTCGCGTGGTGAGCAGGAAGGCGGTGTGCCCGACCATCCGGTGTTCCGGGCGCACCGCCAGGCCCACCACGTGCCAGGGCCGCACGAGGCTCTCCCACGACTCGGGCTCGGTCCAGCCCTGCATCTCCCGCAGCGCCTCGGTGACCCGGGACAGCTGGGTCACCGTCGCCACGTAGACGACCAGCACCCCGCCCGGCACCAGGCTGCGGTGGACGGTGTCCAGCACCTCCCACGGCGCCAGCATGTCCAGGATCACCCGGTCGACCTCGCCCTCGTGGCTGGCGAGGTCGTCGACCTTCAGCGTCCAGTTCGCCGGCCGCTCCCGGAAGAACCGCTCGACGTTCTTGACCGCGTGCTCGGCGTGGTCCTCGCGCACCTCGTAGGACAGCACGCTGCCCTCCGGGCCCACCGCCCGCAGCAGCGAGCAGGTCAGCGCGCCGGACCCGGCGCCGGCCTCCAGCACCCGCGCGCCCGGGAAGATGTCGCCCCACATCACGATCTGCGCCGCGTCCTTGGGGTAGATCACCTGCGCGCCGCGCGGCATGGACAGCACGTAGTCGGCCAGCCGCGGCCGCAGCGCCAGGTAGGCGGTGCCACCGACGGAGGTGATCACCGAGCCCTCCGGCTTGCCGATCAGGTCGTCGTGCCGCAGCGCGCCGCGGTGGGTGTGGTACTCCTCCCCCTCGGCGAGCACCAGCGTGTAGTTGCGTCCCTTCGGATCGGTCAGACGGACCCTGTCACCCGGGCGGAACGGCCCGCTCACCTGCACTGTGGAACTCCTCGAAACTCGCGAACGCAGCGCTCGATCTTCCCAGACCGGCTCGTCAGCGGACGCGGCGGGCCGACAGGGCCGAGCGCAGGTCCTCGCGGCGCAGCACCCCGGCCGGGCGGCCCTCGTCGTCGACCACGAGGAACTGCCAGGCGGCGGTCTCGCGGACGCGCTCGGCGATCTCCTCCCCCGGCTCCGAGGCGAGCAGCACGGTCTCGGCGCGGATCGGCTCGGCGGCCAGCTCCGCCGGGGCCTGCGGCGAGGTCTCCGCGAGCCGCTCGGCGGCGCCTTCGTCGAGCAGGCCGGCCGCGACGCCGTCCGCGCGCACCAGCACCACTCCCCGGCCCGCCGCGGCCGCCAGCGCGTCCGACACCGGGCTCTCCGCGGGCAGCTGCAGCACCGGCCGGGTCAGCTCGGTCACCGCCAGCCCCTCCGGCCAGCCCCGGTTGGCTTCGGCGGTCAGCTCCGATCCGGCGCCCATCGCGACGAACCACGCCGTGACCACGCACACGCCCAGTCGCAGCCAGCGGTCCTCGCTGCCGGAGACCATGCCGAGCATCGCCCACACCAGCAGCCCGGCGGCGACGATCCCGCCGCCCACGACGGCCGCGCGGGTGCCGCTGGCCCGCCGCCCGGTGAGGGCCCACACCCCGGCGCGCAGGAGGCGCCCGCCGTCCAGCGGGAGGCCGGGCAGCAGGTTGAACACGCCGACCGCGAGGTTGGCCACCGCGCACTCGGCGACCAGCAGCCACACCGCGCCGTCCGGCGGCACCGCGAACAGCAGCAGGCCGCCGAACGCCGCGAGCAGGACCGACACGACCGGCCCGGCGGCCGCGATCAGCCCCTCCTGACCGGGTTCGCGCGGGGTACGGGCCACTTCGGACAGTCCGCCGAGCAGGAACAGCCGCAGCCGCCGCACCGGGATGCCCATCCGCAGCGCCACCACGCAGTGGCCCAGCTCGTGGGCCAGCACGGACAGCCCGAGCAGCACCGCGAACGCCGCGGCCAGCGCCCACGACGTGGCCGCGGTGGCGCCGGGCAGGAGCCGGTCGACGAGCGGCTGGTAGAGCACGACCACCACGAGCGAGCCGATCCACCAGGAGGGGGCGAGCAGCACCGGCACGTCCTGGACCCGGAACAGCAGCAGGCCGCCGTCGGCGGTGGTCAGCACCCGCCTCGGCTGGTTCCTCCCGTGCTCGCCGGTCGCGGCCATGCCCGTCAGGGTAGAGCGTGGGGTGTCAGGCGGCGGTGACCCGCGGGTGCGCGCGGCGTCGCGATCTTGTCGGACCCCTCGTTTAGGGTGCGGGGTATGGCTCAGACGGCGACCACGGAACCCCAGCTCGGCGTGCGCCGCCCCGCGCTGTCCCCTTCGCGGGCCAGCGACTTCAAGCAGTGCCCGTTGCTCTACCGCTTCCGGGCGGTCGACCGGCTGCCGGAGGTGCCGACGAAGGCGCAGCTGCGCGGCACGCTCGTGCACTCGGTGCTGGAGCGGCTGTTCGCGCTGCCCAAGACCGACCGCGAACCGGACCGCGCCCGCGAGCTGCTCGCGCCCACCTGGAGCGAGCTGTCGGCCGACAACCCCGAGTGGGCCGCGCTGTTCGACGGCGAGGACGTGCAGGGCTGGCTGGAGTCGGCGACGAAGCTGCTGGACAGCTACTTCCAGCTGGAGGACCCGCGCCGGTTCGACCCGGAGGCGTGCGAGCTCCACGTCGAGCTGGAGCTGGAGTCGGGGGTCCGGCTGCGCGGGTACGTCGACCGGCTGGACGTCGCGCCCACCGGCGAGATCCGGGTGGTGGACTACAAGACCGGCGCCGCGCCCCGCGAGATCGGCGAGGCCAAGGCGATGTTCCAGATGAAGTTCTACGCCGTGGTGCTGTGGCGGCTGCGCGGCGTCGTGCCGCGCCAGCTCAAGCTGATGTACCTGACCGACGGGCAGTCGCTGGCCTACGCGCCGGACGAGGCCGAGCTGCGCCGGTTCGAACGCACGCTGGAGGCGATCTGGCAGGCGATCCTCAAGGCGGGCAAGACCGGCGACTTCCGGCCCAGCCCGAGCCGGCTGTGCGACTGGTGCGCGCACCAGTCGCTGTGCCCGTCCTTCGGCGGCACGCCACCGGAGTACCCGGGCTGGCCGGAGCCGGACCCGGGTGTGGAAACGGCCCTGGATCGAGCGGACTGAGGATCAGGCGGACGGAGATGACGGAGAACGCTTTCTACCTGCCGCTGGGCGGCGACCGCTACCAGCCGACCGAGCACACGGCCGGACCGTGGACCCCGGAGGCGCAGCACTTCGGGCCGCCCTCGGCGCTGCTCGCCCGCGCGCTGGAGGGCCTGACCACCGACCGGCCGGGGCTGCTGGCGCGGGTGACCGTGGAGATCCTCGGCCCGGCGCCGCTGACCGAGCTGTCGCTGCGGTCCTGGGTGGAGCGGCCGGGACGGTCGGTCGAGCTGCTCGGCGCCGAGCTGCACGACGGCACGCGGGCGGTGGCCCGGGCGTCGGCGTGGCGGATCGCCGAGGCCGACACGACGGCGGTGGCCACCGAGGAGCCGGCGCCACCACCGCCGGCGGACTGCCGTCCGGCGACCTGGCCGGACACCTGGGGCCGTGGCGGGTACCTGGGCGCGATGGAGTGGCGGATCATCGCCGGCTCGCCCGCGGAGCCGGGCCCGGCGTGGGTGTGGGGCAGGCAGCGGGTCGAGCTGGT
Source organism: Amycolatopsis thermalba (assembly GCF_003385215.1). Classification (GTDB taxonomy): domain Bacteria; phylum Actinomycetota; class Actinomycetes; order Mycobacteriales; family Pseudonocardiaceae; genus Amycolatopsis_E; species Amycolatopsis_E thermalba. The sequence continues at coordinate 32,181 of NZ_PQHW01000037.1, read as the reverse complement.
GGCCGGGGAGAAGCCGACGCCGTTGCAGCGGCTGTTCGCGGTCGCCGACACCGGCAACGGCGCGTCGAACTTCCTCGACCCGGCGAAGTGGTGGTTCATCAACAGCGAGCTGACCGTGCACCTGCGGCGCGCGCCGGCGGGCGAGTGGACGGCCCTGGACGCCCGCACGCTGGTGGGCCCGACCGGGGTGGGCACGGCCACCAGCACGCTGTCCGACGTCCAGGGCCAGGTGGGCCAGGCCGCGCAGGCGCTGATGGTGCGGACACGCTGACGGGCGTGACCGTCCCCCGCCGGCCGCACGAGATCCACTACTCTGCGGCCAGGGATCGACTGACCTGGGAGCGCTCGAGTGCAGATCACTTCGGTGGTCAACCAGAAGGGCGGCGTCGGCAAGACGGCGCTGAGCGTCGGGGCCGCCGCGGCGCTGGCCGAACGCGGCCGCCGGGTGCTGCTCATCGACCTCGACCCGCAGGGTCACGCGACCACGGAGATGCTGGGCCTGGACGAGGTGCCCGCGCAGGCGCCGAGCCTGGCCAAGGCGCTGACCAAGATGTGGAAGGGGCCGGTCGAGGAGCTGATCGTGCCGCACCGGCGCAGCAACATCGGCCCGGGCGGCGCGTTCGACGTCATCCCGACCTCGCCCGGCATGTTCGACCTGGTGCGCAGGCTGGACCAGTTCCGGGTGCCGGGGTGGCAGCTGGCGCGGGTCGTGCAGTTCGCCAACTACGACCACGTCATCATCGACTGCCCGCCGGCGCTGGACGTGCTGACCAACAACGCCCTCGCCGCGACGCACGGCATCCTGGTGCCGGTGCAGCCGGACCGCACCAGCATCCGGGCGCTGCGCCTGCTCAACGACCAGCTGTACTACGTGCAGACCGCGCTGAACCGCCCGCCCATCCCCTACTTCGGGGTGGTGCCGGGCCTGTACCGGCGGCCGATGTCCGGGTACGCGGTGGCGGCGCTGGAGGAGCTCAAGCAGTTCGGCTACCCGCTGCTGGCGCACGTGCCGCTCGGGGTGGTGATGAACGAGGCGGCCGCGCACGGCATGCCGGTCACCACGTTCGCCCCGGAGACCACGCAGGCGGTGGCGTTCCGGGAGATCGCGGCGGTGCTGGACGGCCACCTTGCCCGCCAGCAGCCCTCGCCCCCGATCCCGGCCGAGGACGACTTCGTGTTCGAGGACTTCATCACCCAGGTGGCGCACGCCCGCAACGAGAACGACAACGGCGCGCGGAAGCGGCTGTACGACCTGATGCCCAAGCGACCCCGCGAGTAGCGGCTTCGGAAAACGCTTTCTCGCACGCCGCATGCGCCGCGGCGTGCGGATGATCATGCCCGCCGCGAAGCGGCAGGAGCGAGGTGCGGGGCCAAGTTCCGGATGAGGTCCAGGCCGCGGTGCCCTGGCGGCCCCGGCCGGCACCGCTGACCGAAAACCCCTGACCGAAAACCCTGACCGGCCGCGCCGGAAAGCGCTTCCCGCACACACTGCGTGTCCCCGAACGGCGTGACGATGATCATGCCCGCCGTGACGCGGTAACCCCACCCCCGGCTCGACACCGGCCCGAGCGAGGTGACACGCTGGCGCCAGTTTTAGATCAATTGAACCAAAACTCCGGAAAGGCCCGCGCATGCCCACCACGTCCCACACCCGGGCAGACAGCCGGGCGATGCCGCTCGCGGTCTTCGTCCTCGGCCTCGCCATCTTCTGCCTCCACACGACCGAGGTGATGGTGGCCGGGCTGCTCCCGTCGCTCTCGGCCGGCCTCGGCGTCTCGACCACCGCGGCGGGCAACCTGGTCACCGTCTTCGCGCTGGGCATGGTGTTCGGCGGCCCGGCGCTGACGCTGGCGCTCATGAGGGCGCCCCGCAAGCCGGCAATGATCATGATGCTGGTGCTGTTCCTCGCGGGACAGACCCTCGGCGCCCTCGCCGGCGCCTACTGGGTCATGGTGCTCGCCCGCGTCCTCACGGCGCTGGCCACCGCGGCGTTCTTCGGGCTCGCCGCGTCCGTGTGCGCCGGCCTGGTGCCGCCGGACCGGGTGGGCCGCGCACTGGCCGTCGTCTTCGGCGGCTTCATGGTGGCCAACGTGTTCGGCCTGCCCCTGGCGACCTTCATCGACCAGCTGATGGGCTGGCGGGCCGCCTTCTGGACCGTGGACGTCCTGGTCGCCCTGTGCCTCGTCCTGGTCCTGGTCACCGTCCGCAGCCCCGCGGCCCCGGGCCGGCCGGACCTCCGCGCGGAGCTGTCGGTCTTCCGCAGCGGACGGCTCTGGGGCGCCTTCACCACCAACGCCCTGCTGATCGGCGGGGTGTTCGCCACCTTCGCCTACCTGTCCCCCGTGCTGACCGAGGTGGCCGGCTTCGGCGCGGCCGTCGTCCCGCTGCTGTTCGTCCTGTACGGCGTGGGCACCGTCATCGGCAACGTCGTCCTCGGGCGCCTGGCCGACGCGCACACCATGCGCACCCTCTGGCTCGGCGGCGTGGTCCTGGCGGTGCTGCTGGGCCTGTACGCGCTCGTCGCGAGCAACCAGGCACTCACCCTCGTCGCCCTGTTCCTGCTGGGCTTCACCGGGCTGCCGCTGAACCCGGCGATGGCCTCGCGCGTCATGCGGCTGTCCAACAGCGGCGCGCTGGTCAACACCATGAACACCGCGACGATCTGCGCCGGCGTCACCCTCGGCACCTGGCTGGCCGGCCTCGGCATCGACGCCTTCGGCTACCACGCCCCGATGTGGGTCGGCGCGCTGCTCGCGGCCGGCGCGCTGGCCACCCTGCTCGTCGCGCGGATCGCGGACCGGCGGCCGTTTTGGCGCGCCTGATCCACCACGAATAGGTTGGCGGCATGGGCAGGCCCAGGAAGTTCGACGAGACGCACGCTCTCACCGCCGTCATGCACACGTTCTGGCGGCGGGGGTACGAGGCCACCTCGACCCGCGATCTCGCCGAGTCCACCGGCATGGGCCTGTCCAGCCTGTCCAACGCCTTCGGCGACAAGCGGCAGATGTACCTGCGCGCGCTGCGCCGCTACTTCGAAACCAACACCGCCGTGCAGACCGAACTCCTGGCACAGCCCGAACCGGTCAAGGACCGGCTGCGGAACCTCATGGTGCAGGCGATCGACCTCGACCTCGCGGACCCGCCCTCCCCCGGCTGCCTGATCATCAACGCCTCGATCGAGATGGCCGGCACCGACCCGGAGGTGGCGCAGGAGGTGCGGCGGCACTTCACCACCGTCGAACGGGCGGTCCGCGCCGCGCTCGACGAAGGGCAGCGCAGCGGGGAGATCAGCCGCGACCAGAGCGCCGCCGCCCTGACCCACCACGTGCTGAGCAGCTACTACGGCCTCCGGGTGCTCGGCCGTGTGCAGCCGGACCGCGCTGCCCTCCTGGACGTGGTGGAGATGATGCTGGCCAAGCTCTGAGAGCCGCGCCGTATAGGTCGTTATACGGATCGGGCGGCGCAGGCGCGGGCCCGCGCCTCCAGGTACCGCCGCTCCGGGACGTTCAGCGTGCGTACCGCCGCGCGGCGGTACGCCGGCTCCGCCGACGCCGGATCGCCCGCCCGCTCCAGCAGGTGCGCGCGCACCGCGTCCACCCGGTGGTGCCCGGCCAGCGCGGGGTCCCGCTCCGCCGCGGCCAGCTCCCGCAACCCGGCCCGCGGACCGTCCACTTCGGCCACCGCGACGACCCGGTTCAGCGTGACCATCGGCCCGGGCGCCACGGCCGCGAGCAGCTCGTACAGCCCGGCGATCTCGCGCCAGTCGGTGTCCCCGGCCCGCTCGGCCTGCCCGTGCACCGCGGCGATGGCGGCCTGCAGCTGGTACGGCCCGGCCGGTGCGGTGGTCAGCGCCCGCGTGACGAGTTCGATGCCCTCGCCGATCATCGCGCGGTCCCAGCGCGACCGGTCCTGCTCGGCGAGCGGGACCATCGCGCCGTCCGGTCCGGTGCGGGCGGCGCGGCGGGCGTCGGTCAGCAGCATCAGGGCGAGCAGGCCCGTCACCTCCCCCTCATCGGGCAGCCGGGCGTGCAGCTGCCGGGTCAGGCGGATCGCCTCGGCCGTCAGGTCCACGCGCTGCAGCGACTCCCCCGAACTCGCCGTGTGGCCCTCGGTGAAGATCAGGTACAGCACGTTCAGCACGGCCGCCAGCCGCGGCCCGTACTCCTCCCGCGACGGCGGGCGGAACCGGGCGCCGCCGGCCTTGATGCGTTGCTTGGCGCGGCTGATGCGTTGCGCGATGGTCGATTCCGGCACCAGGTAGGCGCGGGCGATCTCGGCGGTGGTGCGCCCGCCGACCGCGCGCAGCGCCAGCGCCACCTGCGACGCCGGGGTCAGCGACGGGTGGCAGCACAGCATGAGCAGCGTGAGCGTGTCGTCCACCGCGGGCACCGGCGCGGGGTCCGGTGGCGTCGTCATCGCGACGTGCTCCTCGCGGCGGCGGCGGGCCGTCTCCGCGCGCCACAGCTCGATCCGCCGCCGGGACGCGGTGGTGATCAGCCAGCCCTTCGGGTTCGCCGGCATCCCCTGCGCCGGCCACTGCGTCGCGGCCGCGAGCAGCGCCTCCTGCACCGCGTCCTCGCAGAGGTCGAAGTCGCCGTAGCGGCGCACCAGCGCGGCGAGCACCTGCGGCGCCAGCTCGCGCAGCAGCTCGGTCACGGCAGGAAGACGCTCAGGTCCTGCGTCGGGCGCACCTCGACCAGGCCCAGCGCCGCCTCCGGGATCCGCGCCGCCCACTCCACGGCCCGGTCGAGGCCGTCGCAGTCCAGCACGTAGAACCCCGCCAGCTGCTCCTTGACCTCGGCGAACGGCCCGTCGCCCGCGATCACCTGGCCGTCGCGGACCAGGACCCGCTTGCCGGTCTCCGGCGGCGCGAGCGAGGACGACGTCACCAGCTCCCCCGACTCGGCGAGGTCGCGGTCGAGCGCCTCGTACGCCTTCAGGCCCTGCACTTTCTCGTCGTCGGCCAGCTTCTCCCACACCGCCTGCGAGGCGGCGTTGCGGTAGATCAGCACCAGGAACTTCATCGGCCCTCCCCCGAGAAAAGAAATCCGGTCGCCGGGGATGTCGAGACCGGCACCTCGGCTTCGACGTCCCCCGTGCAAGCACACCTTAGTGGGAGGACCAGCGATGACCAGCACCATCGACCAGCAGAACGAGATCCGCGCGCTGATCGCGGACCAGGCGGCCGCGATCCGGGCCGGGGACGCCGAAGCGGTGGTCGCCCGGTACGCGCCGGACATCGTCGCGTTCACGCTCGCGCCGCCGCTGCTGCACGGCCCGGCCGAAACCCGGGATCCGGAGACCCTGCGCGGCTGGTTCGCCGGGTTCTCCGGCCCCGTCGACTACGAGGTTCGCGACCTGCACGTCACCGTGGGCGGCGACGTCGCCTACGCCCACAGCCTGAACCGGCTCACCGCCGTCCCGGCCGGTCAGCCGGAGCCGTTCACCCTGTGGTTCCGGTCGACGGTGTGCCTCCGCCGCGAGGGCGACCGGTGGCTCATCACGCACCAGCACCAGTCCACGCCGTTCCACATGGACGGCACCTTCGCCGCGGCCCTGGACCTGCAGCCCTAGAGGAACTCGCCGACCAGCCAGGACACCAGGGACAGCGACCCCATCGACACCAGGGTCGACACGAGCACGCAGTCGCGCACGAACCGGCTGTCCAGGGCGTACTGGCTGGTCGCGATGAAGATGTTCTGCGCGGTGGGCAGCCCGGCGCACACGGTCACGATCATCAGCACCGGGTGCGGCAGGCCGAGCAGCAGCCCGATGCCGAGGGTGATGGCGGGCTGGGCGACCAGCTTCAGCCCGACCACCGTCGCCATCTCGGCGCGCCGCGTCCCCACCGGCTCGCGGGAGCCACCGGAGGTCAGCGACATGCCCAGCACCAGCAGGGCGGTGCCCACCCCGGCCGAGGCGATCAGGTGCAGCGGCTGCGCCACCAGCTGCGGCAGGTGCAGCCCGCTCGCCCGGAACAGGATCCCGGTCAGCGACGCGGCGATCACCGGGGTGCGCACCGGCAGCATCAGCAGCGTCCGCCACCGCGAGCGGCCCGGCTCCCGCGAGTCGGTCTCCAGCAGCGCCAGCAGGGCGGGCATCAGCACCAGCGTCTGCAGCAGGATCACCACGATGATGAACGCGGAGTCCCCGAACAGCTGCAGCAGCACCGGGATGCCGAGGTTGCCGGCGTTGGCGTAGCAGGAGGCCATCCCGCTGACCGCCCACTCCGACAGCTTGCGCCGGAACACCCACTTGCCGAGCGCGAACCCGATCGCGCCCACCACGACGGTGCCGAGCAGGAACGCGACCACACCCGGGTTGAGCAGGGCGGTCAGCGGCGTGTCCTGCATCGTGGTGAACAGGACCGCGGGCATCGCCACCACGAAGACGTACTTCGTCAGCGCCGCCTCGGCGCCCTCGCCCAGCACGCGGAACCGGCCGAGCAGGTACCCCAGTCCGGTCAGTGCCCAGATCGGCGCGAACGCCGGCAGGACACCGCCGGTCAAAGCCGGCAGGAGCGGATGTCGGAGGCGAGGACCGCCTTCGCGCCCACCTCGGCGAGCTCGTCCATGATCTGGTTGACCTTCTTGCGCGGCACCATCGCCCGCACCGCGACCCAGTCCGGGTCGGCCAGCGGCGCGACCGTCGGCGACTCCAGGCCCGGCGTGATCGCGACCGCCCGGTCCAGCAGCGTCCGCGGGCAGTCGTAGTCGAGCATCATGTACTGCTGCGCGAACACCACGCCCTGCAGGCGCGCGGTCAGCTGCGCCTTCGCCTTCGCCGCGTCGCTGCCGGCGCGCTGCACCAGCACCGCCTCGGACACGCAGATCGGGTCGCCGAACGCGACCAGGTTGTGCTGCCGCAGGGTCCGGCCGGAGCCGACCACGTCGGCGATCGCGTCGGCGACGCCGAGCTGGATCGAGATCTCCACCGCGCCGTCGAGCCGGATCACCTCGGCCTCGACCCCCTGGCGGGCCAGGTCGTCGCGCACCAGCCGCGGGTAGGAGGTGGCCAGCCGCTTGCCGTGCAGGTCGGCCGGCTTCCAGTCCTGCCCGGCCGGGGCCGCGTAGCGGAAGGTGGAGCCGCCGAAGCCCAGCGCCAGCACCTCCTCGACCGGGGCGCCCGAGTCCAGGGCCAGGTCGCGGCCGGTGATGCCCAGGTCCAGCTCGCCCGAGCCGACGTAGATCGGGATGTCCTTGGGGCGCAGGAAGAAGAACTCGACCTCGTTGTTCGGGTCGAGCACGGTCAGGTCGCGCTGCTCATGCCGCTGGCGGTAACCGGCCTCGCCGAGCATCTCCGACGCCGGCCCGGCCAGCGCTCCCTTGTTCGGCACCGCAACCCGCAGCATGCCCTCACTCCTCGATCGTTCTCCGGTCCCGCTACAGGTAGCGGTACACGTCCTCGGTGGTCAGCCCGCGACCGAGCATCAGCACCTGAACCCGGTACAGCAGCTGGGAGATCTCCTCGGCCAGCCGGTCGTCGGACTCGTGCTCGGCGGCGATCCAGACCTCACCGGCCTCCTCGAGCACCTTCTTGCCCTGGGCGTGCACGCCGGCGTCCAGCGCCTCGACCGTGCCCGATCCCTCGGGCCGGGTGCGGGCCCGGTCGGTGAGCTCGGCGAACAGCTCGTCGAAGGTCTTCACGGTCTGTAGATCCTTCCATCCGGCCCGCACCGCATCCGATCCGGGCCGCCGCTGCTGACGGCGGCGTCACACCAGGGCGCGCAGCGCGTCCGCGTCGACGCCGGTGAGCGAGGTGCGGAACACCCGCCGCGGCCCCGGTGCGACGGTCACGTCGTTGGGCACGACCAGCACGACGCACCCCGCGGCGGCGGCCGACTCGGTGCCCGGCGGGGAGTCCTCGACGGCCACGCAGCGTGCCGGGTCCACCCCGAGCAGCCGCGCCGCGCGCAGGTACGGCTCCGGGTGCGGCTTGTTCAGCCCGTCCACCTCGTCCCCGCAGACGGTGACGTCGAAGAACTCCCGCCCGATCGTGTCCAGCGCCAGCTCGGTCAGCGACCGCTCGGTGGAGGTGACCAGCGCCGACGGGATCCCGGCGCGGCGCACCGCGGTCAGCGCCTCGCGGGCGCCCGGCCGCCCGGCCAGCTCGTCGGCGAACAGGTTCGCGGTCCGGTCGCGGATCCACGCGCCGGTGTCCGCGATCGCCGCGGCGGCCGGCTCGTGCCCGGTCACGGTCAGCAGGTAGCCCGCGGTGGCGTCCATGTTGGACCCGACGAGCGTGAGCCGCTGTTCGGTGGTGAGCGTGCCGCCCAGCCACTCGGCGCACTCGTACAACGCCACGTCCCACAGCTTCTCCGAGTCGACGAGCGTGCCGTCCATGTCCCAGAGCACGGCAGCCAGGCCGTCCGTCAAGTGGTTCTCCCTCTGCTCAGGTGTTGAAGTACTTGGCCTCGGGGTGGTGGGCCACGATCGCGTCGGTGGACTGCTCGGGGTGCAGCTGGAACTCCTCGGACAGCTTCACGCCGATGCGCTCGGCGTCGAGCAGCTCCACGATCGTCGCGCGGTCCTCCAGGTTCGGGCAGGCGCCGTAGCCGAAGGAGAAACGGGCGCCGCGGTAGCCCAGCTTGAAGAAGTCCTCCAGCTCGCGCGGGTCCTCGTCGGCGACCGCCCGGCCGCTGGTGAAGTGCAGCTCCTGCCGGACGCGGCGGTGCCAGTACTCGGCCAGCGCCTCGGTCAGCTGCACGCCCAGCCCGTGCACCTCCAGGTAGTCGCGGTAGGCGTCGTTCGCGAACAGCTCGTTGGCGTAGTCGGCGATCGGCTGGCCCATGGTGACCAGGGTCAGCGGCAGCACGTCCACCTCGCCGGTGGAGCGGGGCCGGAAGAAGTCGGCCAGGCACAGGTAGCGGTCGCGGGTCTGGCGCGGGAAGGTGAACCGGGCCCGCTCGGGCGCGTCGGCGTGCGCCTCGGTCAGCACCACCAGGTCGTTGCCCTCGGCGACGGCCGGGAAGTAGCCGTACACGACGGCGGCGTGCTGCAGCACCCCGTCGGTGGCCAGCCGGTCCAGCCAGTACCGCAGCCGCGGGCGGCCCTCGGTCTCCACCAGCTGCTCGTAGCTGGGCCCCTGCCCGCCGCGGGCGCCACGCAGGCCCCACTGGCCGAGGAAGGTGGCCCGCTCGTCGAGCAGGGCGGCGTACTCGGCGACCGGGATGCCCTTCACCACGCGGGTGCCCCAGAACGGCGGCACGGGCACGGGCACATCGGTCGCGACATCGGAACGGGCGGGAATCGGGGCCTCCGGCTCTCGGGCGGACTTGCGGGCTTCGGCGATGCGCAGGGACCGCTCGCGGCGGGCCTTGCGCTCCGCTCTCTTCGCCGCCTCCTCCGCGCTGATCTCCGGCGCCCGCCCGTGCTTGGCGGCCATGATCGTGTCCATCAGCCGCAGGCCCTCGAACGCGTCCCGCGCGTAGCGGACGTCGCCGTGGTACAGCTCGGCCAGGTCGTTCTCCACGTAGGTGCGGGTCAGGGCCGCGCCGCCGAGCAGGACCGGCCAGCGCTGGGCCACCCCGCGGGAGTTCATCTCCTCCAGGTTCTCCTTCATGATCACCGTGGACTTGACCAGCAGCCCGGACATGCCGATCGCGTCCGCGCCGTGCTCGTCGGCGGCCTCCAGGATCGCGTTCACGGGCTGCTTGATACCCAGGTTGATCACGTCGTACCCGTTGTTGGACAGGATGATGTCCACCAGGTTCTTGCCGATGTCGTGCACGTCGCCCTTGACCGTGGCGAGCACGATCCGGCCCTTGCCCGAGGAGTCCGTTTTGTCCATGTGTGGTTCGAGGTAGGCCACGGCGGTCTTCATGACCTCCGCGGACTGCAGCACGAACGGCAGCTGCATCTGGCCGGACCCGAACAGCTCGCCGACGGTCTTCATGCCGGACAGCAGGGTGTCGTTGACGATGTCCAGCGCCGGCTTCTCCGCCAGGGCCGCGTCGAGATCGGCCTCCAGCCCGGTGCGCTCGCCGTCGACGATGCGCCGCTCCAGCCGCTCGAACAGCGGCAGCGCGGCCAGCTCCTCGGCGCGGGAGGCGCGGCTGGAGGCGGCCGACACGCCCTCGAACAACGACATCAGCTTCTGCAGCGGGTCGTAGCCGTCGCGGCGCCGGTCGTAGACCAGGTCCAGCGCGACCTCGCGCTGCTCGTCCGGGATCCGCGCCATCGGCAGGATCTTCGAGGCGTGCACGATCGCGGTGGTCAGCCCGGCCTCGACGCACTCGTGCAGGAACACCGAGTTGAGCACCTGGCGCGCGGCCGCGTTCAGTCCGAAGGAGACGTTGGAGATGCCCAGCGTCGTCTGCACCTCCGGGTAGCGGCGCTTGAGCTCGCGGATGGCCTCGATGGTCTCCAGCGCGTCGCGGCGGGTCTCCTCCTGCCCGGTGGTGATCGGGAAGGTCAGGCAGTCGACGATGATGTCGCTGACCCGCATGCCCCAGTTGGTGACCAGGTCCTCGATCGTGCGGGTGGCGACGCGGACCTTCCACTCGGCGGTGCGGGCCTGGCCCTCCTCGTCGATGCACATCACCACGACCGCGGCGCCGTGCTCGGACACCAGCCGCATGATCTTGGTGAAGCGCGAGTCCGGGCCGTCGCCGTCCTCGTAGTTGACGCTGTTGACCACGCACCGGCCGCCCAGCCGCTCCAGCCCCGCCTGCAGCACCGCCGGTTCGGTGGAGTCGAGCATGATCGGCAGCGTGGACGCGGTCGCCAGCCGCCCGGCCAGCTCGGCCATGTCGGCGGCGCCGTCCCGGCCCACGTAGTCCACGCACAGGTCCAGCAGGTGCGCGCCGTCGCGGGTCTGCTCGCGCGCGATCTCCACGCAGTCCTCGTAGCGGCCGTCGAGCATGGCCTCGCGGAACTTCTTGGAGCCGTTGGCGTTGGTGCGCTCCCCCACTATCAGCACCGAGGCGTCCTGCTCGAACGGCACCGCCTGGTACAGCGAGGACACGCCCGGCTCGTGCCGCGGGCGGCGGGGCGCCCGCTCGGCGTCGCGCACCGCCTCGGCCAGCTGCCGGATGTGCTCGCCCGTGGTGCCGCAGCAGCCGCCCACCAGGCCGACGCCGAACTCGCGCACGAACCCGGACAGCGCCTCGGCCAGACCCTCGGGCGAGAGCGGGTACACCGCGCCGTCCGGTCCCAGCTCGGGCAGGCCCGCGTTCGGCATCACCGACAGCGGCACCCGCGCCGACTTCGACAGCGTGCGCAGGTGCTCGCTCATCTCCGCCGGCCCGGTCGCGCAGTTCAGCCCGATCACGTCGATGCCCAGCGGCTCCAGCGCGGCCAGCGCGGCGGCGACCTCGGTGCCCAGCAGCATCGTGCCGGTCGTCTCCACCGTGATGGACGCGATCACCGGCACCTCGCGGCCGGCGGCCCGCATCGCCCGGCGTGCGCCCAGGATCGCGGCCTTGGTCTGCAGCAGGTCCTGCGAGGTCTCGACCAGCACCGCGTCGACCCCGCCGTGCAGCAGACCGGTGACCTGCTCGGCGTAGGCGTCCCGCAGCCGCGCGTAGGGGGCGTGGCCCAGGGTGGGCAGCTTGGTGCCCGGGCCGACCGAGCCCAGCACGAACCGCGGCCGGTCGGCGGTGGCGTAGGAGTCGGCGGTCTCCCGCGCCAGCCGCGCCCCGGCCTCGGCCAGCTCGGTGATGCGGTCGGCGATCCCGTACTCCCCCAGGTTCGCCAGGTTCGCGCCGAAGGTGTTCGTCTCCACCGCGTCCGCGCCGGCCTCCAGGTAGGTGCGGTGGATGCCCCGCACCACGTCCGGGCGCGTCACGTTCAGGATCTCGTTGCAGCCCTCCAGGCCGGCGAAGTCGTCCAGGGACAACTCGTGCGCCTGCAGCGCGGTGCCCATCGCGCCGTCCGCCACGACCACACGGGCGGCGAGGGCGTCCAGCAGCGGTGACGAGAAACGATCGGACATGACACCAGGCTACGGTCTCGTCACCGCCCGGCGGGTCGTAGGCTGGGTGGGTGAGTGACCCAGCCGACGCGATCCCGCAGCCCGAGCAGTCCGTCCCCGGGGGCGCCACGTCCCGGGAACGGGTCATGGTCGTCGCCTTCGAAGGCTGGAACGACGCAGGTGACGCGGCCAGCACCGCCCTGGAGCACCTCCAGCTCAGCTGGGACGCCAAGCCCCTCGCGGAGCTGGAGCCGGACGACTACTACGACTTCCAGGTCAGCCGCCCGACGGTGCGGATGGTGGACGGCGTCACCCGGCGGGTGGAATGGCCGACCACGCGCCTGTCCATCTGCCACCCGCCCGGCTACGACCAGGACATCGTGCTGGTGACCGGCCCGGAACCGAACATGCGGTGGCGCGCCTTCTGCCGCGAGCTGCTCGGCCACATCGAGGAGCTGGGCGTGTCCACCGTGGTCACGCTCGGCGCCCTGCTGGCCGACACCGCCCACACCCGCCCGGTCCCGGTCACCGGCACCGCCTACGACCCGGAGGCCGCGGCGCGGTTCGGGCTGGAACGCAGCCGCTACCAGGGCCCCACCGGCATCGTCGGGATCCTGCAGGACGCGTGCGTGCAGGCGGGCATCCCGGCGATCTCCATCTGGGCCGCGGTGCCGCACTACGTGTCGCACCCGCCCTCACCGAAGGCGACGCTGGCGCTGCTGCACAAGCTCGAAGACGTCCTGGACGTCGAGGTGCCGCTGGGCGCGCTGCCCGAGCAGGCCGAGGAGTGGCAGCAGACGGTCAGCGAGATGGCCGAGGAGGACGAGGAGATCGCCGAGTACGTCCGCTCGCTGGAGGAGCGCGGCGACGCCGAAACGGCGATCACCCTGGAGGAGTCCAGCGGCGAGAAGATCGCCGCCGAGTTCGAGCGCTACCTGCGCCGGCGCCGTCCGGGCGCGGAGGGGCCGGGACCGGCAGGCCGGTGAGCGGGCGGCCCGCCCGCGTCGCCCTCTACGTCGGTGGCCTCCTCGGCCCGTTCGGGGGCGGGGTGGTGTCGTCGATGCTGCCCGAGCTGTCGGCGAGCTTCGGCGTGTCGCCCGCGACCGCGGCGTCCTCGCTGACCGCGTACCTGCTGCCGTTCGCGCTGGTGATGCTCGTGTCCGGCACCTACGGCGCGCGGTGGGGGCCGGTCCGCACGATCCGGATCGCCTACGCCGGTTACGTCCTGGCGGCGGCGCTGGCCGCGGTGGTGCCGTGGTTCTGGCTGTTCCAGGTCACCCGCGGGCTGCAGGGCGTGGCCAACGCGTTCACCACCCCGCTGCTGCTGACCAAGCTCGCGGCGATCACCCCGGCGGACCGGCTCGGCCGCGCGCTCGGCGCGTTCGGCGCGATGCAGGCGCTCGGGCAGACCTCGGCGCCCCTGGTCGGCGGGCTGGCCGCGGAGGGCGACTGGCGGTGGGCGTTCGCCGGGATCGCGGTGGTCGCGCTGGTGCTGGCGGCGAGCCCGCTGCCGCCGGACCACTCGGCGGCCGAGCCGGGATCGCGGCTGCGGGACGCGTTCCGGCCGGTCGTGCTGTGGGCCGGGGGCGTGGTGTTCCTGGCCTGGGCGTGCCTGGCCGGGCTGCCGTTCCTGGTGGCGTTCCGGATCGACGACCTGTTCGCCCTCACCCCGGGGGTGCGCGGGCTGGTGCTGACCGCGTACGGGATCGCCGGGTTCGTCGCCGCTCGGCTGGTCGGCGCCGCGTCGGACCGGTTCGGGCCGCGGGTGGCGCTCGACGCCGGGCTGCTGCTCGGCGCGGCCGCGATGGCCTCGATCGGGCTGTTCCCGTCGCTGCCCGCGGTGACGATCGCGTGGGCCGTCGGCGGGGTGTGCGGCCAGCTGGTGCTGGTCGGGATCAACGCGACGGTGCTCGGCGGGGCGGGCGGCGGGCGCAGCGGCGCGATCGCGGTGGTCACCGCGCTGCGGTTCCTCGGGATGTCCGCCTCCCCCGCCGTGTTCACCGGGCTCTACCACGCCAGCCCGGCGCTGAGTTTCCTCGTCGCGGCCGGGGTGCTGGTGGTGACGGTGCCGCTGCTGGCGCTGCGGCCGCGGTCAGAGGATGCGGCGTAGCGGGATCGGGCCGCGGGCGCGCTTGCGCCACTCGCGCGGGTAGCCGAGCGAGACCTCCTCGAAGCGGACGCCGTCGGCCCACGTGGTGCGCGGGATGTGCAGGTGCCCGAACACCGCGACCTCGGCGCGGTAGCGCAGGTGCCAGTCCTCGGTGCGGGTGGTGCCGCACCACAACGCGAACTCCGGCCAGCGCAGCGGCGCGGTCGGGTGGCGGTGCAGCGGCCAGTGCGACAGGAGGACCGTGCCGTGGCCGGCGGGGATGGCGTCCAGGCGCTGCTCGCTGACCTTGAGCCGGTGGGCGCACCAGTCCTGGCGGGTGGGGTGCGGGTCGGGGTGCAGGTAGAACTCGTCGGTGCACACCACGTTCGCCTCGCGGGCCTGGCCGAGCGCCTCGGCCAGGGACACGTCCTCGGCCTGCGGGGTGCGCCAGCTGTAGTCGTAGAGCAGGAACAGCGGGGCGATGGTGAGCGGCCGGCCGGCGTGGGGCCAGACCAGGTACTCGTCCTCGGGGGTGCGGACGCCGAGCTCGCGGCAGCGCTGCACGAGGTGCCGGTAGCGGGCCTCGCCGCGCAGATCGTTGCCGTCCCGGGGGACGGTCCACAGCTCGTGGTTGCCCGGAACCCACACCACCTCGGCGAAGCGCTGCTTGAGGGTGTCCAGGGTGGTGGTGATCGCCTCGATCCTCTCGGCCACGTCGCCGGCCACCAGCAGCCAGTCCTCCGGCGAGTCCGGCCGGATTTCGTCGATCAGCGGCGCGTTGCCGTTGTGGGTGACGTGGAGGTCGCTGGTGGCGTAGAGGTGGGGCACGGCTCCACCGTAGTCATGCGCCGCACCGGCCCTCCCGGTCGGCAAGATCCGGCTGCGAGAAAAAGAGTTGACCGCCCGCGCTAGCCTGGAAGCGCCATGAAGAACTGACATCCCGTCCGACCCGCGTCCGCGGCCAGCCGGCCCGGCGGGTTCCGCCGTCACACTCCGGCCGGTGATGTCCCATGTCTTTGCGCGTTCACGAACTCTCCTTCTCCTACGGCGACCGCGTCGTCTTCGACCGCTTCGACTTCGCCGCCGACCCGGGCCACCGCGTCGGCCTGGTCGGCGAGAACGGCGCCGGCAAGTCCACGCTGCTGAAGCTCCTCGCGGGCCTCGAACGCCCGCACGGCGGCACCGTCCACACCGGACCGGACGTGGGCTTCCTCCACCAGGAACTGCCCTACCCCGCCGGCACCCCGGTGTCCGCGGTCGTCGAGGACGCCCTCGCCGACATCCGCCGCGCGACCCGGCGCCTGGAGCGGCTCACCGAAGCCGTCGCCGACGACCCGTCCGAGGCCACCCTCGCCGAGTACGGCGCGGCGCTGGAGTGGGCCCAGGCGCACGACCTCTGGGACGCCGACCGGCGCGCCGCGATCGTCCTGGACGGTCTCGGGCTGGGCGGAATCGAGCGGCCCGTCGGCGAGCTGTCCGGCGGCCAGCGGTCCCGGCTCGGGCTCGCCGCGCTGCTCATCCGGCAGCCGGCCACGCTGCTGCTGGACGAGCCGACCAACCACCTGGACGACCCGGCGATGGAGTTCCTGGAACGCCACCTCACCGGGCTGTCCGGCACGGTGGTGCTCGCCTCGCACGACCGGGTCTTCCTGGACGCGGTGTGCACGGCGATCGTCGACCTCGACCCGGCGCTGGGCGGGCCGGTGCGCTACGGCGGCGCCTACCGCGACTACCTGGCGCACAAGCGCATCGAACGCGCCCGCTGGGAGCAGCGCTACGCCGGGGAGCAGGCGGAACTGAAGCGGCTGGCCGAATCGGTCACGGTCACCGCGCGCGCCGTCGCCCACGACCGGCCGCCCCGGGACAACGCGAAGATGCTGTACGACTTCAAGACCGGCCGGGTGCAGAAGCAGATTTCCCGGCGGGTCCGCAACGCGCAGCAGCGGCTCGACGAGCTGGCCGCCAACCAGGTGCGCAAACCCCCGCCGCCGCTGCGGTTCGCGGGCGCGCTCACCGCCCCGCCGGGTGAGGACGAGCTGATCCTCTCCGCCCGCGGCATCCGCGGCCCGGGACGGCTGGAGCTGGCCGAGCTGGACGTCACGGCGTCGGCGCGGCTGCTGGTCACCGGCGGCAACGGCGCCGGCAAGTCCACGCTGCTCAGCGTGCTCGCCGGCGGTCTGGCCCCGCACGCCGTGCGGCGCCGGGCGGGCCTGCGGACCGGGATGCTCGCGCAGGACGTCACCCTGCCCGACCCGGCGAAGACCCCGCGGCGGCTCTACGCCGAGGCGGCCGGCCCGGACTCCCCCGAGCTGACCGACCTGGGCCTGATCGCGCCGTGGGACCTCGACCGCCCGGCCGGGGTGCTGTCGGTCGGGCAGCGGCGGCGGCTCGCGCTGGCGATCCTCATCGCCCGGCCCCCGGACCTGCTGCTGCTCGACGAGCCGACCAACCACATCTCGCTCACGCTCGCCGAGGAGCTGTTCGACGCGCTCGGGTCCGCGCCCGGCGCGGTCGTCCTCGCCAGCCACGACCGGTGGCTGCGCCGGGAGTGGGACGGTGCGACCCTGCGGCTGCACCAGGGCCGCACCGTATAGGTCGTTATACGCCGATCAGAGTTCGACGCCCAGCAGCGCGTCGACGGCGACGCGGATCAGGGCGGGCGCGCCCGTGTCGCGCCCGCCCTGCCGCAGCGCCTCGTCGGCCCACGCGTCGACCGCGCGCATCGCGTTGATCGTGTCCAGGTCGTCGGCGAGGTGGTCCCGCAGGCGGGCGATCGTGTCGTCCGCCTCCGGCCCGGACGGCAGCGCCGCGGCCTCGCGCCAGCGGGCCAGCCGCTGCTGGGCGGTGGTGAGCAGGTCGTCGGTCCACGAGCGGTCGCTGCGGTAGTGGCCGGCGAACAGCGCCAGCCGGATCGCGTTGGGGTCGACCCCGTCGGCCCGCAGCCGCGACACGAACACGAGGTTGCCGCGCGACTTGGACATCTTCTCGCCGTTCAGGCCGATCATGCCGCCGTGCACGTAGTGCCGGGCGAACGGGTGCTCACCGGACAGCGCCTCGGCGTGGGCGGCGCTGTACTCGTGGTGCGGGAAGATCAGGTCCGAGCCGCCGCCCTGCACGTCGAAGCCCATGCCGAGCCGGTTGACCGCGATCGCGCTGCACTCGATGTGCCAGCCGGGGCGGCCGGGGCCGAGCTCGGACTCCCAGGACGGCTCACCCGGCCGGGCGGCGCGCCAGAGCAGCGCGTCGAGCGGGTCGCGCTTGCCGGGGCGGTCCGGGTCGCCGCCGCGCTCGGCGAAGAACTTCGCCATGGTCTCGCCGTCGTAGTTCGACTCGTAGCCGAACCGGCCGGTGGCCGAGCGGTCGAAGTAGACGTCCGGGTACTCCGGGTCGTCGGCCCGGTAGGCCGCGCCGTGCGCCAGCAGCTTCGAGATGACCTCGACGATCTCCGGGATGCTCTCCACCGCGCCGACGAACTGCTTCGGCGGCAGCACCCGCAGCGCCTCCATGTCCTCGCGGAACAGGGCGGTCTCCCGCAGGCCGAGCACCACCCAGTCGTCCTGGTCCCGCTCGGCGCGCTCCAGCAGCGGGTCGTCGATGTCGGTCACGTTCTGCACGTAGTGCACCGTGTGACCGCTGTCCCGCCACACCCGGTTGACCAGGTCGAACGCGAGGTAGGTCGCCGCGTGACCGAGGTGCGTGGCGTCGTACGGGGTGATGCCGCAGACGTACATGCGCGCGGTCTTGCCCGGGGCGGTGGGGCGCACCTGCCCGGTGGCGGTGTCGTACAACCGGAGAGGGCGGGGCGTGCCCGGCACGTAGGGCAGCGGCACCGAGGACCAAGTCTTCATACCCCAACCCTAGGTGGCGCCGCGGTGAACCGTCCCGCCCGGTGGGAACGTTTCGCGTCACGAAGCGGTCAGTGACCGCAGTTCGCCGAGCGTGCCGAAGAACGTGTCCTGGTCGCCGGGCAGCGGGCCGGTCACCGCGGACTGCCAGAACTTCGCCGTCCAGCCGCCGGGCACCTCGCCCATCGTCGTGTCGTAGCGGGCCAGCCAGAGGAGGTGGTCGGCGGCGAAGGCGGTGCTGTTCCCGGTGCACGCCGTCCACCAGCGGGCCGTCGTGTAGATGATCGGCGTGTGCCCGGTGCGCCGCTTCAGCTCGGTGCTGAAGTCGCGGATCCACGCGACCATGTCCGCGGGCGGCCTCCCGTAACAGGCGGGAATGCCCGGCGTGTCCTCCAGGTCCAGCGCCGGCGGCAGGGTCATGCCGTCGGCGAACCACTTGCCGTCGTGCGTGTGCAGGTAGGCGGCCTGCTCGGCGCCGCCGGTCTGGTCCGGGCGCGCGTAGTGGTAGGCCGACCGGTACAACCCGGCGGCCTTCGCGCCGCGGAACTGGGCCAGGAAGTTCGGGTTGGCGTACCCGACGCCCGCGGTGTCCTTGACGAACACGAACCGCGCGCCGGCCGCCTTCGCCGCGGCGAAGTCCGGCACGCCCTGCGAGGCGCTGATGTCGAACCCGGCCAGGGGCGCCGCGGGCTGCGCGGACGCCACCGCCGGCGCGAACCCGGCCACCAGGGCCGTCACCACCGCCACCACCCGGAAGATCGTTTTCGTAGCCACGCCCGGACCGTAGATCCACTTCCGGGTCATCGCGCGGCGCGTGACCGCATCGGGTGAGTCAGGCGCCCGGGAACGAGGCGGCCCACATCGCCTCCAGGCCGGCCGTCAGCTGCTCCGACGTCGGCGCCCCCTCCGGGTCGAGCAGCCATTGCACCGCCAGCCCGTCGCAGATGGCGATCACGAAGCTGGCCACCGCCTGGCACCGCGGGTCGTCGGGCCGGGAGCCGTCGGCCAGGGACCGGGCGACCAGCTCGGCGACCTTGGCCCGGCACCGGCGGTAGTGCCCGGCGAACTGCTCCCGCAGCGACTCCGTCCGCTCCGCCTGCGCCAGCGCCTCGACGTAGGACAGCAGCAGCGCCCGGCTGGCCGGCAGGCTGTCCAGCATGGCCGCCCACGCGCGCCGCCCGCGCTCGATCGGCGGGACCGCCGGTTCGGCCATCGCGATCGAGGCCAGCTTGTCGGTCCACTCCTCGAACACCTCGCCGATCGCGGCGTTGAGCAGGCCCGCCTTGGACCCGAAGTGGTACCCGATCGAGTGCAGGTTGGTGTCCGAGGCCGCGACCAGGTCCCGCGCCGTGATGTGCGCGTACCCCTTCTCCTCCAGCAGCCGCCGCGCGGCGGCGAGCAGCTCTTCCCGGTGTCCCACACCCGGCACCCTAGCTGGACACCCGGATTACACGTGCGTATAAATGAGGCACCGGTCACGTCGAGGAGGTCGCGATGAGCGTCGAAACCCCGTCCCGCACGAGCGCGCTCCCGCTGCCGCCGGGGCCGAAGCTCCCGGCGGGCGTGCAGACGGTGCTCTTCGGCAACTTCCGGCACGTGCTGATGCCCCTGCTGCGGCGCCGCTACGGCGACCTCATCCGGCTCAACCTCTACCCCGAGCGCCACGTCGTGCAGCTGGCGAACCCCGACCACATCAGGGCCGTGTTCAGCGGTCCGGCCGACGTCTTCCACGCCGGCGAGGGCAACGTCATCCTCAAGCCGCTGATGGGCCCGCACTCGGTGCTGCTCACCGACGAGGACGTGCACCTGCGCGCCCGCAAACTGCTGATGCCCGCCTTCCACGGCGCGGCGCTGCGCGGGTACCGGGACATGATCACCGAGCTCGCCGAGGCCGAGGTCGCGACCTGGACGCCGGGCCGGGTGTTCCGCTCGCACGAGCGCATGCAGGCGCTGACGCTGGAGATCATCCTGCGCGTGGTGTTCGGCGGCGCCGAGGGGCCGCGGCTGGACGAGCTGCGCGAGCTGCTCACCCGCATCGTCGACATCGGTGTGCTGGAGCTGTTCGGCTGGCACAACGCCAAGCTGCGCCGGGTCGGCCCGTGGCGGCGGTACAGCCTGGCCCAGGACCGGGTGGACGAGCTGCTCTACGCCGAGATCGCCGACCGCCGCAAGGCCGACGACCTCGACGGCCGCGGTGATGTGCTGTCCCGCCTGCTGACCGTGCCCGCCGAGGACGACCGGCTCTCCGACGCCGAGCTGCGCGACCAGCTGATCACCCTGCTGCTGGCCGGGCACGAGACCACCGCGACGGCCCTGGCCTGGTCGTTCCACGAGCTGGCGCGCGACCCGGCGCGGCAGCGGCGCGCGATCGAGGCCGCCGACGCCGGGGACGAGAAGTACCTGGAGGCGGTGGCGAAGGAGGCGATGCGGCAGCACCCGGTGATCTCCGAGGTCGCCCGGCGGCTGACGCGGGACATCGAGATCGGCGGCTACCGGATCCCCGCGGGCCACACGGTGATGCCGTCGATCGCCCTGGTCCAGGGGGATCCGGCGCACCACGACGACCCGGCGGCGTTCCGGCCGGAGCGGTTCCTCGGCGGCGGCCCGGCGAGCGGCACGTGGTTCCCGTTCGGCGGCGGCGTGCGGCGCTGCCTGGGCGCCGGGTTCTCCCTGCTGGAGGCGACGATCGTGCTGCGGGCGGTGCTCACCCGGTTCGCGCTGGAGCCGGACCGCGCCCGCGGCGAGCACGCCAGGCCCCGGCACATCACGATGGTGCCCGGCCGCGGCGCCCGGATCGCGGTCGTCCCCCGGCGCTGAGCGCGGCTACCCTGGGCGGGTCCGTCCGTACTCACAGAGCAGGTTTCCTTGAGCGCCACGATCCCGAGCGAGACCGTCCCGGCGAACCTCACGCGGATCGCCGCGGCGGGCGAGGACGCGCCGGGCGTCCTGTGGCGGCTGCGCGAGGAGGGCCGCCAGCTCGACGCGAACCTCGTGCACCTGCCGGCGGGCGAGCGGATCGGCACCCACACCGAGCCCGACCTCGACGTGCTGCTGGTGGTGGTCACCGGCACCGGGACGGTGACCACCGGGGAGGACGCGGTGGCGGCCGGCCCCGGCTCGCTGGTGTGGCTGACGCGCGGCCAGGCGCGCGCCGTCGAGGCGGGCCCCGGCGGCCTGTCCTACCTCACCGTGCACCGCCGCCGCCCGGGCCTGCGGATCGGGCTCCGCTGACACCGGCGGGGCGCCGGACGCGGAACTCACCGCCGTGAGCGCGGAACTCGCGCGCACGAGCGTGGGACTCGCGCGCACGAGCGTGGGACTCGCACGGCCGGCGGCGCGCGTCACCTAGCGGCGCCGGGTGCGGAGGTAGTCGCTGATCACCGCCGCGCCCAGGCCGTCCGCCTCGGGTGCCACCACCCGGCCGCCGGACCGCCGCGCGATCAGGTCCACGAACGCCGCCAGCCGCGGGTCGTCGCCGAGGCGGAACACCGACACCGACGCCCCCATCTTCGCCAGCCGGTCCACTTCGGACAGCGTCTTGACCAGCGTCCGCGGCTGGGGCGGGTAGTCGAACTCCGCGGTGCCGTCCGCTTCCAGGTGCGCGGTCGGCTCGCCGTCGGTCACCATCAGCACCACCGGCTGCGCGTCCGGGTGCCGCCGCAGGTGCCGTCCGGCCAGCAGCAGCGCGTGGTGCGCGTTGGTGCCCTGCTCCCACACGCCCTCCAGCCCGACCAGCTCCGGCAGCTCCACCGACGTCGCGTACCGGCCGAACGTGATCAGCTGCAACGCGTCGTTGCGGAAGCGCGTGGAGATCAGCTGGTGCAGCGCCAGCGCGGTGCGCTTCATCGGCAGCCAGCGCCCCTCCGACACCATCGACCACGACGTGTCCACGCACAGCGCCACCGCCGCCCGCGACCGCAGCTCGGTCTCCACGACCTCCACATCGGACACGTCCAGCCGCACGCGGCCGCCGCCCGTGGACGCGGTCCGCAGCACGGCGTTGCGCACCGTGCGGGAAACCTCCCACGGTTCCCGGTCGCCGAACTGCCACGGCCGGCTCGCCCCGGTCGGCTCCCCCGCCGCCCCGGCCGACTCGGTCTGCCGCTCGCCGGTCTTGCCGCGCAGCGAGTGCACGATGTCCGACAGCGCCGTCTCCCCCAGGCGCCGCAACGCCTTCGGGGTCAGCCGCAGCGAGCCGTCCGGCGCCCGCTCGAACAGGCCCTGAGACCGCAGCTCACGCTCCAGTTCGGACAGTCGCCGCGCGTCCACCCCGGCGTCCGGCCCGAGCTGGCGTTCCAGCGCCTCCAGGTCGATGTCCTCCAGCCGCGCGCCCGGATAGGACTGGGCCAGCTGCTCCGCCAGGGCGTCCAGCTCCGCCAGGTCCTGCATGGCCTGCGCGCCCTCGCCCAGCCCCAGCGGGTCCTGGCCGCGGAACCGCGCCGAGGAGGTCCAGTCCTCCCCCGGCCGCATCGCCTGCAACCGGGCGTCCAGGCCGGCCAGCTGCTGCCCGATGCGCGGGTCGCCGAACGCCTGCCGCGCCAGCTCGGCCAGCTCCGCCCGCTGCTCGGCCGACATCGAGTTCAGCATCCGCTGCGCCGCGGCGGCCCGCGCGGCGAGCGCGTCGATCAGCTCGTCGACGTCGCGCGGGTTCTCCGGGAAGAACTCGCCGTGGCGGCGCATGAACTCGGCGAACCGCTCGTCGATGTCGTCCACGCCACGGGCGTGGGCGTCGAGCAGCGCGTTCAGGTCCGACAGCATCTGGTGGACGCGCTCGACGTCCTCCGGGCTGGTGCTCTGCAACGCCTGCTTCATGCCCTCGAAACGGGCGTCGAGCATCTCGCGGCCGAGCAGGTCACGGATCTGGTCGTACTTCTCGCGGCCCTCCTCCGAACGCCACGGGTAGTCCGACAGCTCACGCACCGCGGCCGCGGTGCCCGGCGGCAGCGCGTCGAGCTGGGCCTCGGCGAAGCGGGCGTCGTCGGACGGGTCGGGGAACAGCGCCCGCTTCTCGGCATCCAGCGCCTCGTCGAGCAGGCGCCGTACCTCTTGCAGGGTGCCGTCGAGCCGGTGCCGCCGCTGGATCTCGGCACGGCGCTGCCACACCCGGCGGGTCATCTCGTCCAGCCCGCGCGTGTTGCGGGTGCCGCGGCGCAGCAGCTCCTCCAGCGCCGACCGCGGCGAGGCGCCGTCCATGACCTCGCGGCCGATCTCGTCCAGCGCCTCGCGCAGGTCGATGGGCGGGGCGAGCGGGTCGGGGCCCTCGTGCCACGGGCCGTAGGACCAGCCCTGCGGTGCGGTGCTCACGGCCCGTACACCGTGGTCGCGTCGTCGGAGTCCTTCGCCAGCTGCCGCGCCAGGTAGAGCGACTCCAGGGCCAGCTCGACGGCCGCGGCGATGCGGCCCGGCTCGTCGGTGGCGGACACCCCGGCCCGCTCGGCGACCTCGTGCAGCACCGGCAGCTCGGGCAGCGCGGCGAGCAGGTCCGCGCCCGGCACGCGCTCGCCGGTGGCGACCAGGTGCCCGTTGGACACGGCCTCGACCAGCGGGCGCAGGTTGAGCCCGCCGAAGCGCTCGCGGGCGGTCTCGGCGACCGCGCGGCGCAGCAGGTGCACCAGGTGCTCGGTCTCGCGGCCCTCCTCGCCCGGCTCGAACTCGATCTTGCCGCGCAGCACGGCCGGCACCGCCTCCAGGTCGACCGGGCGCGCCACGGCCGGGTGCTCGCCGGTCAGCGCGGCCCGGCGCAACGCGGCCGCCGCGACGGTTTCCGCCGCGGCCACGGCGAACCGGGCCGACACGCCGGAGCGCTGGTCGACCACGGTGGATTCGCGCAGGTTGCGCACGAACCGGGCCAGCACCTCCAGCAGCGGCTCGCCGACCTCCGCGACCAGGTTCGCCTCCTGCCGGACCACGTCCACCTCGGCGGCCACGGTCAGCGGGTAGTGCGTGCGGATCTCGGCGCCGAAGCGGTCCTTGAGCGGGGTGATGATCCGCCCGCGGTTGGTGTAGTCCTCCGGGTTGGCGGTGGCGACGAGCAGCACGTCCAGCGGCAGCCGCAGCGTGTAGCCGCGGATCTGGATGTCGCGTTCCTCCATCACGTTGAGCAGCGCGACCTGGATGCGCTCGGCGAGGTCGGGCAGCTCGTTGATGGCCACGATGCCGCGGTGCGCGCGCGGCACGAGTCCGAAGTGGATGGTCTCCGGATCGCCCAGGCTGCGGCCCTCGGCCACCTTCACCGGGTCGACGTCGCCGATCAGGTCGCCGACCGAGGTGTCCGGGGTGGCCAGCTTCTCGGTGTAGCGCGCCTCGCGGTGCAGCCAGGTCACCGGCAGGTCGTCGCCCAGTTCGGCGGCGCGGCGCCGCGAGGCCGGGGTGATCGGGTCCAGCGGGTGCTCGGCCAGCTCGGAGCCCTCGATCACCGGGGTCCACTCGTCGAGCAGCCCGGCCAGGGTGCGCAGCAGCCGCGTCTTGCCCTGGCCGCGCTCGCCGAGCAGCACGACGTCGTGGCCGGCCAGCAGGGCGCGTTCGAACTGGGGCAGCACGGTCCGGTCGAACCCGACGATGCCCGGCCACGGGTTCCGGCCCTCGCGCAGCGCGGCGAGGAGGTTGTCGTGGATCTCGGTCTTGATGCTGCGCGGCAGGTGCCCGGCGGCGCGCAGCTCTCCCGCTGTGCGCGGGAGGTTCTCGGGTACGGGTGTCACGACTACGACGCTACGCACGTCCCGCGGTGTCGTCGACGTGGAGCAACTCCAGCGGCCGGGTGCCGTATTCTGGGTCGCCGTGTGCTGTCCCAGTGCGACCCTCACCGTGTGGGCCTCGGCGTGGCTGTCCGGAGCCGCGGCGTCCGACGACGTCCTCGACGCGCTCCTGGCGTGGGGCGAGGCGCACGAGGTGGTGGCCGCCGACGCCGAAGCGGCGGTGACGCTCGACCTCCCGCTCACCGGTGACTTCCCCGGCACGCCCGTCCAGCTGCTCGCCGCGTTGCGCGCGCACGGCGCCGGGCCCGCCCGGCTGGTGCTGCCCGCGCCCGGCGACCCGCGTGGCCTCGGCGGCGGCGGGCCGTTCACCGAGGCCGCGATGCGCGCCGGGGAGGCGGTGCTGCTGCCCGACCTCGGGTTCGGCCTGGTGCCGGTGCCGATCGCGGAGGGGCTGGTGCGCTGGTCGGTCCACCGGGCCGCGGTGCCGCTGAGCCCGGACTACGTCGGGCTGAGCGAGGCCGAGCACGGGCTGACCGACGCGATCCGGGATTCGGCGGGCGCGCGGCAGGCGCTGGACGTGGCGCGGGACCGGCCGGGGGTGCGGGCGGAGCTGGCGGCGAAGCTGCGGGCGCGGCCGCGCATGGACTGGCCCGCCGGGACGCCGGGCCGGGCGCTGCGGGTGCTGCAGCGGGCCGACGAGGTGGGCGCCATCCTGGCGATCGCGGAGATCGACGAGCCGGGCGGCGCGCTGTCGTCGTCCGCGGCCGTGCGCCGCGCCGACGCCCTGCGCCCGCTGAGCACGGCGGTCCGCACGGCCCGCTACGCGGCGATCAACGAAGCCGTCCGGCAACTCACCGAACAGGGTGACCGGCAGCCCTGATCGGCGGCTTGACACCGGCGTGTTTCCTTGATCCACACATCGTCGTAGTGGCAGGAGACAGCTTCCGTGGATCTGGGTGACCCCACCACCAACCCCATCTCGTTCACGCTCGGACCGGCGGACGAGTTCTTCACCGAGCCGGTCGGCGCGCGGGACGAGGACGGCTTCCGGCGGGCCTGGCGGCGCATCGTGGCCGAGCACGGCGCCGACGCCGGGCGGGTCACCCGGATCGCCGCCTACTGGGAGCCCTCGGCGGCGGACCGGGAGTTCCTCGACACAACCTTCGCCGATGCCGGGCTGCAGTTCCTCTTCGAACGGCCGGAGCCGGCCGGCTGGGACAGCGCGCTGGAGAAGGCGCAGCAGGTGCTCGACGAGGTCCTGCGCGCCGAGGAGGCCGGGGAACTGGCGGAGGAAGCCCGCCGCGCCCGCGAGAAGCAGGCGAACGGTGAGCTGCTGCCGGTGCTGCGCAGCGGATCGCTCGGCGGCAGCGACGTCGTGCGGCAAACCATGCCGTGGCTGCCGGTGGCCGGGCGCGACCTGTTCGCCACGTTCGCCTACACCGCGCTGACGCCGCGCGGCACGGTCGGGATGCGGCACGTGCTGAACGACCACCTCGACGGCGCGGGCGGCTTCACCGAGGTCGTCACCACAGCGCTGGCCTCGGTGCGGTCCGGCCTGGTCCTGGAGGAGGCGGTCACCGAAACCGGGCGGCTGCTCCGCGTGCACCGCCCGGACGGGTTCGGCGCCGCGGGTGCGGTCATGCTGCCCGACTTCCACGAGCGGATGTCCGGCATCCACGGCTGGGACGAGCTGACGGTGGCCATCCTCTGCCCCGACGAGGCGTGGATCACGCAGTCCGGCACCCCCGACGCCGAGCGGCTCGCGCGGGAGGTGCGGGCGGCCGGGCAGCAGGCGCCCGAGCTGCGCCCCGCGCTGCTGACGGTCACCGCGACGGCGATCGACCTCGTCACCGAAGGCGGGTCGTGACGCGCGGGCGGGCGCGTTCCGTGGTTTGATCTCCCGCGTCGTTTCGTGATGTACGGGGGAACTTCGTGGACTACGTGGACCCGGCCCGCAACCTGATCTCGTTCACCACCGGCACGGGCGCGGTCTTCGCGGAGTCCGCGCCCGCGCAGGCCGTCGACGCCTTCCGCCAGGCCTGGGAGCGCGTCGCCGCGGACCACGGCGTGGACGCGGACCAGGTGATCCGCATCGAGGCCTACTGGCAGCCCGCGCAGTGGGACGAGCGCTACCTCGGGCGGACCTTCGGCGACGTGGAGCTGGAGTACGTCTTCCCCCGGCCCGATCCGGGCGGCTGGCACACCGCGCTGGACCGGGCCCGGGAAGTCCTCGACGAGGTGGCCGCCGCCGACTGAGCGTCAGGCGCGGACGGGCCGCTTCACCGGCTCGCAGCACCCCACCGCGCACGGCACGCCGTTGACCGTGCACCCGGCGAGCGGGAAGTCCGACAGCTTCCGCACCGGCGCTCCCGCCAGGTGCTCGCGCACCAGCTCCACCACCAGCTCCGCGAACCGCGGGTCCCCGTTCGGCGTCGCCACGCGGGCGAACCCCATGCCGTGCTCGGCGGCGCGCTCGGCGGCCTCGTTGTCCAGGTCCCAGATCACCTCGAGGTGGTCGGAGACGAACCCGACCGGGCACACCACGACACCCGTCACGTCCCGGTCGTGCAGCGCGTCGAGGTGGTCGACGATGTCCGGCTCCAGCCACGGCACCTGCGGCGGCCCCGACCGCGACTGCCACACCACGTCGTACTCGGCGACCCCGGCCTGCGCGGCGACCAGCCGCGCGGCCTCGTGGATCTGCCGCGAGTACCGGCGGCCACCCTCCTCCGGCGGCCCGGCGGCCTTGTCCGCGCTCTCCGGCACCGAGTGCGCGGTGAACACGACCCGCGCGCCGGGGACCTGCTCCAGCCCGGCGCGCAGCGCGTCGGCGAACGCGGCGACGAACAGCGGGTGGTCGAAGAAGTGCCGCAGCTTCACCAGTTCCGGCGCGCCCGCGCCGACGGCGGCGCGGGCCCGTTCGATGTCCTCGTCGTACTGGCGGCACGCCGAGTAGCCGCCATAGGCGCTGGTCGGGAACACCAGCGCGCGGCGCACCCCGTCGGCCGTCATCCGGGCGACGGTGTCCTCCACCATCGGCTGCCAGTTGCGGTTGCCGAAGTACACCGGCAGGTCGACGCCCTGCGCGGCCAGCTCCTTCTCCACCGCGGCGATCGCCTCGCGGTTGAGCCGGTTGATCGGCGACACGCCACCGAAGTGCTGGTAGTGCTCGGCGACCTCGAGGAGGCGCTCGCGCGGCACCCCCCGCCCCCGGGTCACGTTCTCCAGGAACGGCATGACGTCGTCCGGTCCCTCCGGACCGCCGAAGGACAGCCACAGCAGCGCGTCGTAACTCACGGTAGACGATTCTGCCGCTGTGGCCGCCTTCACGCTGGATCGGCCCTACTGTCCGAGGGCGTGCACCCCGCCGTCGACCATGATCATCGAGCCGGTGGTGGCCGGCAGCCAGTCCGACAGCACGGCGCAGATGGTCTTCGCGACCGGCGTCGGGTCCTCGGCGTCCCAGCCCAGCGGGGCGCGGTCGCCCCAGCCGCCCTCCAGCTCACCGAAGCCCGGGATGGACTTGGCGGCCATGGTCTTGACCGGGCCGGCCGCCACCAGGTTCACCCGGATGCCCTGCGGCCCCAGGTCGCGCGCCAGGTAGCGGTTGACCGACTCCAGCGCCGCCTTCGCCACGCCCATCCAGTTGTAGGCCGGCCACGCCACGCGGGCGTCGAAGTCCATGCCCACCACCGAGGAACCCCGGGACAGCAGCGGCAGCAGCGCCTTGGTCAGCGACATGAACGAGTACGCCGAGACCTCGACGGCGACCGACACGTCCTCCTTGGGGGCGTCCAGGAACGGCGCGCCCAGGCAGGACTGCGGCGCGAAGCCGATCGAGTGCAGCACCCCGTCCAGCCCGTCGACGTGCTCGCGCACGCGGTCGGCCAGGGTGTCCAGGTGCTCGGTGTTCTGCACGTCGAGCTCGATCACCGGCGCCTCCCGCGGCAGGCGCTTGGCGATGCGCTCCACCAGCGAGAGCCGGCCGAAGCCGGTGAGCACGACCTGCGCGCCCTGCTCCTGCGCGGCCTTCGCCGCGTGGAACGCGATCGAGCCGTCGGTGATCACGCCGGTGATCAGCAGTCGCTTACCTTCGAGAAGTCCGGCCACGCCTGTCCTTTCGGTGTGAAGTTCGGGAGGAAGAAGTCAGTGCCCCATGCCGAGGCCGCCGTCGACCGGCAGCACGGCACCGTTGATGTAGCCCGCCTCGTCGGAGGCCAGGAAGCGCACCGCGGCGGCGATGTCCGCGGTCTCGCCGTAACGCCCCGCCGGGATCTGGTTCAGCGCCGCGGTGCGCTGGTCCTCGGTGAGCGCGTCGGTCATGTCGGTGACGATGAACCCGGGCGCCACCACGTTCGCGGTGATGTTGCGCGAGCCCAGCTCGCGGGCCAGCGACCGCGCCATGCCGACCAGGCCCGCCTTGCTCGCCGCGTAGTTGACCTGCCCGGCGCCGCCGGAGAGCCCCACCACCGACGAGATGAAGATGAACCGGCCCCACTTGCCGCGCAGCATGCCGCGCGAGGCGCGCTTGGCGACCCGGTAGGCGCCGGTGAGGTTCGCGTCGACGACCCGGGTGAACTGGTCCTCGCTCATCCGCATGAGCAGCGTGTCGTCGGTGATGCCGGCGTTGGAGACGACCACCTCGACCGGGCCCTGGTGCTCCTCGACCTGCTTGAACGCCGCGTCGACCTGCTCGCTGTCGGTGACGTCGGCCTGCACGCCGAACAGCCCTTCCGGCGCGCCGGACCCGCGGTGCGTCACCGCCACCTGGTGCCCGGCCTCGGCGAGGCCCCGGGCGATGGCCAGGCCGATGCCGCGGTTGCCGCCGGTGACCAGTACGGACCGTCCCACGTGACACTCCTCGTTCGATTCCCGCAGTTGCCCGGTGAGGTTATCCGGCGGCCGGAGAGCGGGGCAGCACCGCCCGGCCGCCTACGCGGAAGTAACCCGGTGAGCCCGGTCACGAGGACCTTCGTCCTAAGGAACTGTTAGCTCTCGGCGCACTCCCTTGTCCGCGGCGGCCCCGGCCACCGAACGTGGTCGGCGGTCATGAGACAAGGGAGTTTTCGATGACGTCAACCATCGACGCCGGCGAGGACCGGCGCGCCGGCCGCCGTGTGGTGAGCAACATCCTCCGCGGCTCGGTCGGCAACCTGATCGAGTGGTACGACTGGTACGCCTACACCGCGTTCAGCGTCTACTTCGCCGCGACGTTCTTCCCGAAGGGCGATTCGACCGCGCAGCTGCTCAACACCGCGGGCGTGTTCGCCGTCGGGTTCCTGATGCGGCCGCTCGGCGGCTGGCTGCTCGGGCGCTACGCCGACCGGTTCGGGCGGCGCTCGGCGCTGACCCTGTCGGTCAGCCTGATGGCCGCGGGCTCGCTGCTCATCGCGCTGACCCCGGGCTACGGCTCGATCGGGATCGCCGCGCCGCTGCTGCTGGTGCTGGCGCGGCTGCTGCAGGGCATCTCGGTCGGCGGCGAGTACTCGACCTCGGCGACCTACATGTCGGAGGTCGCCACCCGCGGCAAGCGCGGCTACTACTCCAGCTACCAGTACGTCACGCTGATCGCCGGCCAGCTGGTCGCGCTGGCGGTGCAGATCGTGCTGCAGCAGGTGCTCACCACCGAGCAGCTGCACAGCTGGGGCTGGCGGATCGCGTTCGGCGTCGGCGCGGTCGGCGCGGTGATCGTGTTCTGGCTGCGGCGCGGCATGGACGAGTCGGCCGACTTCGAGGCGTCCAAGGCGAAGCGGGGCAGCGCCGCGCACGGCACGCTCAAGGCGCTGGCCAAGCACCCGAAGGAGGTCGCCCTCGTGGTCGGCCTGACCATGGGCGGCACGCTGTTCTTCTACACCTACACGACCTACCTGCAGAAGTTCATGGTCAACACCAGCGGCATCAGCAAGCCGGACGCGGCGTGGATCAACTTCTTCGCGCTCGTGGTGTTCGTGGTGCTGCAGCCGCTCTACGGCGCGCTGTCGGACCGGGTGGGCCGCCGGCCGCTGCTGATCGGGTTCGGCGTGCTGGGCACGCTGGTCACCGTGCCGTCGCTGACGCTGCTGGCGCACACGCGCAACCCGGTGTTCGCGTTCGTGCTGATGGTGGTGCCGCTGGCGATCAGCGCCCTGTACACCTCGATCAGCGCGGTGGTGAAGGCGGAGCTGTTCCCGACCAACATCCGCGCGCTGGGCGTCGGGCTGCCCTACTCGGTCGCGGTCGCGGTGTTCGGCGGCACCGCCGAGTACGTCGCGCTGTGGTTCAAGCAGGCCGGGCACGAGTCGCTGTTCTTCTGGTACGTCACCGCGGTCGTGTTCATCTCGCTGGTCATCTACGTCCGGATGCGCGACACCAGCAAGGAGTCGGCGATGGACGCCTCCTAAGGTGTGGTCCGTGCGCGTGTTGCTGGTGGAGGACGACGACGGGGTGGCCGGCGCCCTCGTCGACTCCCTCGGCGCGCACGGCCACCAGCCCACCCGGGTGCGGCGCGGCGAGGACGCGCTGCTCGCCCACCGGGACGCCGACCTGGCGCTGCTCGACCTCGGCCTGCCCGACCTGGACGGCCTGGAGGTGCTGCGCAAGCTGCGGGCGGTGAGCGCGCTGCCGGTCATCGTGCTCACCGCCCGGGGCGACGAACGATCGGTGGTCCGGGGCCTGCGGCTCGGGGCCGACGACTACCTGGTCAAGCCGGTGCGGCTGAGCGAGCTGCTGGCCCGCATCGAGGCGGTGACCCGGCGCGCCGCGGCCGCGCGGCCGGAACCGCAGGTGGTCGTGGTCGGCGACATCGAGGTGGACCTGGGCGCGCGGCGGGTGGTGGTCGGCGGCGCGGAGGTCGAGCTGACCGCGAAGGAGTTCGCCGTGCTGGCGGCCCTGGCCCGGCGGGCGGGCACCGCGGTGAGCCGGCAGCAGCTGATGGACGAGGTGTGGGGCGACGCGTACGTGGCCGTGTCGCGGTCGCTGGACGTGCACCTGACGCAGCTGCGCGCGAAGCTGCGGCGGCCGGAGCTGCTGACGACGATCCGCGGGTTCGGCTACCGGCTGGGCGCGTAGGTGCGCACCCGCGTCCTGGCCGTGCTGCTGGCCTTCGTCGTGCTCGCGACCGCCGGGTTCGCGCTGCCGCTGCTGAGCGTGACGGCGACCGAGCGCACGCAGCAGCTGCTGCTCGCCCGGACCGCCGACGTGGACCGGTTCGCGGCGCTGGCCGACCAGGCGGTGGCCGCGGGGGACGCGTCGGCGCTGCTGGCCGAGGTGACCCGGTACACCGAGCTGTACGGCGAGGGGATCGTCGTGGTCACCGCCCGGCGCGCCCCGGTGGCGGAGACCGGTGGCCTGGCCGCGGCGGATCCGGCGGTGGCGGAGCTGATCGACGCGGCGCTGCGGAACCAGCCGAGCCAGCCGGCGGCGACCGTGCGGCCGTGGTCGCGGACGCCGGTGCTGCTGGCCCGCCCGGCGGGCACCGGCACGAAGGTCTCGGGGGCGGTGGTGCTTCGGGCGTCGGTGACGAGGGCCGCCGACGACGTGCGGCGCAGCTGGTTCGCGGTGCTGGCCGGGGCGGCGCTGGTGACGCGGGCGGGGGCGGGGCTCGCGCTGGGTGCGACGCGGTGGGTGCTGGGCCCGATGCGGCGGCTGGACCGGGCGGTGG
>NZ_PQHW01000036.1 GCF_003385215.1 Amycolatopsis thermalba | reverse complement strand
GGGCTGAACCCTCGGCGACCCCCGCCCCTCCCCCCTGGCGGGGGTCGCCCCTTTTCTTCGCGCGCGGGCGCGGATTCTGCCACAGCGCACCGACGATCCCGCTCGCCCGAGCCGTTCCGGGCGCGAGTTGTCCACATGACCCCAGTTGTCCACAGGCGGCGCCGGAGCTTCTTGTCGCTGCATGGCGCGAGCACGACCGTGGAGTCAGGTCAATCACCGATCACTCCTGGGGGCCGTCATGGACCACGCTCGACCGCTCGTCGTCGCCCACGACGAGGTCATGCTCGACGAAATCCTGCGCGTCGCCGCGGCCGTGGGCTGCGACACCGAGCGCGCACCCGACCTGCTCGCCGCCCGGCCGCGCTGGCCGGACGCGCCGCTGGTGCTGGTCGACGAGCACGCCGTCGACGGTGACGTCGAGCTGCCTCGGCGTCCGGGCGTCCTGCTCGTCACCAAGGGCGCCCCGGATTCCCGCACCTGGCAACGCGCTTTCCGCGCCGGTGTCGAGGATGTCGTGTCGCTGCCGGAGGACGAGACGACGCTGGCCGCGGCGCTCGCCGACGTCGTCGACGGGCCGGGGCTGCCGGGCGGGCGGATCATCGGCGTGCTCGGCGGTCGCGGTGGTGCCGGGGCGTCCGTCCTGGCGGCGGCCACCGCGCTGGCCGCGTGCCGCACCGATCCCGGTGGACTGCTGGTGGACTGCGATCCGCTGGCCGGCGGCATCGACGCGTTGCTCGGCGCCGAGAACACCGAGGGGCTCCGCTGGCCCGAGCTGCGGCCCGGAGCCGGGCGGCTGTCGATGCCCGCGCTCCTGAAGTCACTGCCCGAGTTCCGGTACCGCGGTGTGCGGTTGCCGTTCCTGTCCTGCCACCGCAACGGTGACGGGCCGACCGGGCAAGGCGTGGCGGCGGTGGTCGAGGCCGGGCGCCGGGCCGGGCGGACGGTGGTGTGCGATCTGCCGCGCCACCTGGACGGGCCGGGCTTGGCGGTCATCGCACGAGCCGACCTGGTGGTCGTGGTGATCCCGGCGGAGATGCGCGCCTGCCTGGCGGCCCGGCGGGTGGTGAAGCAGCTGGGTGATCCGGCCGACCGTGTGCGGCTGGTCGTGCGCGGACCGGCGCCGGGCGACCTCGAGCCGAGCGTCGCGGCCGGGGCTGTCGGGCTACCCCTGCTGACGTCCATGGCGGCCGAGCGCCAGCTGGACCGGGAGATCGAGCGGGGCAACTTCGCTCCGCGACCACGTGGTGCGCTGCTGGAGACCGCGCGGCTGATCCTGGCGCAGGCCCAGACGAAGCAGGTGCTGGCGGCATGAACACCGAGCTGGTCGAACGGGTGCGGCACCGGCTGGCCGGCGCCGGTGCCGGCACGGACCCGGTGACGGTGGCGGAGGCGGTCCGCGCCGAGGCCGGACGTCCGGTCGGGCACACGGAATTGCTCGACGCCCTGCGGCTGATCCGGCAGGAGCTGGCCGGTGCCGGTCCACTGGAACCGCTGCTCGCCCTGCCCGGCGTCACCGATGTGCTGGTCACCGGCCCGCACGAGGTGTGGGTGGACGGCTCGGACGGCTTGCGCCGCGTCGACGTCCACTTCTCCGGCGAGGAGCAAGTGCGCCGTCTCGCGCAGCGGCTGGCGCTGGCCGCCGGGCGAAGGCTCGACGACGCCCAGCCCTACGTCGACGGCTGGCTCCCGGGCCTCGGACCGCACGGCCGGGTGCGGCTGCACGCCGTGCTGCCACCGATCGCGGCGGACGGGACGTGTGTGTCGCTGCGGATCCTTCGTCCCGCTGTGCACGACCTGGCCGCGTTGCGCGAGCTGGGCACGTTCGGGGCCGAGGGTGCGGAACTGGTCGAGTCGGTGGTCGCCGCCCGGCTCGCCTTCCTCGTCACCGGTGGCACCGGCGCGGGCAAGAGCACCCTGCTCGCGGCGATGCTCGGGGCGGTGTCCCCGGCCGAACGGATCGTGTGCGTCGAGGACGCGGCCGAACTCCAGCCCGCGCACCCGCAGTTCGTGCGGTTGACCGCGCGGCCGCCGAACGTCGAGGGCGCCGGCGAGGTCAGCCTGCGGGACCTGGTGCGCCAGGCGCTGCGGATGCGGCCCGACCGGCTCGTGGTCGGCGAGGTGCGCGGCCAGGAGGTCTGCGAACTGCTCAGCGCGTTGAACACCGGTCACGACGGGAGTGCCGGAACGCTGCACGCCAACTCGACGGCGGAGGTGCCCGCCCGCCTGGAAGCGCTTGCCGCCCTCGGTGGCCTGTCCCGCTCGGCTCTGCACAGCCAGCTCGCCGCCGCGGTCCAGGTCGTGCTGCACATGCGCCGGTCCTCGTCGGGACAACGGGAGCTGGGCGAGGTCGGTGTGCTGAGCCGGAGCGACAACGGAGATGTCCGCGTGCTTCCGGTGTGGCAGGACGGCGGGTGGACCAAGCGGCGGGTGCTGTTCTCCGCGTTGCTGCCGCACGGAGGTGGGCCGTGCTGACGCACTCTCTGGCCTGCGCGGCGGCGGCCGCCTTGTGCTGGCCCCCGGTGCGGGGCGCGGTCGCCCGGCTGCGCGCGCTCGCACCGTCGGTGAGACGCCGCGGATTGCCGAAGCCGCGGAAAGCTTTCGCGCTCGGGCTGATGCCACTGCTGTTCGTCATGCCGCCGATGGTGTGGGCGACGGGTGCTCTGCTCGGCTGGGCCGGCTGGCGCCACTGGCACGCGCGCCGGCGATCGAAGTCCGGCCTGGCGATGCGGCGCGCGATGGCCGAGGCGCTGCACGCGATGGTGGTGGACCTCCGGGCCGGCGCCCCGCCCGCACTGGCCGCCGAGTCCGCCGCGTCCGACGCACCCCGTCCGGTCGCGGAGATCCTCGAAGCGGTGGCCGGTGCCGCGCGCTTCGGCGGGAACCTCGCGGAAACGCTGGCCACGATCCCGACGGTCGAGCCGTTGTCCGCGGCCCGGGCGCGACTGGTGCGGGCGTGGTCGCTGAGCCAACGGCACGGACTCCCACTGGCCGACCTGCTCGATGCGGCCCGCCAGGACATCACCGCGGAGCTGAGGTTCACCAGCCAGGCAGAGGCGGCGATGTCCGGCCCCCGCGCGAGCGCGATGGTCCTCGCCACCCTACCCGGTTTCGGCCTGCTGCTCGGCGAGGGAATGGGCGCTCACCCGGTCCACGTCCTGTTCGCCACCAGCAGCGGCAACGCACTCCTCCTGCTCGGCGCCGCGCTGATCGTCGCGGGCAGCGCCTGGAGCGCCCACCTCACAAAACGAGGAGCACCGCGATGAGCGCATCTACCACTGTGGGCGCAGCACTGCCGCCTCCGTTCACGAGCCGAGGAGCACGGCGATGAGCACGGCCGCCGTCGTGGTCGCATTGCTCGGCGCGGCCTTGCTGACCCTGCCGGGGAGGCCAGTCCCCGGTCTGCGGCTGGCCCACCTCTTCCCGTCGCCGCGCGCGCCTGCCCGGATCCGCACGCGCCGGCCGAGGAGTGATCCTCTCGACCTCGCCGCGACGTGGGACCTGCTCGCCGCGTGCCTGCGGTCCGGGCAACCCGTGCCTGCCGCGCTGCGCGCCGTGACCGACGACGTGACAGGTCCGGAAGCAGATGCCCTCCGTGCCACAGCCGGTCTGCTCGAACTCGGCGCCGACGCGACCGAGGCGTGGGCGCCCGCACTCGACTGCCCGGGCACCGCTGAGTTCGCTCGCGCGGCCAAACGGACCGCGCGCAGCGGAACCACCCTCGCCGACGCAGCCACCGGCCTCGCCCGGGGAATCCGTGCCTCCCTCGGCGACCGGGCCGAGGCGCGGGCGCAGCGTGCGGGCGTGCTGATCGCCGGCCCGCTGGGGCTCTGCTTTCTCCCGGCCTTCGTGTGCCTCGGGGTCGTCCCCGTGGTTCTCGGCCTGGCCGGACGCCTCAACGTGTTCTGACCGTCCACGACAGACAAAGGAGAATTCTCGTGTTGTTCCGCTCCAAGCCCACCGGCCGCCACGCCGCCCCGGCTCGCCCTCGGTGGTGGCGCCGCTGGTTCCGCCCGATCGTGACCGATGACGGCGGTATGAGCACCGCTGAGTACGCGATCGGCACGATCGCGGCCGCGGCTTTCGGTGCTCTGCTGTATTCCGTGGTCACCGGCGACTCGGTGGTCGCGGCGTTGACGGGATTGGTCGAGCAAGCGCTGACGGCGGAGTTCTGATGACCGCCCGTTCCCGAGCCGGTCCGGGGGACCGAGGCGCGGTGACCGTCGAGGCAGCGATCGCACTGTGCGCTCTGGCCGTGGTGGTCGGACTGGTGCTCGCAGGCTTCACGGCCCTCGCAAACCAGCTCCGCTGCACCGACGCCGCCCGGGAGGCCGCACGCCTCCTCGCCCGGGGCGAACCGCAGCTGGCCGCGCAGGCGGTCGAGCAGATCGCCCCACCCGGCGCATCGCTCTCGGTGAAGACGGAGGGCGACAGCATCACGGTGGAAGTCCGGGCCGCACCGGCGGGCGGGCCCTTCCCCGGCCTCCACCTGACAGCCAATGCGTTCGCCGTCCTCGAACCGGGAGCCGCCGATGCGCCTCCCTGACCTGATCCACCCGGCGAGCATGGTCACCCCTCGAACGAGAACGACCAGTCGGGGCGGAGGTGCTGCCCCGGACCGGCCTTCCGGATGGCCCTGCCCGAGGGAGGTACGGGTGCCGCCTGGGCAGGCACACGCGGCCCACGCACCCCGGCTACGGAACGACCGGGGCGCGGCGACCGTCTGGGCCGCCTGCGCCATCGCCGCGCTGGTGGTCGTCGCGGGGTTGCTGTGGGGGCTCGGTTCGGCTGCGATTGCCCGGCATCGGGCTGGTGGGGCGGCGGACCTCGCTGCCCTCGCGGCCGCCGGGCAGGTCGGGCACGGGACCGACCTCGCCTGTGGGCGGGCCCGCTGGGTCGCCGAGCGGATGGGGGCTCGGGTGGTGAGTTGCCGCTTCGAGGGGTGGGACGCCCTCGTCGAGGTGGCTGTCGACACCGGGCTCGGCTCGGCCGTGGGGCGGGCCCGTGCCGGTCCCTGAGGTCGGGCTCCTGCGGAACACGGCTGGCCGGGCCGGTGCTCGGCCCCTGGCGGGCAGGCGGCGCTGAAGCCGGGACGGCGGCTCATGGGCCGGCATTGACGGGCGGACCCGTGATCACCTCCGCCGGCTGGCCCAGCGGGGCCGCGTGGTGACTTCATGCCCGGTCCGGAAGGGCCGGTTCGTGCCGGACGTCGCAGGGGGCCTGGTGGGCGTCGCTGCGACGAACGGTCGGTTCCGCGCCGAACGGTAGGTGCACCGTCGGAGGTTGGGCGGTCGCCCTCGCGCGCCGAGCGGTCACGGGGCGTGGTCGGGGCGAGCGGTGACCCCGGGCCGGAAACCGTTGGTACGCAGGAGAAACGTGTGCTGGAGATCACGATTGACGATCAGTGCGGCCGGCCGCTCGTCGTCCGGCCGCACCGGCCGAGCGGCGTTCGGCCGGGCCGAGCAGGTGCTCGACGCTCGTCGCCTCGGAGCGGCCGGTTGTCGCGCGGCGGGTTCCGGCACTTTGCAACTTGCCGTTTATTGGACATCAGACAGCCACCCGGAGCGGTGGAACGAGCAAGGAGTTGTGGACGGAAATGTTGGACACGGATTGGTCGGACAGCTGGCGGGGCGCCTTCCGCATCGAGCTACGTGCGGAGGCCATCGGTCTCGCCTGGCACGGGTGGCCGGTGCTGCCCGGCACCTTTCCGGCGCAGGCGGACGCCGAGGGCTCCTGGACCGGCCCGGTGCCCGTCCACGAGGACTGGGCCGACCGGCTCGGCGCCCACCCCAACGAGGTGGCCGGCTGGTGGACCGGTCAGCCGTACAGCCTGCTCGTCGCGACCGGCACCGTGCTGGACGCCGTCGAGGTCCCGGATGAACTGGGCAAGCGCGCCGCCCGGCTGCTCCGTGCCACCGGCCACCCCGCGCCGATCGTCGCGACGCCCGACGGTCGCTGGCTGTTCCTGACCACGGTCGCCGACCGCATTCCGGAGGAGCTCGCCACCGACGGCGAGGTCCGCTGGCACGGCCAGGGCAGCTGGATTCCGCTCCCGCCCACGCCGTTCCAGCACGGTGTCGTGCACTGGCGGGTCAAGCCGGACGTGTGGGGCTGGCGGCTGCCGTCCGCCAAGGCCGTGCACTCCGTGCTCGCCCGCGCTCTCGACCAGCGGGGTTCCGACCGGACCGCCCTCGTCGGCGCCGGTCAGTTCGCCGCAGCCTGAGCCACCCCGTGGTCGTGCCGGGCACTGTGACGACTCACCGCCCCGAGCACGGTTTCCAGCACGGCCACCGCCCCCGCCTTGTCCAGTGGGTCGTTACCGTTCCCGCACTTCGGTGACTGCACACAGGACGGGCATCCCGCCGGGCACTCGCAGGAGATGATGGCCTCCCGCGTAGCGGCCAGCCAGGGGACAACAGCAGCGAAACCGCGATCGGCGAATCCCGCGCCTCCGGGATGGCCGTCGTGCACGAACACCGTCGCCTCCCCGGTGTCAGCGTGCAACGCGGTTGAGACGCCGCCGATGTCCCACCGGTCGCACGTAGCGAACAGCGGTAGCAGGCCGATCGCCGCGTGCTCGGCGGCGTGCAGGGCGCCGGGGATGCGCGCCGGATCCAGACCGGCGCCCCCCGGCGCCCCGCCGACCTCCCGCGCCCCGGTCGCTTCCGGAGCCCCGGCGGCCTCCGGCGGCCCGCCGACCCCCGACGATGCGGTGATCTCCTGCACTCCGGTGACTGCGCGGGCGCTGGCGACTTCTCTGGCCCCGGCGGCCTCCGGCGGCACGGCGGCTTGTCGTGCTCCGGCGACTGCGCGGGGGTTGGCGACTTCCTTTGCCCCGGGGGCCATGGGTGGCACGGCGACCTCCCGCGCTTCGGCGAGTGCGCGGGCGTCGGAAACTTC
This sequence comes from Amycolatopsis thermalba, assembly GCF_003385215.1. Taxonomy (GTDB): domain Bacteria; phylum Actinomycetota; class Actinomycetes; order Mycobacteriales; family Pseudonocardiaceae; genus Amycolatopsis_E; species Amycolatopsis_E thermalba. Next base: position 52,488 of record NZ_PQHW01000036.1, on the reverse strand, counting down.
CCGCGCCGCGCTGGCGCTGGTGACCTCCCGCGCCTCGGCGATTTCGGAGGCGGCTTCTTGGGAGTTGGTGCCTTCCCGCGTCCCGTTGGCTTCTCGGGTGCTGGCGGCTTCCCCCGCTCCGCCGGTTTTCGGCGCTCCGCTCGGCTCCGCTGGTCGGCTGGCTTCCAGTAGCTCTGGGCTGATCGTGTACCAGACGGCCCGCGTCTCCAGCGTTTGTGCCGGTAGGTCCAGCGCCACCTGGTCCAGCACCTCCCCCGACGGGCGGCGTCGTAGGTAGCCCACCACCTGGGAAGTCACCGCGACCTCGCCCAGGCACACCGTCACGCCGCCGTAGTCCAGGCGCTCCTGGGTGTTCAGCACGGCGATGTCCGCGACCTCCCGGGCGGACGTCGTCCACTCCGGGTCCTCCGCGTGCACCAGCGCGATGCCCGCCTCCAGGTCCAGCTCGTCCACCACGTACGACGAACCCTGGTGCAGGTACACGGCCCCCGGGTGCACCGTCGTGCAGGCCGAGCCCGGGTCGACCGTTCCCAGCAGCCTCGACGTGTCCGCCTCGACCACCGCGATCTGCTCGCCGCCCGAACCGCGAATGTCCACCTCGTAGTGGGGGCGGTCCCGCGACGTCCAGTACCAGCCGCTGGGCCGGCGCCGCAGCAACCTGTCCGCCACCAGGCGGTCCAGCACCTCCCGCGCCGCCGCGCCGCCGAACGTCTCCAGCTCGCCAGTGGTCAACGGCAACTCCGCCGCCGCGCACGCCAGCTGCGGCGCCAGCACGTACGGGTTCGACGGGTCCAGCACCGCCGTCTCCACCGGCCGCTCCAGCACCGCCTCCGGGTGGTGCACCAGGTACGTGTCCAGCGGATCGTCCCGGGCCACGAACACCACCAGCGCGTCGTCACCCGACCGGCCGGCCCGGCCCGCCTGCTGCCAGAACGACGCCAGCGTGCCCGGATACCCCGCCAGCACCACCGCGTCCAGCCCCGCGATGTCCACACCCAGCTCGAGCGCGTTCGTCGTCGCCACGCCCTTGAGCTCGCCCGACAACAACGCCCGCTCCAGCGCCCGCCGCTCCTCCGGCAGGAACCCGGCCCGGTACGCCGCCACCTGACGAGGCAACTCACCGTCCACTTCGGACAACAACCGCCGGGCGCCCAGCGCCGTCAGCTCCGCACCCCGCCGCGACCGCACGAACGCCAGCGTCCGCGCGCCCTCGATGACCAGCTCCGCCAGGATCCGGCTCGCCTCCGCCCCGGCCGACCGGCGCACCGGCGCCCCGTTCTCACCCCGGTGGTCCTCCATCAGCGGCGGCTCCCACAGCGCCACTGTCCGCGCCCCGCGCGGCGACGCGTCCTCGACCACCGGCACGCAGTCCGCGCCCACCAGACGGCATGCGAACTCGCCCGGCTCCGCCGTCGTCGCCGACGCGAGGATGAACACCGGCGACGACCCGTAGTGCCGCGCCACCCGCTGCAGCCGCCGCAGCAACAACGCGACGTGCGACCCGAACACGCCCCGGTAGCTGTGGCACTCGTCGATCACGACGTAGGACAGCTTCCGGAACAGCCGTGCCCACCGCGAGTGCGCGGCCAGGATTCCGCGGTGCAGCATGTCCGGATTCGTGAACACCCACCGCGCGTGCGCCCGCACCCAGTCGCGCTCGGCCATCGGCGTGTCCCCGTCGTAGGACGCCGCCCGCACCCCCGGGATGTCCAAAGCGGACACCGACCGCAGCTGGTCGGCGCCCAGCGCCTTCGTCGGCGACAGGTACAGCGCGCACGCCTTGTCGTCGGCCGCCAGCGTCGACAGCACTGGCAGCTGGTAGCACAGCGACTTGCCCGACGCCGTGCCCGTGGACACCACGACGTGCCGCCCCGCGAAGGCCAGCGACGCCGCCTCCGTCTGGTGCGCCCACGGCCGCTCCACCCCGCCCGACCGCAGCGCATCCACCACGCGCGGATCCGCCCACGACGGCCAGTCGGTGTGCCGCGCCTCCCGGGCCGGCAGATCGGCCACGTGGGTCACCGGGTTCTCCCGGATCCCGGCGGTGACCCGGTGCAGCAACCGCCGCGCGCGCTCGGTTTCCGCCATGACATCCACGGTAGCCAGCTTCGCACAGGTGTACGACAGGACCGGTCGCGTGTGAAAAGATCATGAACCGTGAGAAGGCTCACATGTACCCAGCGTGATCGTTACGGGACGCCCTGACCGCGCCGGATCCATTACCAATACACTCCCCGCAACCGGCACCACTTGTGGTGTAGATCCCATGCCAGCGTCGGCACGGCTTCCCCTAGGCGGGCTGTCACTGGCGACAGGAACGTTTCCAGGAGGACGGATGTCCCGGCAGACCCTCGCGGAGGGCCTCGAGTTTTCCGGAGGTGACTACGGCATCGCGGCCGTGGTCGCCGTCATCGCCCTGGCCGCTCTGGTCATCGGCTGGCTCCTGCTCAAGGAGGTGCTGGCCGCCGGCCAGGGCACCACGAAGATGCAGGACATCGCCAAGGCCGTGCAGGAAGGGGCGGCCGCGTATCTGAAGCGGCAACGCAACACCCTCTCGATCTTCGGGGTCGTGGTGTTCCTGCTGCTGCTCGCGCTCCCGGCGGAGGACTGGAACGAGCGCATCGGCCGCTCGTTGTTCTTCCTCGTCGGCGCGGTGTTCTCGTTCCTCATCGGCTACACCGGCATGTGGCTGGCGACGCGGGCCAACCTGCGGGTCGCCGCTGCCTCCCGTGAGCCGGGCGGCCGGGAGAAGGCGATGCGCGTCGCGTTCCGCACCGGCGGCGCGGTCGGCATGTTCACCGTCGGCCTCGGCCTGTTCGGCGCCGCGGTCGTCGTGCTCGTCTACACCGGCCAGGCGCCGAAGGTGCTCGAGGGCTTCGGCTTCGGCGCCGCGCTGATCGCGATGTTCATGCGTGTCGGTGGCGGCATCTTCACCAAGGCCGCCGACGTGGGCGCGGACCTGGTCGGCAAGGTCGAGCAGAACATCCCGGAGGACGACCCGCGCAACGCGGCCACCATCGCCGACAACGTCGGTGACAACGTGGGTGACTGCGCCGGCATGGCCGCCGACCTGTTCGAGTCCTACGCGGTGACCCTGGTCGCCGCGCTGATCCTGGGCAGCACCGCCTTCGGTGTGGACGGTCTGCTGTTCCCGCTGATCGTGCCCGCCATCGGTGTCATCACCGCGGTCATCGGCGTCTACATCACGCGGGCCCGCTCCGGTGAGAACGGCCTGGTCACGATCAACCGCTCGTTCTACATCTCGGCCGGCATCTCGGCCGTGCTGTGCGCGGTCGCCGCGTTCGTCTACCTGCCCGGCTCGTTCGCCGAGTTCGGCCCGGAGCAGGCCGGCATCGACGGCAACCCGGCGCTGATCGCGTTCGTCGCGGTGGTCATCGGCATCGTGCTGGCCGGCGTCATCCTCAAGCTCACCGGCTACTACACCGGCACCGAGCACGGCCCGGTGAAGAACGTCGGGGAGACCTCGCGCACCGGTGCGGCGACGGTGATCCTGTCCGGCATCTCGGTCGGTTTCGAGTCGGCCGTCTACACCGCGCTGGTGATCGGCGCGGCGGTGTTCGGCGCCTACCTGCTGGGCGGCACGATCGCGTTGTTCGCGGTCGCGCTGGCCGGCACCGGCCTGCTGACCACGGTCGGTGTCATCGTCGCGATGGACACCTTCGGCCCGGTCTCGGACAACGCGCAGGGCATCGCGGAGATGTCCGGCGAGGTCGACGAGGACGCCGCGCAGATCCTGACCGAGCTGGACGCGGTCGGCAACACCACCAAGGCGATCACCAAGGGCATCGCGATCGCGACCGCCGTGCTGGCCGCGACCGCGCTGTTCGGGTCCTACCAGGACTCGATCTCCAAGGCGCTGGCCGACATCGGCGAGTCCGCTGCCGGCGTGAAGTCGTTCGTGGACACGATCGTCAGCCCGAACACGCTGGTCGGCGTGATCATCGGCGCCGCGGTGGTCTTCCTGTTCTCCGGTCTCGCGGTCAACGCCGTGTCCCGCGCCGCGGGCGCGGTGGTGTACGAGGTGCGCCGCCAGTTCCGCGACATCCCGGGGATCATGGAGGGCACCACGCGGCCCGAGTACGGCAAGGTCGTCGACATCGTCACCCGCGACTCGCTGCGTGAGCTGGCCACCCCGGGTCTGCTCGCGGTGTTCGCCCCGATCGCCGTCGGCTTCGGCCTCGGCACCGGCGCACTGGCCGGCTACCTGGCCGGTGCGATCGCGACCGGCACCCTGATGGCGATCTTCCTGGCCAACTCCGGTGGCGCCTGGGACAACGCGAAGAAGCTGGTCGAGGACGGCCACCACGGTGGCAAGGGCTCCGAGGCGCACGCCGCGACGGTCATCGGCGACACCGTCGGCGACCCGTTCAAGGACACCGCGGGCCCGGCGATCAACCCGCTGATCAAGGTGATGAACCTGGTCTCGGTGCTGATCGCGCCCGCCGTCGTGCAGTTCTCGATCGGGCCGGACGCCTCCGCCGGCGTGCGGATCGCGATCTCGCTGGTCGCGGTGGCGATCATCGTCGCCGCCATCGTGGTGTCGAAGCGCCGCGCGAGCGTCATGACCGAGACGCCGAGCGAGGACGCCACCCCGGCGAAGACCGCCTGATTTCCCGCGGAAGGCCGGGCCTGTCGCGCACGCAGCGTGACGGGCCCGGCCTTTTCCATGCCCGGCGGTTGCGATCCGCAATCGTCTCGGTACGGTCGGGAAAGAGCTTCGCGTCGGCAGCTGGAGGTGTGTGGGTGCGGCCCGGGAAGTCCGTGTTCCTGGTGGTACTGACCGGGCTCTGCGTGGGCCTTTCCGGATGCGGCCAGCAACCCGTGAGAAACGTTGAGCCCGGTGGGCCCGGCCTGTCGCGGGAGGAGGTCCAGCTGCAGGACGCCGCCGCGCGGTGGGCCGACGACTACTGCGTCGCGGTCGGCTCGCTGGTCCAGGGGCTGGCGACCATGCCGAGCGTGGACCCGAGCAGCCCGCAGCGCGCCGTGCGCACGTCGAGCGAGCTGCTCGGATCGGTGATCAACGGCCTGGACCGGGCACTGGACGGGCTCAACGAGCTGCCGCCGTCCCCGGTGCCCGGAGGTGACCAGGTGCGTGCCCAGGCCGTGACCGACTTCCAGGGCGTGCGGGACCGCGCCTCCGCCGCCCGGCAGCGGCTCGATTCGACCGAGCCGGGCGCCATCGACGAGGCCACGCTCGGGCAGGCGCACGGCCCGCTGGACGAGGTGGCCCGCCTCGACCTGCTGAACCGCTTCGAGGCCGTGCCCGAGCTGGCCACCGCGGTCGCGCACGCCCCGGTGTGCCGTCAGCTCACCGTGCAGGTGACCGCGACGCCCCGCTAGACGAGCAGTGCGCAACTCCGTTGGTGGTCCGGGCCAGGGCGCGGGGCGCGCTCGGCGGGGTGGCAGCCGGACTGGCTCCGCCTCGACCCGCTAGCTCATGCGAGCGCGGGCGTAGGCGGCCATGGCGTCGCTCAGGTACTCGGCGAATCCGGGCTGGATGGCCTCGTACTGGCTGCGGAAACGCTCGTCGTCGCGGTACAGGCGGCCCAGGCCGGTGTAGGACTCGGCGTCCGGCGTCCAGAAGTTCTCCAGCCAGGCGCGGTGCGCCGCGACCGCGTCGAGCACGCGCTCGTCGTCGACCGGCACGCCCTCGCGGGCCAGTTCGGCCAGGCGCTCGGCGGCCTCGCCGCCCTGCCGCTTGACCTCGGCCCACTTCTCGTCCGACCAGCGCTTGCTCCGCTCGTGCGACGCCAGGGCGTTCGCACCCCACCGTTCGGCCGCTTCCTGTGCCAGCCACTTCGCCTTCTCCGAGTGCGGTGAAAACCCCTCGAACAGTTCCTTGGCGGACATGTGTTCCCCTCCTTCCAGTTCTTCGATGGTCCGGGCGACGGTGTCGGCGAGCCGGTCCAGCCGATCGCGCTCCGCCAGCAGCCAACTCCGGTGCAGCCGCAGCGCCTCCGCCCGGGACACGGACCCGTCGAGGATCCGCGCGATCGTGTCCAGGCCGAGGCCCAGCTCCCGCAGCAGCAGGATCTGCTGCAACCGGATGAGCTGTTCCCGCTGGTAGTAGCGCCTCCCACTGGTGTCGGCGAAGGCCGGTGGCAGCAGGCCGATGTCGTCGTAGTGCCGCAGGGTCCGGGAGGTCACCCCGGAGGCCTTCGACACCTGGACGATCGACAGCGGTTCCTCCATCTCGTCTCCGTTCTCGCCCGTGAAAACCACGGTAGAGGTTGACGCCGCGTCAACTTCAAGAACTTTTTCTCCGCGACGACTCGCGGGAAATCGAACGGGTGTTCTACCCTGTCCGCTGTGGATCAGATGTCGCTCTTCTCGGCGGAGGCGAGCGGCCCGGACATCGCCGACCTGACCGGCGTCCTGTGCGGGCAGGGCCAGATCACCGGCTTCGCGCGCACGGCCGCCCGCCTCACCGTCGAGGTGGACGAGGTGTGGCGGGCGCGGGTGCTGGCCGCCGAGTTCGGCAGGCGCGGGGTGTCGCCCGCGGTGGGCCGCACCGAGGACGGCAGGCCGATGATCCGCACCGCGTTCCGGTCCGACCTGATCGGGCTGGCCAGGGCGTGGCTGGACGACGACGGGAAGTCGCTGCCGGGACGGTTCCGGCTGACCGGTGCGGCCTTGCGGCTGTGGGCGCTCGCGGCCGGACGGCCCGGCGTGCAGGGGTACCTGCTGGCCGTCGACGAACGGGCGCCGGACACGCACGAACCGCTCGCCGAGGCGTTCCGGCAGGTCGGCCTGCCGGCGCAGCTGATCGGGCCGAAGGGCGGTGGGCCGGCGGTCCGGGTCACCGGCCGCCGCAGGCTCGCGACGCTGGCCGAGCTGATCGGCATGCCCCCGCCGGGCGCCGAGCCGGTGTGGCCGCGGCACGCACCGGCCCGGCAGGCGGTCTGATCAGGCGGGGATGGGCACCGGAACGGGCAGCGCGGCCGGCTTGGGCAGCATGCAGCCGTCCCGCGTCAGGTTGAGCTGGTTGTTCTTCGCGAAGCAGGCCGGGATCCGGTAGGTCTGCTGGCCGTAGGTGAGGCCGCGCCGCGCGAACACCACGCCGTTCTCGTCGACCTCGCACGGGTTGTTGAACGTGCAGACCCCGCCGTCGTCGTTGCCCGTGTTGTTGACGCCGACGATCTGCCGGCTGCCCTGGTCGACGATCGGCGAGCCGGAGGTGCCGTGGATGGTGTCGCAGCCGGGGGCGTACCGGATCGAGTCCTTCCAGGTCCACTCCGCCTCGCGCACCGAGTACACCACCCGCTCGATCGAGCAGTTCCACGTGCGGGTGAAGAAACCGGAGACGACGCTGACCGGCGTGCCCACGTCGGCCGGCGAGGCCGCGAGCGTCAACGGGTGGCCGCCGAGCTCGCGGGCGATCTCCCGGTAGGACGAGTCGAGGGCGTACAGCGCGACGTCGGTGTCGGTCATCGTGGCGTAGACGAGCTTCGTGGCGCGGATCCGGCCCAGCTCGCGGCCGTCGGCGCCGAGCAGCACCATCTTGCGGTTGACCGGCTGGTTGACCAGGACCTCGCCCGCCTCCGGCATGCCCGACTCCAGGCAGTGGCCGTTGGTGAGGACGAGCGCCCGGTCGAACTCACCGGACTGGGGCAGCCGGACGAGTGACCCGGAGCAGTTGCTGAGCTTGACGATCCCGCTGTAGTCGTCGGCGGGAGCGGCGGACGCGGCGCTGACCCCGGCCAGTGCGGGAGCGGTCAGCAGGACGGCCAGAACGGTGAGCAGGCGGCGGAACATAGGCGGAGCGTAGCGGAACGGCTACTCAGAAGCCCCGCGCAGCGTGTGTCCGGCATCACGTGCTAGGTGTGGAAAGGGGGAGATGACGCACGCCGACGCCCATCCCGGCCGGGAAGCGCGACGGCGTGTTACGTCACCTCGGGGGACATTACCGGCAGGCAACGTGCACACTTGCTGGTTGAACAGGCGCCGCTGCTTTGGCGGCGGGACGGAGCAGGAGAGCGGACAGCGTGGCTGGATCGACGAAGACGAAGAAGAACGACGCCGGGGCGAACGGCGCCGGTCGTCGACGGTTGGTGATCGTCGAGTCGCCCGCCAAGGCCCGCAAGATCGCGTCCTACCTCGGTCCGGGCTACGTCGTGGAGTCCTCGGTCGGGCACATCCGGGACCTGCCGTCGAAGGCCGACGACGTCCCGGCCAAGTACAAGGGCGAACCGTGGGCGAAGCTCGGCGTGGACGTCGACCACGACTTCGAGCCGCTCTACGTCGTCTCCGCGGACAAGAAGTCCAAGGTCACCGAGCTGAAGAGCCTGCTCAAGGACGTCGACGAGCTGTTCCTCGCCACCGACCCCGACCGCGAGGGCGAGGCCATCGCCTGGCACCTGCTGGAGACCCTCAAGCCGAAGGTGCCGGTGCGCCGGATGGTCTTCCACGAGGTGACCGAGCAGGCCGTCCGCGCGGCCGCCGAGGACACCCGCGAGCTGGACGGCGACCTCGTCGACGCGCAGGAGACCCGCCGCATCCTGGACCGGCTCTACGGCTACGAGGTATCGCCGGTGCTGTGGAAGAAGGTCATGCCGCGGCTGTCGGCGGGCCGGGTGCAGTCGGTGGCGACGCGGCTGGTCGTCGAGCGCGAGCGGGAGCGCATCAAGTTCACCTCGGCCTCGTACTGGGACATCTCCGCCACGATGGACGCCGGCGAGGACGCGACCCCGCGCCAGTTCCCGGCGCGGCTGGTGTCGGTCGACGGCGCGCGCCTGGCCACCGGCAAGGACTTCGACGCCTCCGGGCAGCTCAAGGCGAACTCCCAGGACGTCCGTGTGCTCGAGGAAGCGGCGGCGCGGGCGCTGGCCCAGGGTCTGCAGCAGCGCGACTTCAAGGTCACCAGCGTCGAGGAGAAGCCGTACACGCGGCGGCCGTACGCGCCGTTCATGACCTCCACGCTGCAGCAGGAGGCCGGCCGCAAGCTGCGCTTCAACGCCGAGACGACGATGCAGATCGCGCAGCGGCTGTACCAGAACGGGTACATCACCTACATGCGTACCGACTCCACGACGCTGTCGGAGTCGGCGCTCGCGGCGGCCCGCAGCCAGGCGACCGAGCTGTACGGCAAGGACTACGTCTCGCCGACGCCGCGGCAGTACACCCGCAAGGTCAAGAACGCGCAGGAGGCCCACGAGGCGATCCGGCCCGCCGGTGAGGTGTTCCGGACGCCGGGCCAGGTCGCGGGCGAGCTGCAGGCCGACGAGTTCCGGCTGTACGAGCTGATCTGGCAGCGCACGATCGCCTCGCAGATGGCCGACGCCAAGGGCACCACCATGTCGGTGCGCATCACCGGCACCGCGAGCACCGGCGAGGAGTGCGTGTTCGCCTCGTCCGGCCGCACCATCACCTTCGCCGGCTTCCTCAAGGCCTACGTCGAGGCGGTGGACGCCGACTCCGGCGCCGAGGCCGACGACAAGCAGAGCCGCCTGCCGCAGCTGGTCAAGGACCAGGCGCTGACCGCGACCGAGCTGTCCCCGGACGGCCACGCGACCACGCCGCCGGCCCGCTACAACGAGCCCAGCCTGGTCAGCAAGCTGGAGGAACTGGGCATCGGCCGCCCGTCGACGTACGCGTCGATCATCAAGACCATCCAGGACCGCGGCTACGTCTGGAAGAAGGGCTCCGCGCTGGTCCCGTCGTGGGTCGCCTTCGCCGTGGTGGGGCTGCTGGAACGGCACTTCGAGCGGCTGGTCGACTACGACTTCACCGCGGCCATGGAGGACGAGCTCGACCGCATCGCGGCCGGGAACGAGCAGCGCACCCGCTGGCTGTCGCGGTTCTACTTCGGCGGCGAGCAGGGCGTGGACGGCTCGGTGGGCCGCCTGGGCGGGCTGAAGAAGCTGGTCAGCGGCGGCGTCGAGGACATCGACCCGCGCGAGATCAACTCCATCCCGATGTTCGAGGACAACGACGGCCGCACGGTGCACGTGCGGGTCGGCCGCTACGGCCCGTACCTGGAGCGCGAGGTGGACGGCAAGCCGCAGCGCGCGAACCTGCCCGAGGACCTGCCGCCGGACGAGCTGACCGTGGAGATCGCGGAGCGGCTGTTCGCGACACCGCAGGAGGGCCGTGAGCTGGGCGTCGACCCGGTCACGAACCACCGGATCGTGGCCAAGGAGGGCCGGTTCGGACCGTACGTCACCGAGGTGCTCGAGGAGCCCGAGGAAGCCGAGGGCGCCAAGAAGAGCAAGGCGAAGAAGCCGAAGCCGCGCACCGGTTCGCTGTTCCAGTCGATGTCGATCGAGACGGTGACGCTGGAGGACGCGCTCAAGCTGCTGTCGCTGCCGCGCGTGGTGGGCAAGGACCCGGAGTCGGGTGAGGAGATCACCGCGCAGAACGGGCGCTACGGGCCGTACCTGAAGAAGGGCACCGACTCGCGGTCGCTGTCCAGCGAGGACCAGATCTTCTCGATCACGCTGGACGAGGCGCTGAAGATCTACGCCGAGCCGAAGCAGCGCGGCCGACGCGGGGCCGCGAAGCCGCCGCTGAAGGAGCTGGGCGAGGACCCGGTGTCCAAGAAGCCGATGGTGGTCAAGGACGGCCGGTTCGGGCCGTACGTGACCGACGGGGAGTACAACGCGACCCTGCGCAAGGGCGACAGCATCGAGGGGCTGACCCCGGAGCGGGCGTCCGAGCTGCTCGCCGAGAAGCGGGCGAAGGGTCCGGCACCGAAGAAGAAGGCGCCGGCGCGCAAGGCCCCGGCGAAGAAGGCGGCCGCCAAGAAGTAGGCCTCGAACAGCAGTTCGAGCAAAACTGTCGTACCCCGGGGGCACACTGCCCCCGTGACGACGATCGACGAACTGCTGACCGAGGCCGCCCGGCCGGTGCTGGACACCGTGCCGGAGCGGGCCAGCACCTGGGACCTGTACGCGCCGTTCGCGACGGACGACGACGTCGAGCGGATCCGGTACCCGCTCAGTCGCTCGGCCGATCCGGCCGACCTGGTGGCCGAGGTCGAGGAGCACAACGCGTGGATGGCGCAGCTGCGGGACTCGCCGTTCGTCGAGGGCGGCGACCTGACCGACGACGCGATGCGGGCGTTCGCGCTGATGCTGCGCGGCCCGATCCGGATGGTGCTCACCGGCGTGCACAGCGGGCTGGACGGGCCGCTGGACGTGCGGGTCTACGCCGACACGGCGGCCGGGGTGCTGTGGAGCTGGCGTCCGGACACCACGCAGGTCGGCGGGTGGGGCTTCCGCGAGCTGCGCACCCTGTTCGACCAGGTGGTCGGGTTCGTGCCCGAGCAGCGCCGGGGCCGGTTCGAGTCGGTGATGCTGCAGGCCGGTCCCGCCGGTGAGCTGACCGGCCGGGACGCCGCGCAGGCGGAGCGCGTGCGGCAGTTCCTGCGGCGGCCGCGCACCGGCACCACCCTGGTCGACCTGATGGCGTTCGACCGCCGCTGCGCGCAGTTCCCGCGGCTGGGTTACGTCGTGGTGGACAACGATCTGGGCAGGCACGTGCTGGCCACGGTCACCGAGCCGGGGGAGGGCACGCAGCTGTTCCTGGTTCCGTCCGACCGCGACCGGCTGGCGCAGTGGATGACCGACGCGGTCGAGGCGGCGATGACCTGTGCCTGATCCGGTTGCGCAGAGTGATCGAGGGGTTGCCCGGATGGGCGCGTGCGAGCCGCGAAAAGCCCACTACGCTGGGACGAGGTGTTTCCGAACGCACGGGAGTGGTCACCATGAGTCCGGCGAAGGACGACGGGCGCTTCGACGGGGACGGCACGCAGTCCGGCCTGCCGCCGCTGACGTTCAGCGACGCCGTCTCGGGGTCGGTCAACGACGCCGAGGGCTACCAGCCGTTGAAGGTGGCCAAGCCGGTCGAGCCGGACCCGGAGAAGGTCCGCGAGATGATCGAGGCGATGTCGGACAAGCCGGCCGCGCCGGCCGAGGTGCCGGTGGACGACACGCCACCCGCGGCTCCCGCCCAGGCGGTGCCGCCCGCGCCGCCGCTGGGCATCCTGCCCCGGCAGCGCACCTGGACCGGGCGCAAGAAGCTCGCCTCGTGGCCGCGGCCGTCGTTCCGCCTGCCGCGGCCGGGCCAGGGCGGCTCGGTCCGCCGGGCGAAGCCGTCCAGCGGGTCCACGGCGTTCCTGGTCGCGATCCTGCTGATGGTCGTGTTCGGCGTGCTCGCGATCCAGTTCCTGTCGAGCCTGATCGACACGCTCAGCGGCATCTTCGACTAGCCCACGACGGGACGATCCACCTATTCCGGACACCTATCGCCCACCAGGACGGGCGCTCTCAGACCGTCAGAGCTACCCTGGCCCCACGGTTGGGGGACACCGGTTTGCCGCGCCAGGGGTTCTCCAGCGCCACGGGAGTAAGTGGGGTGGGTCCGATCAGCGAGGTCGTGCACGTGGAACCCGGCGCAGGAGGTGAGGCGCCGGCAGGGCGTGACGCCTCGACGATCCACCGGGCCCGTCGGGTGCTGGCGATCCGGCCGTTCCGGCGGCTGTGGGGGGTCACCTACCTCTGCAGCGTCGCCGACTGGCTGACCATCCTCGGCCTGACCAGCCTCGCGACCCAGCTGACCCCGAGCTACACCGCGCAGAACTTCGCCTTCACCGGCGTCCTGCTCTCCGCGCTGCTGCCCGGCCTGATCTTCGCGCCGCTGGGCGGCCTGCTCGCCGACCGCTTCGACCGGCGCAAGGTCATGTTCGTCGCGGACATCTTCCGCTGCGGTTTCCTGCTGTCGGTGGCGTTCGTCGGCACGTCCTGGTGGCTCTACGTCGCGAACTTCCTGGCCAGCGCGAGCGCGATGATGTGGATCCCGTCCAAGGAGGCGGCGGTCCCGAACCTGCTCAAGCGCCCGGACCAGGTGGAGACGGCCAACCAGCTCGGCCTGGTGATGACCTACGGGCTCGCCACGGTCACCGCGGGCGCTCTCTACGCCGTGGTGACGCGGATCGCGGCGTCGGTGGGCCTGCCGTCCGGGTTCTTCGGCGAACTGGGCGTCGCCAAGGTCATCGTCGTGCTCATCGCGCTGCTGTACCTGGCCAGCGCGATCCTGGTGCTGACCCGCATCCCGGAGCTGTCGGTCCGCAAGCCGCGGATGGCCGGGGTCTCGCACGAGCAGGCCGAGAAGGCCGCGAAGCCGGTCAAGGAGGCGGACAAGCCCGGCCTGGGCGAGCTGATCAAGGACGCCGGCAAGTACGTGCGGAGCACCCCGCTGGTGCGCGGCCTGCTCATCGGCGCCGCCGGCGCGTTCGCCGCGGGTGGCGCGGTGGTCGGGTCGGCCAAGACGTACTCGACGAGCCTGAACGCCGGCGACTCCACGTGGGGCCTGCTGGTCGTGGCCGTCTTCATCGGGCTGGCCACCGGGATGGGTGGCGCGCCGAAGCTGGCCCGGCGGCTGCCGCACGACCGGCTGTTCGGCATCTCGATCGTGCTCGCCGGCCTGGCGCTGATCCTGGTGGCGCTGTCCCCGCACCTGACCGTGTCGCTGCTCGCGGTGGCGATCGTCGGTGCGTGTGCCGGCGCCGCGTTCCTGACCGGTGTCACCATCATCGGCTCCCAGGTCGAGGACGCGATCCGCGGCCGGATCAACGCGATCTACCAGTCGATGATGAAGATCATCGTGTTCGGGTCGGTCGCGGTGGTGCCGCTGCTGATCGGTCTGACGAAGCCGCACCGGGTCACGGTGTGGGACCACGAGATCATCATCGACGGCACCCGCCCGGTGATGCTCGGCGGCGGCGGCCTCGGCGAGATCGTCGGCGTCGTCGCCTACCGGCAGATGGACTCGCGCCGGTCCGAGCCGATCATGGCCGACCTGCGCAACGCCATCCGGCGCCGCCCGCGCCGGGTGAACGGGCTGCTCATCGCGCTGGAGGGCACGACCGCCGCGGACACCGCGGTGCAGGCTTCGAAACTCGCCGAGTGGCTGCGGTCGGTCAGCCCGCGCCCGGTGGTGCTGGCCGCGGATCCGGCGCTGGACGACGAGCGCCTGGCCACGATCATCGGCAACGCTTCGCTGTCCGGGGCGCGGGCGCAGGCGCTCGCGGCCGCCGCGGTGCGCGCCGACCTCGTGGAGCGCAACGTCAACCCCGCGCTGGACGGCGGTTCGATCGTGGTGATGGAACGCTTCGTCGACTCGCCGCTGGCGCACCTGTCCGCCGTCGCCGGGCTGGACGCGAAGGAACTCGAAGGCCTGGCCGACTGGGCCACCGGCCGCCTGCGGCCCGACGTGACCGTGCTGCTGGACGCCGACCCCGGCGCGAACGCGCCCGGGCCGATCTCGGTCGAGGACCAGTGGCGCGTGCAGAACCTGCTCAGCGAGATGGCCGCCGCCGACCCCGATCACTACGTCGTGGTGGACGCCGACGGGCCCGCGGACGAGGTCGGCGACCGGGTGCGCACCGCCGTCGCGGCCGTGCTCGCCCAGCGCAAGCTCGGACTGGCGCCGCTGGCCGAGGGTGAGGACAGGTGACCGCTGTCGTCGCGCCGGCCGGGGTGTGGGCCCAGCTGGTCGGCCAGGATCACGCGGTCGACGTGTTGTCCTCCGCCGCGCGCGCGGCGGCGCAGATCGTGGCCGGGGAACCCGCTCCGGCGGGGGCGATGACGCACGCCTGGCTGCTCACCGGTCCACCGGGGTCGGGCCGGTCGGTGGCCGCGCGCGCGTTCGCGGCGGCCCTGCAGTGCATCACCGGCACCGGCTGCGGCCAGTGTCCCGGCTGCCGCACCGCGATGCACGGCACCCACGCCGACGTGCGGCTGGTCATCCCGGAGGGGCTGTCGATCTCGGTCGCCGAGATGCGCGCGCTCGTCCAGGCCGCCGCACGGCGCCCGACCACGGGCCAGTGGCAGGTCGTGATCATCGAGGACGCCGACCGGTTGACCGAGGGCGCGTCGAACGCCCTGCTCAAGGCGGTCGAGGAGCCGCCGGAGCGGACGGTGTTCCTGCTGTGCGCGCCCTCGGACCACCCCGAGGACATCTCGGTCACCATCCGCTCGCGGTGCCGTCTGGTGACGCTGCGGACGCCGGCCGCGGAGGCGATCGCCCGGGTGCTGGCCGACCGGGACGGCGTCGACCCGGAGCTGGCCGAATGGGCGGCCTCGGTGTGCGGTGGTCACGTCGGCCGGGCCCGCCGCCTGGCCACGGACGACAACGCCCGCCAGCGCCGGGCCGCGGTGCTGCGGATTCCGCTGGGCCTGTCCCGGCCCGGTGACGTGTTCCGGTGCGCCGACGACCTGATCGCCGCGGCCGAAGCGGACGCGACGGAGGAGAGCAAGGTCCGCGACGAGGCCGAGAAGGCCGAGCTGCGCAACGCGATGGGCGGTGACGCGACCGGCAAGGGCGTCGCCGGTGCCAAACGGGCCGCCGAAGCGGCGGTCAAGCAGCTGGAAAAGCGCCAGAAGTCCCGCGCGACCCGCACCCAGCGCGACACGCTGGACCTGGCGCTGGTCGACCTGGCCGGCTTCTACCGGGACGTGCTCGTGGCGATCAGCGGCGCGGACGCCCGGTACAACCACCCGGACCACGCCCAGGACATCGAACAGGCCGCCCGCCAGTGGACGGCCGAATCCACGTTGAAGCGCCTGGAAGCCGTGCTGGCCTGCCGCGAAGCGATCCTGTGGAACGTCAAGCCGCGGATCGCCGTGGAAGCGATGCTCACGGCCCTGCGCCACGGC
Organism: Amycolatopsis thermalba; assembly: GCF_003385215.1. Taxonomy (GTDB): domain Bacteria; phylum Actinomycetota; class Actinomycetes; order Mycobacteriales; family Pseudonocardiaceae; genus Amycolatopsis_E; species Amycolatopsis_E thermalba. Next base: position 36,811 of record NZ_PQHW01000036.1, on the reverse strand, counting down.
TGAAAAAAAGGGCGGTGCCGGTTCCCCGGCACCGCCCCTTGTCATCGCCGAGACGTCAGTCCCGCGGGCGCGGCGACGGCTTCACCGGAACGGTCTTCATCCGCTTGCGGGCCGGGAACGCCGCCACGAGCACGACCCCGAGCAGCAGCATCGCGGTGCCGGTCCAGAACATCGGCACCGCCGAGTAAGCGCCGGCCGTGTAGGCGAGCTTCTGCGGCACACCCGGGGGAGCCGCGTTGCCCGCCGGCGGCGGGGGCGTCGTGGTGCTCCCGCAGACGACACCGCCCTCGGGCGCGTACGCCCGCCCGATCTGCTCGCCAAGGGAGATCTGCGCCAGCGACGACGGCAGCGAGTCGCTGCCGGCCGGGAGCAGGTCCTTCAGCCCGGTCGTCGGCAGGATCTTCAGGTCGAGCATCCGGGCGGCGGCGCCCAGCTGGTAGCCCTGGAACGGCTCGGTGAGGTTCTGGCCCTTCTGGGTCAGCTCGGCGATGCTCAGCCGCAGGACGCCGAGGTCGAGCACCTTGCCCGCGGTGTCCGACACCGGCTGCAGGCCCTTCTGCGCGGTCGCGACCAGGCCACCGACCACCGGCAGGTCCTGCAGCGGGCCGAACTGCTGGGACAGGCCGGACAGCGGCAGCCCGATCGGGATGTCCTTCGTCGGGTTGGTCGCGTCGAGCGTGTAGAGCACCTTGCCCTGCCGCTCGATCGTGATCACCGGCGCCGTGTACTCGACCTTCGAGGTCTTCTCGTCACCGGTCGAGGTGACCTTGAGGGTCGGCTGGCTGACGACCTTCAGCGTCAGCTCCAGCGGGGTGCCCTTGAGGATCTCGATGTCGGCGGCCTGCAACGTCGAGATCGACTGGACCGCCTTGTTCGGCGACCCCGGGATGTCGACCAGCTGCACCACCGACCGCGAGGACAGCGTGTTGGGCAGGCTGAGCACGGCGTTCGTGCCGTCGGACCTGGTCTCGGCGCCGCCGCTGAGCAGGCCGCCGAGGGTCTGCAGGCCCTTGGCCGGGTCGAAGCCGTCGGCCAGCTGCACGTTCTGCAGGTCCAGGCCGTCGATCGGCAGGTTCGGCAGCGACGGGATGACGTTGAGCAGCGACAGGCTCGCGACGGAGGTGCTGGCGTCGGCGATCGTGCCGACGCACGGGCCGAGCGTCGGGCTGTAACGCGCGTGCACCTTGCCGTTCAGCAGACCCACGTTGAGCAGCGGGTTCTCCGGCGCGTTGAGCCCGCCGGTGAGCGGCTGCTCGTTGTCCGGCAGCGCGGTCTGCACGAGGCTGCCCGGCGCCTGCGGCGCGTTGCCGCCCACCGCGAGCCCGAACGGGGACGACTGGGCGATCGCCTTCTCGTAGCTGAGCAGCGCCTCGGAGTTCGCCTGCGCGCTGGACAGGCCCATCCCGGCCTCGAGCGCGGACTGCTTCGGCAGCTGATCGCTGAAGCCGGGCAGGATCGTGCTGGTCGGGACCGAGTTCGGCAGCAGGCGCAGCACCACGATCGCGGCGGCCGCGTCGGCGACGGCGTGGCCGAGCGGCTGCGGGCCCTCCTGGCCGATGAACGGCGGCTGCCCCGGGTTGGCCGGCTGCGGGGTCGGGGTGGTGGGGATCGTGCTCTGCGCCACGGCGGGCGTGGCCGACAGGACGAGCACGGCCGCGGCGACCGGCAGCGCCAGCGCGCGAGGCATGCGTCGACGCATGTGGAAGGTCCTCCCAGTACGACGGGCCGATCCCGTGTGATCGGCGTCGCACAGCCTAACGACGCGGGGGGTGCTGAAGTGACGCGAAAGGGGTCGCTACACTAGTTCGTGTTGCCGCCTTAGCTCAGTCGGCCAGAGCGGCTCACTCGTAATGAGCAGGTCAGGGGTTCGATTCCCCTAGGCGGCTCCGGCAACGGTCGGGGGCTCTCCACTCGGAGGGCCCCCGATGTCGTTTCCGGCCTAGGCTCTCCGGCCATGGCCCGCCGCTCCGAGACGATCAGTCCGACCGCCCACTACACCGGTTACGTGTGGGTGCGGCACGGGCTCTCCGATCCCGCCTTCGCGACCGGCGAGGGCCGCGTGCTGCACCGGCTCCTGCGGCCGCTCATGGCGGTCAGCGGCGCGGTCGGCGGGCCGACCCTGGAGGGCTTCCTGCTGGCCCGGCACCGCCTGATCGACGACCTGCTCACCGACGCCATCGAGCGGCACGGGATCACGCAGGTCGTCGAGGTCGCGGCCGGATTGTCCGCCCGCGGCTGGCGCTTCACCCGGCGCCACCCCGCCCTGACCTACGTCGAGGCGGACCTGCCGGGCATGGCCGAGCGCAAACGCCGCACCCTGCGCCGCGCGAGCCCCGCCGGGCCCGGGCATCGCGTGGCCGAACTGGACGTCCTCGACGAGACGGCCCTGGACCGGCTGGTGGCCGGCCTCGACCCGGCGCCCGGGCTGGTGATCGTCACCGAGGGGCTGGTCAACTACTTCGACGAGGCGACCGTGCGGGCCATGTGGTCGCGCTTCGCGCGGGCGCTACGGCGGTTCGAGCGCGGCCGGTACCTGTCCGACCTGCACCTGGCGACCGCCGACTTCGCGGTGCGGGCGTTCGTCCAGGCGCTCTCGGCGTTCGTGCGGGGCCGCGTGCACCTGCACTTCGCCGATGAGACCGCGGCCCGCGAAGCGCTACTCACGGCTGGGTTCGGCCGGGCGGTGCTGCACCTCCCGGCGTCCACCGGGCTCGTCCGCGTCGTCGAGGCCGCGCCCTAGCAGCCGGTCGAGCAGCATCGCGCCGAACGCCAGCGCGACGAACAGCACCGCGATCACCAGGCAGTTCACCGCCACCCGCGGGTACCCGAGCGCGGTCACGTCGATGAACGGGTACGGGTAGAAGCCGTCGATCGCGCCCCGGACGAGCGTGAACGCCACCCACGCGAGCGGGTAGACCGCCGACCAGCCGATGATCCGCGAGGTGACCGCGCCGCGCGGCCCGAACAGCAACCAGCCGAGCACGCCCAGCAGCGGGGACACGGTGTGCAGCAACAGGTTCGCGACCCACGCCCACCCGGTGAGGTCCTGCAGCCCGGCCAGCACCAGGTGGAACACGATGCCGGTGACCGCGATCGCGAGCACCCCGTCCAGCCGCAGGGTCCGGAACACCGTGGACGTCCGATGTGGACGGATCGCCAGCAGCAGGCCGGTGAATCCCACGATCAGGTTGGACTGGATGGTGAAGTAGGCGAACACGTTCGCCATGCGGGCGGCGGCCGACTCGTAGCGCCCGCCCATCACACCCGAGGTGACGAACAGCTGCATGACCACGCCGGCCAGCACCACCAGGGCGTGCAGTCCGAACCAGACACGGGCGATCCTCATCCCGGGACGGTAAACGCCCCGGCCACCGCCCGCACCCGAGCCACGCCGGGCGCCGTTTGGGACACCGGTCCTGACAGGTAGGCTGACCGTCCTCATCCGAGTCAGGAGGACATCGCAGTGGCCGTCACCACGCCGGGGCAGCGCGAGCGGCTCTCCCCGAACCAGCTCGCCAAGCAGGAGCAGATCGTCGAAGCGGCGCGGCGGGTGCTCGCGCGGGACGGACTGGCCGGGTGCACGGCACGGGCGATCGCCGACGCGAGCCCGCTCACCAAGAGCGCCATCCACTACTACTTCACCGACATCGACGTGCTCGTCGACCGGGCGATGGCCGCGCACGTGACCGCCTTCCTGGACGAGCTGCGCGAGGTCGCCGGCCGGCACGCCGATCCGCGGGAGAAGCTGTGGGCCGTCCTCGAGTCCTACCTCGACAGCTTCGCCAAGGAGACCGAGTCGGCGTTCCTGTGGTTCGAGTACTGGATCGCGGTCAGCCGCGCCGACCACCCGGAGGCGATCGAGGCGATGCTGCGGTCGGTCACCGAGCTGCTCACCGAGCTGCTCGCCGGAGTCGGTGTCATCGACCCGCGGGCGCGGGCCCGGGCCCTGATGTCCTACCTGCTCGGCGCGGTGGTGCAGCAGCGTGTCCGGCGTCGTCCGTTCGCCACCCTCCGTGAGGAGATCGAGTCGCTCTGTCTGGCCTAAGGTTCCGGGTATGCCTCTGTTCTCCTTCGAGGGCGTGAGCCCCACCGTCCACCCGGACGCCTGGATCGCGCCCACCGCGACCCTGATCGGCGACATCGTCATCGAAAAGGACGTGTCGATCTGGTACGGCGCGGTCCTCCGGGCCGACTTCGGCAAGATCATCGTGCGCGAGGGCGCCAACATCCAGGACAACTCCGTGGTCCACGTCAACACCGGGGTGTGCGAGATCGGCCGCAACGTCACGGTCGGTCACATGTGCCTGGTGCACGACTGCACGGTCGGCGAGCAGGCGCTGATCGGCAACGGCTCCACCGTGCTCGACCAGTCGGTGATCGGCGAGCGGGCGCTGATCGCCGCCGGTTCCACGGTCACCCCGGGCACGCAGGTGCCGCCGGAGGTCATCGCGATGGGCAGCCCGGCCAAGAAGTTCGTGCCGCTGACCGACTCCGCGCGGGGCTGGGTCGACCACAACGCGGCCATCTACCAGCAGCTGGCCCGGCGGCACGCGGACGGTGTCGCACCCGTCGACTAGTGCTCCGGCTGCGATCTCGCCGGCCGGAGTGGGCGGACTGATCAGCGTTGCGCTGCCGGCCAGGCAGCCAGCGCCAGTTCGGCCACCGCGGCCAGCTGGGGGCGGTGGCGCCGTCCTGGGCTCGTTGCGACAGTCCCTGGAGGACGGTGGCGAAGTACTCGGCCAGGGTCCGGGGCTGGCCTGGGCTGGCAGTTCCTCCGCCCGCTGCGCCTCCCGCAGCCGGGCCTCGAACCCGTCCACGTTCCGGTTGCGCGGATCGCGGGGAACGCGCGCACTTCGGTGTCCTCCGAAGTGACGTTGGTCCCCGCGCTCATGGCCAGGCAGCCGGCCGGGTGCGCGGGGTCCGGGTAGATGACCGCGGCCTCGCGCAGGATGCGCGCGAACGCCCCGTATGCGGTCGGCTCCTCGCGAAGCGCCGCACCCGCGAAGCCGCCGATGCCCATCGCCTCGGTCGGATCGCCGATGGAAACGCCTTCATAGGAGCGCATCCGAACGGGCGGCGGCCGGGCCTTCGCCCTCCAGGCGCAGCTGGGCCGTCGCGGCGACGCCGCCGCCCTGTGGTCGGGATTCGACGCCCAGATCCACCGCCACGCACCCGATCGACGCGACCGGCGGCTCCGGCCGGTGAGCTGCGCGCGGCTGGTCGTGGGCGAGACCGGCGACGTGAGTACTAAGCTGGGCGCACAGCAATTTGCGACTGGCGCCGTAGAGGTGGAGCACCACCGGGAAGCGACCGACGAGGCCGGCACCGCGCGCCTGGGTGTGGCCAGTGTCAGGAGTAGGAAGATGACGCACCAGCCAGCCATCCCCACGCTCACCGCGGCCGACCCGCAGATCGCCGGTCTCGTCGAGGACGAGGCGCGCCGCCAGGCGGAGAAGATCCGCCTCATCGCCTCGGAGAACTACGTGTCCGAGGCGGTCCTCGAGGCCACCGGCTCCGTCCTCACCAACAAGTACTCCGAGGGCTACGCCGGCAAGCGCTACTACGAGGGCCAGCAGTTCATCGACCAGGTGGAGCAGGTCGCGATCGAGCGCGCCAAGGCGCTGTTCGGCGTCGACCACGCGAACGTGCAGCCGTACTCGGGCTCGCCCGCGAACCTGGCCGCCTACCTGGCCTTCGCCAGCCCCGGCGACACCGTGATGGGCATGGCGCTGCCCGACGGCGGCCACCTCACGCACGGCTGGTCGGTCTCGGCCACCGGCAAGTGGTTCAACCCGGTCCGCTACGGCGTGCGCAAGGAGACCGGCCGCGTCGACCTCGACCAGGTCCGCGAGCTGGCGCTGGAGCACCGGCCGAAGCTGATCTTCGCGGGCGGCACCGCGATCCCGCGCACCATCGACTTCCCGGCCTTCGCGGAGATCGCGAAGGAGGTCGGCGCCGTGCTGGTGGCCGACATCGCGCACATCGCCGGCCTGGTCGCCGGTGGCGCGCACCCGTCGCCGGTCGGCCACGCGCAGGTCATCACCACCACCACGCACAAGACCCTGCGCGGCCCGCGCGGCGCGATGATCATGACCGACGCAGACCACGCGAAGGCCATCGACAAGGCCGTGTTCCCCGGCCTGCAGGGCGGCCCGCACAACCACACCACCGCCGCGATCGCCGTCGCGCTGGGCGAGGCGTCCAAGCCGGAGTTCCGCGACTACGCCCACGCCATCGTCGCCAACGCCAAGGCGCTCGCCGAGGCGCTGATCGAGCGCGGCTTCGACCTGGTGTCCGGCGGCACCGACAACCACCTGCTGCTGGTCGACCTGACCAGCAAGCAGATCGGCGGCAAGCCGGCCGCGCAGGCGCTGGACCGCGCCGGCATCGAGCTGAACTACAACACGGTGCCGTTCGACCCGCGCAAGCCGTTCGACCCGTCCGGCATCCGGCTGGGCACCGCGGCCATCACCACCCGCGGCCTCACGCCGGAGCACCAGCCGCAGATCGCCGAGTGGATCGACCGCACGATCACCGCGGCCGCCGCGAACGACGAGGCCGCGATCACCAAGATCGCCGGTGAGGTGCGCGACCTGCTCGCCGCCTACCCCATCCCCGGCTACCGGGCCTGATCAGCAACGACGAACGCCCCTTCCCCCGCGCAGGGAAGGGGCGTTTCGCGTTGACCGGCACTCAGTGGTGCTCGCCGCCCTCGGCGGCCTCCTTCGCGAGCCGGTCGATCTCACGCTGGTAGGAGCGCTTGATCTCGGCCTCCGCCTCCGTGCGGCCCACCCACTGCGAGCCCTCGACGCTCTTGGCCGGCTCCAGGTCCTTGTAGACCTGGAAGAAGTGCTCGATCTCCAGCTTGTGGAACTCGTTCAGGTGGTGGATGTCACGCAGGTGCTCCAGCCGCGGGTCGTCCGACGGCACCGCGAGGACCTTGTCGTCCGGGCCCTTCTCGTCGGTCATCCGGAACATGCCGATCGCGCGGCAGCGGATCAGGCAGCCCGGGAACGTCGGCTCCTGGACGAGCACCAGCACGTCGAGCGGGTCGCCGTCCTGCCCAAGGGTGTCGTCGATGAAGCCGTAGTCGGCCGGGTACTGGGTGGCCGTGAACAGGGTCCGGTCCAGGCGGATGCGGCCCGTCTTGTGGTCCACCTCGTACTTGTTGCGCTCCCCCTTGGGGATTTCGATCGTGGCGTCGAACTCCACGGCGTCCTCGCTGACCTCGTCTTTTTCCCGCCGGTACCGGCGGCTTACGGTTTCGCTAACTTGTCGTCACTAGTGTGGACCACGCGCCGTTGGGAAGTCGCACTGATGTCGTCTTGACAACAGTGAGTTTGCCCGGCGGCGTGTCGCCGGTGAGGAGGAGGGGTGCGTGCCGAGCAACGACCAGCCCGAGTGGCCGTCCGAAGATGCGGACGTCTCCGCCGAGGAGAAGCCCGCTGACGGTGGTGCCACGGCCCAGCTGCCGGTGCCCGGCGAGGCCTCGCTGCCCGAGTCGCCGACGCTGTTCGTGCCGGCGCCCAAGCCGGACGCGGAGCGCACGCAGGTGATCGACCTGCGGCAGGAGCAGGAGACCGAGCCGCACCAGCTCCCGAAGCCCGAGCCGCGGCCGGCGCAGCCGCAGCAGCCGGGACCTGGGCCGCAGCCCGCCGCGCGGGGCGAGCAGAGCCCCGGCCGGCCGGAGCAGGGCGCGCCGCCGGAGCGGCCCCGGCCACAGCCCGCGCCGAATCCCGAGGCCCCGCAGCCCGCGCCGCACCCTGAACGCCCGCAGGGCGAGCAGCCGGTGCCGCACCCCGAGCGCCCGCAGGGCGAGCAGTCGCAGCTGGGGCAACCTGCCGCGCCGAATGCCGAGCGTCCGCGGGGCCCGCAGCCGGTGCCGCCCGCCGCTGCTCCGCTCATGCAGCCGATGCGCATCGAGCCCAGCGGCGAAATCCACCCCGCCGAGGCGACCACCGGCGAGGAGAAGCCGCCCGCCGAGCCCGCGGCGAAGCCGAAGCGCCGCCGCAAGCGCGTGCTGATCACCAGTGCCCTTGCGCTGCTCCTGGTCATCGCGGTGGGCGCCGCGCTCGCCACGCCCTACGTCTCCAACCGCCTCGGCCTGCCGTGGGCGCCGAACCTGCCCAAGGGCGACACCCCGGAGCCGGTCCCGGTGGCCCTCTCGCTCAAGGCGCCCAGCGAGTCGGCGCCGCAACCGACGTCGGCCGGCGTGTCCGCGGCGCTGGCCGGCCCCGCCGCGAGCTCCGCGCTGGGCACGCTCACCGGTGCCGTGATCGACCCCCAAACCGGCGAACTGCTGTGGGACCGCAACTCCGGCCAGTTCCGCACCCCGGCGTCGACCACCAAGCTGCTGACCACCTCCGCCGCGCTGCTCGCGATGGACCCGGGCACCCAGCTGAGCACCAAGGTCGTCCAGGGCGCCTCGCCGGACACCGCGGTGATCGTCGCGGGCGGGGACATCACGCTGTCCTCGCTGCCGGCCGGGCAGCAGTCGGTGTACTCCGGCGCCGCCCACCTCGACGACCTCGTCACGCAGGTCAAGCAGGCCAGCGGCGGCGCGATCGAGAAGGTGCAGATCGACACCTCGATCTGGTCCGGCCCGCTGACCGCGCCCGGATGGGCGCCCGACGACGCGCCGATCTACACGGCCGCGATGACGCCGGTGATGCTCGACGGCGGTCTCACCGACCCGACCAACGACCACTCGATGCGCGTCGCCCAGCCGGCGAACACCGTGCTGCAGACGTTCGCCCAGCGCCTCGGCGCCAGCGCGGCCGGGCAGGCGAAGGCGCCCCAGGACGCGAAGGTGCTCGGCGAGGTGAAGTCGGCACCGCTGAGCGAGCTGATCGCGCACGCGCTGGAGGCCTCGGACAACACCCTCGCCGACGCCATCGGCCGGATGACGGCGATCGCGACCGGCACCGAGGCGTCGTTCGCCGGCGCCGCGCAGGCGACGCTGTCCGTGTTGTCCCAGAACGGGTTCGACGTGTCGCAGGTCGAGCTGAGCGACAACAGCGGCCTGTCCCCGCAGAACAGCGTCCCGGCGAAGCTGCTCGCGCAGGTCCTGGCGGTCGCCGCCGAACCGGACGGCAAGGACCCGCGCACCGCGAAGCTGCGCCCGATGCTGGCCGGGCTGCCGGTCGCCGGCGGCAGCGGCACCCTCGCCGACCGCTACAACGCCGCGAACTCGCGGTCCGGCAAGGGATGGGTCCGCGCCAAGACGGGCACTCTGTCCGGGGTCCACACGTTGGCAGGGGTAGTGCTGGACGAGGACGGCCGGGTCCTGGTGTTCGCGTTGATGTCCGACGGCCCCGACCAGGATCCCGCGCGGGCGGCACTGGACGTCGTCGCGGCCTCGCTGCGGGGCTGTGGCTGCCGATAGCTTCCGGAAAGGTGTGAACACGATGAGCGAGGTCGCGTCCCGGCCGGTCGTGGACTGGTCGCTGGCCGCCGCCACGGGCGCGTTCCTCGCCCGCGGCGGGCCGGTGGTCTCCCGTGAGGAGGCCGGCCTGGCCGTGACCGAGTTGCGTGAGCTGACGGTCGACGCCGAGGCCCACGTCCGCGACCTGACCGGCCTGGGAGCCGGGCTGCCGCTGCTCCCCGGTGACGTGGTGGACCGGCCCGGCTGGGTGCGCTCGGCCGCCGCCGGGCTGGACGCGCTCACCGCGAAGGCACTGCCGCCCAACCCGGCCGGCCCGCTCGGGCCCGTCCTGGCCGGTGGCGCCGGCGTGCAGACCGGCGTGGTGCTGGCCTTCCTGGCCTCCCGCGTGCTGGGCCAGTACGACCCGTTCGGCGGGCCGGACGGCGGCGGGCGGCTGCTGCTGGTGGCGCCGAACGTGGTCACCGCCCAGCAGGCGCTGCAGGTGCCGGGCCGCGACTTCCGGCTGTGGGTGTGCCTGCACGAGAGCACCCACCGGTTGCAGTTCACCGCCGTGGACTGGCTGCGCGACTACTTCGCCGACGAGGTCGAGCGCCTGGTCGGCGGCCTCACCAGCGACAACGACGGGATGACCGACCTGCTCGGCCGGCTGCCGGAGGCGCTGCGCGAGGCCCGGCGCGCCAAGGCCGACGGGCTGGTCGCGGTCGGTCAGCTGCTGCGGTCGCCGGAGCAGCGCGAGGTGTTCGACCGCCTGCTGGCGCTGTCCACCCTCCTCGAAGGGCACGCGGACTACGTGATGGACGCGGTGGGGCCGAGCGTGGTGCCCAGCGTCGAGACCATCCGCGCGCGGTTCACCGAGCGGCGCAAGGGCGGCGGCCTGCTGGACCGCCTGCTGCGCGCGCTGCTCGGGGTGGACGCCAAGATCCGCCAGTACGCGCAGGGCGCGGCCTTCACCCGGCACGTGGTCGACCGGGTCGGGATGGCCGGGTTCAACGCCGTCTGGACCTCGCCGAACACGCTGCCGACCCGGGCCGAGATCGCCGATCCCGAGGCGTGGGTGCGGCGCGTCCACCCGTGACCGGCCCGCACCCCGCGGTCGCCGCGGTGCGCCGCGCGGTGCGGAACCTCCTGGCCGAGTGCCCCGGCGTGCCCGCGATCGACGTCGCGTTGTCCGGCGGGGCCGATTCCCTGGCGCTCACCGAGGCCGCCGTGTTCACCGGGCGAGCGCTCGGGTTGCCGGTGCGCGCGCTGGTCGTGGACCACGGGCTGCAGGCGGACTCGGCACGCGTGGCCGCGGAAGCGGCCGGGGTCGCGCGCAAGCTCGGCGTGGACTCCGCCGAGGTCCTGACCGTCGACGTGACCGGTGCCGGCGGACCCGAGGCGGCGGCCCGGAACGCCCGGTATGCGGCACTTCGCGAGCACCAGCGCGGGATCGTCCTCCTCGGGCACACGCGTGACGACCAGGCCGAGACCGTCCTCCTCGGACTCGCCCGCGGCTCCGGTCCGCGGTCCATCGCCGGGATGCGTGCTGTGGATCTCCCGTGGGGTAGGCCACTTCTCGACGTGCCCCGCGCGACGACCCGGCAGGCGTGCCACGCGCTCGGCCTGACCCCGTGGGAGGACCCGCACAACAGCGATCCGCGCTACACCCGGGTGCGCCTGCGCACGGAAGTGCTGCCACTGCTGGAAGACGTCCTCCACGGCGGGGTCGCGGCCGCGCTCGCCCGCACGGCCGCCCAGCTCAGGGAGGATTCCGAGGCGCTGGACGCGCTCGCCGCGGACTTCCTGGCGCGGCACGGGAAACCGGACATCCCGGCCCTTTCGCCGCTGCCGGCATCCCTCCGGCGGAGGATCCTGCGGAACTGGCTCGTCGCGCACGGCGCGCGCGGCCTCACCGACGCCCACCTGCGGTCCGTCGACGCGCTGGTCGGCGACTGGCGTGGTCAGGGCGGCGTTTGGCTACCCGGCGGCTTGGTGGTGACCCGGACGCATGGCAGGCTTGCCATGAATCCACCGGAAACAAGAGGGGACTGACCCGTGTACGAAGGCGAGATCGCCTCCGTCCTCATCACCGAGCAGCAGATCAACGACAAGATCACCGAGCTCGCCAAGCAGATCGCCGCCGACTACGAGCGCGAGACGTCTGCCGGCGACCTGCTGCTGGTGGGCGTGCTCAAGGGCGCCGTCATGTTCATGACCGACTTCGCCCGCGCGCTGCCGATGCCGGCGCAGCTGGAGTTCATGGCCGTCTCCTCGTACGGTTCGTCCACGTCGTCCTCGGGCGTGGTGCGGATCCTCAAGGACCTCGACCGGGACATCACCGGACGGCACGTGCTGATCGTCGAGGACATCGTCGACTCCGGACTGACCCTGTCCTGGCTGCTGAAGAACCTGGCGAGCCGCAACCCGGCGTCGCTGGAGGTCGTCACGCTGCTGCGCAAGCCGGAGGCGGTCAAGGTGGACGTGCCGGTGCGCTACGTCGGGTTCGACATCCCGAACGAGTTCGTCGTCGGCTACGGCCTGGACTACGCGGAGCGCTACCGCGACCTGCCCTACATCGGCACGCTCGATCCGAAGGTGTACGGCGCCTGAACACGGTGCGTGAGCACCGGAAAATCGTGAACCCGAACGTGCCGGAACGCGTCATAAGTGTCGGTGCGGTGCGTTAACCTGTGCGAACGAGGGTGACGCGCCGCAATGCGGTACGGACGTGGGGTAGGGAGAACTGATGGGGAGCTACGCGGACGCCGCGGCGTTCCGGAACGCCGCTGTCAACGGCCAGCTGGGGGTCGACCCGGATGCCGCGCAGGCGGTTCTGAAGAAGATCCGCCTCGGCAAGGACCAGGTGGAGAACCTGCTGCGCAACGCCGGGGCACTGGCCGAACCGCCGAAGCTGGGCAACAACCCGGTGGGCAACGCCATCGCCGCGAAGTTCGTGCAGCGCGCCGACGGGGGCGGCGAGTCGTACGCGACCGCGCTGCGCAACCTCTACAACCAGTACCAGCAGGCCGAGGACGCCATCGTCGCGGCGATGAGCCACTACGACAAGATCGAGCAGGCCGCCGAGGACGCGCTGGCGTCCGGGCGTCAGGTCTGAATCCGGGGGGACGATGACGATGACTTCTCCGAGCAGCGAGCCCAGAGGCGAGGCCGTCCAGCTGGGCGACAACGGCGAGTCCGCCGCGCTGGTGCAGCAGGCGCGCAACAGCGCGGGCGGGTTCACCTACGGCGGCGACCGCGCCATCGGCAGCCCGCCGAACTGGGCCTCGCAGGAGAGCAACCAGCTCTACCTCGGCGCCACCCAGAACAACGACCCGGCCACGGCCGAGGCCACCGGGCGGCAGTGGCAGTCGCACGGCGAGAGCCTGCACCAGGCGGCCGACGACCTGTACAACGCGATCACCGAGCTGGGCAACGCGTGGATCGGCCAGGGCGCCGGCTCCGCGCAGGGCGCGCTGGTCGGCATCGCGAACTCCAGCAAGCAGGCCGGCGACGCGGCGCACACCATGTCCCACCGCATGGCGCAGCAGGCCGCCGCGGCCGCCGAGGTCAAGAAGATGCCGGCGCCGAAGGAGTTCGACCCGGCCAAGCAGACGGCGGCGATGCTCGCCGGCGGCCCGGCCGCGATGGTCGCCGACATGAAGGTGCAGGCCGACGAGGCCCGCGCCGTGCACGCGCAGCAGGTCCAGTACTTCAACGCCTACACCCAGGCGATGTCCGAGGTCGACAGCGCGACCCCGAGCTTCGGCCCGGAGTCGCTCGGGCTGCCCGCGGACGGCCGCTTCGGCAGCACCTCGGCGCAGTCCGTCGGCGCCGGTTCCGGCGCGGTGCCGGGCGGTCTCGGTTCGGTCGGGATCGGCCCGGTCGGCGGTGTCACCGCCGGGCTCCCGGGCGGCGGCACGGGTGCCTTCGCCGCCGGTGGGCAGCCCGGTGGCGCCCCGGGGCCGCACGGTGTCCCCGCGCCTCCGGCGCAGGCGCCCGGCGCGGTCTCCGGTGCCGGTCAGGCCGCGGCGCCGACCTCGTCCGGCGGCGGCGGTTCGGCGGCGCTGGGCGCGGCGGTCGGCCTGGGCGCCGCGGGTCTGGCCGCGGTGGGCGGCAAGGCCGCGCTCGGCCGGGGCAGCAAGTCCGGCGCCAAGGAGCGCCCGGCCGGCGACGAGACGGCGGCCAGTTCCGACCAGTCGCAGCAGGCCCACGGCGCCGCGCAGCAGCAGGCCCAGCAGAGCCTGATGAGCACCAGTGGCACCATCGGCGGGGCGGGCACCCCGCCGCCCGCCTCGGGCATGGGCGGCGGCATGGGGGCCGGCGGCGCGCAGGGTGCGGAGGACGAGGAGCACACCAGGGCTTCCTTCCTCGTCGAGGCCGACCCGGACGAGGCGTTCGGCGCCAACGTGGCGACCGCGCCGCCGGTCATCGGGGCCTGGAACGACGAGGACGACCGCTGATCCGGCGCAACCGCGCGAACCCGGAAAGAGGGACTTGATGGTGCGAGCGGAGCTGCTCACTCCGCTGGAACTGGACTTCCTGTGGGAGTCTTTCGGAGCAGGTGAACTGCCGTACCCGCTGGAGGTGCGCTCGCACGGCGCGACGATGGACGAGCGCGCCCAGCTGCGGCGGCAGACCCTGGACCGGCTGGCCGTGCTCGGCGCGGCCGACGGCCGGGGCCGGCCCGCGCCGCACGTCGAGGAGTTCTTCGAGGTGCTGTCGGGGTCGGAGACCAGCCTGGACAGCGTGCACATCACCGCGCCCGACGCGCGTCCGCTGCTCGCAGTGGCGGCGGCGCTCGCCGGGCGCGGTGTGCTCGCGGTGCACGACGACCGGGGCTTCCACTTCCAGCCGATGCCTGCGGACGGTCTCGCGAGCGCCATCGTGTCGCTGCTGCCCGCCGCGCCGCGGGGCACCGAGAAGTCGATCACCGTGCCGCTCGAGCAGCTGATGACGGCCACCGGGGCCGACTTCCTGCAGCGCCGCACCGCGGGCGGCGACCGCACCGGCGCCGACGACGATCGCAAGGCGCTGGCCCGGCTGCAGGCCCAGCCGCGCCTGCGTGGCGGGCAGATCGGCGCCAACGCCCGCAGCCGCAGCGGCGCGAAGACCAGGCCACCGGTGCTGAGCTGGTTCGACACCGACAGCGGCCGCTACTTCACGCAGGCCAGCCGAGGCCACGACGGACGCGACTGGATCACCATCGCCCCCGCCGACGCACCGACCCTGAGGCACCGCCTCGGCGAGATGCTGGCCCGTGCTGCCGGTGAGACCCTGACGCCGGGAGGTGCGTGGTGAACCGCTTCGCGCTGGCTGGGTTCGGGCGTGGGTGGCTGGCCGTCGCGTCCGGTGAGATCTCGACCCTGGAGAGCGCCTGGTGAACCGCCCCGAGTTCTTCACCCCGATGACCTTCGACTTCCTCTGGGAGGCGGTCGGCATCGGCGAGCTGCCCTACCCGCTGCAGGTCCGCTCGCACGGCGCGACCATGGACGAGCGCGCGAAGCTCCGCCAGCAGGCCCACGAGGAGTTGAAGGCCCGCGGCCTGCGCGACCACTACGGCCGCCTGGAACCGCGGGTCGAGGACTGGTTCCGGGTGCTCTCGCAGCCGACCACCAGCATCGACGCCGTGCACATCCCGGACTTCCAGGTGCCGCCCGTTTCGATCCTCGCGGCCACCGACGGCACGCTGGGCGTGGTGGCGATCCAGGACGCCGACGGCATCTGGATCCGGCCCGCCTTCCCCGAGGGGCTGGCCTCGACGGTCGTCGACCTGCTGCCACCGGGCACGCGCGGCACCGAGGCTTCCATCACACTTCCGGTCGACGAGGCACTGCGGATCCAGCCGGCCCGGGCGGCGGTCCCGGTCGGCGGCGACGCGAAACCACGGCGCCGGTCGCTGTCCGAGGGCTCGTCGGACCCGCGCGAGGCCTACGCCCGGCTCGCCGGCCAGCCCCGGCTGCGCGGCGGTCAGCTCGCCGCGAACAGCCGCTCCGAGGTGAGCGGTCGTCGCAGGTCACCGGTGCTGGGCTGGTTCGACACGGCCACCGGCCGGTACCTGAGCCTGTCCCGGCCGGGCGCCGACGGGCGCGAGTGGGTGACGGTGTCCTCGGCGGACGCGAAAACGCTGCGGACCAGGCTCGGCGAGATGGTGGCGAGCGTCACATCCGACCCGGGCTACTGACCCGGACCGCCCCGGGGAACCCGAACGCGACACCGGCCGTTGACCTGCTTGAGACTCGTGCAGGTGCCCATGTCGGCCGGACTGTACCCTGGATGGACGGGGTGTTCCTCGCACACCGCAAGTTGTTGTCTACACCGTGACGGCGGATGTGACATCTACCGCCTAGCCAGGGAGGGTCGAGGCCGAACGGCCGAGGCATATGGACCGGAAGCGCCTGCTCAGGAACCCGCTGCTGTGGATCGTCGCGGTTGTGTTGATCTTCCTCGCGGTCAACACCCTTTTCGACAGCGACCGTGGTTATACCCAGGTCCCCACTTCACAGGCGATTGCCCAGATCAACGGCAACAACGTGAAGGAAGCCAACCTGGAGGACAAGGAGCAGCAGCTCAAGCTGTCGCTCACGAACAAGATCGACGTCGACGGCCAGCAGGTCGACCAGATCATCACCTCGTTCCCGTCCCAAGGGGCGCGACCGATCTACGACCTGTTGATCGACAAGCAGAACGTCAAGTTCAACACCACGGTCACGCAACAGGGCTTCTTCACGCAGATCCTGTACTACATCATCCCGCTCGGCCTGCTGCTCCTGCTGCTGATGTGGATGATGAACAACGCCCAGGGCGGCGGCAACCGCGTCCTCAACTTCGGCAAGTCCAAGGCCAAGCAGCTGAACAAGGACATGCCGAAGACGACGTTCGCCGACGTGGCAGGTGCCGACGAGGCGGTCGAAGAGCTCTACGAGATCAAGGACTTCCTGCAGAACCCGGCCCGCTACCAGGCGCTGGGCGCGAAGATCCCGAAGGGCGTGCTGCTCTACGGCCCGCCCGGCACCGGTAAGACGCTGCTCGCGCGAGCCGTCGCCGGTGAGGCCGGCGTGCCGTTCTACACGATCTCCGGTTCGGACTTCGTCGAGATGTTCGTCGGTGTCGGCGCCTCCCGGGTCCGCGACCTGTTCGAGCAGGCCAAGCAGAACGCCCCGTGCATCATCTTCGTCGACGAGATCGACGCGGTCGGCCGCCAGCGGGCGGCCGGCCTCGGCGGCGGTCACGACGAGCGCGAGCAGACGCTGAACCAGCTGCTCGTCGAGATGGACGGCTTCGACTCGCGCGGCGGCATCATCCTGATCGCCGCCACCAACCGCCCGGACATCCTGGACCCCGCGCTGCTGCGCCCGGGCCGCTTCGACCGGCAGATCCCGGTGTCCGCGCCGGACCTGGCCGGCCGCCGCGCCATCCTCGAGGTGCACTCGAAGGGCAAGCCGCTGGCCCAGGGCGTCGACCTGAACGCGCTGGCCAAGCGCACCGTGGGCATGTCCGGTGCCGACCTGGCCAACGTCATCAACGAGGCCGCGCTGCTCACCGCCCGCCAGAACGGGCACGTGATCACCGACGCCGCGCTGGAGGAGTCGGTCGACCGGGTCATCGGCGGCCCGGCCCGCAAGAGCCGGATCATCTCCGAGCAGGAGAAGAAGATCACCGCCTACCACGAGGGCGGGCACGCGCTGGCCGCGTGGGCGATGCCGGACCTGGAGCCGGTCTACAAGCTGACCATCCTGCCGCGCGGCCGGACCGGTGGGCACGCGCTGGTCGTCCCCGAGGACGACAAGCAGCTGATGACCCGCTCCGAGATGATCGCCCGGCTGGTGTTCGCGATGGGTGGCCGCACGGCCGAGGAGCTGGTGTTCCACGAGCCGACCACCGGTGCGTCCTCCGACATCGAGCAGGCGACCAAGATCGCCAAGGCGATGGTCATGGAGTACGGCATGAGCGCCCGCCTGGGTGCCGTGAAGTACGGCCAGGACCAGGGCGACCCGTTCCTGGGCCGCTCCGCCGGGCGCCAGGCGGACTACTCGCTCGAGGTCGCGCACGAGATCGACGAAGAGGTCCGCAAGCTCATCGAGACCGCGCACACCGAGGCGTGGGAGGTGCTCAACACCTACCGCGACGTGCTCGACGAACTCGTGGTGGAGCTCCTGGAGAAGGAGACGCTGACCCGCAAGGACCTCGAGCGGATCTTCGCCACCGTCGAGAAGCGGCCGCACATCACCGTGTTCAACGAATTCGGTGAGCGCACCCCGTCGGACAAGCCGCCGGTCAAGACCCCGGGTGAGCTGGCGATGGAACGCGGCGAGCCGTGGCCTCCGCCGGAGAAGAAGCCGGCGCCGCGCCAGGTGCCGACCCCGGTCGGCACCGCGCCGGGCGGCAGCGACCTGCCCGGTGGCCCGCCGTACAGCCAGCCGGAACCGCCGTCGAACCCGTACGCGCCCCCCTCGGGCGGGAACTACCCGCCGCCGCCCAACGGTGGCGGCCGCCCGTACGGGCCGAACGGCACCGGCCAGTGGCCGCAGCCCTACAACGGGGGCAACCAGTCCGGCCCGCCGAACTACGGTGCGCCTCCGGGCTGGACCCCGGCGACCCAGCCGGGTGGCCAGACGCCGTGGCGCCCGAACCAGAGCGAGCAGCCGCGGCAGGGTGACTGGTTCGGTGGCTCCGAGGAGGGCCAGGGCCAGCACCGGCGGAATTCCGACGAGCAGGACGGTCAAGATCGACAGTGAGCTGACGCCCGAGGAAGGACCGGTCTTCGATCAGGCGCGCGCCGAGAAAGCGGTGCGTGAACTGCTGGAAGCCGTGGGCGAGAACCCGGACCGGGAGGGCCTTCGGGACACCCCGGCCCGGGTGGC
Organism: Amycolatopsis thermalba; assembly: GCF_003385215.1. Classification (GTDB taxonomy): domain Bacteria; phylum Actinomycetota; class Actinomycetes; order Mycobacteriales; family Pseudonocardiaceae; genus Amycolatopsis_E; species Amycolatopsis_E thermalba. The sequence continues at coordinate 18,586 of NZ_PQHW01000036.1, read as the reverse complement.
CCGTGCCTACCGGGAGATGTTCGCCGGGCTGTACACGGACCCGGCGGAGGTGCTTTCGCGCACCTTCGACGAGTCGCACGAAGAGATGGTGCTGGTCACCGACATCCCGATGTACAGCACGTGCGAGCACCACCTGGTGCCCTTCCACGGCGTCGCCCACGTCGGCTACATCCCGAACAGCCACGGCAAGGTCACCGGCCTGTCGAAGCTGGCCCGGCTGGTCGACCTCTACGCCAAGCGCCCGCAGGTGCAGGAGCGGCTGACCTCGCAGATCGCCGACGCGCTGGTGCGCAAGCTGGAGCCGCGCGGCGTGATCGTCGTGGTCGAAGCCGAGCACCTGTGCATGTCGATGCGCGGCATCCGCAAGCCGGGCGCGCGCACCACCACGTCGGCGGTGCGCGGCATGCTGCAGACGTCGGCGACCTCCCGGGCGGAGGCACTGGAACTGATCAAGGGCCGTCGATGACCACCGGGGTGCCGGACCGCTGTCTGGTGATGGGCGTCCTGAACGTCACGCCGGACTCGTTCTCCGACGGCGGCCGGTACCTCGACCTGGACGCGGCGCTGGCCCACGCGCACGAGATGTGGAAGCGCGGCGCGGACATCATCGACGTCGGCGGCGAGTCCACGCGTCCCGGCTCGTCGCGAGTGGACGCGGAGACCGAGATCGCCCGCGTGCTGCCCGTCGTGCGCACGCTGGCGGCCGACGGCCTGCGGCTCTCGGTGGACACCACGCGTGCGGCGGTCGCCGAAGCGGCGCTCGACGCGGGGGCGGAGATCATCAACGACGTGTCCGGTGGCCTGGCCGATCCGGACATGGCGAAAGTGGCCGCGACCAGCCAGGCGCCGTGGGTGCTGATGCACTGGCGCGGGCACAGCAAGGACATGAACGCGCTCGCGAAGTACGACGACGTGGTCGCGGACGTTCAGCGCGAGCTGCGGGGGCGGATCGACGCGGCGCTGGCCGCCGGCGTCGCGCCGGAGAAGATCGTCATCGACCCGGGCCTGGGGTTCGCGAAGCGCGCCGAGCACGACTGGGCGCTGCTGAACGGGCTCGAAGCGTTCCTCGACATGGGGTTCCCGGTGCTGGTCGGGGCTTCGCGCAAGCGGTTCCTGGGCAGCCTGCTGGCGGACGCCGACGGCTCGCCGCGCCCGCCGGACGGCCGGGAGGACGCGACGGCGGCGGTGTCCGCGATCGCCGCGGTCAAGGGGGCGTGGGGCGTGCGGGTGCACAACGTGGGTTCGTCGCTGGACGCCGTCGCGGTCGCCGCGGCGTGGAGGCGTGGGCGTGCCTGACCGGATCACGCTCACCGGGCTGCGCGTGTTCGGGCGGCACGGGGTGTTCGAGCACGAGAAGCGGGACGGGCAGGAGTTCGTCGTCGACATCGTGGCGTGGCTGGACCTCGCGCCCGCCGCCGCATCGGACGATCTGACGCAGACCCTGCACTACGGCGAGCTGGCGCAACTGGCGGCCGACATCGTCGGCGGCGAGCCGTACGACCTGATCGAGAGCGTCGCGGGCCGGATCGCCGACGAGGTGCTCGAGGATGCGCGCTTGTCCGCGGTGGAGGTGACCGTGCACAAACCGTCCGCGCCGATTCCGTTGAACTTCGCCGACGTCGCCGTGACCGTGCACCGGGAGCGCGTGTGAGGGCGGTCCTGTCGCTGGGCTCCAACCTGGGCGACCGGTTGGCGTACCTGAAGTCCGTGGTGGACTCCCTGGGCTCCGCGGTGGTCGCGGTGTCCAGTGTGTACGAAACGGCGCCGTGGGGCGTCGAGGACCAGCCGGACTTCCTGAACGCCGTGTGCATTGTGGACGATCCGGCGCGGGACGAGTGGGCCTGGCTGCGGGCGGGCCAGGAGCTGGAACGCCGGGCCGGCCGCGTGCGCGAGCTCCGGTGGGGCCCGCGCACGCTGGACGTGGACGTGGTGACGGTGGACGGAGTGCGCTCGGACGATCCGGAGCTGCTGCTGCCGCACCCGGGCACCCCCGAGCGCGCCAGCGTGCTGATCCCGTGGCTGGAGATCGATCCCGACGCGGTGCTGCCGGGCCACGGCCCGATCGCCGAGCTGTTGCGGGCTCGCCCCGATTCGGACCGTGCCTCGGTGAACCGCCTGTACCCCTTCCCCCGCTGACCCCGGGTCAGGCGCGGAGCGCCGCCGTCAGCCACTCCACGGCGGGGACCCGCGTCGGCACCTCCGGCCAGCCGTTCATGATCGCCATCAACTGCCAGTACCGCTCGGCCCGGTGATCGGTCCCGACGGCGATCCGGTCCGCCACCGAATTCCGGAACGCGGGATCATCCGGATCCTGCCCCTCCGGCGCCCGCACCCGGGCGATGTCGTCGGCCAGCGCGCGGCCCTCCGCCGAGTCCGGCGACAGCCCGGCCTCCAGCGCCTGGTGTGCCCGCTCGCTCCACTCGATCCACTCCGCCTGCGCCGGTACGGTCGCCTCGCCGGCCCGGAGGTCGTCGGCGTGCCGTTCGCTCATCCGCCGGGTCACCGCGCGGAACCGCGGATCCTGGATCAGCTCGGCGAACTCGATCCACGCCTCCAGCTGCTCGGGCGACGGATCGTCGGGCAGTTCGGGCTTCGCCGCCCGCATCCGCTCGTAGAACTCGGCGTCGACGGGCAGGCCCTCGGTCACCTCCTGCCAGAACTCGTCGAGCAGACGGGCCCGCTCCTCGTCGGACATCGTCGCCAGCCTGGTCATCAGCTTCACTTCCGCCAGCTCGGATTCGCGTTTCACGACCGCACGCAGGACCGCGCGCCGCAGCCGCAGCCTGCGGATCTGCTCGTCGAGCGCGTCGATGTGCCGCCGGGCCAGCCGGGGGACGCTCGTCTCCCGCGCCAGCACCGCCGACACGTCGACCAGCCCCAGACCGAGCTCGCGCAACGTCTTGATCAGTTCGAGCCGGGCCATGGCCGTGACGTCGTAGAGCCGGTAGCCGGAACTCGTGCGGTCGGCGGGCGGGAGCAGCCCCTCGTCGGAGTAGAACCGGATGGTCTTGACCGGCAACCCGGTCCGCCGGCTCAGCTCGCCGATGGTGAACGTCCCGTCCGCGCGTCCCATGCTCAACCCTCCGGCCAGTGGAGAGTCAACTGTGCCACGATCACCTGGGTACCGTGGCGGTATGCACTTCACCCGGCCCCGTGAACTGGTGATCGCCGGGCTGATCGGGCTCGTCGTGGCGTACCTGCTGTTCCGGTTCGCCTACGGGGACCTGCCCCGCGTGCCGCGCCCGGTCGGCATCACGCTGTTCCTGCTCGCGGTGATCGAAGTCGCACTGGCGTTCACGATGCGGTCCCGGGTCCGGTCCGGCCGGCTCGTCAACGCGGTCTCGGCGGCGCGCACGGTCGCGCTCGCGAAGGCCTCCTCGCTCCTCGGCGCGATCATGCTCGGCGCGTGGGCCGGGATCGCCGGCGCGCTGATCCCGCGGGCGTCGGAGCTGGCCGCGGCGTCGAGCGACCTCCGCAGCGTCGCGATCGGGGCGGTGTGCGCGGCGATGTTGATCGCCGCGGCGCTGTGGCTGGAGCACTGCTGCCGCACCCCCGAGGACGACGAAAGTGATCCCGATCATCACCCGACCGGTTAACGCGGGGAACCGACCGCTCGAAGTACCAACTAGGTCTCAGACGCATAACTAGCGGGTACGGTGTTGGTCATGACTGGCGAGGGTGACGAGACGCGCGGCCGCGTCGTGGACAGGCCGTGGTTTCTCATCGGCCTCGTCCTCGCGGTCGGCGCCACGATTCCGCTGGTACTGGCCGACGACATCCGCTACGTGCGGCTGGGCATCGTCGCCGCGTTGTGGGCGGCGCTGATCGGCGCCTTCCTCGCCGTGCGCTACCGCCGCCAGGCGACGACCACAGAGGAGGCCGTCGCGCAGGCGCAGGAGGTCTACGAGCTGGAGCTCGAACGGGAGATCGCCGCGCGGCGCGAGTTCGAGCTGGAGGTCGAAGCCGAGACGCGGCAACGGATCGAGTCCGAGTCCCGCAGCGAACTGGACGCGCTGCGCTCGGAAATCGCGTCGCTGCGGGACAACCTGCAGAGCCTCTTCGGTGGCGAGGTGCTGCTGGAGCGCGTCGCGCTGACCGCGCAGGCGACCCGGATGCGGGCGCTGCGCGAGGAGCAGCGGGTCGTCGAGTCCGGCACGAGCCAGCCCCCGCAGCTCACCGCCGCGAAGAAGCGGGAGATCACCGACCGGCCGACCGAGTTCATCGAGCGGGTGCGGGAGAAGGAGCCGGTGCGTTCCGGTGGCCGCCCGAGCGCGCCGGAGCCGCGGCGGCCCGAGGTGTCGATGGACCTGCCCGTCCGCCGCGGCGCCGCCGCCGAGCCGGTGGACCCGGAGCGCACGCGGGTCCAGCCGGCGGCGAAGAAGCCGCAGGCCCGCCCGGTCGAACCGAGCCGTCCCGCGCCCAGCCGTCCCGAGCGGGTGCGCCCGGCCAACGCGACGGCGCCCGTCAAGCGTGAGCCGCCGCGAGCCGAGCAACCGACGCAGGTGGCGAAGGCCGTCGACGCGGACCGGACGCCGCGCGCCGAACGCTCCGCGACCGATCTGTCCGCCGCGTTCCCGACGCGCGTGACGCGACCGGTGCAGCCCGAGCCGCCGCGTGCGGAGCCGGTGGCCGCGGTGCCGGAGGACCATCCGGTGGTCAACGAGACGTTGCCGGTCGAGGTCCGGCGGCTGGCGCAGCAGGGCAGGCCGGGGGGCCGTCGCCGCCGCGCGGAGGAGGACGAAGCGCCTGCCGGCCGCCGTCGCCGCGCGGCGGACGAGGCGGGCGCGCCGATGCCGGAAGCCGAGGAGGCGCCGGGCCGGCGTGCGCCGGATGCCGATGAAGCGCTACCGAGGCTGTCGGCAGCCGAGACACCCGGGGGCCGCCGCTCGGCGGGTGCCGCGGTGACTGGGGACGACGGGTTGGCTGGCCGCCGCTCGGCGGGTGCCGCGGTCACTGGGGACGGCGAGCTGGCGAGCCGCCGCTCCGCGGGAGCCGCGGTCACTGGGGACGACGGGTTGGCTGGCCGCCGCTCGGCGAATGCCGCGGTCACTGGGGATGACGAGCCGACGGGTGGGCGCTCGGCCGCGGGTGCCGCGGTCACCGGCCGTCGGTCGGCTGATTCGAGTGGGTACCGGTCCGCCGCCGCGATCTCCGGGCGCCGCTCGGCCGAGGCGACCGGCGCGGCCGAGGCCACCGGCCGCCGCCACCGCCCCGATGACGAGCCACGGACCAGCGCGAGCACCGGCCGCCGCGCGAAGCCCGAGCCGGAGGCCCCTCGCGGCCGCCGCGCCGCCGTGGAGGAGGACACCGGATCCCACTCGGCGGGCCGCTCCGTGAGCGAACTGCTGGCGGCCAACGGCAAATCGGCGACCCCACGACGACGCCGCCGCGCCGAGGACTGACGCGGGAGCCAGCGGGGCGGGTCGTTCGGTGAGCGAGCTGCTGGCGGGTAACGGGGATGCCCGCCGCGCCGAGGACTGACGCGGTAGTCACCGGGGCAGGCGGGCCGCTCGGTGAGCGAACTGCTGGCGGGCAACGGGGATGCCCCGCCGCGCCGAGGACTGACGCGGTAGTCACCAGGGCAGGGAGATTCCGGCGCGCGAGGCCGCCACACCGTTGTCGTGGTCGTGGCTCCCGGGGGACCAGCACCGGCCGCAGGGCAGTGGGTTGATGCCTCGGCCACCGTGCCGGCCAACAGCCCACCGGAGCGGGGGCGAGGTGGGGCCCGCCCGCTGAACCCGTCACCGTAAAGTGCCGGGCTGTGACGGCACCCCCTCGCAGGCTCACCGTGCTCCTGCCCGTGCTCGGCCTCGTCGTCCTGGCCGTGTGCGGGCTGACCGTCCTCGGCCTGGTCACCGTGCAGATCGGGCCCGTCGCGGTGGCCATCGGCGTCGCCGCGGCGCTCGTTCCCGTCGCGGTCGTCGTGGCGACCATCCTGTGGGCCGACCGCTGGGAGCCGGAGCCCGCGAAGCTCCTCCTCGTCGCCTTCTGCTGGGGTGCCTGCGTCGCCGCGATCACCGCCCTGCTGATCAACAACACCGCCGAAACCGTGGGCGACCTGCTCCTCGGCGAGGGCAGCGGCAGCAAGCTGTCCGCGCTCCTGTCCGCCCCGCTCGTCGAGGAGGCCGCGAAGGCCTCGTTCGTGCTCGCGATCCTCCTCCGCCGCGCCGACGAGTTCGACGGGATCATCGACGGTGTCGTCTACGCGGGCTTCACCGCCGCAGGCTTCGCGTTCACCGAGAACATCTACTACTTCGGCCGCGCCTTCGCCGACTACGGCTTCGGCGACGCCACCAGCACCGGCGTGATCGCCGCGTTCGTGCTGCGCGGCGTGATGTCACCGTTCACGCACCCGCTGTTCGCCGCCATCACCGGCATCGGCCTCGGTTACGCCGCCCGCGCCGACAACCGCACCGTCAAGGTCCTCGCCCCGCTCGGCGCCTACCTCGCCGCCGTCCTGCTGCACGCCCTGTGGAACGGCGCGGCCGTCCTCGGCGGCGCCCAGACGTTCCTCAACGTCTACTTCCTGATCATGGTGCCGATGTTCGTCGCGGTCGTGATGCTCGTCCTCCTGCAGCGCCGCCGCGAGCAACGCATCGTCACCGCCGCCCTGCCCGCCATGGTCCAGGCGCGGCTGATCGCGCCGTCGGAGGTCGAGCTGCTGTCCACGCTCGCCGGCCGCCGCGAGTGGCGCCGCCAGGCCCGCCGGCAGTCCGGGCGGGACGCGGCGAAGGCCGTCGCCCGCTACCAGGCCAGCGTGACCGAACTCGCGTTCCTGCGCCGCCGCCGGGCGACCCCGGACCACGAGAAGCGCAAGCGGGAACTGCTCGCCGCGCTGTGCTCGTCCCGGGCCGACGCGGTCCGGCTGGCGGGTGAAGGCAGTCATACCGGGTAAACCGGGTCGGGTGAAGCTGGTCACCTGCCGCCGACCCGGGGCGTTTCCGCGAGCTACCCTCGCCCCGTCGTCCGGTACCCGCGCCAGGAGCGGGACTGGAACGAGCCGAGGAGTTCTGCTGCCATGAGCGTCCACAGGGGCACGCCGTGAGTCGTCCCGCCAGGCTCGGCGTCGGGGTGATCTCCGCCGGCCGCGTGGGCAGCGTCGTCGGCGCCGCGCTGGCCCGGTCCGGGCACGCCGTGGTCGCCGCGTCCGGTATTTCCGCCGCCTCCCAGGCCCGCGCCGAGCGCATGCTGCCCGGTGTCCCGCTGAAACCGCCGGACGAGGTCGCCGCGGCCGCCGACCTCGTGCTGCTGGCCGTGCCCGACGACGAACTCGCCGGCCTGGTCCGCGGCCTGGCCGCCACCGGGTCCTGGCGTCCCGGCCAGATCGTCATCCACACCTCCGGCGCGCACGGCCTCGACGTGCTGGCCCCGGCCGCCGAAGCCGGTGCGCTGCCGCTGGCCCTGCACCCGGTCATGACCTTCACCGGCCGCTCCGAGGACCTGGACCGGCTGACCGCGTGCAGCGTCGGCGTCACCGCCGCGGCCGGCGACGAGGCCGCGTGGAGCGTCGGGGAGGCGCTGACCGTCGAGATGGGCGCGGAACCGGTGCGCGTGCCGGAAGCCGCCCGGGCGCTGTACCACGCGGCGCTCGCGCACGGCGCCAACCACCTGATCACGCTCGTCGAGGACTGCGCGGACCTGTTGCGCGGCGCGGGAATCGGCAACGCCGAGCGCATGCTGGGCCCGCTGTTGTCGGCGGCGCTGGACAACGCGCTGCGGCACGGTGACCGGGCGCTGACCGGTCCGGTCGCCCGCGGCGACACCGGTACGCTGCGCAAGCACCTCGGCGTGCTCGAAGCCACCGAGCCCGCGATCGTGCCCGCCTACACCTCGCTCGCCCGGCGCACCGTGCAGCGAGCCGAAGCGGCCGGCCTGCTCGACGCCGGTGCCGCCGCCGAGATCACCGAACTCCTCGAAAGGCCGGAACACCCGTGACCACACCGAAATTCAGCCGCGGGCAGCTGAACACCTACCAGACGCCCGGCGACGTCCACCGGGTCACCGCGGCGCTGCGCTCGGTGGGCCGCAAGGTCGCGCTGGTGCCGACCATGGGCGCGCTGCACGCCGGCCACCGCGAGCTGATCCGCCGTGCCAAGCGGCTGCCGAACACCGTCGTCGCCGTCTCGATCTTCGTGAACCCGCTGCAGTTCGGTGAGGGCGAGGACTTCGACGCCTACCCGCGGCCGCTGGAGCGGGACCTGGAGATCCTCGCCGAGGACGGCGTCGAGATCGCGTTCGTGCCCAAGGTCGGCGACCTCTACGCCGAGGGCCACGCGGTGACCCTGCACCCCGGCCCGCTCGGCGACGAGCTGGAGGGCGCGCACCGCCCCGGCCACTTCGCCGGCGTGCTGACGGTGGTGGCGAAGCTGTTCCACATCGTCACGCCCGACTACGCGTTCTTCGGGGAGAAGGACTACCAGCAGCTGGTCCTGATCAAGCGGATGGTGCGCGACCTGAACCTGGACGTCCGCGTGATCGGGGTGCCGACGGTCCGGGAGGCCGACGGGCTGGCGCTGTCCTCGCGCAACGTCTACCTCACGCCGGAACAGCGGGAATCGGCGGTGGTGCTGTCCGCGGCGCTGGCGGCGGGCGGGCACGCCGGTCCGAACGGCGCGGAGGCGGTCCTCGCGGCGGCGCGCGAGACGCTGGCCGCTCGTCCCGAGGTCGACGTCGATTACCTCGAATTGCGGGGAACCGATCTCGGTCCCGCACCCGTCGATGGGGAAGCACGGTTGCTGATCGCCGCCCGCGTGGGGCGGACCCGGCTGATCGACAACGTCCCGGTGGTGCTGGGCGCGTCGGAGGAAGAGAGATAACCATGTACCGCACGATGCTGAAGTCGAAGATCCATCGCGCGACGGTCACCCAGGCCAACCTGCACTACGTCGGGTCGGTCACGATCGACGAGACGCTGATGGAGGCGGCCGACCTGCTGCCCGGCGAGCAGGTGTCCATTGTGGACGTCACGAACGGCGCGCGGCTGGAGACCTACGTCATCCCCGGCGAGCGGGACAGCGGCGTGATCGGGATCAACGGCGCGGCCGCGCACCTGGTGCACCCGGGCGACCTGGTCATCCTGATCTCCTACGGGCAGATGGACAACGCCGAAGCGGCCACCTACCAGCCGCGGATCGTGTTCGTCGACGACGAGAACCGGATCAAGCACGCCGGCAGCGACCCCGGCCACGCGCCGGCCGGGTCGGGTCTGGTGAGCGGCAGCATCCCGATCGCGTCGCCGGACCGGGAGAACCCGTTCCCGGTCGCCGAGACCGTCGACGCGGCGCGCCTGGACGCACTGCTGCACGCCGAGAGCTGACGCAGGTGCTCCTGACGATCGACGTCGGCAACACGAACATCGTGCTCGGCCTGTACGAGGGCCGGGGGGACGCGGCCAAGCTCGTCGGCGACTGGCGGATGCGGACCGACGCGCAGATGACCGCCGACGAGCTGGCGCTGACCATGCGCGGCCTGCTCGGCGAGCACGCCGACGCGATCACCGGGATCAGCGCGCTGTCGACCGTGCCCGCGGTGCTGCGTGAGATGCGGGTCATGCTCGCGCGCTACTACGCGCGGGTGCCGAAGGTCGTCGTCGAGCCCGGCGTGCGCACCGGCGTCCCGCTGCTGGTCGACAACCCGCGCGAGGTGGGCGCGGACCGGCTGGTGAACACCCTGGCCGCGCACCACCTGTACCGCACGGCGTGCGTGGTCGTGGACTTCGGCACCTCGACCAACGTCGACGTCATCTCCGCGAAGGGCGAGTTCCTCGGCGGCGCGTTCGCGCCGGGCATCGAGATCTCGGTCGACGCGCTGGCCTCGCGCGCGGCGGCGCTGCGCAAGGTCGAGCTGGTCCGGCCGCGGTCGGTGATCGGCAAGAACACCGTGGAGTGCCTGCAGTCCGGCATCGTGTTCGGGTTCGCCGGTCAGGTCGACGGCCTGGTGCGGCGGATCGTGCGGGAGCTGACCGCGCGCACGCACGAGCCGGTCACGGTGCTCGCCACCGGCGGCCTGGCGCCGCTGGTGATCGGCGAGTCGGAGACGATCACCGAGCACGTGCCCGACCTGACGCTGCTGGGCCTGCGCCTGGCCTTCGAACGCCAGGCGCGTTAGCGGCGGACCGCGCGCAGCACGGTCGTCACCAGCGGCAGGTCGAATTCGCCCCCGGCGGTGTCCGGGTGGGTGCGGAGGAATTCCAGCAGCTGCTCCCGCGTCCGCGCGCGCTCGCCGGCCTCGGCGACGATGAGGTGGGAATGCGTGGAGATCGTTTCGACCAGGCTTTCGGGCGTGCGGCGGTGCGCGTGCCGGAAAGTCGTCTCCTCGAACGGACCGAACGCCGGGTGGTCGCCCCAGATCGGCCACCCACCGGGCGCCGGACGAAACCGGCGACGCGCGCCATTTCGGCGACCCACGGCACGGAATCGTCGTAGCCGTTCCACAGCCCGGCCACCACGACGCCCGGGCGCAGCACGCGGGCGATCTCGGTGAGCGCGGCGTCGACGTCGAACCAGTGGAACGCCGGCCGGCACCGGCACTCCGCTCATCGGAGGGTGTGCGGGCGCGTATGCCGAACACTGCCCGGCTTACCTGCTCGACGCGCTGCGCACCGGATGCGCCGCTTTCAAGCTGCCGAGGTGATCGATCTGCAGACCGGCTCCGCGAAGCTGTTCCAGAGCTCACGCTCCGCCGATGAGGTGGCTTCGCTCACTCGCGCGATGCCATCGGTGAACATCCGCAGGTCGATACAGGTAATCCGGTTGGCCTAGTCGGAACGGCCTTGAATACCCTGTCCGCATGACGGATTCCCCCTCCCCGGAGCGCCCGGTGCCCGCTGACGACCTGCCCGAGCAAATGCGGGTCCGTCGGGCCAAGCGCGACCGGCTGCTCGCGGAGGGCGTGGAGCCGTACCCGGTGGAAGTGCCGCGCACCCACACGCTCGCCGAGGTGCGTGCGGCCCACCCGGACCTGCCCGCCGACACGGCCACCGGCGACGTCGTCGGCGTGACCGGTCGCGTCATGTTCTCGCGCATCGGGGGGAAGCTGTGCTTCGCGACGCTGCGCGAGGGCGACGGCACGGAACTGCAGGCGATGATCAGCCTCGCGAACGTCGGTGCAGAGGCGCTGGCCGCCTGGAAGTCCGACGTCGACCTCGGTGACCACGTGTACGTCCACGGTGAGGTCATCACCTCCAAGCGCGGCGAGCTGTCGATCATGGCCGACGAATGGCGCATGGCCGCGAAGTCGCTGCGCCCGCTGCCGGTCGCGCACAAGGAGCTGGCCGAGGAGACGCGCGTCCGCCAGCGTTACGTCGACCTGATCCTGCGCCCGCAGGCGCGCGACGTGGTGCGGACGCGGGCGTCGGTGGTCCGCTCGCTGCGGGATTCGTTCCACCGCCGCGGTTTCACCGAGGTGGAAACGCCGATGCTGCAGACGCTCCACGGTGGTGCGTCGGCCCGGCCGTTCGTCACCCATTCGAACGCGTTCGACATCGATCTGTATCTGCGGATCGCCCCGGAGCTGTTCCTCAAGCGGTGCGTGGTCGGCGGGATCGAGAAGGTCTTCGAGATCAACCGCAACTTCCGCAACGAGGGCAGCGACTCCTCGCATTCGCCGGAATTCGCCATGCTGGAGTACTACGAGGCCTACGCCACCTACGACACCAACGCGGCGATGACGCGCGAGCTGATCCAGGAAGCCGCGCAGGCCGTTTTCGGTGGCCTGGAGGTCACGCTCGCCGACGGCACGCCGTACGACCTGTCCGGTGAATGGACCTCGCTGAGCATGTACGACTCGTTGTCGGACGCGCTGGGCGAAGAAGTGACGCCGGAAACGTCGGTCGAGAAGCTGCGGGGGTTCGCCTCGGCGCGCGGGCTGGAGGTCGACCCGAAACTCGGCCACGGCAAGCTGGTCGAGGAACTGTGGGAGCACCTCGTCGGCGACCACCTGCACGAGCCGACTTTCGTGCGGGATTTCCCGATCGAGACCTCGCCGCTCACCCGCCAGCACCGGACCAAGCCCGGCGTGGCCGAGAAGTGGGACCTCTACGTCCGCGGATTCGAGCTGGCCACCGGATACTCCGAGCTGGTCGACCCGGTGATCGAGCGGGAAAGATTGCTGGATCAGGCCCGGCAGGCCGCGGCAGGCGATAGCGAAGCGATGCGCCTCGATGAGGATTTCCTGCGCGCGCTCGAGTACGGAATGCCACCGAGTGGTGGCGTGGGAATGGGCATCGATCGCTTGCTGATGGCCCTGACCGGCCTGGGCATCCGCGAGACCATCCTCTTCCCCCTGGTGCGCCCCGAATAGCAGGCAGGAACTGGTCACGGTATCGGTAACGTGATTTGCGTGCTGCCCTGATTCCGGGTATTAATGTCCTAGTCAATGGCTTCTGGTCAGGGCGCCTGCCCCTGCCCGATCATTCGTGGCTGGCCTAAAACAGGAGGAAACACATGGCACAGAAGGTGCTGGTGTCGCTCATCGACGACATCGACGGCTCGGAGGCGGACGAGACCGTCGAGTTCGGACTGGACGGCATCTCGTACCAGATCGACCTGTCGGCGGAAAACGCCGAGGAACTCCGTGACGCGCTGGCCCAGTACGTCGAGCACGCGCGGCGTGCCGGTGGCCGCAAGCGGGGCACGGCGGGTCGCCAGCCGGCGGGCAAGGTGGCGGGCCGTTCCGCCTCGGTCGACCGCGAGCAGAACCAGGCCATCCGGGCCTGGGCGCGCAAGAACGGGTACCAGGTTTCCGACCGCGGGCGTATCCCGTCCGAGGTCGTGGAGGCCTACCACAAGAAGAACTGAGCACAGTTCGGGTAAAGAGGGGCGTGGAAGGGCCGCCGGGGATTCCCGGCGGCTTTTTTCATTGCGCGACAGGTTGAACACGGTTCTGTCCGCCCGGTCATTCGCGAGCGGCTGTCGCTTTTGTTCAAGACGGCGGCGCCGCCATTCGGCTGAATGGAGGCATGACAGACCTTCGACCGATGCTGGAGCGGGCCGCGCGCGAGTTCACCGCGCTGCTGCGCGCCATCGAACCCGGACAACTGGACAACCGGACGCCGTGCGCCGAATACGACGTGCGGGGCCTGCTCAACCACCTGCTCTATTGGGGGCCGTGGATGGCGGCGGCGCTGCGGCGCGAACCGGCGCCCACGGTCGCCGCCGGGGAGCGAGACACCGATCTCACGCAGGGTGACTGGCTGAGCGAGCTGTGCACGCTTGTGGATGGAATTGTGGATGCCTGTGGACGGCCGGGGGCGCTGGAGGGCACCACGAAGTTCGGCGGTTCGGAGATGCCGGCGCCGATGATCGCCGAAATGGTGCTCACCGAATGGGTGGTGCACGGATGGGACCTCGCCCGCGCAACGGGCCACCCGCTGACCGTGGACCCGGCGACGGCGGAGGCGCTGTTCACCTCCGCGCAGGCGACGGCCGAGCAGGCGCGGGAGATGAAGATCTTCGGACCGGAGGTGCCGTGCGCCGCGGACGCGCCGACGCTGGACCGGCTGCTGGCCCTGACGGGCCGCGATCCGGGGTGGCGCGAACCTCAGCGGTAGCCGCGGCGATCAGGGTGTGGTGAAAGTCACCGGCGGCAGGTGCGTGGGCAGCCCTCGCAGAGGGGCTGTTCCGGCAGCAGGTACGAAAAACAGCAGCTCTCCCGCCGCCGGGCCCACCCGTCCGCCGTCTGCTTCAGCCGGGTCGACGCCGTCAGCGGCGGGTAGTGCTCGTCGAGCACGAGGTGCGCGTCCGCGACGCCCGCCTCCTCGTTCCCGGCGTACAGCCCGGCCCACCACAGCGTGCTGTCCAGGGCATCCGTCGCCGCGGCCCACAGCATCCGCCGCCCCAGCCTGCTCAGCGGGGCGTAGGCCCGCACGAACTGCGCCGCGTGCGCCGTGTACCGGGCGCGCAGCACCGCGGCCAGCGCCTTCTCGTCCGCGACCACCGTCGCCTCGGGGCTGCCCGCCGCCGGGTCGCCGGGCAGGCAGTAGAACTCGTCCCCCAGCACCGCCACACCTTCGGGGTGCGGGCGGTCGGCGCACAGGCGGAAGGCGAGTTCACCCGGTCGCAGCATGGGTACTCGCCGTTCGTGATGGAGCAGCAACGCACCGGTGAACGCCGGCACGTGCAGGTACCACGACATGACGAAACCCGCGGTCGTCCGATCGGGCGCCTCGCCGAAGTTCGCCCGCAGCCATTCGCCCAGGAGCTTGCGCCACACGTCGAACCGCGCGGGGTCGGCCAGCAGGTCGCTGCAGCGCTGCCAGGAGCCCGTGGCGGGCAGGCCGGTGCGCACTTCCATGCGGTCCTGCAGGGCGGCCACCCTCGTGACGGACGCGTCGAGAGCGCCCAGCGCGGTGTCGATGGCGGACCTCCCTGCTCCGTCCGGGTGGTTAGGTTGGCCTTACCTTACTCATTCCGGGCGCGAGCGCCAGTCCCGTCCCCGCAACGGGGGTGTTCGCGGTGAGCGGACAAACCGGGGCTTGCGGAATCGCCGGGAGAAGTCCCGCGTTGACCCTTACGTCAGCTACCAGCGCAGACTCAGTCGCCGGGAGTTCCCGGCATCTACATCAGCTGTGACCTAATCCGCCCCAGTGGTAGTCCGGTGGGACCGCATGGCTACTACAGTGGACTCACGGTGCTGAATCCATCGCGAAGTGATGGATGCTCACCGCCGGCGCAGCAGTCGAGGGAGTGGGAATGTTCGAGAGGTTCACCGACCGCGCGAGGCGGGTGGTCGTCCTGGCCCAGGAAGAGGCCCGGATGCTCAACCACAACTACATCGGCACCGAGCACATCCTCCTGGGCCTGATCCACGAGGGTGAGGGTGTCGCCGCCAAGGCGCTCGAATCGTTGGGTATCGCGCTGGAAGGCGTCCGCCAGCAGGTCGAGGAGATCATCGGCCAGGGTCAGCAGGCGCCGAGCGGGCACATCCCGTTCACCCCGCGTGCCAAGAAGGTGCTCGAGCTGTCGCTGCGCGAGGCGCTGCAGCTCGGCCACAACTACATCGGCACCGAGCACATCCTGCTCGGCCTGATCCGCGAAGGCGAAGGCGTGGCCGCTCAGGTCCTCGTCAAGCTGGGCGCGGACCTGAACCGGGTGCGCCAGCAGGTGCTGCAGCTGCTGTCCGGTTACCAGGGCAAGGAGCCGGCCGAGGCCGGTTCCGGCCGCGGCGAGGGCACCCCGTCCTCCTCGCTGGTGCTCGACCAGTTCGGCCGCAACCTCACCCAGTCCGCGCGTGAGGGCAAGCTGGACCCGGTCATCGGGCGCGGCAAGGAGATCGAGCGGGTCATGCAGGTGCTGTCCCGCCGCACCAAGAACAACCCGGTGCTGATCGGCGAGCCCGGCGTCGGCAAGACCGCCGTCGTCGAGGGCCTGGCCCAGAACATCGTCAAGGGCGAGGTGCCCGAGACGCTGAAGGACAAGCAGCTCTACACGCTGGACCTGGGCTCCCTGGTCGCCGGCTCCCGGTACCGCGGTGACTTCGAAGAGCGCCTGAAGAAGGTGCTCAAGGAGATCAAGACCCGCGGCGACATCATCCTGTTCATCGACGAGCTGCACACGCTCGTCGGCGCGGGTGCCGCCGAGGGCGCGATCGACGCCGCGTCGATCCTCAAGCCGATGCTGGCCCGCGGCGAGCTGCAGACCATCGGCGCGACCACGCTCGAGGAGTACCGCAAGTACATCGAGAAGGACGCCGCGCTGGAGCGTCGCTTCCAGCCGATCCAGGTGGGCGAGCCGTCGCTCGAGCACACCATCGAGATCCTCAAGGGCCTGCGGGACCGCTACGAGGCGCACCACCGCGTGTCGATCACCGACTCCGCGCTGGTCGCCGCGGCCACCCTGGCCGACCGGTACATCAACGACCGGTTCCTGCCGGACAAGGCGATCGACCTGATCGACGAGGCCGGTGCCCGCATGCGCATCCGCCGCATGACGGCTCCGCCGGACCTGCGCGAGTTCGACGAGAAGATCGCCAAGGTGCGCCGCGACAAGGAGTCCGCGATCGACGCGCAGGACTTCGAGCGCGCCGCCCGGCTGCGTGACGAGGAGAAGAACCTGCTCGCGCAGAAGTCCGAGCGGGAGAAGCAGTGGAAGGACGGTGACCTGGACGTCGTCGCCGAGGTCGACGACGAGCAGATCGCCGAGGTCCTGGCCAACTGGACCGGCATCCCGGTGTTCAAGCTCACCGAGGAGGAGACCACGCGTCTGCTCCGCATGGAGGACGAGCTGCACAAGCGGATCATCGGCCAGGAGGACGCCGTCAAGGCCGTCTCCCAGGCGATCCGCCGCACCCGGGCCGGCCTGAAGGACCCGAAGCGCCCGTCCGGCTCGTTCATCTTCGCCGGCCCGTCCGGTGTCGGTAAGACCGAGCTGTCCAAGGCGCTGGCGGAGTTCCTGTTCGGCGAGGACGACGCGCTCATCCAGATCGACATGGGCGAGTTCCACGACCGCTACACCGCCTCGCGGCTGTTCGGTGCCCCTCCGGGGTACGTCGGCTACGAGGAGGGTGGCCAGCTGACCGAGAAGGTCCGCCGGAAGCCGTTCTCCGTGGTCCTGTTCGACGAGATCGAGAAGGCCCACCAGGAGATCTACAACACCCTCCTGCAGGTGCTGGAGGACGGCCGGCTCACCGACGGTCAGGGCCGCACGGTCGACTTCAAGAACACGGTGCTGATCTTCACCTCGAACCTGGGCACGTCGGACATCTCCAAGACCGTCAGCCTCGGCTTCTCTTCGGGTAACGACGAGGGATCGCGTTACGAGAAGATGAAGCAGAAGGTCAACGAGGAGATGAAGAAGCACTTCCGGCCCGAGTTCCTCAACCGGATCGACGACATCATCGTGTTCCACCAGCTCACCCAGGAGCAGATCATCCAGATGGTCGACCTGATGGCGACGCGGGTGGAGAAGCAGCTGAAGGCCAAGGACATGGCTCTCGAGCTGACCGACAAGGCGAAGGCGCTGCTGGCCAAGCGCGGCTTCGACCCGGTGCTCGGTGCCCGTCCGCTGCGCCGGACCATCCAGCGGGAGATCGAGGA
Organism: Amycolatopsis thermalba; assembly: GCF_003385215.1. Lineage (GTDB taxonomy): Bacteria > Actinomycetota > Actinomycetes > Mycobacteriales > Pseudonocardiaceae > Amycolatopsis_E > Amycolatopsis_E thermalba. The sequence continues at coordinate 1,554 of NZ_PQHW01000036.1, read as the reverse complement.
CCAGCTGTCCGAGAAGATCCTGTTCGGCGAGGTCGAGGCTGGTCAGATCGTGATCGTCGACGTCGAGGGCTGGAGCGGCAACCCGGAGGACCGCGACGACGAGGCGCGCTTCGTCTTCCGCGGCGAGCCGAAGCCGTCCGACGTCCCCGACGCCCCGCCGGTGAGCATCGGCGCGGGTACCCACGAGGACGACGCCGAGGGCGAGCGCTGATCTTCTAGGCCGCCGAAGCGAGTGCCCCCAGGGACTGGTTCCCTGGGGGCACTTCGCGTCCCGGGCGCCCCGATAGTGTGATCGGGCCGAGGGGAGGCTCATGAACGTCCTGTCGATCGACCTGGGTACGTCGAGCACGGTGGCCGTCCTGTCCGCGTTCGGGCGCGGGCCGCGGGTCATCGAGATCGACGGGTCGGTGACCATGTCGTCCGCGATCTTCGCGGGCGAGGACGGCACGCTGGTCGTCGGGCAGGACGCGGAGCGCCGGGCGCGCCTGGATCCGGCCCGGTTCGAGCCCAATCCCAAGCGCCGCATCGACGACGCGACCCTCCTGCTCGGCGACACCGTCGTCGAGGTGACCGACGCCCTCGCCGCGGTCCTGCGCCGCGTCGCGGAGGAGGCCCACCGCCAGCTCGCCGGGCAGCCGCTCGACCAGGTCCGCCTCTCCCACCCGGCCCGCTGGGGCGCCACCCGCCAGCAGCTCCTCCGCCAGGCCGCGATCAAGGCCGGTCTCGGCGCCGACCCGGTCCTCATCCCGGAACCGGTCGCCGCCGCCGCGCACTACGCCTCCCTCGGCCGCGCCCTCGCGCCCGGCAGCACCCTGGCCGTCTACGACCTCGGCGCCGGCACGTTCGACTGCGCCGTCATCGGCGTCACCGACCGCGGCTTCACCGTGCTGGCCGACAACGGCCTGCCGGACCTGGGCAGCCTCGACATCGATCAGGCCCTCCTCGAACACGTCGGCCGCCAGGTCTCCCACACCGACCCGGCCCAGTGGCAGCGCATGCTGCGGCCGGGGAGCCTCGCCGACTGGCGCACCCGCCGCGCCCTCCTGCAGGACGTGCGCGAGGCCAAGGAGACCCTCTCCCGCCACGCGCACACCGAAGTGCCGATGCCCGAACCGTTCGACGACGTGCTGGTCACCCGCGCCGAGCTGGAGGCGCTCGTCCGGCCGAACCTGCTGCGCAGCGCCGAGATGCTCGCCGCGACCATCCGCGACGCCGGGCGCACCCCGCAGCAGCTCACCGGCGTCTACCTGGTCGGCGGGCCGAGCCGCATGCCGCTGGTCGCGACACTGCTCGCCGAACAGCTCGGCGTCCTGCCGACCTCCCAGGACCAGCCGGAGACCGCGGTCGCGTTCGGACTGCACCACGTCCCGGCCGGCCCGCCGCCGACGCCGCCCGCGATCGACGGCCGCACGCTCCCGGCGATGGCGCCGGCCACCCCACCCGCCGCCTGGCAGCCACCGCCGCCCCGGCCGAAGCCCACGGGCGTGCGCACGCCGCTGCTCATCGGCGCCGGCGTCGGCGTGCTGGTGGGCGCGCTGGTGATCACCCTCCTGG
>NZ_PQHW01000035.1 GCF_003385215.1 Amycolatopsis thermalba | reverse complement strand
ACCTCAGCACCCAGCGAGACCAGCGTCTCGATCAGCACCGCCGTCTGCACCGTCATGTGCAGCGAACCCGACACCCGCGCACCACGCAGCGGGTTCACCTCCGCATACTCACGGCGCAACGCCATCAACCCCGGCATCTCGTGCTCAGCCAGCCGGATCTCCTTACGGCCGAACTCGGCCAGCTCCAAATCCGCGACAGCGAACTCCATCGGACCCTCACACCCGCAACCTGGACTCGACGTCCCCGGCAGCTTCGCCACCGTAGGTCTGGGCCACCCGGTCGGCGAAACGACCGCGTTCCAGCACGTACTCCTGCGGTCCGACCGTCTCCAGCACGATCGTGGCGAGGGTGCAGCCCACCTGGGCCGACCGCTCCAGACCCAGCCGGTGGTGGTGGCCCCACAGGAATCCGGCGCGGAACGCGTCACCCACGCCGGTCGGGTCGGCGCGGCCGGCCACGGGCACCGCGCCGACGGCCAGGACCGGCCGCGCCTTCCGCTCGATCGTCACCCCGCCCGCGCCGTGGGTGATCACCCAGGCGCCGACCCGGTCGAGCACCTCCTCGTGCCGCCAACCGGTGCCCCGCAACAAAGCGGCCTCGTAGGCGTTGGTGAACAGGTATTCGGCACCGTCGACCAGATCGCGCACCTCGGCTCCGGTCATGATGGCCAGCTGCTGGGACACGTCCGCGGCGAACGGGTACCCGCGCTCCCGGCACTCCCGGGTGTGCCGCACCATCGCCCGCGGGTCGTTGGGGGCGATCACGACCAGACCGGGCCGTCCCACCCGGTCGGCGATCCCGCCCAGCCCGATCTCGGCGGCCTCCGTCATCGCACCGGCGTAGAACGAGGCGATCTGGTTGTCCGCCTCGTCCGTCGTGCACAGGAACCGCGCGGACCACCGCTCCCGCGAGACGCGCAGCGACTTCGTGTCGATCCGGTGGTCCTCCAGCCAGGCGCGGTAGTCCTCGGAGTCGGCGCCGACCGCGCCCACCAGCACCGCGGAGGTGCCCAGCGCGGCCAGCCCGAACGCGATGTTGGCGGCCACCCCGCCCCGGCGCACCGTCAGATCGTCGACCAGGAAGGACAGCGACACCCGCTCCAGCTGCTCGGCGACGAGCCGGTCGGCGAACCGGCCGCGGAACCGCATCAGGTAGTCCACCGCGATGGAGCCGGTCACCACCAGCGGCCCGGTCACGACGTCACCACGTCCTTCAGCGCGCCGGCGCGGTCGGTGTTCTCCCAGGGCAGGTCCAGGTCGGGCCTGCCGAAGTGCCCGTAGGCCGAGGTCTGGAGGTAGATCGGCCGCAGCAGGTCCAGATCCCGGATGATCGCCGCGGGGCGCAGGTCGAACACGTCGAGGATCGCGGTCCGGATCCGGTCCGGGTCCACGGCTTCCGTGCCGAACGTCTCCACGAACAGGCCGACCGGGGCCGCCCTGCCGATCGCGTAGGCGACCTGCACCTCGACCCGTGACGCCAGCCCGGCCGCGACGACGTTCTTGGCCACCCAGCGCATCGCGTAGGCAGCCGAACGGTCCACCTTGGACGGATCCTTGCCGGAGAAGGCGCCACCGCCGTGGCGGGCCGTACCGCCGTAGGTGTCGACGATGATCTTCCGGCCGGTCAGCCCGGCGTCGCCCATCGGGCCGCCGACGACGAACCGGCCGGTCGGGTTCACCAGCAACCGCACGTCCGCGGAATCCAGGCCGGCCGGCGCCAGTTCCGGCTCGACGACGTGCTCGCGGATGTCGGCGCCCAGCATGGCATCCAGGTCGATGCCCTCGGCGTGCTGGGCGGACACCACCACGGTGTCCAGCCGTACCGGCCGGTCGCCGTCGTACTCCACCGTCACCTGCGTCTTGCCGTCCGGTCGCAGGTACGGGACGCTCCCGTTCTTGCGCACGCGGGTCAGCCGGCGGGCCAAGCGGTGCGCCAGCGCGATCGGCAGCGGCATCAGCTCCGGGGTGTCCGAGCACGCGTAACCGAACATCAGCCCTTGGTCCCCCGCGCCCTGCCGGGCGATCTCGTCGGCCTCGCCCCCCGCCCTGGCCTCGCAGGCGGTGTCCACGCCCCGCGCGATGTCCGGTGACTGCGACCCGATGGCGACGTTCACCCCGCACGAGGCCCCGTCGAACCCCTTCGCCGACGAGTCGTAGCCGATGTCCAGGACGCAGCCGCGCACCACGGCGGGGACGTCCACGTATCCCGTGGTGGTCACCTCACCGGCGACGTGCACCTGGCCGGTGGTGATCAGCGTTTCCAACGCCACCCGGGATCGGGGATCCTGCTCCAGCAGCGCGTCCAGGATCGCGTCGCTGATCGCGTCGCAGATCTTGTCCGGGTGCCCCTCGGTCACCGACTCCGACGTGAACACAGAACCCATGGCCTACCTCCGGGGCACGGCATCGCGCTGACACCGCCAGAGTCGGCGACCCCGGTGGAGGCGCGTTCGAGATCGGATCCAGGACGGGCGGGCGCCCCGAAGTTCACCCGGAGCTGACCAAGACGTTCCACCCTGTTTTTCCCGCCGCTCTTGACGCCGCGCCCGGCACGACAACGAATGGCAATATCGCCCGAAATGTCGCATTTCCCCATACGCGGCACCATTTCATGATCATCGCAGCGCGCATTTTTGAAAAGAATGTTCCACCCCGCGATCACTGGAATCTTCGAGCAGCACTCGAGCCTGCTCAGTAGTATCGCTCCAGCGAGGAGTTGCGACTGGGCCGACTAGTGGGGGATCAGGAATGCTCGTCAACATACTGGGACCACTGGACGTTTCCATCGACGGGGTCGCCGTTACGCCGTCCGCACCAAAACTGAGACAAGTGGTAGCCATTCTGGCCGTTTACGCCAACGAAATCGTGCGAAACGAACAGCTGATCGAAGAACTGTGGGAGGACAAACCGCCGTCCAGCGTGACGACCACCCTGCAGACCTACGTGTACCAGATCCGGAAGCTGCTCAACCTGGACAAATCCAGTACCTCTCGGGTGGTCGACCGGGCGATGCCGCCGGCGCTGCACACCTCGATCGGCGGGTACATGCTCTCGTTGCCGCCGGACGCGGTCGACGCCGGCACGTTCGAAAAGCTGGCCACGCGCGGCCTGAACGAGCTGAAGGCCGGCCGGGTCCAGGACGCGGCACGCACGTTGTCCCAGGCGATCCAGCTGTGGCGCGGGCCCGCCCTCATCGACGTCGGTGTCGGGCCCATCCTGCGAGCCGAGGCCATCCGGCTCGAGGAGCTACGCAAGACCGCGCTGGAGCAACGGATCGAGGCGGACCTGCGGCTCGGCCGCCACCACGAAGTGCTCGGCGAGCTGACCGCGCTGACGTCACAGCACCCCACCCACGAGGGCTTCCAGATCAAGTTGATGCTCGCGCTGCACCGCAGCGGACGGCGATCGGAGTCCCTGCGGGCTTACCACCGGGCCCGCACCGCGCTCGCCGACGAGCTCGGCATCGAACCGTCCAACGAGCTGCGCCGCATCCACCAGGCGGTGCTCACCAGCGACGAGCGGCTGGACCTGCCCACCCAGCCGACGGTGACGACCACGACGCAGCACCGCGCGCCCTGTCACCTCCCGCCGAACCGCGCCGAACTGATCGGGCGGGAGCGGGACCTGTCCGACGTCCAGCGGGTTCTGGCGCAGTCGGGTGGCCGGTCACCGGTCGTGGTCGTCACCGGGCCGCCTGGCGCCGGCAAGACGGCGGCGTGCGTCCACGCGGCCTACCGCCTGCGCGAACGCTACCCGGACGGGCAGCTCTTCTGCCGGCTCGTGGACCGGCGGGGACGGCCCGCCGACACCGGTGATCTCCTGGCCGCGTTGCTGCGCGGCCTGGGCGTCTCCGAGAGCAGGCTGCCCGCCACGCTCAGCGACCGCGCCCTGATGTTCCGCACGTGGACCGCCGACCGCCGCCTGCTGGTGGTGCTCGACGACGCGCTCGACACCGCGCAGATCCCGACGCTGCTGCCCTCCGGCGCCGGTTCCGGTGTGCTGATCGCGAGCCGGCGGCGGCTCGCCCTTCCGATGGTCACCGCCGCCGTCGACCTGACGCCCCTGGACGCCGACTGCTCGCTGCACCTGCTCACCACCGCGATCGGCCCGTCCCGGATCCACCCCGACCCGGACGCGGCCCGCAAGCTGATCCGGTTGTGCGACGGCCTGCCGGCCGCGCTGCAGGCGGTCGTCGCCAAGTTGCGGTCCCGGCCGCACTGGTCGGCGCGGCACGCGGTGCGGTGGATCACCTCCGATCTCGCCGGCGACGACGGCCAGGGCGACCCGCTCAACCTCCTCGACAGCCTCGCTCTCACCTACTGGAACCTGCCCGAGGAGGTCCGGCGCGCCTTCCGGGCGCTGTGCCGCGCCGGGGTCCCGCACCTGTCCCCGGCGGTCGCGGCGGGAATCCTGGGCACCGGCGAGACCTTCGCGGAGCGGGTGCTGGAGGACCTGGTCGAGGCGCAGCTGGTGCGGGCGACCGTGGCCGAACCGGAACCGGGGTCGTTCCGGTACCAGATCCTGCCGGTGTTCGCCGCGGTTGCCGCCCGGCTGACCGCCGACCACGAGGTGCCCGAGCAGGACCACGCGACGACCGAGGCGGCGGGCTGGGGCATCGCCCGATGACGGTCAGGCGTGCGACCGCAACAGCGACGTCGTGTGCTCACCCGCCACGAACGCCGGATCCGCCAGCACGCGCCGGAGCAGGTCGCGGGTGGTGTGCACACCGCGCCCGCCGATGCGGAACTCGCCGAGCGCACGGTCCATCCGGGCCAGCGCCGCCGGCCGGTCCGGTCCCCACACGATCACCTTGGCCACCAGCGAGTCGTAGTCCGGTGTGATGCGGCAGCCCGGGTGGGCGTGGGTGTCGACCCGCACGAACGGGCCACCCGGTGGCACGAACTCGGTCAGCTCACCGGGACAGGGCACGAAGTCGCGGGCGGGGTCCTCGGCGTTGATCCGGCACTCCACCGCGACACCACGCGGCCGGACGTCGTCCTGCGTGACGGACAGCGGCAGTCCGGCCGCCACCCGGAGCTGCTCGCGTACCAGGTCGATGCCGGTCACCATCTCGGTCACCGGGTGCTCGACCTGGATGCGGCAGTTCACCTCGACGAACGCGATCTCGGTGTCCCGGACGACGAACTCGAAAGTGCCGGCTCCGGTGTAGCCGACCGCACGGGCACCGGTGACAGCAGCTTCGGCGAGGCGTTCGGCGACCCCGGGCGCCAGAGCGGGTGCCGGGGACTCCTCGACGAGCTTCTGGTGACGGCGCTGCACCGAGCAGTCGCGCTCACCGAGGTGCACGACCCGCCCGTGGTCGTCCCCCAGCACCTGGACCTCGACGTGCCGGGCCCGGTCGAGGAACCGCTCCACGTAGACCCGTTCGTCGAGGAAGACCGCGCGGGCCATCGCCTGGGTGCGCCGGAACGCGGGCACCAGGTCCGCCCAGTGCCGGACGACCGCGATGCCGCGGCCACCGCCACCGGCCACCGCCTTGACGATCAGCGGGAGTCCGATCTCGTGCGCGATCCGCAGCACCTCGCCGGTCGTGGTCACCGGCGTCATGCCACCGGGCATGACGGGGAGCCCGGCGGCTGCCATGATCGCGCGGGCCGCCGACTTGTCCCCCAGCCGGGAGATCACCTCCGGACGCGGCCCGACGAAGACCAGGCCGTTGCCCGCGCAGATCTCCGCGAAGTCCGGGTCCTCGGACAGGAACCCGTAGCCGGGGTGGATCGCCTGCGCCCCGGTGCGCAGCGCGGCCTCGACGATCGACGGGATGTGCAGGTAACTGCGTTTCGGTGCGGGTGGCCCGATCTGCACGGCGTCGTCGGCCGCGGCCGGAACCGCCGAGTCCCGGTCGGCCGCCGAATACACGGCCACGGTCCGGATCCCCATTTCCCGGCAGGTGCGGATCACCCGCAACGCGATCTCCCCGCGGTTGGCGACCAGTACGGTGTCGAACGGCCGCTCTCCGGTCGTGCTCATGACCCCTCCTCGTCCGCGCCGAAGCGCCGGAACCGGTTCCGGCGTCCGGCCACCAGTTCGGCGCCCGGCCGTCCGTGCAACTCCCGCAACTCGGCGACCACCGCAGACCGGACGCGTTCGCTGGACGTGGCCGGATCGCGGTGCGCTCCGCCCGCGGGTTCGGGCACGACGCCGTCGACGACGCCGAGTTCCAGCAGCGAACCGGCGTCGATCCGCAGCGCTTCGGCGGCCCGGTGCGCCGCAGCGGGGTCGCGCCACACGATCGCGGCGCACCCCTCCGGGCTGATCACCGAATAGAACGCGTTCTCGCAGATCAGCACGCGGTCCGCGACGGCGAGGGCCAGCGCCCCGCCGCTGCCGCCCTCACCGGTGATCACCGCGACCACGGGCGCCGGCAGGGTGCCCATCGTGCGCAGGCACTCGGCGATCGCGTGCGCCTGGCCCTGCTCCTCGGCTTCCAGCCCGGGATGCGCCCCCGGCGTGTCCACGAGTGTCACCACCGGGATCCGCAGCTTCGCGGCCAGGCGCATCAGCCGGGCCGCCTTGCGGTAACCGGCGGGCGAGGGCATTCCGAAGCCGCGAGCCACCAGCTCCGGTGTGCCGTGGCCCTTCTGGTGCCCGAGGAACACGACCGCCTGCCCGTCGAGTGCGCCGATCCCGCCCACGATCGCCGGGCTGTCCCCGCCCGACCGGTCGCCCCGCAGCTCGACGAAGCTGTCCGCCCACGCGTGGATGTGGTCCAGCGCCGTCGGCCGGTCCAGGTTGCGCGCGAGCGCCATCAGCTCGCCGGGGGAACGACGGGGCACCACCCGCGGGTCCCGCCACACCGGGTCCTCGATCGCGGGTCGCCACACGGACGGCTCGCCGTGCCGCGCCGCCGCCAGGAGCGTGGCCAGGGTGTGCCGCAGTTCGGCACGCCCGCGGATGGCGTCGATCAGGCCGTGCTCCAGCAGGAACTCGGCGGTCTGGAACCCGTCCGGGAGCCGCTGCGAGATTGTCTGCTCGATGACGCGCCGCCCGGCGAACCCCATGCGGGCGCCGGGTTCGGCGACGATCACGTCGGTGAGCGTGGCGAACGAGGCCGCGACGCCGCCGAACGTCGGGTCGGTGACCAGGGTGATCGTCAGCAGACCCGCCTCGTCCAGCGCGCTGAGCGCGTTGCTGGTCTTGGCCATCTGCATCAGCGACAGCGCGCCCTCCTGCATCCGGGCCCCGCCGGACGCGGTGACGAGCAGCAACGGCTCCGCCCGGGAGAGCGCGGTCTCGGCCGCTGTCGTCACGGCCTCCCCCGCCGCGCCGCCCAGGCTCCCGCCGAGGAACCGGAAGTCCATCACCGCTGCGACGACCGGGTGGCCGGCCACGGTGCCGTGCGCGACGAGCACGGCGTCGTCCAGTCCGGTGCTCTCCCGCGCCTCGGTCAGCCTCTGCCCGTACGGCATGACGTCCACGAACCGCAGCGGGTCACGGACGGCGGGCGGGACCTCCACCGGCCGCGCGGACCCGTCGTCGAGCAGCGCGGCCAGCCGCTCCCGCGCGGTCAGCGGCGCGTGCCGGCCGCACTCCGGGCACACACCGAGCAGGCGGTCGAACTTCTTGCGGTACAACATGATCCGGCAACCGCCGCACCTGATCCAGTCGGCGGGGGCCACTCCGGCGCCGGGAGACGCGGTCGTCGTCATCGCGTCCTCCTCCCGGCCGGGTCCGCCGCCTCCGGGAACGGCGGATCCGCGGGCAGGACGAAACCGGTCATGGCCGCACCGGCGCAGGCGAGCGCCTCCGCGACCACTCCGCCCAGCACGCGCCACCACCTCCGGCGGGGCGCGGCGCCGGCACGGCCGTTGCCGCGCTGGAAGGGAATCCGGTCGTCGTGGAACACTCGACACACCACCTCGATGTCAGTTGCGGATGGGTCAGCTCAGGGCGCGCCGGTTGTCACCGGCCGCGATCAGTTCCAGCTCGGGCACCACGGCCGACGGCGCGGGCATGCGGTGGATCTCCTGCTGGAGCGTCCGTGCCGCCGCCTGCGGCTCCTCCTCCGCGAGCAGGCGGCCGACCGCCGCGCGCACGGCGTCCGGGGTGGCGCCGTCCCGGTCGAGCACGAGGCCCGCGCCGCCCGCGGCGAGCCGCTCGGCGTGCGCCCGGTGATCGGGCAGCTGCGGCACCAGCAGCAACGGCAGCCCGTGCGCCAGGCTGGTCAGGATGGTGCCCGCGCCGCCGTGCGCGACCACCACGTCGCACCCGCCGAGCACGTGGTGCAGCGGGGCGTCGTGCACGACCCGGGTGTTGCGCGGCAGTGGCCCCAGCAGTCCGGCCTGGGCCGCGGACACGGCGACGAGGACGTCGGCCCCCAGCGCGCCGAGGGCCCGCGCGATCTCCCCGGCGAGGAACCTCGCCGGGTCGAGCCTGGCCATCGTGTACCCCCAGGTCACGCACACGGCCGGACGGCCACCGGTCCCGCCGGTGTCCGGCGGGACGGCGCCGCCACCGTTGAAGGACATCCAGCGGATCGGCAACCGCTGGTAACCGGTGGGTATCCGGAGCGCGGGCGGCACCGGGTCGAGGGTCACCGCCCCCATCGGGTCGCACGGATCCACCCCGAACCGCGCGGCCACCCGCTCCAGCACGTCCCGGAGGGCACCGGAGTCCCTGACCATCAGGTCCGTGCCGAACAGGTGACGGACGGCAGGCACGCCGGCCGCGGCGGCCGCCAGCGGCCCGGCGAGGGTGGTCGGATCGGAGACCACCACGTCCGCCCGCCAACGGCGGGTCAGCGCGGTGAGGCCGTCCACCATGGACTCGGCGTGGGCCGCGACCATCTCCAGTGCGCGCGGTCGCCCGGGCGTCCGCCCTGGCCGGTGCCCCGGATCCAGGTACTGCCGGACCAGGGCGACGGTGTCGACGTCGGCCCCTACCGCGACGGACGGCAGCCCGGTGCGCGCGATGTCCGGCAGCGCTGCCGGTTCGCTCGCGAAGAGCACCTCGTGACCGGCGCTCCGGCAAGCCCACGCGAGCGGGACCAGCGCGTAGATGTGGGACGGCCACGCCCAGGCTGTGAACACGACACGCATCGCTCGTGTGCTCCTTCTCCGCGGTCTCGGCTTCGACGTCCCGGAGTCTGGCCGAGCGAGCTCTCGGCAGGCTCGAATGCGGATGGCGGCCGGGGCACCAGCACGGCTCGAGCGCGGGCTGCGACAGTCCCGCCCGGCGCGACGATCCCGAGGAGAGGCGCATGACGACACGACGGGTCGCGTTGGTCACCGGGGCCAACCGCGGGCTGGGGCAGGCCATCGCACGCGAACTGCATCACCGGGGGGTCGAGGTCGTCGTGGGCGCGCGCGACGGGGAGGCGGCCGCGGAAACCGCTTTCCGGCTCGCCGCGCGCGCCGTGACGCTCGACGTGACCGACCCCGGCAGTGTCGCCGAGGCCAGGGCGCGGATCGGCGACGTGGACATCCTGGTGTCCAACGCGGGCGTGCTGCTCGACGGGGACCACGATCCCCTGTCGGTCTCGCTGGATGTCGTGGAACGCACGCTGGCGGTCAACCTGCTCGGCTCGTGGCGGGTGGCGCAGGCGTTCGTGCCCGGGATGGTGCGCCGTGGCTGGGGACGCGTGGTGTTCGTGTCGAGCGCGACGGGCGCGTTCAGCGTCGGCCTGTTCGCCGGAACCCCCGGGTACTCGGTGTCGAAGACCGCGCTGAACGGCCTGACCACGATGGTCGCCGCGCGCACCGAGGGCACCGGGGTGCTGGTCAACGCCGTGAACCCGGGCCGGACCCGGACCCGGATGGTGCCGGCCGCCACGCAGAGCCCGGAGGAGGCCGCCAGGGACGTCGCGCACGTGGCGCTGCTGCCGGATGACGGCCCGACGGGCGCCTTCCTGCGCGGCAGCCGCCGCCTCGACTGGTGAGCGTCACGACAGCAGGTCGAGCCAGCCGCTCAGGTACCGCCGGATCGCGGACAACTCCCGGTCGCCGCAGCCCTCGGCCAGCGACGCCAGCCCGCTCCGCACCGCGCACCAGTCCCGCACCGGGCCCGCGGTCGCCCCGACCGGTTCGACGAGCACCTTGCGCCGGTCGGCCGGGTCCCCGGTGCGGCGGACCTGCCCGGCCCGCTCGAGCCGGTCGAGCACACCGGTCACGGCGCCGGTGGACAACGCCGCCCGCTGCGCGAGCTGTCCCGCCGTCAGCGGACGGCCCGCTCGGACGATCAACCGCAGGCAGCGGTACTCGGTCGGCGACAGGCCCGCCTGCCGGGCGACCCGCGCGTGCCAGTCGGCGAGCGCGCTCTCCACCCGGCGGCTCAGCGCCACCACCTCGCCCGCCTCGGCGGCGGTCACAGCAGCACGCCGGTCGCCGCGCAGTTGAGCACCAGCGCGAGCGCGGACAGCACGGTCCGAGCCCGGTTCCAGGCACCCCAGTGCGGCCGCGGGTCGACCTCCGCGAAGTCCGCGGGCAGATCATCCGGATCCAGCTGGCGCACCCACCGGTTCACCGGCACGTTCTTCGACAACGAGATCGCGATCGTGCCCGCCGCCAGCACGGCCGCCCCGGCGAACAGCGCCGCCGGACCCCAGCGTCCGGCGAGCACCCCGAGGGCCGCGTCACCCAGCACGGTCACCAGCAGACAGGCCGGCATGAACGGATCGAAACGTGTGGTGAAGAACGCGTGCGCGTGCACGTACCGGTCCGGGGGCAGGCTGACCAGCAGCGGCCATCCCCCCATCTGGGTGCCGGCCAGCACGCCGGCGGCGAGACCGCTGGCCAGCAGCACGATGGGCACGAGGATCTCGAACACGGGTACCTCCGGTGCCGGACGCGGCGCGATCAGCGGCTCGCGGTGCGGGCCGCGGCCTCCACCTTGTCCTTGATGAGCTTCATCTGGACCGGTGTGTTCCGGTTCAGACGCTCCTGCATGGCCGCGTCGCCGACCGGGGCCTCCGGCTTCATCTCGAAGTCCTGCACCCACCGCATCCGCACGCCGGCGTCGGTCTCCAGGTACTCCCAGTAGATCCACATGTACTTGAACGGGCCGGTCTCCACCCGCTGCGAGCGCACCGTGCGGGTGGCCTCGTCCGGTGTCCGGGCCGACACCCAGCTCCACACCTTGCCGTGCTCGTCGGGCTGGAGGGACAGCCGGAAGATGATCGTCCCGTCCCGCCGGTCGAGGATCCGCGCGTCGGAGTATTCGCTGAACAACCGCGGCCACGACTCGATGTCGTTGGTCATGTCCCACACCACCTGCATGGGAGCCTCGATCACGATCTCGTTGTCGGTGTGCCCGGCCACGTCACGCCCCCGCCTTCGCCAGCAGTGTGTTGATGTACTCGACGGCCTTCGCCGGAGTCGGCATGTCCCCCACGGCGTCGTCGGAGATCCGCACCCCGTAACGGCGCTCCACCTGGCCACACAGCTCCAGCACGGCCAGGGAGTCGTAGCCCAGCTCGGCGAACTCGACGTCGGCGATGTCACCGTCGAGGTCCGCTTCGTCGGTGTCGCCCACCCGCGTGCGCAGGATCTCCCTCAACTCGTCCAAGTCGAACCGGCTCATTCCGCCTCCGTTCCGTCTCACGGCTTTCGTTGCCCGCACACAGGTTTGCCCGGCGGGCTGGAAGGTTCCTCGAACAACGCTCGACGCCGCCGCCTCAGACCAGCACCACCGCGACCGCGTTCAGCGCCACGCCGATCAGGGCCAGGAGGGTACGCAGCAGGTGCCACCGGCGCCACAGCGGCCGCGGATCCCGCCACCCGTCCGGGATCTCGCCCGGGTCCATCGACTTGACCGCCCGGTTGATCGGGACGTTGCAGAAGTGCGAGACGACCGAGACTCCGAGCAGCACGACCGCGGCCACCGCGAACAGGATCACCGGCGCCGGCTGGTGCACCACCAGCGCCAGCACGACGTCGAGGAGCGTCGACGACAAGACGATGATCGGCATGGTGGGGTCCCACCGCCGCCCGATCAGCTGGTGGGTGTAGACGTAGCGGTCGGCGGGCATGGCCAGCAAGGCGGGCAGCACGCTCAGCGCCACCGCGAACAGCACTCCGGCCACCAGACCGCTGCCGACGAGCACCACCGCGGCCAGCAGGCCGGCAATCACCACGACTCCTCGGCGACGATCGCGGCGTCGTCGTCACCCCGCCCTGCCGCCAGCACCGCGGCGAACCGGTCGAGCGCGCACCGGCTCATCGGCAGGTCCGCCCCGTGCTCCAGCGCCTCCCGATGGGCGAGGTCGAGGTCCTTGCGCATGAGCGCGGCGCGGAACATCGCGGGCCGGTACTCGCGGCGCCGCATGAACCCCGCGCGAAACGACAGCACCGGTGACCGCCAGCCGCTGCCCTCGAACGCATCCAGCAGCAGATCCCGGTCCAGGCCCGTCGCCTCGGCGAACACGACCGCCTCCGCCAGCCCGAGCAGCTGCACGCCCAGCATCAGGTTGAGCGCCAGTTTCAGCACGCTCGCGCTCCCGGTTCCGCCGACGAAGCGAACCTCCTGGCCGATCGCGCCCAGTACCGGGCGTACGAGGTCCACATCGGACTCCGCGCCTGCGGCGAACACGCGGAGCCGTCCGGCGGCGGCCATCTCCGGGTTGCCGATCACGCACGCCTCCACCCGGCGCACCCCCGACTCCGCCAGCCGTTTCGCCGCCTCCCTGGCGAAGGCGGGACTCACGGTGGAGGTGTCCACCACAACGGCACCCGCGTTCAGCCGGCCGTCCAGCTCTCCGAACAGCACCTGGTCCACAGCGTTCTCGTCGGCGAGGCTGAGCAGCACGACCTGGGCTCCGGCGACCGCCTCAGCGGCGGACGGGGCGAGCGCGGCACCGGCTTCGACCAGCGGTGCCGCCCGGTCCGCGCTGCGGTTGTACGCGGTGACGGCCAGCCCGGAGGCGAGCAGGGCGCGGGCCATGCCCGATCCCATCCCGCCCAGGCCGATCACGGAAACCGACGGTGGCACGTGTCAGCCCTCCGCCGGGTGCGTCTCGACCGACAGCTGGGACACGCAACGCATCGTGGCATCGCGGAAGTACTTCGCGAAGGCGGTCTCGTCCCCGGTCTCCCGCTGCTCCTGCAGGTGCGGAGCGAGTTTCGACTCCAGCACGTGCACGCCGCGCTGACCGGCCATGTGGCGGGCGATCGCGGCGAACTCCCCCTCGTAGTGGATCACCCGCACCAGCACGTCGTCCTTGACGAACACGGCGGTGCCCAGCAGCCGGCCCGCCTCGGCGCCGTCGTCTCCGCGCAGCACCGGGCTGTCGACGCGCTGGAAGCCGGCGAAGATCTCGGCGATCTGGTCCTCGTGCCCGGGCTTGATCCGGTAGGTGATGGCCGCGTACGGCATCGCGCGCTCCTTTCGTGTCAGCCGAACGCGACCTTGGCGATCAGGTCCAGCTGGTCGGAGTCGGGGGTGCAGGGGATGAGCATCAGCTCGTCGCAACCGGCCTCGGCGTAGCCGTTGATCGTCTCGCGCAGGCGGCCCTCGTCGGCTATCACGCCGTCGGCCAGCAACTGCGCCTTCTGCCCCAGGTAGGAGTAGTAGTCGAGCAGGTACTGGCCACCGTCGCGCTTGCGGTCGGGGCCGGGCGCGACGTAGGTCAGCGCGCCCAGCTTCGGCGTCCCGTCCCGCCCCGCGGCCTCCCAGGCGGCCTTCACCTCCGCGGCCTGCGCGAGGTACTTCTGCAGCGGACCACCCCCGGAGATCCAGCCGATGCCGTACTTGGCCGCCCTCGGGAAAGCGGCCGCGGAGTTCCCGCCGATCCACAGCGGGATCGAGCCTGTCACCGGCCGCGGTCCGATGCCCGGCACGGCACCCCCGCCGTCCCACACCTGCCTGATCTCGTCGAGCAGTTCGTCCAGCAGCCGGCCGCGCCGGTGGTAGGGCACCCCGGTGGCGGTGAAATCGTTTTCCCGGCCGCCGGCGGCCACACCCACGACCAGGCGGCCGTGCGACAGCCGGTCCACAGTGGCCAATTGCTTGGCCAGCTGCGCCGCGCTCGGCCAGCAGCCGGCGAGCAGGATGGTGGGCGCCAGCGTGATGCGCTCGGTCACCGCCGCCGCGGCCGCCAGCGTCGTCACGGCGTCGTAGCTGTCGTAGACCAGCCGGTCGAGCACGGCCAGCGTGCTGAACCCGAGCTGGTCCGCGCGGCGGGCGAAGTCGGTGATCTCCCGGCCGCTGGTCCGGGGGACGGTGTTCGGCAGGCCGACTCCGATGTCCATGGTGGCTCTCCCTGGTTTCCGGAAATGGTTGTTCACTGGCTCGCGGTCAGTACGGACTCGTCGAAGTCGATCGTCCGGAGCGACCACTTGGCCACCCGCAAGGACATCGCGACAGCCGCGGTGGCGGAGGCGACCATCCCGGTCTGGTACTCACCGACCGCGTCGGCGATCTCCCGTTCGCCCCGGTCGACGGCGAGCAGCGCCCTGGTCAGCGCGGCGGCGTCGCGGACCGCGGTGTTCGCGCCGACTCCGCCGGAAGGCGGCATCGCGTGCGCGGCGTCCCCGAGCGGGACGACCTCGCCCACCGGCCACGGTTCCACCGGCACCGTCGCGCGGACCGCCACCGGGAAGGTCTCCGGGACGTCGGCGTGGCGCAGCACCGTGCGCAGCGCGGGATGCCAGGAGGCGGTGCGCTCCTGCACCAGCTGCCACAACCGCGCCCCGCTCATCCCGAGGAACTCCTCGTCCGGGATGCCGAGGACGGTGCGGTGCATGGAGAACACCGACATGAAGTAGTCGTCGGCGTCGTCGAAGGCGTGCGCCACCGGCGAGCGCGCCGCGGCCGCGGCGGGCCGGGTGCGGAAGACCATCGGCATCAGGCCCAGCTTGTGCCCGTCCGAGCCGATCACCCAGGTGAACCGGTCCTGGAGGACCTTCGGAACCGCCCGCCGCAGCGACTGCGTCATGGGAATCCGCCCGAACACCGTCCGCACCCCGAGATCGCGCGGGGTGCTGGTGATCCCGCACTGGCTCCGCAGCACCGAATTCGCTCCGTCGGCGGCGACCAGCACGTCGGCCTCGGTGGCACTGCCGTCCGCGAAGTACGCGGTGACGCCGTGTCCCGGCCGCCGGGTGAAGTGGGTGAAGCGCTTGCCGAACCGGACCGCGTCGTCCAGCCCGGCGAGCAGCACGTGCCGGAGCGTGACCCGGTCGACGGCGTCCACCTTGTCCGGTGACCCGGCCCTCGGGTCGTCGATTTCCGGCGACCACCCCGGGGTCAGCTGCTCGTCGTAGCAGGCCATCCCGTAGCCGTACCGGCTGTTGGCGGTGGCGACGAGCAGGTCGCACACCGGCGCCGGAAGGCATTCGCGCAGGGCGTCCTCTCCCTCGGGACTGATGTGCAGGCGGTAGCCCTGGTTGCGGCCGCGAACCGCGGGATCGCGCTCGTACACCTCGACGTGGACACCGGACTTGCGCAGCCCCTGCGCGAGGCACAGACCGCCCACGCCCCCGCCGATCACGACGACCCGCAGGCCGCGCCGGTGCTCCCCGTTGCTCATGATGGCTCCTCCGCGTTTCCCGGCCGGTGCTCAGACGCCGCCGTCGACGTTCAGGGTCGTGCCGCTGACGTAGCGGGACGTGTCGCCGGCCAGGAACAACACGGCCCCGGCCACGTCCTCGGGCCGGCAGATCCGGCCGAGAGCGGTCATGCCGACGATCCGCTCGACGGCCTGTGGCGGGAGTCCCGCGCCCGGTTCGGTCTCGGTGAGGCCGGGGGCGACCGTGTTGACGCGGATCCCGCGAGGACCGAGCTCCTTGCACAGGCCTCGCGTGAATCCGATCAACGCCGCCTTGGACGCGGTGTAGTGAACGCCGTTGACCCGGCCGCGCAACGCCACCGACGATCCGATGTTGACCACCGACGCACCATCGACCAGCAGGCCCAGCACCGCCTGGGTGACCAGGTGGGCGGCTGTGACGTTGTGGTCGATCAGCCGGTGCCACTCCGTCTGCGAGATCTCGGCGAACGGCACGGCGCCGTCCACCCCGACGTTGTTGACCAGGACGTCGAGCTGTCCCAGCTCGGCGCCGACGGCGTCGCCGAGCCGGCGGGCGCCGGCCACGCTGGTCACGTCGGTTCGCACCACGCGGTTCTGCCCACCCAGCTCCGCGAGCTCGCGCGCCAGGCTGTCGGCGTGCTGGCTTTCGGTGCGATGGCAGGCCACCACGTGAGCGCCGCACCGCGCGAAGGCGAGCACCGTCGCCCGGCCGATGCCGCGGGTGCCGCCGGTCACCACGACACGTTTGCCCGCCAGTCCCTGATCCACAGACCTGCTCCCTCACTGCCGTGGCCCGATCCGGTGCCCATCCTGGGCGGGCACGCTGGTCCACGACTCGAATCCGGGTGGAGCCCGGCGCTCGTCCACTGTGGACCGAGTCCGCTCCAACCGGTTTCGAGCACGGCTCCACGCGCCGCTGACAGGGTCGCCGTACCACCGCCGGCTGCGCGCGGCGAACGACCAAGGGAGTCTCGAATGACGGGTACCGTTCCGAACGCCACCACCCCGGCCGGGCTCATCCGGCTGTGCAACGCCTTCTGCGACGCCAAGGCGCTGATCACCGCGGTGGAACTCGACCTGTTCACCGTGCTGCACGACGATCCGGCCACCGAGGACCAGATCCGCGACCGGCTTCGGCTGCACGGCCGCGGCCTGCGCGACTACCTGCACCTCCTGGTCGCACTCGGCCTGCTGGAGAAGGACGGCGACCGGTACCGCAACGCCGCGGGAGCGGACCAGTACCTGGTCAGCCACCAGCCGACCTTCATCGGCGGGTTCGTGCGCCGGGCCGGCACCAACCTCTATCCCGCGTGGGGCAGGCTGACCGAGGCGCTGCGCACCGGTGCGCCCCAGACGGGCAGCGACTACGAGCAGGTGATCCGGGACCCCGGGGTTCTCGGCCAGTTCGTGCGCATGATGGACGGGCTGACGCAGGTCCTGGGACCGCAGCTGATCGAGGCGTTCGACGGCTGGCCCGCCGGCGGTTCGGTGCTCGACGTCGGCGGTTGCCGCGGCAACATCGCGGGCCAGATCGTCAAGGCCCACCCCGGACTGACCGGGCACGTGTTCGACCTGCCGCAGATGGGCCCGTTCTTCACCGAGCACATGGCCGCACTGGGGCTGACCGGACAGGTCCACTTCCACGGCGGCAACTTCTTCCACGACCCGCTGCCGGAGGCCGACGTCGTGATCCTCGGCCACGTGCTGCACGACTTCGACCCCGGGCGCCGGAAGTTCCTGCTCGGGAAGGCGGGGGCGGCGGTCAAGCCGGGCGGCTCGCTGCTGGTGTACGACCGGATGCTGGAGGGCGAGCCCCCGCAGGTGGAGAATCTGGTGATCAGCCTGGACATGCTGCTGGTCAGCGACGGCGGCTCGGAGTACCCGGCCGGCGAGGTGCACGAGAACGCCACCGCGGGCGGGCTCACCGTGGTCGAGGACCGGAAGCTCGGCGACTTCGACACCCTGGTGGTCCTGCGCAAGGACTGACGGACGGCGGACGGGCCGGGTGCGGCAGGCACCCGGCCCGTCGGCACGCGGCGATCTACGTGGAGCCCGCCGCGCGGGGCACCGCGAGCTGCGTGACGCAGCGCAGCCGGCTCTTCTGGAACGTGCGGAGGAATCCCTCGACCGTTGCGGTGTCACGGGGTTCGTTCAGGTACGGGACGAGCTTGCGTTCCACCTCGCGAACGCCCGGTTGGGCCGCCATGAAGCGGATGACGGCGTCCAAGTCGCCCTCGTACTCGATGAACCGGACCAGCAGGTCGTCCCGGATGAACACGGCGGTGGCGAGGATCCGCCCGGCCTGCTCACCTCCGTCGCCGGGGACCACGTTCCCCTGGGGCCGCCGGAAGTCCTCGAAGACGGCGGCGACCTCGTCCTCGCACCCGCCCTTGATGTCGTAGGTGATGGCTGCGAACGGCATGCGGCTCCTCCCTGGTGCGTCAGGCCTTGCGGGCGACGACCGCGGTCTCCAGGCCGTCGAACAGGGACAGTTCGGCGACGGGTGCGAACCCCGCGTCGCGCGCGTAGGAGCGGCAGTCGGCCACCGTGTACTCCGACCCGCCCGGCGTGACCACCAGCAGGTTCAGGCAGCCGAGCAGTCCGGTCCTGTTGACCCGGCGGTCGTCGTCGATCATCCGGTCGTAGATCACCACGATGCCACCGGGCCGGACCGCGTCGTAGGCGCGCGCGACCAGCTCGCGGCGCTCGTCGGCGTTCCAGTCGTGCAGGATGTGGCCGAACAGCAGCACATCGGCCTCCGGCAGCGGGTCGGCGAAGAAATCGCCGGTGACGAACCGAACCCGGTCCGCGGTCCCGTGGCCGGCCATGTGCTCGGCGAACAGCGGCGCGATCTCCGGGCGGTCGAAGACGGTGCCGATCAGGTGCGGGTGTGCCTTGGCCAGTCGCGCCGACAGGTTCCCCCGCGCGCCGCCGACGTCGGTGAAGTCGCGGTACCCGCGCCAGTCGAGTCCGGCCGCGAGCTCGGTGGCGATGTGCGTGGTCCAGGCGTCCATGGCGGCGATGAAGCTGCGCCGCTCGTCCAGGTCCTCGTACAGCCGCTCGAAGAAGTCCTGGCTGTCCCAGCCGATGTAGGGCTTGCCGGTGCGCAGGCTCTCGGTCAGCCCGCCCCACGCCCGGAACAGGTGCTTGCTGGCCTGGCGCATCCAGCCGCCGAGGTAGGTGTCCCGGTTCTCGTCGAGGAAGTAGCCGGTGGCGTCGGTGTTGCGGTACCGGCCGTCGTGCCGCTCCAGCAGGTCGAGGGCCACCAGCGCGTCGAGGAAGTCCCGCGCCGAGCGGGGGTGCAGGCCGAGTCCGGCCTGGAGGTCCCCCAGCGTCGCGGATCCGGAGCCGAGCTCGGTGAACAGTCCGATCTCGACAGCGGTCAGCAGTGTCTTCGCAGCCCAGAACGAAGTGCCCAGCTCGATCAACGGCCGGGCGCTCGGTGTGGCGGTGGTCGGTGTGCTCATTGCGGTCAGGTTCCTTCCTGGCGGTGTTCCCGGCCGGCGCGGTCTCCCCACCGCAACGGCAGCGTTTCCGGCCGGCTGAACGCGCGGTCGGTCTTCCATTCCAGCTCGGCCTCGGGCACCGCGAGGGTGACCGCGCCGAAGCGGTCGAACAGCGCGCCCAGCGCAACGGCGAGTTCCATGCGGCCCAGCTGGGCACCGAGGCAGTGGTGTATTCCGTGCCCGAACGCCAGGTGCGGGTTCGGGGTCCGGCCGAGGTCGAGGTTCCCGGGGGCGTCGAACACGTTCTCGTCGCGGTTGGCCGAGTTGATGCTGGGCAGGACTGCCTCGCCGGCGCGGACCAGCACCCCGCCGATCTCCACGTCCTCCAACGCGATGCGGATCGGTCCGACACCGCCCCCGGCCTGCGAGTAACGCAGCAACTCCTCGACCGCGACCGGTAGCTCGTCCGGGTGCTCCACCAAGCGCCGGAGGGCCGCCGGCCGGGCGGTCAGGGTGAGCACCGCGTGCACGATCTCCGACGTGGTGGCGTGGTAACCGGCCATCAGCAGGGTCTCGGCGAAGGCCAGCAGCTCCTCGGTGTCGAGCGAATCGCCCTCGTCCCGCGCGGTGACGAGGGCGGTGAGCAGGTCGTCGGAGGGGTCGCGCTGCTTGGCGGCGATCAGATCGCCGAGGTAGCCCTTGAGCTTGCCGGCCGCCGCGCCGACCTCCGCCGAGGAGTGCGCGCTCACGCTCAGCATCACGTCGGTCCACGCGCGGAACAGTGACTGGTCGGCGGCGGGCACGCCGAGCATCTCGCAGATCAGCGTGATCGGCAGCGGCTGCGCCAGGTGCGCGATCAGGTCGGCGGGCGGCCCCTGCTCGGCCATCGCGTCCACCATGGACGCGGCGAGCTTCTCCACGCGCGGCCGCAGGTTCTCGATGCGCCGGGTGGTGAACGCCCGCCCGACCAGCTTGCGCAATCGGGTGTGCGCGGGCGGATCCATCACGAAGATCGACTTGGAGCCGGCCGCGATCGGCAGCAGGCGCGGCGCGTCCGGCCGGGTGATGGCCTCGCGGCTGAACCTCGGGTCGGCGAGCACCTGCCGGACCTCGGCGTGGGTGGTCACCAGCCAGACCGCGTGCCCGTTGGCGAGCCCGACCCTGGCGACCGGGCGCTCGGCTCGCAGGGCGGCGTACTCCTCCGGCGGCCGTAGCGGGTGCTCGCCGGGGAACGGGAATCTCGGCAGTGCCTCGTGCGTCGGCAACACAGTCCCCTCGCTCTCGCCGGTGCTCCTGGTGTGTGCCAGGTTGGCTGGGTGGGCTCGAAACGGCCTAGAGCGCCAGATCGACGTCGTAGTCGCGGAGCCAGAGGTCGAGCTGGAGCACGAGCTCGATGTTCATCCGGCTGTGCCAGCCGAAGGCGATCTCGGAGGTGTCGGTGATCGCGCGCCGGGCAGCGCCGGCGTCGACCAGGGACAGCACGGGCGAGTCGGCGGCGAGCAGCCCGGACAGCTCGCGTTGCAGGGCCCGGGTGTAGGCGGGGTCCTGGGTGACCGGCCACGGGCTCTTCGCCCGCTGCAGGACCCGCTCGGGCAGACGCCCGGCCAGCGCGGCCCGCAGCAGGCTCTTCTCGCGGCCGTCGAAGGTCTTCATCGCCCACGGGACGTTGTAGAGGTACTGGACCAGGCGGTGGTCGCAGAACGGCACCCGCACCTCGAGCCCCGAGTCCATGCTGAGCCGGTCGTCCCGGTCGAGCAGCATCGGCAGCCACCGCGTCACCTGCAGGTAGCACAGCTCGCGCATCCGGTGGTCGAGCGCGCTCTCCCCGTCCGGGTGCGGCGCCTCCGCGCAGGCCTGCTGGTAGCTGTCGGCGTAGTGGCCGGCCATGTCGACCTTGTCGAGCAGGCCGGCGTCCAGCAGGCCGCGTCCCATCCCGGCGGGACGGCACGCCTCGTGCAGCTGCTCCATCGCCACCCACGGGAACGTCGGCGCCTGCGCGTACTCGTCCAGGTGCAGCCAGATGTAGCCACCGAACGTCTCGTCCGCGCCCTCACCGATGAGCGCCACCGTGTTGTGCTGCCGGATGCGCCGGAAGGTGCGGTGCAAGGACACGTCCATGTCCCCGTAGCTGGTGGCCATGTCCTGCGCGCGCACGGCGGCCAGCCGCGTCGCCGGGTCGGTGAGGTCGGCGGTGTTCAGGAGGATGTCCACGTGGTCGGATCCGACGCGCCGCACGACCTCGGCCGCGTACGGTGCGTCCGGTGCGCTGCGGGTGTCGTCCGCGCGGAAGTTGTCGTGGTAGCCCTCGAAACTCGTGGTGACCGTGCGCACCCGGCGGCCGCCCTGCTCGTCCAGGATGGCGGCGGCGACCGCGGTGAGCGCGCTGGAATCGAGCCCGCCGGACAGGGCGGTGCACAGGGGCACATCGGACACCAGTTCGCGGAGGACGATGTCGTCGAGCAGCGTCCGCACCGTGTCGATCGTGGTCCCCAGGTCGTCGGTGTGCGGCTCGGCCCGCAGCTCCCAGTACCGCTGCTCGCGAAGACCGCGACGGCTCACGACCAGGCTGTGGCCCGGTTTCAGCTCGCGCAGGTCGCGGAAGACCGACCGGCCCGGGGTCTTGGCGGTGGACAGCAGCTCACGCAGCCCCTCGCGATCGACCACCGGCCGGATCAGCGGGTTGGCCAGCAGCGCCTTGGGTTCGGATCCGAACAGCACGCCCGAGGGCAGGGGCGCGTAGAACAACGGCTTGATCCCGAGGCGGTCGCGGGCCAGGAACAGCTCCTCGCGCCGCGGATCCCAGACGGCGATGGCGAACATGCCCTCCAGGCGCCGCACGCAGTCCGCGCCCCATTCCCGGTACGCGCGCAACACGACCTCGGTGTCGCTGTCGGTGCGGAACTCGTGCCCGGCGCGGCGCAGTTCGTCGCGCAGTGCCCTGAAGTTGTAGACCTCGCCGCCGTAGGTGAGCACCGCGGAGGTGCGGCCGCCCTCCTCCGCCACCATCGGCTGCGCGCCGCCGGCGAGGTCGATCACGGCGAGCCGGGTGTGGCCGAGTGCGACGTGGCGGTCGAGCCAGAACCCCTCGGCGTCCGGGCCCCGGTTGCGCAACGCCCGCGTCATCGACTCGACCGTGGGGCGTGCGCTGGTCAGGTCCCGGGCGAAGTCCACCCAACCGGTGATGCCGCACATACGGCCTCCAGCGTGTCGCGGAAAGTCGGTCCACCGCATCGTCGGCAGCGGGCCTCGACGGGGACTCGACAGCTCCTCGACGCGCGGGAGCGGGGTGCGCCTACGCCGGGTCCAGCCCGATCAGCCGGGACACCAGTGCGAGCTGGTCGGCGTAGTGGTGGACGAACTCCGGCGACCGGGGGTCGACCCCGCACAGCCCCTCGACGACGTGCGGCAGCGTCGTGGTAGCCATCGCCGCGGCCATCAGCATGATCGTGAGGCAGGCCGGGTCGACCTCGGCGGGCAAGGCGCCGTTCTCCTGCAACGCGGCGATCTCGTCGACGCTGTGCTGCATCCTGGCCGAGCGCGGGGCGTGGTCGGGGTCGCTGTCGGGGCCGTCGTACTCCAGGCCGCTCCACGCCAGCAACCGCACCTCGTCCGGGTTGCTCAGCGCCTCCAGCACGTACCGGCGCAGCTGCTCGGGCAGCGGGGTGCCGGACGGCACCAGCTCGGCCTCCCGCTGCTGCCACCGCTCCGACATGGCCCGGTAGAGCCCTTCCTTGCCGTCGAAGTAGTACGAGATCAGCTGCTGGTTCACCCCGGCCCGGGCCGCGATCGCGCCGATCCGGGCGCCGGCGTACCCGTTCGCGGCGAACTCGGCCGCCGCCGCGTCCAGGATCAGCTTGCGGGTGCGTGCCGGATCGCGCTGCCGCTCCTGGGGGCTCGGTGATCGGCGGGGCTTCGGCTTCGGCGCAGACACGCCCGCGATCATACCTCCCGGCAGCACATTCAACCGGACGTCTAAGTGAATCAAGCAACTGGTTGACACGGCGCAGCGGCCGCGCTGACGATGAGTCTCGTGGAGAGACATCCGCTCAGGTGGTGGGGACTGGCCGTCACGGTGCTGGCCGTGCTCGTGGACATGGTGGACAACCAGATCGTCACGGTCGCGCTGCCGGCCATCCAGCGGCGGCTGGGCGCGGGCGAGGCCGCGCTGCAGTGGATCTCCGCCGGCTACGCGCTGGGATTCGCGCTCACGCTGATCACCGGCGGCCGGCTGGGTGACCGGTACGGCCGCAAGCGCCTGTTCCTGGTGGGGATGACCGTGTTCATCCTCGCCTCGACCGGCGCCGGCCTCGCCCCCGGTGCCGGGATCCTGATCGCCGCGCGCGTGGTGCAGGGGATCGGGTCCGGGCTGATGGTGCCGCAGGTGCTGTCGTTCATCCACGCCGAATTCGCCGAGGACGAGCGCCCGAAGGCGATGATGTACTACTCGATCGCGTTCCCGGTCGGCGGCATCGGCGGCCCGCTGGTCGGCGGGTTGCTCACCCAGGCGAACCTGTTCGACACCGGCTGGCGAGCGGTCTTCCTGGTCAACGTGCCGTTCGGTGTGCTCGCCGTCGTCGGCGCGCTGCTGGCCGTACCCGATCGCCCCGGCACCTCCGGGCGGCGTCTCGACCTGGCCGGGCTCGCCCTGCTCACCGCCGGGCTGTTCGCGATCTTCTACCCCCTCGTCCAGGGCCGCGAGCAGGGCTGGCCGTGGTGGCTCGTCGCGCTGGTGATCGCCGCGGTGCCGCTCCTCGCGCTGTTCGCCGCCCAGCAGCGCGCCGCGGCTCGCCGCGGCGGCGAACCCTTGATCGCACCCGGGCTGCTGCGCCGCCGTGGCCTGCTGACCGCGCAGGCGGTGACCTTCTGCACGAACACGGCCGTCGGCGTGTTCTTCGTCCTCACCCTCCATCTGCAGCTCGGACTCGCCTACTCGCCGCTGGCGACGGCGCTGGCGTTCGTCCCCGCGGCGGCCGGCATCGTGGTGGGCAACGTCGTCGCCATGCGGCTGGCGCCGCGATACGGCGGGACCTTCACCGCAGCGGGAACCGTGGTGATGCTCGCGGGCCTGGCCCTGATCGCCGTGCTCGTCGTGCGCCTCGGCGGCGGCCTGTCCCCGACGGCCCTCCTGGGACCGACCCTGGTGTGGGGGCTGGGTGTCGGCGGGGTGCTCAACTCCCTGTTCGCCATCTCCATGTCGCAGGTCGGGCCGGAGCAGGCGGGGTCGGCCTCGGGCGTGGTGAACACGACCGTCCAACTGGGAACGGCAGCCGGGATCGCCCTGCTGGGCACGGTGTTCTTCAGCCGGACGGGCGCCGGGTTCGCCGCGGCCGCCGTGACCGCCATGGCCGTCGCGATCGGCGTGCTGGTGCTCGCGCTGCTGCTGACCGCCGCCCTGCCGCGTCCCCGGCGTGGAGCCCGTTTCGAGCCGCGCTCCACCGCGCGCGGCGAGCATGGTCGCCGTCCTTCGTCCCGTCCGTAGGAGGCCCGACCGTGCACCGGACACTGATCGTCGCCAAACTGAGGAATCCCGACACGCGCCCCATCGCGGAGACCTTCGCCGAGTCCGACGCGACCGAGCTGCCGCACCTGGTCGGCGTGACCCGGCGGACCCTGTTCAGCTTCCACGACCTCTACTTCCACCTGGTCGAGGCCGGGCAGGACATCTCGCCGAACCTGTACCGGGCCCGCAGCCACCCGCTCTACCAGGACGTCAACACCAGACTGGCGAGCCTGGTCGCGCCCTACGACCCCGGCTGGAAGGAACCGAAGGACGCGATGGCCACCCCCTTCTACGTGTGGACCGCCGAGCACGGGAGGGTGCGGTGACAGCTCCGCGGCGCTCTTGCGAGGCCGGTGCCCTGAAGGTCAACGCCGAGCAGGCGGTGCCCAACCGCCGGCGGGGCGGCGACATCCGGGTCACCCTCAGCCCGAAGACGGTCGGCTCGACCTCCGGGTTCGGCGGCCTGCTCCACCTCGGGCCCGGTGAGGTGATCACCGAGCACTACCACCCCTACTCCGAGGAGTTCCTGCACGTGGTCGCGGGCGACCTGGAGATGACCCTGGACGGCGCGCCGGTCCGGCTCGGCCCCGGCGACTCGCTCCTGGTTCCGATCGGCGTCCGGCACCGCCTGGTGAACGTCGGCCTGGAGCTCGCGCGCGCCGTCTTCCACCTGTCCCCACTGGCTCCGCGCCCCGACCTCGGGCACGTCGACACCGAGCAGCCCACGGCGCCGGCCGAGCCGGGCCCGGAGATCGGTGGTCCCCGGTGACCGGCGGGACCGCGATCACCGGCATCGGCGTCGTCGCGCCGGGCGGCGTCGGCCGCGAGGCGTTCTGGCGGCTGCTCGCCGACGGCCGCACGGCAACCCGCCGGATCACCCTGTTCGACCCGGCGGGATTCCGCTCCCGGATCGCGGCCGAGGCGGACTTCGACCCCAAGGCCGCCGGGCTGTCGGCGCGGCAGATCAGGCGGATGGACCGGGCCGCCCAGTTCGCCGCGGTGTCCGCGCGGGAAGCGGTGCTCGACAGCGGCCTGGACTTCGCCGCGCTCGACCCGGAACGCACGGGCGTGTCCATCGGCAGCGCGGTCGGCTGCACGATGGGCCTGGAGGAGGAGTACACGGTGCTCTCCGACGACGGCCGTCGCTGGCTGGTGGACCACAGCTACGGCGTGCCGCACCTCTACGGCTACATGGTACCGAGCACGCTGGCCACCGAGGTGGCCTGGGAGGTGGGTGCGGAGGGCCCGGTCACGCTCATCTCCACCGGGTGCACGTCCGGGCTCGACGCCGTCGGGCACGGGGCGGCGCTGATCGAAGAGGGCTCGGCCGACGTGGTGCTCGCGGGCGCCACGGACGCCCCGTTGTCCCCCATCACCTCGGCGTGCTTCGACGCGATCCGGGCCACCTCACCCAACAACGACGACGCCGAGCACGCCTCGCGCCCGTTCGACGCGACACGGGACGGTTTCGTGCTGGGGGAAGGCGCCGCGGTCATGGTGCTGGAGAACGCCGACGCCGCCCGGCGCCGGGGGGCCCGCATCTACGCCTGCATCGAGGGGTTCGCCAGCCGCAGCAACGCGTTCCACATGACCGGGCTGAAGCCGGACGGCCGCGAGATGGCCGAGGCGATCCGCGTCGCGCTGGACCAGGCGCGGCTCGCCCCCGCCGACGTGGACTACATCAACGCCCACGGCTCCGGCACCAAGCAGAACGACCGCCACGAGACCGCGGCCTTCAAGCGGAGCCTCGGTCACCGCGCCTACGAGGTTCCGGTCAGCTCCATCAAGTCGATGGTCGGCCACTCGCTCGGCGCGATCGGCTCGCTGGAGGTCGCGGCGTGCGCGCTGGCGCTGGACCGGCAGGTCGTCCCGCCCACCGCGAACCTGCACCACCCCGATCCGGAATGCGATCTGGACTACGTGCCGGTCATCGCGCGCGAGCACGAGATGGACGTGGTGCTCAGCGTCGGGAGCGGCTTCGGCGGGTTCCAGAGCGCCATGGTCCTGGCCCGTCCCGCCTAGCGGGCACGACGGCGCCGGGGACGCATCCGACGTGCGTCCCCGGCGTCGTCGTTCAGTCCTGTTCGCCGGGCTCGAGCACCATCAGCGGCTGGTCGTACTCGACGGACTCGGCGTCGCCGGCGAGGATCTCCACCACCCTGCCCGCCGCACCGGCGCACACCGGGTTCATGAGCTTCATCGCCTCCACGATGCCGACCTGCTGGCCGGCTTCGACGAAGTCCCCCACCTCCACGAACGCCTTCGCGGCCGGCTCCGGGGCCCGGTAGAACGTGCCCACCAGCTCCGACCGCACCACGAAGCGGTTGCCGGTGCCGGTGGCCGGTGCGTCCGCCGCTGGTGGCTCGACGTCCAGCCGCTCGTCCGGCGCATCCGGCCATTCCACCTCGATGCTCGCGCAGCCGAACCGCACGGACGCCCGGCTCGGCAGGCGTGGTGCGGCGGCGACGGCGTCGGCGAGCCCCCGGCAGAGTATGTCGATCGCCCCCTCGGCACCGAGCTTGGTCATCTCGGCGTCCCAGGAACTCATCTGACGTGCCTCGGTCATGCGCAGCCCCTTTCCCTGTCCGGTCACTGGTGCGACGCCGTCACCCGGTAGACGCCGAAGGGGCGGCTCATCCGGGTGTCCCGGTACGGGCGCAACGGCGCCGTCTGGTTCTTGTGGTCCGGTCCCCGTTCCCACTCCTGGAACTCGTCCAGGCCGGCCCATGAGCTGACCACCACGAAGCCGGCGGGGTCGGCGACCGATCTGAGCAGCTCGTTGGAGAGCAGTCCCGGCACCCCGGCGAGCCGGGCACTCGCCTCGTGGTAGGCCGCTTCGATGCCGGCGACGTCGTCCGTCGCGTGGTACAGCAACACGCGCACGCCGCTCACCGGGCCGCCTCCCAGTCCCGGTGCGTCGGCGCGGTCGCCGCTCCCGGCACGTGGGCGACCACGTGCATGGTGCTCATCGATCCGCCGGTGCGGTACGGGTGGAGTTTCCGCCGGTGCTCGATGTGCCGCCGGCTGGTTTCGAACTCGCGGAACCGCGGCTCGTCCACCCAGTCACTGGTGATGTAGTAGACGCCCGGATCGTCGGCGTCGCGCGCCAGCCACTGGCCGAGGCTGGCCGGGTGGGTGGTCACCGAATCCCCGATCTCCAGCCACACGCGTTCGAAGTCGCGCTCCATCCCCGGTTCGATCTCCATGCGCAGGACGACCCGGAACACGCTGCCGCTCACGAGATCCCCCCGTCCACCGGGATGACCGCGCCGGTGACGTAGCGGGACAGGTCGCTGGCCAGCCACAGCACCGCGCCCGCGACGTCCGACGGCGTGCCGAGCCTGCCGAGCGAGGTCATGCCGCTGTACTTGGCCAGCATCTGCTCGCGCTGCCCGGCGGGCATCTCGTCGACCGCCTCGGTGTGGATCATGCCCAGCGACAGCAGGTTGAACCGGATGCCCTTCGAGCCGAACTCCCTGGCCAGGGTGCGGTTGAGACCGTGCAGCGCTGCCTTGGTCGCGGTGTACTGGGCCCGCAGCGGGATGCCGACCTCGATGGACTTGGAGCTGATACCGACCACCGAGGCCCCCTCGCCCAGCAGTGGCAGCGCGTGCTGGACCACGAGGTGCACGGCGGTGAGGTTCGTGTCGATCGTGCGCTGCCACTCCTCGAGCGGCAGCTGGCCGTAGGGCACGTGCTTGATCACGGCGGCGTTGTTGACCACCAGGTCCAGCCGGCCGAACCGGGTGCGGCACTCCTCGACCAGCCCGGCGATCTGCGCGGGGTCGGTGAGGTCCGCACGCAGCACCGCGTGCCGGCCGGCGGTCTCCTTCAGATCGCGTTCGAGCGAACCGACGTTTTCCCCGTCCTGCCGGTAGCAGGTGATCACGTCGGCGCCCGCCGCGGCGAGCGCCAGCACTATTCCGCGTCCGACGCCGCGGGTTCCGCCGGTGACGAGCGCCTTCTTGTCCTTCAGTCCGAGATCCATGTTCTCCCTCCCTGTCGCTTCCGGAGCACTACCGCTGCGGTGAATCCCCCGTGTCCACGGGCGAGCACGAGCGCCGTCCGCGGCCTCGTGTCACGGGGCTGGCCGAGCACCAGGTCGATGTCACACCCCGGTGCCAGCCGGGCGGGGCCGAAGGTCGGCGGCACGATCCCGTCCCGCAACGACAGCAGCGCCGTGGCCACGTCGAGTGCCGCGCCACCGGCGTACAGCCGGCCGGTCAGCGTCTTGGGTGCCGTCACGGGCACCGCGCGCGGGCCGAACACGGCGCTGATGGCTGCGGCCTCGGCGAGGTCGTCGGCGGGCGTCCCGGCCGCGTCGGCGAACACGACGTCCACATCCGCCGGTGTGGCGCCGGCATCGGCCAGGGCGCGCTCGATGGTCCGGCGCAGGGCCGGCGGGCGGGACGAGCCCGGCGGCGGATCGAAGCCGGCGGCATACCCCGCGAGGGTCGCGTAACCGTCCGCGCCGCGTTCCTCGGCGGCGGCAGCGCTCTCGACGATGAGCATCGCTCCCCCCTCCCCCGGAAGGTAGCCGGATGCGTCGACGTCGAACGGCAGGTACGCCCGCGCAACATCATCCACAGTGGACAATCGTCCGGCGGCGAGCTGCGCGACCAGGCCGTACGGGCACAGCGAGGCGTCGGTGCCGCCGGTGACCACCAGGCGGGAGCCACGCCGCACCAGCCGCCGGGCCTGCCCGAGCGCGTCCAGGCCGCCCGCCTGCTCACCGCAGAACACACCGCACGGTCCGCGCATCCCGTGGCGGATCGACACCTGACCGGTGGTGGCCGCGTAGAACCACGCGATCGACTGGTACGCGCCGACCCACGAGGGACCCTTCTGGTACAGCCGCTCCATCTCGTGCTGACCGAACTCGGTGCCGCCGGACGAACTCGCGGTGACCACCGCCATCTCGTACTCCGGCAGATCGGCCGGGTTCACCGCGGCGTCGGCCAGCGCCGCCTCCACCGCCGCCAGTCCCAGATGGGTCCAGTGGTCGGTCTGCGGGATCAGCCTGCCGGGCAACCGCTCCGCGGCGACGAAGCCGGGCACCTGACCGGCCACCCGGACCGGGTACCCGGACGCGTCGAACCGGCTGATGCGGCTGATGCCCGACTTGCCTGCGAGCACCGCCTGCCAGTGCGGTTCGA
This sequence comes from Amycolatopsis thermalba, assembly GCF_003385215.1. GTDB lineage: Bacteria > Actinomycetota > Actinomycetes > Mycobacteriales > Pseudonocardiaceae > Amycolatopsis_E > Amycolatopsis_E thermalba. The sequence goes on along the minus strand of NZ_PQHW01000035.1, from coordinate 31,254 downwards.
CGCCGATCCCGGTCGGCGCCACGACGCCGATGCCGGTCACCACCGGGGTGGCGGTGGCGGTTGTTCCGTTCATGCCGGCCCTTCCTGCCCTTGTCTGTCCGGAGTGGACGCGATCTCGCCGCGGCCCGCGGTCAGCCCGGCGACCAACGCGCGGCGACCCGCGACGAAGGCGAGCCCGCACGCGATCGCCACGACACCGAGTCCGAGGAAGTAGAGCCATTCCGGGATCACCGCGGCGAGCCGCACCAGGGCACTGCCCAGGCCCCCGCCGAGCCCGGCGAACAACCACAACATGCCGAGCGTGCGCCCGAGGAAGCCGGGCGGGAGCACATCGGCGGCGGCCGAGATGGTCACCGCGGCGATGATGATCTCGCCGCACGCGTGGGTGAAGTAGACGACGACCAGCCACAGCGGTGACACCCGGGTGCCCGGTTCGGTGAGTGCCATCGCGACCGCCATCACCAGGAACCCGGCTCCCACCAGCAGGAGCCCGGTGGCGAGCTTGACCGCGACGTGGTGACGGCCACCGAGCGCGGGCAACGCGACGGCGAGCACCGGCGCCAGCAGCAGCATCAGCAACGGTGTGGCGGCCTGCATCCAGCTCGCCGGGATCTCCACCCCGAGCACGTTCCGGTCCACGTGGTCCCGCGCGAACAGGTTCAGCAGGGACGCGGCGTGCGCGACGATCATCCAGAACAGCGTGGCGCCGAGGTACACGGCGAGGAACGCCCGCAGCCTGCGCCGGTCGTCGCCGTCGAGCGCCCGGTTCCGGTACAGCAGCACGTAGCCGACGATCGGCACGATCACGCTGAGCACACCGACCAGCGCGATGGCCTGCCCGGCGCCGAGCAGGCCGGCCAGCCCCAGCACGATCAGCGCCACCACGAGCAGGACACCCGCGATGCCGTACCGCCGAACGACGTGCCGGCGCTCGTCCGGTGTCAGCGGGCGTCCGGGGCGCCGCCCGACGTCGCCGAAGGACCCGGCACTCGCGGTGAGCTGGACCGCGGTGACCAGCAGGACGAACGCCGCGACCGCGAACCCGAGGCTCCAGCTGACCCGCTCGCCCAGGTACCCGACCACGACGGGGGCCAGCAGCGCGGAGACCTGAGTCGCCAGGTACATCAGGGAGATGCCCCGTTCGCGGCCCGCGCTGCCGCCGAACATCAGGTTGATCATCGCCTGGTGGTTCGGCTTGTACACCGCCCCGCCGAGTCCGACCAGCGGCAGGCCGATCACGGCGCCCCACCCCGCGGGCACGGCCAGGCACAGGTAGCCCACCACGTTGACCACGCAACCGGCGATGAGCGCTCGCCGGTTGCCCAGAACCCGGTCGCCGAGCCAGCCTCCCGCGAGGGAGAGCATGAACATGAAACCGATCCAGGCGCCGAACAGCGATGCGGCGTCGGCGGTACCCAGACCGAGACCGCCCTCGGCCTCCGGCGCGGAGGCGTACAGCACGAGCGTGGCCTGCAACCCGTAGAACCCGAAGCGCTCCAACGCATCACTGGTGAACAGCGTCCGGTACCAGCGGGGCATCCGGTGCAGCGAGACGGTGCCCGCCGCGCTCATCGCGGCGCACCCGGCGACGAAAGCCCGCAGGCGCGCGCGAGCACGCCGGTGAGCACGCCGGTGAGCACGCCGCGCCGGTCCGGCACCGGTCCCGGCGCACGCCAGGCCACGAACGCGTCCGGACGCACCAGCACGGCACCCCGGTCGGTGACGCCGTAGGCGTGCGCCCAGTCCCGTCCGGCGCCGGTGAGGTCACCGCCGTCGCCGATCAGGTAGGTCCGAAGTGGAACGGACAGGGCTGTGGCCGCGTCCCGTGCGGCCCGCGCCCACTCCGCACCGCCGGCGCCCGTCAGGAGGACGAAGTCGTCCCAGAACAGGTCCGCGGCCGCGACGCGCTCGTCGTCCCGGTGGAACCAGACGTGCGGAGCGCGCGTGCCGGGTTGCCCGGTCAGCTCGAGTTTCGGGGTGAGCACGGGCGCGGCAGCGTCGCCGCCGGTGATGACGCCGGACTTGTACCGGTACCCGAGGGTGATGATGATGTCGTCCACCATCGCCGCCCGCGTCTTCTCGTCGGCGTGGCCGTGCCGGATCCGGTTGCGCACCATCGCCTGCTCCGCCATCGCCTCGCCGACCAGGCGCCGCTCGGCGTCGTAGCTGTCCAGCAGGGCCTCGCCAGCCCAGCCGCGCAGCACCGCGGCGAGCTTCCACGCGAGGTTGTGCGAGTCGTGGATCCCCGTGTTGGCCCCGAATCCGCCGGCGGGCGGGTGCAGGTGGGCGGCGTCCCCGGCGAGGAACACCCGGCCGCGCCGGAAGGTCTCGGCGACCAGTTGCGCGCCGTGCCACGGCACCTTGGCCACGATCTCGACCTTCATGTCGGCCTTGCCCGCGGCCGTCCGGACGATGCCGGCACACCGCTCGTCGGTGTAGTCCTCCGGCGTCTCCCCACGCTCCGGGTAGTACAGCGGCGCGGCCAGCCAGGGGTCGACGCCGTGCAGGCGGGACAGACCCATCAGCGTCCCGGGCGCGGCGGTGGCGTAGCACAGGATGAACTTGCGCCCCTTGAGCAGCTCCTCCAGTTCAGGGGCGCGGAAGTAGATGCTGAGCGCGTTGAAGACGGTTCCCCGGCCGGAACGGCGCAACCCGAGCACTTCGCGGGTCCGGCTGCTCGCCCCGTCGGCACCGATCAGGTAGTCGGCGAGCACGGTGGTCTGCTCACCGGTCCGCGTGTCCTGCACCACCGCGGTCACACCGTCGTCGTCCTGGCCGAACGACAGCAGGCGCGTGCGGAACCGGACGTCGGCGCCCGCGTCCCGGGCCAGTTCGACGAGCACCCGCTCGTACCGGTCCTGGCCGCAGCCCATCACCCGCTCCGGGCTGATGTCCGGCCCGTCCAGCGAAGGCTTTTCGAGAACCACGGCGTCGTCGATCTCGGCGAAGGTCCGCACCTGCAGGATGCCGCCCTCGAAGTAGGCGTGCGAGTCGCCCACCTCGAGCGACCTGATCGCGTCGCTCACCCCGGCGGCGCGGAAGAACTCCATGGTGCGGGCCTGAAGTCCGGGCGCCCGCGGCAGCTGGGAGGTCGCTTCCCGTTTCTCGACCAGCATCGTCGGCACACCGTGACGGCCGAGGAACAGCGCGCTGGACAACCCCACCGGCCCGCCGCCGACGATCAGCACGGGAACTCTCACGTGGTTCATGTAGGTCTTCCTCAGTTTCGGCCAAGAGACGACCTCAACTGAGTAGTGCGCGCCACTCGAAGTTCCCTGGCGTCCCGGGCAGGAAGAACCGCGACGTGCACGAACCAGGGGGCGCTGCCGACGGGCCGGCGTGGAAGAAGGGGGTGCGCGATACTGGGATCGAACCAGTGACCCCTACCGTGTCAAGGTAGTGCTCTCCCGCTGAGCTAATCGCGCGGAATGGACCCGGGTGGGTCTCGAGAGCGGACGACGGGATTCGAACCCGCGACCCTCACCTTGGCAAGGTGATGCGCTACCAGCTGCGCTACGTCCGCCTGCGCCGGGGATCCGGCGCGCTGGAGAAGACAATAACGGATCGCGAAAACGCGCTCGCAAGCACCCGGGGTGACCGGCCGGCACGGCCAGTCACCCCAGCCATCAGCGGGCGGCGGCCTCCTCGGCGGCGCGCTCCGCCGCCTTTTCCGCTCGCCACTCCTCGTCCGTCTTGCCGCGGCGCCAGTAGCCCGAGGTCGACAGCAGGTCCTTGCGCACACCACGCTCGCCGAGCAGGTACCGGCGCAGCTCCTTCACGAAACCGGCCTCGCCGTGGACGAAGGCCTGCACCGTGCCCGGGAGGAACTCCAGCGCACGCACCGCGGCCACCAGGTCGTCGCCCGCGGAGCGGTGCAGCCACCGGATCTGCGCGTCGCCCTTGGTGGCGAGCGGCTGCTCCTCCGCCGGGTCCGCCACCTCGATGAACACCTTCACCGGCACGCCCGCCGGCATCATCTCCAGCGCCACCGCGATCGCCGGCAGGGCGCTCTCGTCGCCGGCCAGCAGGTGCCAGTCCGCCTCCTCGCCGGGCGCGTAGGCCCCGCCCGGCCCGAGCAGCAGCAGCTCGTCCCCCGGCCGCGCGGCCGCCGCCCACGGGCCGCCGAGCCCCTGGTCGCCGTGGTGCACGAAGTCCAGCGCCAGCTCCCCAGCGCGCGGGTCGTAGTAGCGCACGGTGTAGGTCCGCATCACCGGCCACTGCTCGCGCGGCATCTCGGCGCGGATGACACCCATGTCGAACGGCTCCGGGTACTCCACACCCTCCTGCAGGAACAGCATCTTCACATACGCGTCGGCGAACTCGTTCGGCTGAAAACCGGCCAACCCGGGCCCACCGGCGACGATGCGGATCATGTGCGGTGTCAGCCGCTGGGTGCGCAGCACCCGCAACCGGACCGCCGGCCGGGACTTGCCTGCCATACGCCGCTCCTCACTCCGTCCACCACGTGCGCGGTTAGGCTACCCTAATCCGGCGGGAGTAACCGGCGATCTCGCGGCGCAGCCGCTCGGTGGGCCGACACCCTGCTCCGCGCGCCGGGTATCCAGGAACTCGCTCCGGTAATCACCGCATCCTCGCGCGCACCGGCCCCGTGTCCGGAGTGGACGGTCCTGCGGGATCCGGTTCAGCTGCCCACCGCGGACGTGGAGATCGCCTCCATCACCGCCTCCGCGCCCAGCTCCGTGCTCACCGTGAGCACCGTGCCGCCGTTGAGGAGCCGCCGCACCGTCTTGCCCGGCGGCAGCGGCGTCAACGCCTTGGTCGTGATGGGCACGGGCGCCCCGGCACTGGTCACTGTGATCTCGTAGCACCGCCCGTCCGTGCGCGCCGGCGTCTTCAGCGGCACCTCGGCCGGGCACAGCGTCAGGTACTCGGCCTCCGCGCCGCCGCTCCACTGCCGCACCGTCAGCCCCGCCGGCGCTCGCAGCGTGCGCAGCATCGAATGCACCGGCGTCGGCACGAGCCGGACCGACTTCACGATCTCCAGCAGTCCCGCTTCCGGAAACTGCCTGCTCCCCGTCACGACCGTGACCACCTTGCCGGGCTCGATCCGGAGCTGCGCCCGCGCCGCCCCACCGCTCAGGTACGTCACGGTGCCCGTGTCGGCGACGTCCGGTCCGGCCTCGGAGACGCTGATCTCCATGGTCGTGCCGTAGTACCCCTCGTAGCGACCGCTCGCCGAGCCGCCGGCGACGGTCCAGCTGCTCAGTTCGAGGCTGGGCGGCAGGTTGTCCACCGTGAAGGGCAACGCCGGCGCCGGCACCGGAAGGTCGGCCGCCCCGGCGGCGGCCTCGATCGACTCCGGCTCGCCGGAGGGGCGCAACAGGCTCATCCCGGCGCCGGCCCCGGCGATCACCACCGCCACCGCGGCCGCCGCGCCGGCCACGCGCCGCTGGGTGCGCCGGCGCCGGATCCGGCCGTGCGCCCCGGCGAGCACCGCGTCGGGATCGGGGGCGAGCGCTTCCCGCGTCTTCAGCGCTTCCCTCAGTTTCCGCATGTCGGACATGGTCAGGCCACCTCCATCTCGGCGCCCAGGCGGACCCGCAGCACGGACAGGCCGCGGGAGATGTGGCTGCGCACGGTTCCCACGGCGCAGCCCAGGACCGAGGCGATCTCGTCGTCGTCCCGGTCTTCGTAGAAGCGGAGCACGATGGCGGCCTGCTGCGACCGGCTCAGCCCCGACAGCAGCTCCTTCAGCTGCGCACCGTCGGCGATCCGGCCGGCCGGATCGGCGGCGTGCGGTTCGCGGAACCACGTGGGGTCCGCCACCGGCCGCACCGCCCGCTGGTACCAGCGGCGCCGCCACGACAGGTGCCCGTTGACGACCATCTTCCGCAGGTAGAGGTCCGGCCGGTCGGTCTCGGCGACCCGGGCCCACTTCTCGTGGGCCCGCACCAGCGCCTCCTGCACGAGGTCCTGCGCCAGGTCCGCGTCCCCGGTCAGGACCGCCGCGAACCGCACCAGCCCCGGCAGCTGCTCGCGGGCGAAGTCGTCGAAGTGCACGAACAGCAGATGCGCGCACCGCGCGTGCCGGTTGCACCCGGATCGCACTTTTTCCGGAATGCGATCCGGGTCACACCGCGACGGTTGGAGACCGGTCAATGCGCCGAGGTCACGCGCGACTGCTGTAGCGGAGCACGTCCCCGTCGTCGGAGACGCACGTGAACCCGGCCGCTTCCAGCACCCCCACCGACGCCGGGTTGGCGCGCTCGACCCGGGCCGACACGCTGCGCACCACCGGCGAGGTGAGGGCGAACCGGGTCAGCGCCGCCGTGGCCTCCACGGCGTAGCGGCGTCCGCGGCGGCTGGGCACGATGCCGTAGCCGATCTCCACGACGCCGTCCTCGGGCGGCCAGAACAGGCCGATCGACCCCACGACGAGCCCACTGGCCCGCTCGACGATCAGGTGGTGCCCGAACTCGGCGAGCCAGTCCGGGCGCTCGGCGAGCAGCCCGGCGATCACGACGTCACCCTCCGCGGGGAAGTCGGCGGCCCAGTCCGGCAGGCGGTCACCCGCGCGGACGGCGGCGGCCTCCGCCGAAGTCCACGGGCGCAGCAGCAGACGACCAGTGCTCAAGGACAAGGAAAACTCCTGGTGAGAGAAAACGGGCAGGCGAAGGACGGCCGCTGACAGCCATATTCCTCGACCTCCCGAAGTCACCAGGTACCGCGAAAAGCTAGCAGCGCCGCGACGATCGCCGCGAGCGGATACTTCAGGCCGCCAGGCGCCGCACCAGCCCGACGGCCAGCAGGCGGCCGCGGAAGGTCAGCACGCAGCGCCCCTTGTCCGCGAAGGCGACGGCGTCCAGCAGCCCCTCCGCCACCGCCGTCTCGGCCTCGCGCACGCCGGCGGCGTCCAGCGCGGACAGCGGCAGCCCCTCGGCCAGCCGCAGCTCCAGCATGATCCGCTCGAACGCCTGTTCCTCGGGCGTGAGCACCTCGCGATCGGCCTCCGCCGACCCGCCGGAAGCCAGCGCCGCGGCGTAGCGCGCCGGGTGCTTCACGTTCCACCACCGCACGCCGCCGACGTGGCTGTGCGCGCCCGGCCCGGCGCCCCACCAGTCGCCGCCGCGCCAGTAGCCCAGGTTGTGCCGGCACGCGGCGGCTTCCGACGCCGCCCAGTTCGACACCTCGTACCAGGTCAGCCCCGCCGCCGACAGGACCGAATCGATCAGCTCGTAGTCCGCCGCCAGCACGTCCTCGTCCGGCGCGGGCAGCTCGCCCTTCCGCACGCGCCGGGCCAGCGCGGTGCCGTCCTCGACGATCAGCGAGTACGCCGACACGTGGTCCACCCCGGCCGCCAGCACCGCGTCGAGCGAGGCGCGCAGGTCGGCGGTCCGCTCCCCCGGCGTGCCGTAGATGACGTCGAGGTTCACGTGCTCGAACCCCGCGGCCCTGGCCTCCTGCGCGGCGGCCACCGGGCGGCCCGGCGTGTGGGTGCGGTCCAGGATCCGCAGCACGTGCGGGGCCGCCGACTGCATCCCCAGCGAGATGCGCGTGTACCCGGCCGCGCGAAGCCCGGAAAAGAACTCCGGCGAGGTCGACTCCGGGTTCGACTCCGTGGTGACCTCGGCACCGGGCGCCAGGCCGAACGCGTTCCGCACCGCGTCCAGCACGTCGGCCAGCCCGGACGCGCCCAGCAGCGACGGGGTGCCGCCGCCGACGAACACCGTCTCGGCCGCCGGCGCGTTCCCCAGCGCCCGCGCGCCCAGGTCCAGCTCGCGCCGCAGGCCCTCCAGCCACGACTCGGGCGAGGCGCTCGTGCCCAGCTCACCGGCGGTGTAGGTGTTGAAGTCGCAGTACCCGCAGCGGGTCGCGCAGAAGGGCACGTGCACGTAGACGCCGAAGGGCCGCGTCCCCAGCCCGGCCAGCGCGTGCTCCGGCAGCGCGAAGGCCGCCGGGGCGGAAGTCTCACTCACGGTTCCAGTGTCCCTGATCCATCCCGCGCGCCAGTGTGCCGGAGATTTTTTCAGCGTGATGCGTATCCCAGCATGCGGTGCGGGCTGGACCACATCGTGAGCAGCGTGGCACGCTGTCTTGGTGACTTATGCCGGAGTGCTCCTCGTGGTGCGTCGCCACGTCGACTTCCGGCGTGTCGCCAGCGCCCTGTGCCGCGAGACGAACTGACGCCGCCACCGCCACCCAGCTAGGACCAGCGGGCGCCGTCACGCCGCGGACTGCCTACCCCCTCACCACGGGTTCGACCAGGGCATATCCGTGCGCGCGGCGCCTTCGCGAAAGCCCCGGAAGGACTCGAACATGGCTTCGCCGACGCGCGACAACCCTGCCGCCGCCCGAACCCCGCGCGCCCGGCAGCGTCGTGGTGAGGGCCAGTGGGCCCTCGGCTACCGCGAGCCGCTGAACCCGAACGAGCGCTCGAAGAAGGACGACCACCCGCTCAACGTTCGATCGCGGATCGAAAACATCTACGCGCGGGGCGGCTTCGACTCGATCGATCCGGGCGACCTGCGTGGCCGGTTCCGCTGGTACGGCCTCTACACGCAGCGCAAGCCCGGGATCGACGGCGGCCGCACCGCGACGCTGGAGCCGGAGGAGCTGGACGACGAGTACTTCATGCTCCGCGTCCGCATCGACGGCGGCGACCTGACCATCGAGCAGCTCGCGCTGATCGGGGAGATCTCGCAGACCTACGCCCGCGACACCGCCGACATCACCGACCGGCAGAACATCCAGTACCACTGGATCCGGATCGAGGACATGCCCACGATCTGGGAGAAGCTCGAAGGCGCCGGCCTGACCACCATGACCGCGTGCGGCGACAGCCCGCGGGTCATCCTCAACTCCCCCGTCGCCGGGATCGCCGCGGACGAGGTCATCGACGGCACCCCGGCCGTGGACGAGATCAAGCGCCGCTACCTGGGCAAGCCGGAGTACGCGAACCTGCCGCGCAAGTTCAAGACCGCGGTGTCCGGGCTGCCGGACGTGGCCCACGAGATCCACGACGTCGCGTTCGTCGGCGTCGTGCACCCCGAGCACGGTCCCGGGTTCGACGTGTGGGTCGGCGGCGGCCTGTCGACCAACCCGATGATCGGCCAGCGGCTGGGTGCGTGGGTGCCGCGCGACGAGGTCCCCGAGGTCTGGGAGGGCGTGATCAGCGTCTTCCGCGACTACGGCTACCGGCGCCTGCGCTCGCGCGCCCGGATCAAGTTCCTGGTCAAGGACTGGGGCGCCGAGAAGTTCCGCCAGGTGCTGGAGGACGAGTACCTGAAGCGGAAGCTGATCGACGGCCCCGCGCCCGAGGTGCCCGCGGTGCAGCACGACCACGTCGGCGTGCACAGGCAGAAGGACGGCAAGTTCTACGTCGGCGCCGCGCCGATCGGCGGCCGCGTGTCCGGCTCGACCCTGATCAAGGTGGCGAAGGCCGCCGAGCGCGCCGGGTCGAACCGGGTGCGGCTCACCCCGCTGCAGAAGCTGCTGGTGCTCGACGTCGCCGAGGAGGACGTGCCGGGCCTGCAGGCGGAGCTGGCCGAGCTCGGCCTGCCCACGCAGCCGAGCCCGTGGCGCCGCGGCGTGATGGCCTGTACCGGCATCGAGTTCTGCAAGCTCGCGATCGTGGAGACCAAGCAGCGCGCCAAGGAGCTGGTGACCGCGCTGGAGGAGCGGCTGGCCGACATCCAGGACCAGGTGGAGAACCCGGTCACGGTGCACATCAACGGCTGCCCGAACTCGTGTGCGCGCATCCAGACCGCGGACATCGGCCTCAAGGGCCAGATCGTGACCGACGACGACGGCAACCAGGTCGAGGGCTTCCAGGTGCACCTGGGCGGCGGGCTGGGCCTGGACGCCGGGTTCGGCCGGAAGCTGCGCGGCCACAAGGTGACCGGCGACGAGCTGATCGGCTACGTCGAGCGGGTCGTGCGCAACTACCTGGGTCAGCGGGAAGAGGGCGAGCGCTTCCCGCAGTGGGTGGCCCGCGCCGACGAGGCCGATCTCCGATGAGTGAGCGGGCGACCCCGTTCCACTGCCCGTACTGCGGGGACGAGGACCTGCGTCCCGAGGAAGAGGGGGCTTGGCTCTGCGGCGCCTGCCGCCGCGTTTTCACCGTCAAGTTCATCGGGCTGCGCTTTCCGGAAGGAGCGAGCAAGTGACCACCGCGACGAGGACCGAAGAACTGAAGGCACTGGCGGAGAAGGCGTCCGCCGAGCTGGCCGACGCGACCGCGCTGGAGGCCCTGCGCTGGACCGCGGAGACCTTCGGCGACGACTTCATCGTCGCCTCCAACATGCAGGACGCGGTGCTCATCGACCTCGCCACCAAGGTGAAGTCCGATGTGGACGTCCTGTTCCTGGAGACCGGCTACCACTTCGCCGAGACGATCGGCACCCGGGACGCGGTCGCGACCGTGTACCCGGACGTGACGATCGTCAACGCGGCCGCCGAGCAGACCGTGGCGCAGCAGGACGCCGAGTACGGGCCGAAGCTGCACGAGCGGGATCCGAACCTGTGCTGCCACCTGCGCAAGGTGGTGCCGCTGCGCAAGACGCTGTCGAACTACTCCGCGTGGGTCACCGGCGTGCGCCGGGTGGACGCCCCGACCCGGGCGAACACCCCGATCGTCACCTGGGACGACCGCAACGGCCTGGTCAAGGTCAACCCGATCGCGCCGTGGACCGACGAGGAGTTCAACGCCTACATCGACGAGCACGGCATCCTGCAGAACCCGCTGGTGGGCGAGGGGTACCTGTCGATCGGCTGCGCCCCGTGCACCGCGAAGGTGGCGCCGGGCGCCGATCCGCGCAGCGGCCGCTGGGCCGGCAAGTCCAAGACCGAGTGCGGCCTGCACGCGTAGGGAGAGGGAAGTGACCACAGCCGCGACCGACGCAGCGACCGACAACCTCGCTGCTCTGGAATCCGAGGCCATCCACATCTTCCGGGAGGTGGCCGGCGAGTTCGACCGGCCGGTGATCCTGTTCTCCGGCGGCAAGGACTCGACCCTGCTGCTGCACCTGGCGATCAAGGCGTTCTGGCCGGCGCCGGTGCCGTTCCCGCTGCTGCACGTGGACACCGGGCACAACTTCGACGAGGTCATCGCGTTCCGCGACGCCGTCGTGGAGAAGTACGGCCTGCGGCTGATCGTCGCGAACGTGCAGGACTGGATCGACGACGGCCGCCTGACCGAACGTCCCGACGGCACCCGCAACCCGCTGCAGACGCAACCGCTGCTGGACACCATCGCCGAGCACAAGTTCGACGCGGTGTTCGGCGGCGGGCGCCGCGACGAGGAGCGCGCGCGGGCCAAGGAGCGCATCTTCAGCCTGCGCAACGCGTTCGGGCAGTGGGACCCGCGCCGTCAGCGTCCCGAATTGTGGAACCTCTACAACGGACGGCACCGTCCGGGGGAACATGTGCGGGTGTTCCCGCTCTCCAACTGGACCGAAGCCGATGTGTGGAACTACATCGCGCGCGAGAAGGTGGAGCTGCCCTCGATCTACTACGCCCACCAGCGCAAGGTCTACCAGCGCGACGGCATGTGGCTGACCGAGGGACCGTGGGGCGGTCCGCGTGACGGCGAAGAGGTCAAGGAGCTGACGGTGCGCTACCGCACGGTCGGTGACGGCTCCTGCACCGGCGCCGTGGAGTCGACGGCGTCGACCGTCGAAGAAGTGATCGCCGAGGTGATGGCGAGCCGGCTCACCGAGCGCGGCGCCACCCGGGCCGACGACCGCCTGTCGGAGGCCGCCATGGAGGACCGCAAGCGGGAGGGGTACTTCTGATGAGCTCGTTGCTGCGGCTCGCCACCGCCGGGAGCGTCGACGACGGCAAGTCGACGCTCGTCGGCCGTCTGCTCTACGACACCAAGTCGGTCCTGGCCGACCAGCTGGACGCGGTCACCCGCGCCAGCGTCGACCGCGGTCTGTCCACTCCGGACCTGTCGCTGCTGGTCGACGGCCTGCGCTCGGAGCGTGAGCAGGGCATCACGATCGACGTCGCCTACCGCTACTTCGCCACGCCGAAGCGGTCGTTCGTGCTCGCCGACACCCCGGGCCACGTGCAGTACACCCGCAACACCGTCACCGGCGCCTCCACGGCGCAGCTGGCCGTGCTGCTGGTCGACGCGCGCAAGGGCGTGATCGAGCAGACCCGCCGCCACGCCGCGGTGCTCGCGCTGCTCGGCGTGCCGCGCCTGGTGCTCGCGGTGAACAAGATCGACCTGGTGGACTACGACGAGGAGACCTTCCGGGTCATCGCGAAGGAGTTCACCGACCACGCCACGTCGCTGGGCTACGCCGAGGGATCGGTGCTGGCGATCCCGGTGTCCGCCCTGGTGGGCGACAACGTGGTGGAGCGCTCGGCGCACACCCCGTGGTACTCCGGCCCGACGCTGCTGGAGCACCTGGAGACCGTGCCGGTCGCGCCGGACCCGCACGACGCCCCGTTCCGCTTCCCGGTGCAGTACGTGATCCGGCCGCGCACGCCCGAGTACCCGGACTACCGCGGCTACGCGGGCCAGGTCGCGGTGGGCACGGTGCGGCCGGGCGACGAGGTCGTGGTCCTGCCCGCCGGCCTGCGCACGACGGTCGAGCGGATCGACACGCCGGACGGTGAGCTGACCGAGGCCGCCGCCGGCCGCTCGGTGACGCTGGTGCTGGCCGACGACCTGGACATCGCGCGCGGCGACGTGATCGCCGCCGCCGCGACCGCCCCGGTGCCCACCGACCTGCTGGACGCGACGCTGGCCTGGCTGTCGGAGAAGCCGCTGCGCCCGGGCGCCCGCGTGCTGGTCAAGCACGGCGCGCGCACGGTGCAGGCGTTCGTGGACGAGCTGGTCTCCCGCTTCGACGAGCAGAAGCTATCCACAGTGGACTACCCGGAGACGCTGCAGCTCAACGAGATCGGCCGCGCGAAGGTCCGCGTCGCGGAACCGCTGCCGGTCGACGAGTACGAGGTGAGCCGGCGTACCGGCGCCTTCCTGGTGATCGACCCGGCCGACGGCACCACGCTGGCGGCCGGGATGGTCGGTGCGCCGCTTCCCGTGCTGCGCAGCGACCGGGACGTGGTCTCCCCCGGCCCGTAACTCCCCATCCCCCAACCGAAAGGTCCGCCCGTGAAAACTCGCGTTCTGGCTCTGGCAGCAGCAGCGTTGTCGGTATTGGCCGTGGTGAGCGGGTGTACGCGGGCGGACCGTTCGGACGAGTCCGCGAACGCGACGGACCAGGGTCCGGCCGCCGAGGTGCGCCTGGGGTACTTCCCGAACGTCACGCACGCCTCGGCGCTGATCGGGCTGGACCAGAACCTGTTCGCCCAGCGACTCGGCGGCACCAAGCTGGTCCCGACGAAGTTCAACGCCGGCCCCGAAGAGGTCAACGCGCTGCTGGGCGGGTCGCTGGACATCGGGTTCATCGGCTCCGGCCCGGCGATCAACGCCTACGCCCAGTCCGCGGGCGAGGCCGTGCGGCTGATCGCGGGCGCCACCTCGGGCGGCGCGCAGCTGGTCGTCAAGCCGGAGATCAACACACCGCAGGACCTGCGGGGCAAGACCGTGGCCTCGCCGCAGCTGGGCAACACGCAGGACGTCTCGCTGAAGAAGTGGATCTCCGACCAGAAGCTGACCGACGTCAAGGTGCAGAACATCGACAACGCCCTGACGCTCGACCAGTTCAAGTCCGGCGCGATCCAGGGCGCGTGGCTGCCCGAGCCGTGGGCGTCCCGCCTGGTGCTGGAGGCCGGCGCGAAGGTCCTGGTCGACGAGAAGGACCTGTGGCCGGGCGGGCAGTTCCCGGCCACCGTGCTGATCGTGCGCACCCAGTTCCTCAAGGAGCACCCGGCGACCGTCACCGCGATCCTGCAGGGCCTGCTCGACGCGAACGAACTCGCCGCGGCCGATCCGGCCAAGGCGAAGACCGCGGTGAACAACCAGCTGCAGCAGCTCACCGGCAAGGCGCTGGCGCCCGGCACGCTCGACCGCGCGTGGCAGGGCATCCAGCTCACCACCGACCCGCTGGCCGGGCAGTTCCCGCAGCTGGCCCAGGACCAGGTGACCGCCGGCGTCAAGAACAAGGCCCCGGACGTCGCCGGGTTCGCCGATCTGACCCTGCTCAACACCGTGCTCGCCCAGGCCGGGAAGCCGGCCGTCAGCGCGTCCGGCCTGGACAAGAAGTAGGAGGTTGGTCATGACCGCCACGCTGGGACGTCCGCCGGTGGAGCCCGCGACCGGGCACGCCGTGCGGCTGTCCGGGGTGCACAAGAGCTTCGGGCAGGGCCGCGACGCCGTGACCGCGCTCGCCGGGGTCGACCTCGATGTCGCGCCGGGGGAGTTCGTCTGCCTGCTCGGCGCCTCGGGCTGCGGCAAGACCACCCTGCTGAACCTGATCGCGAACCTGGACCGGCCGACCGCGGGCGAGATCGAGCTGACGACGTCCCGGCCGGCGGTGATGTTCCAGGAGGCGGCGCTCATGCCGTGGCTGACCGCCGCGGCGAACGTCGAGCTGCCGCTGAAGCTGGCCGGCATGGGCCGTGCCGAGCGCCGAACCCGCACCGGCGAGCTGCTGGAGCTGGTGCGGCTGTCCGGGGCCGGCGCCAAGCGGCCGCACGAGCTGTCCGGTGGCATGCGCCAGCGCGTGGCACTGGCCCGCGCGCTGGCCTCGGCCACCTACACCGAGGACGGCGAGGAACGGCCGTCGCTGCTGCTGATGGACGAGCCGTTCTCCGCGCTGGACGCCATCACCCGCGACGTGCTGCAGGCCGAACTGCTGCGCATCTGGGAGGCGACCGGCAGCGCGGTGGTGTTCGTGACCCACGACGTGCGCGAGGCGGTGCGGCTGGGGCAGCGGGTGGTGCTGCTGTCGTCGCGGCCGGGCAAGGTCGTGCAGCAGTGGCGCGTCGACGGGCTGGCCGGGCAGGACGAGGTCAACGCGGTGGACGTCATCAACCGCCGCCTGCGCGAGGTGATCAGCAGCCATGCCGCCGCTTGAGGGCTCGACCGCCGAACCGGACGCCGCGGCGGTCGAAGCGGGTCTGGACGCCCTCGACACGCCCGTCCAGCCGCCCGCGAAGAAGGGCGGCTGGAGCCGGTTCGTGCGCTCGGTGCTGCCGCCGGTCGCGTTCCTGGTCCTGGTGATCGCGATCTGGCAGGCGCTGTGGGCGGCCGCGTTCTGGCCGGAGTACCAGCTGCCCGCGCCGCTGGCGGTGTGGAGCGAGCTGTGGGGCCGGTTCACCAGCGGGGACGCGTTCGGGTTCGTGTGGACGTCGGTGCACCGCGCGGTGCTCGGGTTCCTGGTCGCCATCGTGATCGCCACGCCGCTCGGGCTGCTGGTCGCGAAGGTCAAGCTGGTGCGGGCCGGGATCGGGCCGTTCCTGTCCGGCCTGCAGAGCCTGCCGTCGGTGGCCTGGGTGCCGGCGGCGGTGCTGTGGTTCGGTGTCGAGCCGGCCGCGATGTACGTGGTGCTGCTGCTGGGCAGCGTGCCGTCGATCGCGAACGGCCTGGTGGCCGGCATCGACCAGATCCCGCCGATCCTGCCGCGCGTGGGCAAGGTGCTCGGCGCGGGACGGCTGGCGACGGCTCGGCACATCCTGCTGCCCGCGGCGCTGCCGGGCTATCTGGCCGGGTTGAAGCAGGGCTGGGCGTTCTCGTGGCGGTCGCTGATGGCGGCGGAGATCATCGCGACGTCGCCGTTGCTGGGCAAGGGCCTCGGCGCCTACCTCGACGACGGCCGGTTCCTCAACGACATGTCGACCGTGATCGCGGCGATCTTCCTGATCCTGCTGGTCGGCGTCGGGATCGAGCTGCTGGTGTTCCGGCCGCTGGAGCGGGCCGTGCTGCGGGCGCGCGGGCTGGGGTCGCTGTGATCCCGCTGGTCGCCGTCGCGCACGGGAGCCGGGACCCGCGGTCCGCGGCGACCGTGCGGGCGCTGGTGGACCGCGTCGCCGCCGTGGCGCGCGAGGTGGACGTGCGGGTGTCGTTCCTGGACCTGTCGGCGCCGCTGGTGACGGACGTGCTGCGGGACCTGGTGCGGTCCGGCCACCGGTCGGCGGTCGTGGTGCCGTTGCTGCTGGGCAGTGCCTTTCACGCGCGGGTCGACCTGCCGGCGCTGGTGGCGGAGGTGCCGGGGCTGCGGGTGACGATCGCGGACGTGCTGGGGGCGGACCTGGAGGCGGTGGCGTTCGACCGGCTGGCTTCGGTGGCGGATGTCGCGGATCCCGGTCTGGGCGTGGTGCTGGCGGCGGTCGGTTCATCGCGCCCCGCGGCGAACGAGGCGGTGTCGGCGCTGGCCCGCCGATGGCAGTCCCGGCACGGTTTCCGCGCCGTGGCGGCGTTCGCGAGCGCCGCGAAGCCGGACGTGCCGGCCGCGGTGGCGAAGCTGCGGGCCCGGGGCGCGTCGCGGATCGCGGTGGCGTCGTGGTTCCTCGCGCCGGGCCTGTTGCCCGACCGCATCTCGCGGCTGGCGCTGGAGGCCGCCCCTTCGGCGGCGGTGGCCGCTCCGCTGGCTGACGACCCGCGGGTGGCGGAGCTGGTGCTGCAGCGGTACGCGGCCGCCCTGGCCGGAGCAGTCCGCACCGCCTGACTCGCGGCTCCGGCGCTCGCCCGGCAGTGCCATCCGGCCGCCCGGACCCGTAACGTGGGTGGGGTGAAGATCCGGATCGGGGTGGGGCTCGGGGCGGACATGCCGCCCGCGCGGCTCCCGGCAGTGGTGGACCGTCTGGAGGCCGCCGGGGTGGACTCGGTGTGGTTCTCCGAGCAGGTGTACTCGGACGCGGTGGACCCGTTCGTCGGGATGGCGCACGCGCTGGCCCGCACGTCGCGGCTCAAGGCGGGCACGTCGGTGGCCGTGCTGCCCGGCCGGCACCCGGTGCTGGTGGCGAAGCAGATCGCGTCGCTGGCGGCGCTGGCGCCGAAGCGGGTGCTGCCGGTGTTCGGCCTGCGCCCGGCGCGCCGCAGCGAGTGGGACCTGTTCGAAGTCCCGGCCGGCGCGCGGGCCGCGGTGTTCGACGAGTCGCTGCGGCTGCTGCGCGCGGCGTTGTCCGGTGAGGGCGAGTTCGCGGGCGAGTTCTGGAAGCTGGCGGACGTGTCGCTGGGGCCGCGGCTGGAGCGCCCGGTGGACATCTGGCTGGGCGGCAGTGCTCCCGCGGCGTACCGCCGGATCGGCCAGTACGCCGACGGCTGGCTGGGAAGTTTCCTGTCCCCGGCCGAGGCGCGCCACGCCCGCGAGGCGATCGAGTCAGCGGCTGCCGCGGCGGGCCGCTCGATCGAGCCGGACCACTACGGAATGAGCCTGCTGCTCGCCGAAAACGGCCCGACGCCCGAACTGACCGCCGCGGTGCGCCAACGCCGCCCGGAGACCGACCCGGCGGAGGTGATCGCTGCGGACTGGCCAGCGCTGCACCGCCTGCTGGACGCCCACCTGGAGGCCGGCCTGACGAAGTTCGTGATCTACCACCAGGGCGGTTCGCCGTTCGAGGCTTTCCTGGACCGTTTCACGGAGGAGCTGCTGCCGCGGCAGAACTGACGCTCACCGCACCTTGGGCAACAGGGGTTCCAGCTTCTCGGCGAGGGCTTGAGCGTCCACGCAAGCCTGCGGATCGCGGGGGCCCGTGATCAGCGTTGCCAGCACAACCGCTCGGGCGTGCTCGCCGACTTCGACGGCGATCGCGCATCCGCCCGTGGGTATGTCGGCCTGCATGGCATCGCGTCCATTCACCGACACACTCTGCACCGCGTCGTTCGTCTGGGCGAATTCGCCGAGGCCCTGCGTGGGATCCAGCGCCAGGCCGTAGGTCCCGAATTCCCGTTTGGTCGCACCGCACTCGTTGCGCCGGCTCTTGTTCTCTCCCGGATTGAAGCCCTGTCCAGCAACGAGCTGATCGAGAACCTGACACGCGTTGAAACCAGCGAAGACATCGGAGTTCGCCACGCTCGCACTCGGCGCTGGCGATGCGGTGCCCACAACCGTGGTCGTGCACGCGGTCGTGGCCAACGCCAGACACACGCCACCTGTGATGACCTGGGCCATGCGTACGTTGATGTTCAACGGGTTTCCTGGTCCTTGAACGTAGTGAGAACTTGATGGGCCGCCTCGTCCGAGGCATCGTACTGGCTGATCGCGATCTCGATGGCCTGGCTGAGGCTGGCAAGCATTTCTTGGGCAGCGAGGAACACGCGAACGAGCGATCGGTCGTCCGAATCCATCGCAGTCAGGAAGTGCATCGCTGCTCTCTTGGCGTATTCGTCATTGCCGAACTTCGGCACCTGCTGGAGCAAGTAGATCCGTTGGCTGAGCGCCGACATTCGCTCCTGCATCTGCGTCACCGCTCGCCGGAGGTGGGTGCCTGTCTCCTCGTCCACCGCCCAGCGGCCGGCCTTCGCGTCGGCCAGCATGCGCTTTGCGTCCGCGTGCATCTTGTGCAGGTTGTCCTCGCCGCCGAACATACCGGCGATCTGCGCGGCACCCGACGTCGCACCACCCTCGGCCACGGCCACCCCTTCCCGATCGGTAGCACCGTAGCGTGCGGTCTCACGCGCTGTCACAGCTTCGCCCCGATGCGCAGCCGCTCACAACCAGGCGCCTCGGCAGCACCACCCCAACTATGGTGACCCCCGTGACTGATGAACTGGTGCATTACTCAGTGCGGAGTGGTGTCGCGACCATCACCCTCGACTCGCCGCACAACCGGAACGCCCTGTCCGCCCAGCTGCGCCGCGAGCTGTCCGGCTCGCTGGCCGAGGCCAACGACGACGACGCCGTCCGCGTGATCGTTCTCACCCACACGGGCAAGGTGTTCTGCGCCGGCATGGACCTCAAGGAGGCGCGCGGCGCCGGGGCCGGCGATCAGGGCGTCAACGAGTTCCCGCGGATCCTCGAGCAGATCTGGACCAGCCCGAAGCCGGTCGTCGCCAAGCTGGCTGGGGTCGCCCGCGCCGGTGGGGTCGGCATGGTCGCCGCCGCGGACATCGTCGTCGCCACCACCGACGTCACCTTCGCGTTCTCCGAGGTCCGCATCGGCGTCGTGCCGGCCGTCATCTCGCTCACCGTGCTGCCCCGCGTCAACCCGCGCGCCGCGCAGGAACTCTTCCTCACCGGTGACGTGTTCGACGCCGCGCGCGCCGCCGAGATCGGCCTGATCAACAAGGCCGTCGACCCAGCCGACCTCGACGAGGCGACCGACCGCTACGTCCGTTCCCTCACCCTCGGCGGCCCGGCCGCGCTCGCCGCCACCAAGGAACTCCTCGCCAGCCCGCGCCCGGCCACCCCGGCCGACGGCTTCCCGGACATGCTCGGGCTCTCCGCCCGGTTCTTCGCGAGCGAGGAGGGCCAGGAAGGCATCCGCGCCTTCGCCGAGAAGCGCAAGCCGAACTGGGTGCCGCAGGACTAGTCGTCGGTGAGGGCGACCGTCAGCCGGCGGCTGTCGGCGCGGTCGCCGCCCGGCGCCAGCGCGCGCTCGGCGTCCGACAGCACGCTGCGGATCGCCAGGTACGCCTTGGGATCGGCCTCCTTGAGCAGGTCCGACCCCGCCCACACCAGGACGTGCTCACCGTAGGGCAACCAGGACAAATCGGTCAGGCAGTCGTACAGCGCGTCCAGGTTGCGGCCGAACCAGTCCGGAAAGGACAACGCGGACGCGATGGCGTCGAGGGCGGACATCTTGTCCGCCGGCCGGCTGCCGATGAGGTGCGAGTAGGCGCCGCGGGCACGGGCCTGCTCGACGATCGTCTGGGAAGAGGACATGGGGTTCTCGCTACTTCGACGGGTCGACCTGGACGAAGGAAGCGTAGTGATCACCGGTGTAGTACAGCTCGGTCTGCGCCCCGGTGATCAGCCGCCGGGCCCCGCGGTCGGGGCTCCCGGGCGTGGGCACCGTGTATTCGTGGTAGTAACCGCTCTCCCTGGCGGGGAGCCGCTTTTCCCGGTTCTCGAACACGGTCCCGTCACTGCGGTACGGGAACGGCCCGCCCGCCTGGATGAGGCGCCACGTCTGGCCGGCTTCCGGGGGCAGGCTGGACAACGCGGTCAGCCCGGCCACGGGCTCGGTCGACGTGGTGGTTTCGCGCACGATCCACCCACCGAACACGAGCACGATGAGCCCGACGAGCGCGACGGTGATCCGCCTCCTGCTTGACACCAGCGACACCTTAGGACCGGCTCGAAACGTCCTCGTCGCGGCCCGGCCGCAACCACGCGGCCACCCGGTCGACGATCCGGTCGATCAGCCACGCCACCCCGACGCACAGCGGCGCCAGCACCGCGATGACCAGCAGGAACTGCAACGGGAACCACAGCTGCGCGAGCCACAGCTCCACGTTGTCCCACCAGGTGGCCAGGCCGTCGAACACCTGACCAGGGTACGCCAGCGCCCCCGGCGAGGTACGTTGCAGGCATGTTCGCCGTCTACGCTCGTGAACCGAACCCGGAAAACCCGCTCGACGCGCTGACCGTCGGCGAGCGGCCGGACCCCGAGGTGCCATCCGGCTGGGTGAAGGTCGCCGTCAAGGCCGCCAGCCTCAACATGCACGACATCTGGACCCTGCGCGGGGTCGGGATCAAGCCGGACCAGTTCCCGATGATCCTCGGCTGCGACGGGGCCGGCGTGCTGGAGGACGGCACCGAGGTCGTCCTGCACTCCGTGGTCAACGCGCCGGGCTGGCAGGGTGACGACACCCTCGACCCGAAGCGCACGCTGCTCACCGAGAAGCACCAGGGCACCTTCGCCGACTACGTGATCGTCCCGGCCCGCAACGCGGTGCCGAAGCCGGCCGGGTTGTCGTTCGCCGAGGCCGCCACGATGGGCACCGCGTGGCTGACCGCGTACCGGATGCTGTTCGTGAAGTCGGGCCTGCGTCCCGGGCAGACGATGCTCGTGCAGGGCGCCTCCGGTGGCGTGTCGACCGCGCTGATCCAGCTTGGCCGGGCCGCGGGTCTGCGGGTGTGGGTGACCGGCCGGTCCGAGGAGAAGCGGGCGCTGGCCGAGCAGCTCGGGGCGCACCAGACGTTCGAGACCGGCGCGCGGCTGCCCGAGCGGGTGGACGGCGTGTTCGAGACCGTCGGCAAGGCGACCTGGGGCCACTCGCTGAAGTCCCTGAAGCCGGGCGGGATCGTCGTGGTGTCCGGCTCGACCAGCGGGCCGGACCCGAGCGCGGACCTGCAGCGGGTGTTCTTCCTGCAGCTGCGGGTCGTCGGGTCCACCATGGGCACCCGCGACGAGCTGGAGGACATGCTCCGCTACCTCGACCTGACGGGCATCAGGCCGCAGATCGGCAAGGAGCTGCCGATGTCGGAGGCCGCCGAGGGCTTCCGGCTGATGCAGGAGGGCGCGACCGCGGGGAAGATCGTTTTCACCCGCTGAATCGCTCCGACCTGCGCAGACGCCTTGTTGACACGCTGCCGATACCGGTTTGTGACCCACGTCTACTGAGCGGAACCCGAGATTTCCTCGCTAATCTGGGTACATGACCGCAGTGCAGCGGGAAATCGAGGCGGCGCCGGGCTCACGGCTCGCCGGCCCGGAGGACATCCGGGCCGGCCACCGGAGTTTCGCCGGCGTGCGCACCAGGGTGCTGGAAGTGGGTCCCAAACCCAAGCGGGGCACCGGAAGACTCGTCCTGCTGCACGGCTACTGCGACAGCGCCGACACCTGGCGCCCGGCGCTGACCGAGCTGGCCGCCGCCGGCGTCCCCGCGGTCGCGGTCGATCTGCCCGGCTTCGGTGAAGCCGATCCCCTGCGCTCCGGCGCGATGCTCGCCCAGCTGGACGCGTTCGTCGCCGAGGTCGTGCGGTTCTACTCCGACCGCGGCAAGGTCGTGCTGGGCGGCAACTCGCTCGGCGGGACGATGAGCCTGCGCGCGGCCTGCCGCGACGAGCTGCCGATCGCCGGGGTGGTGTCCATCGCCGCGCCCGGGTTCGTCGACTCCTGGCTGGTCCGGACCGTCGGGAAGTACCCGCTGCCGTTGCGGCTGGCGGCGTCGCTGCCGTTGCCGGTGCCCGGGTTCGTGGTGCGGACCATCGCCGGGTTCGTGGTGCCGCGGCTGCTCTACGCCGACCGCGCGGCCGCCGACATCGCCCACGTCTCGCGGTTCACCGGGCTGTTCCCGGACTTCCGCTCGACGACCACTCGTCTGGACCAGGCCCGCCAGCTGGTCGCCGAGCTGGCCGAGGCCTACGACGGACTGGAGTCGATCAAGGTCCCGCTGCTGGTGGTCGCGTGCGGCAAGGACCGGCTGGTGAGCGCCGCCGCGGGCCGCCGGCTGCACGCACTGGTGCCGCACAGCCGGCTGATGCTGCGCGAGGAGTGGGGGCACTGCCCGCAGCTGGACGACCCGGTCGCGATCGCCGAGCTGCTGAGCTACTTCCGGGCCGGCGCGGTGCACAAGAAGTCGCGCCGCCGCGCGGCCGCGCTCACGCAGAAAGCCGCCGCGGGCTAGGCCGTGTCACAATGCGTTGGTCCAGGTGATGTGTTCGGACATCGGTGAATCCCCGGCCTGGCCCGGTGTGGCCCAGTCGCCACGGGAGCGGCCGATGTTCGTGGCGTGCTGATAGGCGCGGGCGATGGTGGAAACCACCGACACCGCGGCACGACCAGCAGCATCCCAACCAACCACCGCAATCTTCGTCAGAGCCGCCGGCCGGCTGTCACATCTCGTCGGGCTGTTCCGTCAGGGAAGTGGAAACCCCAACCGGAACAGGAGTTCATCGTGGACGCTCGGATCAACCTCTTCACCAGCCCGACCGCAGGCAAGTTCGTCAAGCACCTCTTCGGGGCGGGCAAGGTGCTCGCCGAGTCCACACTGCCCGCCCGCACCCAGGAGCTGGTGAAGCTGCGCGCCAGCCAGATCAACGGCTGCGGCTACTGCACCGACATGCACTTCAAGGACGCGGTGGCGGCCGGCGAGGAGCCGACTCGGCTCAACCTGGTGGCGGCCTGGCGCGAAGCCACCGTGTTCACCGAGGCCGAGCGCGCCGCCCTGGAGCTGACCGAAGAGGGCACCCGTATCGCCGACACGGCCGGTGGGGTCAGCGACGAGGTGTGGGCCAACGCGGCCAAGCACTACGACGAGGAGCAGCTCGCCGCGCTGGTCGCCGCCATCGCGCTCATCAACACGTGGAACCGCATCAACGTCATCATCCGCAACCCGGCCGGCGACTACCGGCCCGGCCAGTTCGCCTGACCCGGCGAACAGCCCCGGGACCTTTCGCAGGGTCCCGGGGCGGGCTCCTCCCTAGTACCGTGATCCGGTCATTACCCGGACGAGTGATTGGGGAGTGCGGTGGCCGTACACGAGCTGTTCCGGCGCAAACCCGTGGAACAGATCGAGGCCGTGGAGGGCGGCGGGCTCCAGAAAACCCTGGGCCTGTGGCAGCTGACCGCGATCGGCGTGGGCGGGATCATCGGCGCGGGCATCTTTTCGCTCGCGGGCGCGGTGGCGAACCAGACGGCCGGACCGGCCGTGCTGATTTCGTTCCTGGTGGCCGGGATCGCCAGCGCGGCGGCGGCGTTCTCCTACGCCGAGTTCGCCGGGCTGATCCCGCGCGCCGGATCGGCCTACACCTACGGTTACGCGGTGCTCGGTGAGCTGGTCGGCTGGCTCATCGGATGGGACCTGCTGCTGGAGTACACCGCGATCGTCGCCGTGGTCGCGATCGGTATCTCCGGCTACTTCAACGACCTGCTGGGTTTCCTGGACATCCACCTGCCACTGTGGATGTCCGGCGCGCCGGGCACCGAGCCGGAGGGCGTGGCGGCCGGTTCGTACAAGGTGAACCTGTTCGCGGTGCTGCTGTGCCTGCTGATCGCGTTCGTGCTGAACCAGGGCATGCGCTCGGCCGCGCGGTTCGAAACCCTGCTGGTGTACCTCAAGGTCGCGCTCGTGGTGCTGGTGGTCGTGGTCGGCGCGTTCCACATCAACACCGGCAACTGGTCGGACTTCTTCCCGTTCGGCGTCGGCGGCGCGTTCACCGGCGCGGCGACGGTGTTCTTCGCGGTGTTCGGCTACGACGCCATGTCCACCGCGGCCGAGGAGTCGCGCGACTCCCAGAAGCACATGCCGAAGGCGATCCTGTACTCGCTCGGGATCTCGATGGTGCTGTACGTGCTGGCGTGCCTGGTGCTGACCGGAATGGTGCCCTACACCGACATCGACTCGGAAGCCGCGTTCTCCAGCGCGTTCGAGTCGGTGGGGCTGCGCTGGCTCGGCGGGGTGATCGCGGTCGGCGCGATCCTCGGCATCCTGACCGTGTTGTTCACGTTCCTGCTGGGCGCGACGCGCGTCGGGTTCGCGATGAGCCGCGACGGGTTGCTGCCGAAGTGGTTCTCCGGCACGCACCCGGTGAAGAAGGTGCCGAGCCGGATGACGTGGGTCCTCGGCGTGGCGGCGGCGGTGATCGCCGGGCTGCTGCCGATCGGGGAAGCCGCGGAGCTGACCAACATCGGGATCCTGCTGGCGTTCGTGGTGGTGTGCGTGGCGGTCGTGGTGCTGCGGTACCGCCGTCCGGACCTGCCGCGCACGTTCCGCTGCCCATGGGTGCCGGTGGTGCCGGCGATCGGGGTGGCGTTCTCGATCTGGCTGATCACGTTCCTGCACCCGGAGACGTGGCTGCGGTTCGCGATCTGGTTCGCCATCGGGCTGGTGGTGTACTTCGCCTACAGCCGGCGGCATTCGAAGCTGGCGGATCACCACCAGAGGTAGACGTACCCGGGCGCCCCGGGCATGCCGGCGGCGCCACCGGCGCCGATCCCGCCCGGCGGCGCGCTCGGGATCACCCCCGCCGCGCCGGGCCGCTCCGCGGTGGCGTCGCTGCCGGGCGCGGCGAGGCCGGGCGAGGTGCCGCAGTCGGCGGTGCCTCCCCGGCCGGCCGCGTCGGCGGTCCCGGGCGCGCCGCCACGGGCCACGACGAGCGCCGGGCTGCCGGCGACGCCCAGGCTGGAGTCGCTGCCCGGCGCCCCGGGAAGCCCGCCCACGCCGACGGTCACGGTGTACTCGGTGGCGGGGGTGACCGCGACGGAGCACCACGCCGCTCCCCCGCCACCACCCGCGGTTCCGGGCGGCGGCGGCGCTTCCGGCGGTGGCGCTTCCGGTGGCGGCGGCGCTTCCGGCGCTTCGGGGGTGCCCGCGGGCGGTTTCGCGCCCCCACCGCCCGCGCCCCACAGGGCGACGAACACCGAGGTGACCCCCGCGGGCGCGGTGAACGTGCCGCTCACGGTGAAGGCCTGCTCCCCGTGCACGGGTTCGGCCCCGGCCACCGGCGCGGCAGCCGTGATCAGGACAGCCGCCACGGCAACGGCTTTTCCGAACGCCATGCCCGAAAGGGTGCGCTCTCCAGCGCGGTCGCGCACTTCTTTCAGCCGATGGGGTGAGCTCGTCTGTCGGTAAAATACATGTGTGCGCACGCACTCATTTAAGGTACGCTGCGGCAGAACGGAAGGAGCACACGATGATCCCCTCGGTCGACGTCCCGCCCGGCGATCCGCGATTGCCCACCTCACCAGACGTGATCGTGGTCTATTCGGACCTGAACTGCTCGTTCGCCCACGTCGCCGTGCACCGGCTGCACGAGACGCGGGACCGGCTCGGTCTGACCGGCCGGGTGCGCTTCGACCACCGGGCCTTCCCGCTCGAACTGTTCAACCTCGGGGTCAACGAGCGGCCCGGGGTCGACTCGGAGGTCGCCGTGCTCGGTGCGCTGGAGCCGGACGCCGGGTGGCAGCTGTGGCAGGAGAAGGACTGGCGGTACCCGGTGACCATGCTTCCGGCGCTGGAGGCCGTGCAGGCCGCGAAGCACCAGGGCCTGCACGTTTCGGAGCAGCTCGACCGTGCGCTGCGGAAGGCGTTCTGGGCGCAGAGCCGGTGCATCTCTCTGCGCAACGTGATCCTGGACGTGGCGGCCGAGACCGGTGTGGTCGACGTGCCGGACCTGGCCGGACGGCTCGACCGGGGCGAGGCGCGCGCGGCGGTCATCGAGCAGTTCGAGTCGGCGCGCGACGACCGGGTCGTGTGCAGCCCCCACCTGTTCCTGGCCGACGGCACCAACGCGGCCAATCCCGGTGTCTCGGCGCGCTGGGTGAACGGTGACTTCGGCGTCGGCTTCCCGGTGATCGACTCCGACGAGCCGGACATCTACCGGACGCTGCTGGAGAAGGCGGCGAGCCTGGCGTGATCACCACCGCCGACGGCCTCCGGATGGTGGCCGGACTCGCCCGGCCGGAGCGCTGGCTCGCCGTGCTCGTGACCGCCCGGGCCGACGGGCGGCCCGGCGTCTCCGTGGTGAACGCGGGAATCCTGCCGCACCCGGTGACCGGCGAGACCGTGGTCGCGTTCGTGTCCCGCGGCCGCACCGCGAAGCTCGCCAACCTGCGCGAGCGTCCACACGCGACGCTGGTGTTCCGGTCCGGCTGGGAGTGGGTGTCGGTGTCCGGCCCGGTGGAACTGGCCGGCCCCGACGACGATCTGCCCGGCCTGCCGGACCCGCGCCTGCTGCTCCGCGACATCTACATCGCCGCCGGCGGGGTGCACCCGGACCTGGACGAATACGACCGCGCGATGGCCGAGGACCGCCGCACCGCGGTGCTCCTGCGGCCGGAACGCTTCACCACCAACCCACCTGGAACCGAGCACGAGGAACCGGAATGACCAACGCACCGTCCACCGTCCACCGTCCCGCGGCCGCCGCGGGCACCATCCAGGTCTGGTCGGACCTGCTCTGCCCGTTCGCGCACGTGGCCCTGCACCGCCTCCGGGTGGCCCGCGAGCGGCTGGGGCTGCAGGACCAGGTCCGGATCGACCACCACGCGTTCCCACTGGAACTGTTCAACGGTCCGCACCCGAGGCCGGGTACCGACAGCGAGGCCGTGGGTCTCGGCACGATCGAGCCGGCGGCCGGGTTCCGCCTGTGGACCGCGGCGGACTGGCTGTACCCGAACACCGTGCTGCTCGCCAACGAGGCGGTGGCCGCGGCCAAGGCGCAGGGGCTGGGGCCGGCCGAGGACCTGGACCGCGCGCTGCGACGGGCGTTCTGGGTGGACAACCGCACCATCGGCCATCGCACCGTCATCCTGGAGGTCGCCGCCGAGACCGGCACGGTCGACGTCGACGCGCTGACCGAGGCGCTCGACTCCGGCCGGCACCGCGCGGACGTGATGACCGACTACGCCATCGCGTGCACCGACGAGGTGACCGGCAGTCCGCACCTGTTCACGCCGGACGGTACCGGTGTGCACAACCCGGGCATCACCGTGCACTGGGAAGGCCCGTGGGCGTCCGGCTTCCCGGTCGTGGACGAGCACGACCCGGACTGGACCGAAACCCTGCTGAAGAAGGCCGCCGGGTAACGCCGGGGCCCGGGCCGGGAGGGCGCGAGCCGCGAGTCTTCGTATCGATCAGGAAGCCGACCGGGCGGGCAGGGCGGCGGAGGCGAGCAACGCGAGCTTCTCGGCGTCGCTGCTCCCGGCGTCGGCGTGGTACACCACGAGCATCATCCCCTCGGTGCCGGTGGTGACCTCGAGCTTTTCCCGGTACAGCACCAGACGGCCGACCTGCGGGTGGTCGAAGCGCATCAATGCGCCCTGCCGCGGCTGCACATCGTGCCGCGCCCAGAGCTGCCGGAAGCGGGGGCTGGCGAGGGACAGCTCACCGACCAGCTCGACGAAGCGGGGGTCGTCGATGTCGGTGCCGACCGACTGGCGGAAGCCCGCGATCAGCGCTTCGGTGGCGGCCTCCCAGTCGGGGAAGAGGTCGCGCTCGCCCGGGTCGAGGAACACGTCACGCAGCCGGTTGGCGCCCGGGGTGAGGCGCGGCGAGAGCGCCGTGGCCAGGGCGTTGGCGGCGAGGACGTCCAGGTAGCGCCCCTCCACGAACGCCGGCAGCGGGAGCGTCCCGAGGAGCTGGACGATGCTGGGCGGCACGACCTCCTGCCGCGGCCGCCGCTTGCGCCGGGGCCGGTCGGCGGCGAGCCCGGCCAGGTAGGCGGTCATCTCGTCGTCGAGCTGGAGCGCACGGGCGATCGATTCGAGGACCTGCACCGACGGTTTGCGGTCGCGGCCCTGTTCGAGGCGCAGGTAGTAGTCTGCGCTGATGCCGGCCAGCATTGCGACCTCCTCGCGGCGCAGGCCGGGCACCCGGCGCACGCCGTGGACGGGGATCCCGGCCTGTTCGGGGGTGACGAGTTCGCGGCGGGCGCGGAGGTAGTCGCCCAGCAGGTTCCGATCGTCGGCCACGTTCCCACGGTAAGCCGCCGGGCGGGGACCGTGCCTGGTCCTGTCATCCCCAGTCGGGCACGAACACGTTCGTTACCATCGCCGGATGTCCACCAGCCCGGAACCGGTCAGCCGTCGTGATCGTCCCGCCAAACCCGCGCTCAGCCGGCGCTGGATCATCGACACCGCGGTGCGGATCATGCGCTCCGAGGGGCTGGAGAAGGTGACCATGCGCCGCCTGGCGAAGGAGCTGGACACCGGCCCGGCCTCGCTGTACGTCTACGTCGCCAACACCGCCGAACTGCACGCGGCCGTGCTCGACGCGCAGCTCGGCCAGGTCGACCTGGCCGCCGAGACCGCCGGGCCCGAGCCGCGGGACCAGCTCGTCGCCGTGCTCACCTCCTACACCCTCGTCCTGTTCGAGCACCCGCAGCTCGCCCGCTCGGCTCTCGTGGCCCGCCCGAACGGCCCGAACTACCTCGCCCTCCTCGAGCGCGTCCTGCAACTCCTCGCCCGCAGCGGCGCGCCCCGGCAGCAGGTCGCCTGGGGAGTCGACAACCTGCTCCAGTACGCCACAGCCACCGCCGCGGAGCACGCGACGCAGGAGCAGGACCCGAACGCCGAGCGCGACTGGCATGCGCTCAGCCGGGCCGTGCACGAAGTGGACGAGAGCACCCACCCGGCGATCAAGGCGCACCTGCCCGAGCTGCTCACCGGTGCGGAAGACCGTCTGACCTGGGGTTTCCACGTGCTGATCAACGGGATCACGCACACCCCGCTCCCGTAGCGGCCTCGCGCCGCCGCCTCCCTCGCCACGCTTCACCTTTGCCGAACTCGTTCGTGACGAACATGTTCGCTACGCTGGACGTGTCGCCGCACCCGAGGCATTGGAGAAGGCCGTGAGCAGCCACCACCCCATCGCGATCATCGGTGCAGGTCTGGGCGGTCTCACCGCCGCCAGGGTCCTGCACGTCCACGGCATCGAGGCAGCCGTGTTCGAACTGGAGACGTCAGCGAGGGCACGCACCCAGGGCGGAATGCTCGACATCCACGAGGAGAGCGGGCAGGACGCGCTGCGGGCGGCGGGCCTCCACGACGAGTTCCGCAAGATCATCCACGAGGGTGGCCAGGCCCTGCGCCTGGCCGGCCCGGACGGCACCGTCCACGTGTCCCACCCGGACGACGGCACCGGCGCGCGGCCCGAGGTGGACCGCGGCGACCTGCGTGACCTGCTCCTCGGCTCACTGCCGGACGGCACGGTCCACTGGGGCCGCAAGGTCACCGCGGCCCGCGCGCTGGACGGCGGACGCCATGAAGTGACCTTCGCCGACGGCTCCGCCACCACCACCGATCTCCTCATCGGCGCCGACGGGGCCTGGTCGCGGATCCGGCCCCTGGTCTCGGCCGCCGAGCCCGCCTACACCGGCATCTCGTTCGTGGAGACCGACCTGCTGGACGCCGACAGCCGTCACCCGCGCAGCGCCGCCGTCGTCGGCGGCGGGCTGTTCCTCGGGCTCGGCGACGAGCGGGGTTTCCTCGCCCACCGCGAGACCGACGGCAGCCTGCACGTCTACGCCGCGGTCAAGGCCGGCGAGGACTGGCTGGACACCATCGACTTCACCGATCCCGCGGCGGCCAAGGCCGCGGTGCTGTCCCGGTTCGACGGCTGGGACGAGGGCCTGCGCGGCCTGATCGCCGACGCGGACACCATCGCGCCGCGCCGCATCCACGCGCTGCCGGTCGGGCACCGCTGGGACCGCGTCCCGGGCGTGACCCTGCTCGGCGACGCCGCCCACCTGATGTCGCCGTTCGCCGGGGAGGGCGCGAACCAAGCCATGCTGGACGGCGCCGAACTGGCGCTGGCGATCGCCGCCGACCGCGGTGACGCCGAGAAGGCGCTGACCGCCTACGAGGAGGCGCTGTTCCCGCGCAGCGCGGCCATCGCCGCCGAATCGGCCGCCAGCCTGGAAACCCTGTTCGGCGGGCGCGGGCTGGAGGAGATGATCGCGTTCTTCACCGCGCGGTGACCCCGTCCCGCCCGGGTCAGCCTTCCGCGGCCAGGTGGATCAGCCCGGCATCGGTGGGGCGGAAGCCGCAGGCGTCGAAGTAGAAGCGGCGCAGCTCCGGCCGGAAGTCGACGTGCAGCCACTCGCAGCCCGCCGCCCGTGCCTGCTCCGCCGCCAGGCGGACGACCGCGGTGCCGATCCCGCGGTGCTGGTGCGAGCCGCGAGTCTTCGTGTCGATCAGGAAGGCGTGGTCGCCACCGTCCCACGCCACGTTTACGAAGCCGACCAGGACCCCGTCAGCGTCACGGGCACCCACCCAGCCGAGGCTGTGCTGCCGGACCTGGCTCCACCAGCCGGGAACGGAGTTGCCGCCGTGCGACCGGACGAGGTCGACCATCTCGTCGTCGGTGATGGTGTCCCGCCAGACGCACGAGATCTGTTCGCTCACTCCGCAGCATCTCCCCCGAAACCAACGGCCTGCCGGCGACTCCGCCGGCAGGCCGTGTGAGTGGGCGATACTGGGATCGAACCAGTGACCTCTTCGGTGTGAACTATGTCCGCGATACCGCGCTGACCTGCAAAAACACGACTCCTGCAGGTCAGCGCGGAGCGTTCAGGGCTGTTGGGCCTCGTTCCGGACGGTTCAGCGCGCGGTCCTGCTCCCAGCTTGCTCCCCACGGTGCTCCCCGTCTGGGCATCGAACACCACAACCACCTCACCCAATTAACCGAAGAAGATGCTCGATAGGCCTCGCCGGCAACGTGACCCTCGGTGATCAGGGGGCAGAACCAGGACCGCGGAGCTACTCAGCAAGCCTCGGCACCCCACCAATTGCCCACATGGGACAGCCGCAACGGTCCCAGCCCAACCCGCCGCCACGACAACGCGAGTAGGCACGGCGCTCCAAGGTTCACTCCTCGTCGGCCGCCAGTTGAGGTCATACACACTCACACGACCCCCACACTGTGAGCTTGCCCCCGTTCGCCGGACACTTCGGGTGTGGGGTCAGTGATCTTGGTCTGACTCCGTGTGCAGGGCTTCAAACGTGACGGGGCTGTGCATTCCGATTTTGGAATGTCTCCGTTTCGGATTA
>NZ_PQHW01000034.1 GCF_003385215.1 Amycolatopsis thermalba | reverse complement strand
CGCTCGTCGAGCGCGACCTCGACCACCCCCACCACCGGCACCGGCGCCGCGAGCACGACCGCGAACCCGCCCACCGCCACCACCGAAGCCAGCCGCAGGAACGAAACCGCCCCGGCCCGCGCCACGATCCGGTCCGCGCCCAGCCGCACGACGATCATCGTCACCGAGAACGCGAAATACCCCAGCGCGGCGACCGCCGGCCCGGCCGCCGTCACCTCGCTCAGGTACACCGCACCCCAGCTGTTGACCGCCCCCTCGGCGACGAACCCGCAGAACGCGATCGCCCCGAGCGGCACCAGCGCCCGCCCCGGCCACGCGAACGCCGGCCCGCCCTGGCCGCGGTCGGGCCCGCGCAGGAACCCGGTCCGGACCGCCCGCAACGCGACCGCCAGCAGGACCCCGCCCGCCACCGGGAAGTGCACCGTCACCGGCACGTGCCA
The DNA here is from genome assembly GCF_003385215.1 of Amycolatopsis thermalba. Taxonomy (GTDB): domain Bacteria; phylum Actinomycetota; class Actinomycetes; order Mycobacteriales; family Pseudonocardiaceae; genus Amycolatopsis_E; species Amycolatopsis_E thermalba. The sequence continues at coordinate 60,542 of NZ_PQHW01000034.1, read as the reverse complement.
GGTCTCCACCAGCGCGTCGGCGCCGGATCCGGCCAGCCCGCCGATGTTCCAGAACGCGTGGAAACCGGCGAAGATCGGCCGCCCGTAGCCGTGCTCGACGCGTGCCGCGTGGGCGTTCATCGCCACGTCGAGCGTGCTGTTGCCGACCCCCAGCACCACCAGCGCCGCGACGAACACCGGCACGCTCGGCGCGATCGCGACCAACGGCAACCCGCCGCACAGCACGACCGCCCCCACGATGGCCGCCACCCGGCTGCCGATCCGCGTGATCACCGCGCCGGCCAGCAGCAACGCGACCACCGACCCGGCCGCGAGCCCGAACAACCCGGCCGCGAGTTGTCCCGTCGTGAGCCCCAGCCGGTCCTGCACCGCAGGCACCCGCGCCAGCCACGTACCGAACGCCGCCCCGCACGCCGCGAACACCACGGACACCGCCCGGCGGGCGCGCACGAGTTCCGCATCCATGATCAGTACGCTCGTACTCCAACCGGACTTGTCGTGCGGGCAACCCGGGGAACTCTATGGTCCAGCTGGAGTTCTGGCCTCCAGGACTGAGGCACTCCGCTGCGCCAGCTCTCTGATGTCCCTGCTGGGATCCCGCTCGGCCATGGCCCTGAGCAGTTCGGCGAAGCGTGGCCAGCCCGCGTGCATGATCGCCTCGATCCCGGCAGCTCGTACCTCCTCCGAGGGATGCTCGGCGGCAGCGAAGAAGGCACGTGCCCACGGCTCGGCGATCTCCGCCGGGGCGCCGAGTCCGGCCCGGATCAGAGCGGTCGCGTGCTCGCCTGGGTCCGACGCGGCGGACACGGCGCCGATCAGCTCCTGATCAGTCCACACGTCAAGTCCAGCCAACTCCAGGCTCGCCTCTGGCAGATGCAAGAAGTGAGCTGCGGCTTCCCGGCCGAGCATGCTCAACACGGCCACGTATGCGAGCTGACGCTCGGGGGCTTGGAACAGGGTGACGAACACCCCGGTGGTGAGCTGCCACGACGACCGTCGCGGCGTGCCCGTCGAGGGCTCGGCGGGCAGTTCTCCAGCGGAGAGCCAACCGACCTCGGCGGCACTCGCGGCGAACCGGTCCACGCAGTCGTACTCCCACAGGACCAGCCGACGAGACCGGTGCAACCTCATGCCTAGCTCCTCGCTCACCGCCCGGGCGCCGCAAAGCCGTCATGTTCGCAGATTCCCGGTGGTCCGCCGTCATCGCCTCTCCGTCAGCCTCCGGCCGGAGAATTCCTGTGCGGCTGCGGACCGCCCTGACCAGTCGCCGGCCGTGATGAGCAGGACCGGGGCGAGCCAGGAGCAGCTCCGCACGGCTCGATCAGGCACCCCGAACGGAGATCTATTTTTCCGATCCGCGCCGCGAAGCGGAATTGTTTTCGTCGTTTACCGGGAATTGGGCCGGGTAGTCGCGCGGAACCGAGCGGAGGAGGAGGAATGACCCAGCAGACCAGCAGTTCGCCGCCGCAGGCGGTGCGCGAACAGGCCGCGGAATCGGGCAGCCAGGTGACCGGGACCGCCGCCGAACAGGCACGGGAAGTGGCATCCGAGGCGCAGCGGCAGGTGCGGAACCTGAAGGACCAGGGCGTCGATCAATTGCGTGCACAGGCACGCACCAGCCAGCAGAAAGCGGCCGGAAATCTGAATTCGATCGCGGATCAGCTGGACCGGATGTCGGAGCAGTCGGAATCCGGAATCGCGCAGGACATCGTCCGCGAGGTGTCGCAGCGGGCGAAGAAGGTGGCGTCCTGGCTCGATTCCCGCGAGCCCGGGGAACTGGTCGACGAGCTGCGCGGCTTCGCGCGGCGCAAGCCCGGCCTGTTCCTCGCCGGCGCGGCCGCCGCGGGGCTCCTCGCGGGCCGGCTGACCAGGGGCAGCGCCGCGGCGGTGAGCGAGCAGAGCAGCGGCGGCGCGCCGCAACCGCGCACCCCGACGGAGACGACGTATCCCACGGGCACACCGGCGGAGATGACGTACCCCACCGGGACACCGACCGAGACGGCCGTCCACCCGCCGACGACGGCCATGCCGCCGGAAGGCGCGTACCCCGGCGACTACCGCGGGCAGCACCGGGTGGAGCCGTCATGACGTATTCGCAACCGCCGGGACAGCGGCCGGACGTCGGCGACGTGTCGGTGGGACAGCTGATGAGCAACATCTCCCAGGATCTGTCCACGCTGATGCGGCAGGAACTGGAGCTGGCGAAGACGGAGATGAAGGCCGAGGCCAAGCAGGCGGGCAAGGGCGCCGGCATGCTCGGCGGCGCCGGTTTCGGCGGCTACATGGTGATGCTGTTCCTGTCGATCGCGTTGTGGTGGGCGCTGTCCAACGTGATGGACCAGGGCTGGGCGGCGCTGATCGTCGCCGGGGTGTGGGCCGTGATCGCGGCCGTGCTGTTCGCCCTGGGGCGCAACCGGATGCGCCGCGTCGAGCCGGTGCCCGAGCGGACCGTGGACAGCCTCAAGCAGATGCCCGACCAGTTGAGGAGGACGACGTGAGCACGGACCCGGACCGCCTTCGCCGGGAGATCGAAGGCACGCAACGGAATCTGGGCAGCGATGTGGACGCGCTCGCCGAGAAGGTCACGCCCAGCCGCGTCGTCCACCGGCGGGTGCACCGCGCGCGGGGCCTGGCGCGGAACATGAAGGAGCGGGTCATGGGAAGCGCTTCTGGCGGCGTGCGGACCGCGACCGACCGCATGCACCAGGCGACGGACAGCGCGTCGTCGACGGCTTCGTCGATGGCTTCGACGGCGTCCGGCGCGGCTTCGTCGGTGGCTTCGACGGCGTCCGACGCGGCGTCGTCGGTGGCCGAACAGGTCCAGGACGCGCCGCGGATGGTGCGCCGGCAGACGGAGGGCAACCCGCTGGCGGCGGGCCTGATCGCGTTCGGCGCCGGATGGCTGGTGTCGTCGCTGATCCCGGCGAGCCGCCAGGAGCGGGAGCTGGCGGGGCAGGTCAAGGAGTCGGCGCAGGACATGGCGGGCCAGATGGGCTCGGTGGCGCAGGAAATGACGGAGAACCTGCGCGAACCAGCACAGGAAGCGGTCCAGTCAGTCAAATCCACCGCGAGCGAGGCCGCATCAACGGTCGCGGACGAAACGAAGTCCGCGGCGCAGGAGGTCAAGGACTCGGCGCAGAGCCGGTGATTCCGGAAGCGGTGCCTGGTGGCTCTCCGGCCACCAGGCACCGCCAGCCTCTACCGCCACCCAAGCAACCACGCCCCCGCGCCATGCCGGCCACGGCAGCGCCACCCAAGCCGCAGCCAGCCCCTCCGAGCTCGCCAACCCCTACCGCCGCTCCAGCTCGGTCAGGAAGCGGTCCACCGTGCCGCGCCGCCGCGCCTCGTCGGTCAGTGGTTCGCCCACGATCCGCTCCGCCAGCTCCACCGCGAGCCGCCGCAGTTCGGGGCGCATTTCGGCGATGATGCGGCCCCGCTGCTCGGTCAGGTCGGCCTCGCCCTGCGCGATCAGGCGCCGGGCCTCCTCCTGCGCCTCCGCCCGCAGTTCGGCGCGCACCCGCTCGCCCTCCGCGCGGGCCTCCTCCCGGATCCGCGCCGCCTCGGCACGCGCGTCCGCGAGCTGGGCCCGGTAGCGGGTCAGCGCCTCCGCGGCCGCCGCCTGCGCCTGCTCCGCCTTCTCGATCCCGCCCTCGATCTTCTCCGCCCGCTTCTCGAACAAGGCCTCGAAGCGCGGCACGGCGAACTTCGTGATCAGGAACAGCAGCACGAGAAACGCGACAAGCCCGAGCGCGAGCTCACGAATATCAGGCTGAACCGGATTCTCCACAGCGAGGACGATCATCGCCCGAACCTAGCGAAGAACCGGCCGCGGCGATATTTCGCCCAGTGGCCATTCACGACCGCCCCTCTGCGAGAGCGCGTGCCGTCTCCAGTGCGGGCCCGGGGCTCCGAAGTCCAACTCGTTCTCGTCCAAGGCGTTCGCAACCGTCACGGAACCACCTGACGTGAAGGCGAGGTGCACGGCAACCGCACCTGTACCCAGGTCGCGCTGCTCGCCCTGCCATTCCAGCAGTGCCACCGACGAGAGGACCTGCCCATGCAACGCCGTCAACCGGTGGCACATGTCATCCCGCCAGGCGATCTGAAACATCGGGTCGGCCGGCGGGCGCGTGACCTGGATCGAGGTCCACGTGATCGACAGCTCATCGAACTTCCGATGGCTGATCTCGAGCTGCTCCCCGCCGAAGTCGAACACGACCGGGGCGTCGTTCCACCAGCAGTCACCATCGAGCTCCCAAGCGAGCCACGCCGCCGTCAACCGTCGCCCGACCAAAGCAGCGAGCCGGCGGCCGTGTTCCCAGCGAACGGCGGCCAAGCCGGACAACCACCGCGGCTCGAAGCCCTCCATACCCGGATTGTGACGACCCGCCGAATCGGTGTCGTCACCGGCCGGGCCGGAGACAAAAGAACGCCCCGGCGACCTGTTTTCCCAGGTCAGCGGGGCGTTTTCGCTGGCGTGGCGGGTGCAGGATTCGAACCTGCGAAGGCAGTGCCGTCTGATTTACAGTCAGATCCCTTTGGCCGCTCGGGCAACCCGCCATGGCCGGGCGTCCCGGCCGGGGACTAGCTTACCAACCCTCCGGCGGGCCTCCGACGGGGGTGGGGGCGGCGCTATGGTGTGGTCAGCCGACAAGCGAAACGACGAGGTAGGACACGTGGCGGATCCGTCATTCGACGTGGTGAGCAAGGTCGACCGGCAGGAGGTCGACAACGCCCTCAACCAGGCGGCCAAGGAGCTTTCCACCCGCTTCGACTTCCGCGGCGTCAACGCCAAGGTCTCCTGGGCCGGCGAAGAGGCCGTGACGATCGAGGCCGACACCGAGGAGCGCGCCAAGGCCGCGGTCGAGGTGTTCAAGGAGAAGCTGATCAAGCGGGGCATCTCGCTGAAGGCGTTCGAGGCCGACGAGCCCGCCGTGTCCGGCAAGATCTACAAGGTCAACGGCAAGATCCTCCAGGGCATCGCCGCCGACAAGGCCAAGCAGATCGCCAAGGTGATCCGCGACGAGGGCCCCAAGGGCGTCCAGGCCCAGATCCAGGGCGACCAGCTCCGCGTCTCCGGCAAGAAGAAGGACCACCTGCAGGACGTCATCGCCCTGCTCAAGGACAAGGACTTCGGCATCGCGCTGCAGTTCACCAACTACCGCTGACCGTCAGCTCAGCAGCAACGCGGCGTCCCAGGGGGCGGAGTTGCCGGCGTAGGTCGCCAGCGCCAGCGCGACTCCGGCGGCGCCCTGCAACAGGCCGGGGTCGTCCGTCCACTCGCCGGTGTGCAGGCGGTGCCGGAAGCCGAACGGGGACGACGGGTCGAACGCGGCCAGGACCCGGTCGGCGATCCGGTCGGCAGGCACACCCATCCGCACGCTGATCTGCAGCAACCCGGCATCGCCGTGACACACGGTCGGGCCCTCCGCCCGGCCCGGCCTGCTCATGGCCGCGGCCGCCAGGCCGGCGAGCCCCGCGTCACCCAGCTCCGCCGCGGCCAGGTGCAGCGCGTACGCCACCCCGGCCGTCCCGTAGCACCACGCCGTCCGCGAAGCCGGCACCGCCGTGCCCCGCACCTGCGCATCGAACCCGACGCGCGACGGCCAGCTCACCCCGGACTCGTCCGTCCACGACCACCGCAACAACCAGTCGGCGATCACGCGCATCGCGTCGGTCATGCCGTCGACCCGGTGGCCGTGCCGGTGGGCCAGTGACAACAGCGCGAGTGGACCACTGATGCCGTGCGCCAGACCGGCGTTGAAATCGCCCCGGGGGTAGCGCTCGCGGTCCGCCTCGACCACGTACCGCTCCGGCGCGCACCACCACCCGGGCACCTCGTGCCCCTCCACCAGGACCGGCCGGGTCAACGCCACCAGACGCTCCAGCACGACCTCCAGCGCGGACAGGCACCGGTCGCCGCCCAGGGCGAGCAGCAGCCGGCCCTTGCCGGTGAGCCCGCTGATCACGTCGTAGTCCGACGCGGCGAGCCGGTCGGCCCGGGGCCACGCCTCGCACACCTCGGCCAGCGCCGCGCCGGCCTTGCGCAGCAGCCCGTCGTAACCGCCGCCGTGCGCGGCCCGGTGCACCAGGGCCGCGGGCACCACCGCCTCCGGCGCGACCTCGCCCGCGGCGGCCAGATGGGCACGGCTCACCGCGGCCCACGCGGGATCCCAAACGGACAGTGCCGCGTGCAGGACGGCGATGCCCGGGTGGCCGTCCAGCAGACCCGGCCCGCGACCCCGCACCGAGCGGAGGCGATCCCCCACCTCGAGCGCGACCTCCCGGGCCCTCGCGCGACGAGCGACGTGCGTGGCCCTCATCGGCCGCGCCTCCTCCGGTCCGCGGACCGCTCCAGCCGTACTCACCGCCGCGCCTCCACTGGCCGTGCTCACCGCCGCACCTCCTCCAGGCCACGCACCGCTCCAGCAGCGCTCACCGACCGCACCCCCACCAGGCCACACACCGCTCCAGCAGCACTCACCGGCCGTGCCTCCTCCGGTCCATGCGCAGCGCCAATCCGCCGTGCACCAGCCCGTACACCTCCTGCTCCCGCGCCCGGTCGATCCCGAACAGGCGGTTGCAGTGCATGTGCGCCAGGCTCAGCGCGACCCGGCCGTGCTGCTCCGGCGCCAGTTTCGTCAGGTACTCCAGGACCGCCTGGCTCCGCTGCCTCCACGGTTGGTCCAGTGACGGACGACCGGTGGCGTCGACAGCCGCCGCGAAGGACTCCCGGCGGTCACGGGGCACGCTCCGCCGCAGGTCGAGAGGCACTGCCGCCGCGAGCCAGTCCAGGATCTCCGGAGGCTGTCCGAAATGCCGGACGAGGTCCAGCACGCTCAACGCCGCGAGATCATCCGAATCCCGGTCGAGCATCGCGAGCGCGACCAGCGAATCCGCGTGGAACACCCGCTCGGCCCCGCAGATCGCGTCCGGGCCGCCGTACCGCTCGACCTCCGCGTCGTAGCTGTCCAGCACCAGCCGGGACAGCAGCCCCTCCGCCCGGAGCGCCGCCGCCCACGCGTGCAGGCGTGGCAACAACGTCGTCCACAACGTGTCCGGTTTCCCGGCGAACCGGATCCGGAGATGCGGATCGGGATCGGCATATCGGACGAAGTGCCAGTCCTCCACACCGGCGACCAGCTCGCCGAGCCGCGACTGGAGGATCTGGCGCTGCGCGGCGTCGCCGGCGTAGAGCTTGGCGTACAGCCAGTCGCCGCCGGGGAGCTGCAGCCCGTCGGACCGGGTCCGGGTGGCCGGAACGGGACGCGCGGCCGGCCGCTCCCCCAGCAGCTGGAACACCACCTCGCACGCGCGCCCGCCAAGCCAGCCGTCGTCCCGCGACAGGACCTCTTGGACCACCAGCCGCGGCGTCTTCCGCAGCTCCGCGCGGAACACCGCCAGGTGCCCGGGGTCGTCGAGGTCGATCGCGATCCGGTTGTCCGAGCTGGTCAGCTGCACCCACCTGGGCACGGCCCAACGCTGTCGCCAGTTTCGGACGGCGTCCGACCAGTCGGACGACGGGCCCAGCATCTCGCGGCTGGGCAGCCATCGCGCGGGCGCGAGCACGGTCCGGCCGTACCGGACCCGGGGCAGCACCGGAGCGGTCGACAAATCGCCCCACCGCCACGGCAGGCACGACGGGTTCTCCTGCTCCCCCAGCTCGAGCAGGAACCGCGCGACGGGCGGGACGTGCCCGCTGCGCGGGTTGAGCATCGAGCCGGAAACCGGCACGACGCGCCGCCCGGACGTCAGGTCGACGAGGTACAGCTCGTCCTGCGTCGCGCCGACGGCGAGATCGTCCAGCCGCAGGCCGGTCACCTCTGCGGTCGCTGGGCCACAGCTCACCGGGATGCGCATCGGGAGCCGCTGCGGCACCGACGCGACGTTGACTGAGCGCAACGTCCGCGGCCGGCACGCGACCTGCGCCGCTCTCGCCGGGGCTCCGTCGCGGACCAGCGCCGTCAGTTCGGCGTCGAGTTCGGGCATGAGGTGCGCGAACCGCGCGATCGTCGACCCCGCCTGCGGCGACCCGAAGTTCTCCCCGATGACCAGCCGGAACTCGCCCGCGCACAACGCTTCCCAGCCGGGCGCGAGAACCTCCGCGCACAACTCCATCGACACCGGGCGGCGCGACGGCGGCTCCTCGGCGAGCAGGCCGACCAGCGACTCGTCGAGTTCGATCTCGTCCCGGCCCGCGCGCACGGCGGCCAGCAGGAGCTCTATCAACGCCCGATGCCCGGGACGATCCGGCCGCCGCGAGAAATCGGGCGCCCCCAGGCCGCGGGTGTCGTCGAGCAGTTCCAGCACCGGCACCAGCCGGTCGCTGCCGTACCGCTCCAGAAAGCGCTTCCGGTACTCGTCCAACCAGGACGGTCCGGTCGTGCTCCCCAGGCGCCACAACACCTCCGCCGCGCGGGCGGCTTCCGTCCCGAGGGCGGCCGGCAGCGTGGCCGCGACATCCAGCCGCAGATCGGTCTGGATCACGTCATCCACGTCGTGCAATGCACGCATCCGGGCCGCCACTGCCCGCCGGCGGGACCGCCGGTCCTCGGCAGCCGTGTCGGCGTCCCGCAACTCGCTCAGAATCGCGCTCAACTCCGCGTGCATCGGATGTTCCGCCGGCACGCGGCCGAGCACATGGGCGAGCGGGTCGGCGCAGTCCGGCGGCGGGTCCAGGTCGGTGAGCAGGACCCCCACCTCGACGAGCTGCCGCAGCACCCCGTCGAAACCGGTGCGCCGGAACCGCCGGCACAGCTGCTCGACCAGGTCCGGCCAGGCCACCGGCGCGGCCGCCATCTCCCGGACGGCACGCACGAGCGGCGTGAACCGGATCGAGGCTTCGCGACGACTTGCCCCCTCGTACCGCTCAGGCAGCACGAGCCGGTCCCCGCGGACGAAGCTGACGTTGTTGGCGACCAGGACTGTCCTGGTCAGGATCACTGGATCGGTTCGCAACCGTCGCAGGACGCCGTCCAGCCATTCGGCGTCTGTCCGACTGGTCGGACGGTGCTGGTCACCGGCCCGCAACTCGGGCTCGGCGTCCAATCGCACCGGCGCGACCCCGGCGAAGAGCCCGAACGGCGTCGGGCGGCTGGTCATGCGCAGGTGGTACTTCGCGAGGGCGAGCGCGGCGCGGCGGCGAACCTTGTCCCTGACCGGCTCGCCCCGGACCAGGCGGAGGACGTCGCGGGCCAGGCTCGGACTGGCCGTTTCGACCGCTTCCATCAGCGTTTCGTCCGCCGCGAGGACCTCCAGCGGCGGGATCGGCCCCCAGGTGCGGGGTCGCACCGCGGCCCGCAGCAGGGCCGGTCCGGCACACGTGAACATCGGTTCGCCTCCCGGCTGGACGGGTGGCGGGCCCCCGCGGACCCGCCACCCGGAACTCACGTCAGCAGGACGGCCACAGGGTGGCGCAGATGTCGCTGAAGCCGGACTTGTTCGTCAGCAGGTCCCCGTCCTGGGTCGGAGTCGCGATGCGGAGGTCCAGGTCGAAGTCCTCGGGAGCCAGGTTTTCCACGGAAGTTACCTCTCCTTCGTCGTGAACTGTGGCTTGTGCCACTGGTTTCTGAACGTAGGGGATCGTTCAACGATCCATCAAGAGGTTGATTCTCACGGGGTATTGCGCTACAAAGTGGGCTTTTGTCCGCTCGACCGTCACCCTGTGGTCTAATTCCGCTCCTGAGAGTGAGGGGGACGGATGCGCCGGATAGCCGCGCTGATGCTGACGTTGCTGGTCACGACGGCCGCGATGACGGTTCCGGCGCAGGCGGCGCAACGCACCGAGCTGGGCGTGGGCGCGTACCCGCGGGTCATCCGCCTGGAACACGCGCCGTTCCGGCGCGGGCGGATCGTCGCGTCCGTGAACAGCTGGGACGGCAGCGGCGCGTTCGCGCGGATCTACGAGAGCACCGACGAAGGCGCGTCGTTCCGCCAGATCGGCGAGGTCCGCGACCCGGAGGGAGTGCGGGGCGAGTGCTGCGGCAGCATCTACGAGCTGCCGCGACGCGTCGGCAGGCTGCGCGCCGGAACCCTGCTGTGGGCCGCGTCCTACGGGCAGAACGGCGGCGCCGACCGCCGCATGTCCATCCGGGTCTGGTCCAGTTCGGACGGTGGCCGGAGCTGGAGTTTCCTGTCCGAGGCCGTCCGTTCGCACAACCACGGCGGCGTGTTCGAGCCGGAGTTCACAGTGGACTCCGGCGGGACACTGTGGATGCACTACGCCGACGAAACCGAGGCACCGCGCCACAGTCAGGTGCTCAACCGGATCGCGTCGACCGACGGCGTCACCTGGAGCGACAAGCAGAGCACGGTCGCGATCTCACCCGATCGCGTCCGGCCCGGGATGCCGATCGTGCGTCAGCTGCCCGACGGTCGCTACTACTTCGGCTACGAGATCTGCAACTACGGCACGCGCTACTGCGATCCGTACTTCAAGATCTCCTCGGACGGCGCGGACTACGGCGACCCCGCCGATCCCGGCACGCGGGTGGTGACGGCGAGCGGCAACTACTTCCAGCACGCCCAGACCGTCACGGTGTTTCCCGGCGGACCGAATGGCGTTCGGTTGTTGATGGTCGGTCAGATCTACACCGACAGCGTCGGCCGCTCGCTACCGTCGAACGGTCAGGTGCTGCTCGCCAACGACAACTTCGGGGAGGGCAACTGGTACGAGCTGCCCGCCCCGGTGCACGTTCCGGGCGCCTACAACAACTTCTGCCCGAACTACAGCTCGTCGCTGTTGCCTGTGGACAGTGGGCGCAACGTCCTCGAACTGACGGCCGACTACGACGGCGGGGTGTGCAAGATCTACTTCGGCAAGGGACCAGCGTCCTGATACGCCCTGTCCAGCGCGGCGGCGAAGGTTTCGGTGGGCTGCGCGCCGGAGACCGCGTAACGGCGGTCGAAGACGAAGAACGGGACGCCGTTGGCGCCGAGCGCTCGGGCCTGGTCGATGTCGTCGCGGACCTCGTCGGCGTAGGCGCCTTCCTTCAGCATCCGGCGGACCTCGTCACCGTCCAGTCCGGACTCGGTCGCCAGTTCGACGAGCGAATCCTCGTCGAACACCGAACGCCGCTCGGTGAAGTAGGCGCGGAACAGCCGCTCCGCGACGACGTCCTGCCGGCCTCGCTCGCGGGCAAGCTGCAGCACGCGGTGGGCGTCGAAGGTGTTGCCGATGACTCCGCCGTCGAGGTGGTACTCCAGGCCCTCGGCCGCGGCGAGGCGGGTCAGGCGCTGCTCGCTAGCGGCGAACTCCGCCTCGCTGATCCCGTACTTCGCGGCGAGGAGCGGCGCCTTCGGCTGCGGCTCGCGCGGGGCGGCCGGGTCCAGCTCGAAGGACCGGAAGGTCACCTCGACCTGGTCACGGTGCTCGAAGCCGGCCAGCGCGCGCTCGAAGCGCCGCTTGCCGAGGTAGCACCACGGGCACACCACATCGGACCAGATCTCCTCCTGCACGCCCCCGGGCGAACGCCGCCGGACGCGGAGTTATTCCCCGAACCGGCCGATCGGCCGCGTGGTGAGGACCTGCGCGGCGACCAAGCTGGCGGGCCGAGTGCTCGGCGTAAGCGATCATCAGCCACGCCGCCGGGCCAGCGCAACTCCGGTGAAGTAGCCGATCAGCCACGTGGCGAGCACCCGCGGGGCCCGCGCGGGGTTCTTCCTGTGGGTGATCACCAGACAGGGAGCGAACACCCGGCATCGGACCGGCCCTCTGCCCGGTTCTCGGCGTGGCGAGCGCCAGCCACTCCGACCGGGGGCTCTTCCACGAACAGGCCGATCAGCCACGCGGTGAGCACCTGCGCGGCGACCGAGCTGGCGTGGGCCGAGTGCTCGACGTGGTAGATCACCGGCCCCGCAGTTACCCCGCGAGGAAGCTGAACAGCCAGGTGGTGACCACCTGCTCGCGTCCGAGCGGGCCCGCGCCGACTGCTCGGCGCGGGCGATCCAACCGCGCCACCGGCCCCCGCGGCTACTCCACGAACAAGCCGAACAGCCACGTGATGACCACCTGCTCGCATTCGAGCGAGCCCGCGCCGACTGCTCGGCGCGGGCGATCCAGCCGCGCCACCGGCCCCCGCGGCTACTCCACGAACAAGCCGAACAGCCACGTGATGACCACCTGCTCGCATTCGAACGGGCCCGCGCCGACTGCTCGGCGCGGGCGATCCAGCCGCGCCACCGGACCCCGCGGCTACTCCACGAACAAGCCGAACAGCCACGTGATGACCACCTGCTCGCATTCGAGCGAGCCTGCACCGGCTGCTCGGCGCCGCAGATCCTCAGCCGCGCCGCCGGCCTCAGCGGCTACTCCACGAACAAGCCGAACAGCCACGTGGTGACCACCTGCTCGCATTCGAGCGAGCCTGCACCGGCTGCTCGGCGCCGCAGATCACCAGCCGCGCCGCCGGTCCGCGCGGTTACTCCGCGAGCAGGCCGATCAGCCAGGTGGCCAGCACCTGCTCCGCGTCCGAGCGGGCCTGCGCCGGGTTTTCGGCGTGGGTGATCATCAGCGCCGCCTCGTTCACGGCGCTCAGTACGAGCTGGGCCAGCACCTCAACCGGCAGCGGCTTGATCAGCCCCTCCTCGACCGCCTGCCGCAGCACGGTGATGACCAGGCCGAGCCCGTGTTCGGCCTCGATTTCGCGCCACGTGGTCCATCCCAGCACGGCCGGGGCGTCGACCAGCGAGATCTGCCGGATCTCCGCGCGCTCGCACGCGTCGAGGAAGGCCTTGAGCGCGAAGAGCAGTCCCGTGGCGAGGTCCGGCGCGTCCTTGGTGGCGGCCTCGACCTCGGCAGTGACCTCGAGCTCGACCTGCTCGAACACGGCGCGGAACAGGCCCTGCTTGTCGCCGTAGTGGTGGTAGAGCGCGCCCCGCGTCACCCCGGCGGCCCGCACGATCTCGTCCGCCGGCACGGCCTGGTAACCGCGCTCGGCGAACAGCTCGCGGGCGGCCGCCATCAACGCGGCCCGGGTGCTCTGCGATCGCTCTTCCTGGGTACGGCGCACGCCCCTAATCTGCCATGACGCCCGCGAACGCCAGGATGTGCCGCACCAGCGCGGCCGGCTGGTCCTCCGGGACGAAGGCGTAGGAATCGGCGACCACTTCCAGACGGGCGTCGGGCAGCATGGCAGCGAGGCGCTTGGCCAGGCGCAGCGGGAACGTCCGGTCCTCGTCGGCCCACACGAGCAGGACCGGCTTGTCGAACGCACGCAGCTTCTCCGCGGCCTCCAGCGTGTACCGGGAGCGGACGGCGCGGAGGAACTTGCGCAGGTCACGGCGGATGGCCGCGTGGCGGTGGGCGGGCGCGAGGTAGGACTCGACGACGGCGTCGGGGATCGCGTACTTGGCGACCCGCCCGAAGACGAACGGGGTCCGGTGCAGCGCCTTGACCTGCAGCAGCGCGGCGAGCGGGCGCATCGAGCCGGGGATGCGGGCGTACGGGACGAGCGGCTTGAACAACGGCGGGAAGAAGTAGTCGAAGCTGTCCGACGGGGTCAGGACGACGCGCTCGACCCGGTCCGGGCGGTGGGACAACATGATCTGGGTGAGGGCGCCGCCGGTGTCGTTCGCGACGAGGACGACGTCGCGGAGGTCGACGGCCTCGAGGAAGTCCGCGATGAGGTCCGCGACGCCGGACGGGGTCAGGTCGGCGTCTGGGCGCAACGGGACCTCGTGCGCGCCGAGCGGCATGTCGATGATGAGGCAGCGGAAGCCGGCGTCGGCGACGTCCGGGACGACGTGCCGCCACAGGTTCGCATTGACGAAGACGCCGTGCACGAACACCACGGGCCGGCCCTCCCCGCGTTCGAAGTAGCGAACGTCACCCTGCGGGAGGGTCACGCGCTTTTCCTGGCCGAGTGCTGGTGAGCGAGTCATGCCATGCAACATACATACAGTCTGTATGTATGTAAATTCCGAAACACGCTAGGGTGGTTCCGGATCGATCCGGAGGGAGCTGGGGACATGAAGGGCATCGTGCTGGCGGGCGGCAGCGGGACGCGTCTGCACCCGATCACCCAGGCGGTGTCGAAGCAGCTGTTGCCGGTCTACGACAAGCCGATGATCTACTACCCGATCTCCGTGCTGATGCTGGCCGGGATCCGGGAGATCCTGATCATCTCGACGCCGGCCGACCTGCCGAACTTCCAGCGTCTGCTCGGCTCCGGCGACCAGTTCGGGCTGCGCCTGAGCTACGCCGAGCAGCCGAGCCCGAACGGCCTGGCCGAGGCGTTCGTCATCGGCGCGGACTTCATCGGCGACGACGACGTGGCGTTGATCCTGGGGGACAACATCTTCTACGGGCAGGGCTTCTCCAGGCGGATGCAGGAGGAGGTCGCCGCGCTCGACGGTTGCGTGCTGTTCGGGTACCCGGTGAAGGACCCGCAGCGGTACGGCGTCGGTGAACTCGACGCCGACGGCCGGCTCGTGTCCATCGAGGAGAAGCCCGAGCGGCCGAAGTCCAACCAGGCGATCACCGGGCTGTACTTCTACGACAACCAGGTGGTGGAGATCGCGCGCGGGCTCACCCCGTCCAAGCGGGGCGAGCTGGAGATCACCGACGTGAACCTGACGTACCTGCGGCAGGGGCGCGCGAAGCTGGTCGAGCTGGGGCGCGGGTTCGCGTGGCTGGACACCGGGACACACGACTCGCTGCTGGAGGCCGGGCAGTTCGTCCAAGTGCTCGAACACCGGACGGGGGTGCGGATCGCGTGCCTGGAGGAGGTCGCGCTCCGCATGGGGTACATCGATCCGGAGGAGTGCCTGGCGCTCGGGCTGAAGCTGTCGAAGTCCGGGTACGGGGACTACGTGGTCGCGTGCGCCCGCGCCGCGGGAGCCGTCGGTTAAATGACTGTCAGCAGGCTCGTGCGCGCGGAGCTGGCGCGACACGACTGGGGCCGGCTGCGGTGCGGCTGCGGGGAGAGCGGCGCGCACCTGCCCGGGACGTTCGAGACGATCCTGGAGGCGGCGGAACCGCGCGAAGCCCTCGGCGCCCGGCTCGACAACCACCTGGAGATCAGCGGAAACCTGTTCGAGGTGGCGGTTCCGGCGGTGGAGGTAATCCTCGCCGCGCTGGCCGGGCCGCTGTCGGACTTCGCGCGGGTGGAGCTGCTGGACATGCTGGCGGTGCTCGTGTCCGGCGACTCGTACGCCGGCCAGCCCGCCGATCTCGGTGCGCAGTGCCGGCTCAAGGCGCGCAACGGGTTGTGGACCATCCTGCAGGTGGGGTACGAGCACGAGGCGGAGACGGTCGCGGACATCCTGTGGGCGGTTGATCCGGACCAGCCGCGGAGCAGCCACCACACGATGGCGCTGGGGAAGCGGATCAAGCGGAAGCGCCGGTAGAACGGGCCGCGGGCTGTCGAGGCAGGCTGGTGCCGGGGGCCGGGCGGCTGGTGCAGTGGGCTTCGGGGTGCGGCGGGGCTGGGCAGAACAGGGCCGCGGCGGGCCGTCGAGGCAGGCCTGTGCCGGGGACCGGGCGGCTGGCGCGGCGGGCTTCGCGATGCGGCAGGGCTGGGCTGACTGAGCCGCGGCGCGCCGTCGAGACGGACCGGTGCCCGGAGCCGACCCGCTGACGCGGTGGGCTTCGACGTGCCGCGAGGTCTAGGCAGAACGGGGGCGCAGCGGGCCGCCGGAACACGGCGGCGCCTGGAGCCGAGTCGCTGGTGCGGTGGGCTTCGGGGGGCGGCTGCGCTCAGAACGGGCCCCGGCGGGCCATCTCCTCCAGGCGGCGGATGCGGTCCGCGATCGGGGGGTGGGTGGAGAACATGCGGGAGAACGTCTCGCCGGGGCGGAACGGGTTCGCGATCATCAGGTGCGACTGCGAGACCAGCTGCGGCTCCGCCACGAGCGGGGCTCGGCGCGTGCCGTACTCCAGCTTGCGCAGCGCCGAGGCCAGCCCGAGCGGGTCCCCGGTCAGCGCGGCGCCCGACGCGTCCGCCTGGTACTCACGCGAACGGCTGACACCCAACCGGATGATGGCCGCCGCGATGGGACCGATCAGGATGATCAGCAGCGAGACCAGCGGGTTGTTGCCCTCGCGGTCGTTGCCGCCGAACACGCCGGCGAACATCGCGAGGTTCGCCAGCACGCTGACCATGCTCGCGAGCGCACCGGCGACGCACGAGATCAGGATGTCCCGGTTGTAGACGTGCGACAGCTCGTGGCCGAGCACCGCCCGCAGCTCGCGCTCGTCCAGCAGCTCCAGGATGCCGGTGGTGCAGCAGACGGCGGCGTGGCGCGGGTTCCGGCCGGTGGCGAAGGCGTTCGGGGCGGGGGTCGGACTCACGTAGAGACGCGGCATCGGCTGGCGGGCCGAGGTCGCCAGCTCCCGGACGATGCGGTACATCACTGGCTGCTCAGGCTCCGACACCGGGCGTGCCCGCATCGCCCGGAGCGCCAGCGTGTCCGACTTGAAGTAGGCGTAGGCGTTCATCCCGAGCGCGAGCGCCAGCCCGATGAACAACGCGCCACGCCCGAACAGTGAACTGATCGCGATGATGATGGCACTCAGCAATCCGAGCAACAGCGCGGTCTTCAGCCCGTTCTGGTGCTTGTGCACGTGCCCTGCGCCTCCTTATCAACACTCGCTTTCCCAACGCACGAAAAGGAAGTGAAGTTCCGTCACGATCTCCGCACGGCCGAGCACGGTGGGTTACCGTGCGACCGGGTACCCGCGGACGCGGTGGGAAACCGGCGGGGATGGGTGGGTGGACAGGCGGCGGGGTGTTCCGGCTGGCGAGGGGACCCGGGCACGGCACGTGGGCGACCCGCCCGCCAGAGGGAGGCTGACGTGGCCAGAGAAAGGGGATGTTCGGGCAGGTGGCGCTCGTCAGGGGGCCTCATCGGCGCGCGGGCGGCATCTGGGCGGCCTGTGACGCCGCGATCAGCCGCCGGTCCATGCCGGGGGCCGCTTGCGTTCTCGACACGGGGCGGGACACCAATGTGATCGCGCCCGCGGTGGGGACGCTGGCTTTCGGTTCGGATACATACCGGATGTATGTAGAACCGGTGCCGGGGCGGGGCGGTTTGTTCCCCGCGGAAACCCCACTACGTAAGCGGTTTTCCAGCCGTCCACCGCCGTAACGATCTCCGACCGCCCGCCGACCTCTGGGTCAAGCCGGTGGCGGCGGGAGGAATTCCATGAAGATCAGCGTCTTCGGGCTCGGCTACGTCGGATGCGTGTCGGCCGCGTGCCTCGCCGGTGAGGGGCACGACGTGATCGGGGTCGACATCAACCCCGTGAAAATCGACCTCATCCGCCAGGGAAAAGCACCAGTGGTCGAGGAACGCATCGGCGAACTCACCGCCGACGTCGTGGCCCGCGGTGCGCTCCGAGCCACCACCGACGTCGCCGAGGCGATCGCGCACAGCGAGATCTCGCTGATCTGCGTCGGCACCCCGTCGGCCCCCAACGGCAGCCTGTCCACCGCCTTCCTGGAACGCGTGACCGAGGAGATCGGCGGCGCGCTCGCCGGCAAGACCGGTCGGCATACGGTCGTATTCCGCAGCACCATGCTGCCCGGCACCTGCCTCGACCTGCTGGTACCGATCCTGGAGAAGGCCTCCGGCCGCACCGCGGGCGTGCACTTCGGCGTCGCCGTCAACCCCGAGTTCCTCCGGGAAGGCAGCAGCGTCAAGGACTTCTTCGACCCGCCCAAAACCGTGATCGGCGAGCTGGACACCGCCAGCGGCGACGCCGTCGCCGAGCTGTACGAGGGCCTGCCCGGGGACGTCTTCCGCGTGCCGATCCCGGTCGCCGAGATGACCAAGTACGCCGACAACGCCTTCCACGGCCTCAAGATCGGCTTCGCCAACGAGCTGGGCGCCATCTGCCGCGCCCTCGGCCTCGACTCGCACCGCGTGATGGACGTGTTCCTCGCCGACCGCAAGCTCAACGTCAGCCCCGCCTACCTGCGCCCCGGCTTCGCCTTCGGCGGCTCGTGCCTGCCCAAGGACCTGCGCGGCCTGGTCTACGCCGCGCACCGCGCCGACGTGTCGGTGCCGCTGCTCGCGCACGTACTGCCGTCCAACGAGGAACACCTGCGACGCGCGTTCGACCTGGTCGCCCGCACCGGCAAGCGGCGGATCGGCCTGTTCGGACTGTCGTTCAAGCCGGGCACCGACGACCTGCGCGAGAGCCCGCTCGTCGAACTCGCCGAACGCCTGCTGGGCAAGGGTTACGACCTCAAGATCTACGACGCGAACGTGAGCCTGTCCCGGCTGATGGGCGCCAACCGCGAGTACATCGAAAGCCGCCTGCCGCACCTGGGCCAGCTGCTCGCCGGCTCCGTGGACGAGGTGCTCGGCCACGCCGAGGTGTGCCTGATCGGCAGCACCGACCCGGCCGTGCTCGCCGCGCTGCCGAAGGCCGGCGACCGCACGCTGATCGACCTCGTCCGCCTGCCCGACGCGGCCGTGCGCCGCACCGAAGAAGGATACGTCGGCCTTGCCTGGTAAAGCCCTGATCCTCGTCGAGAACCTGTCCGTGCCCTTCGACCGGCGAGTCTGGCAGGAAAGCACCACCCTGCGCGACGCCGGGTGGGAGGTGCACGTCATCTGTCCACAAGGGACGAAACGGGACACCGAACCGGAGGTCGTCCTCGACGGCGTGCACATCCACCGCTACCCGCTGACCGCGGCGACCGGCGGGCCGGCCGGTTACCTGCGCGAGTACGGCTCCGCGCTGCGGCACACGTTCCGGCTGGCCCGCAAGATCGGCCCGGTCGACGTCGTGCACGCGTGCAACCCGCCCGACCTGCTCTTCCTCGTCGCCCGGATGCTCAAGCGGCGGGGCGCGAAGTTCGTCTTCGACCAGCACGACCTGGTGCCCGAGCTGTACCTGTCCCGCTTCGACCGCGGCAGGGACCTGCTCTACCGCGGCGTGTGCGCCCTGGAACGCGCCACTTTCCGGGCCGCCGACGTGGTGATCTCGACCAACGAGAGCTACCGCGACGTGGCCCTCACCCGCGGCGGCAAGCGGCCCGAGGACGTGTTCGTCGTCCGCAGCGCCCCGGTCGTGGACCGCTTCCACCGGGTTCCGCCGGAGCCGGACCTCAAGCGCGGCAAGCCGCACCTGCTCTGCTACCTGGGTGTGATGGGCCCGCAGGACGGGGTCGACTACGCCCTGCGCGCGCTCGCGAAACTACGCGACGACCTCGGCCGCACCGACTGGCACGCGGTGTTCGTCGGCTCCGGGGACGCGTTCGAGGCGATGGTCGCGCTGTCGAAAGACCTCCACCTGGACGACCGGGTCGAGTTCACCGGCCGCATCCCGGATGCGGACCTGGTGTGTTATCTGTCCACAGCGGACGTCTGCCTCGCGCCGGACCCGTTGAACCCGCTGAACGACGTGTCCACCATGAACAAGATCATGGAGTACATGGCGATGAGCCGGCCGATCGTGTCGTTCGACCTGCGGGAGGCGCGGGTTTCCGCGGGCGATGCGGCCGTGTACGCACCGGCCAACGACGAACTCGAATTCGCCAAGCTCACCGCCCGTCTGCTGGACGACCCCGCCGAGCGGGCCCGCATGGGCGAACTCGGCGCCGCCCGCGTCGCGGGTCCGTTGTCCTGGGCCAATTCCGCGCGGGCGCTGCTCGCCGCCTACTCAGCGACCGGTCGGTGAATTGCCGACCGGCACCCGGAAATCCTGGTCGGAAAAACGCCTGGTCGCATTTTGGGAAAGCCGGTAACCAATCCGGGAATCGCCGCGACCTGTTTGTGAAAGGCCATCCATCCCGGCGCCGTCGGCGTCCGTGGTTCGTTCGAGGGGGCCCGCATTGGGTGACGACACCGTCCGCCTGTCCACGATCGGGCGGATCCTGCGCAACCGGTGGCGCGTGCTCGTGGCGCTGGCGGTGCTCGGCGCCCTGGTGGGGGCCGGCGCCTCCATGCTGTTCTCCCCTGGTTACCGGACCACCACCAGCGTTCTGTTGCAGGGCTCGCGGGACGAGAGCGAACTCCTCACCGAGGCGCAGGTCGCCAGCAGCTCGGTCGTCCTCGACCGCGCCGCCCAGGCGCTGGGCTGGGGCGTGAGCGGCGAGGAGCTGCGCGGCACCGTGAAGGCCGGGGCGAACCAGGCCAACATCGTCCAGATCGCGGCCACCGCGAACACCCCGGAGAAGGCGCAGGCTCTCGCCGACGAAGTCGCCGCCGCCTACGTCGCCTACACCGCGCAGCTCTTCGGCGGCACCGCGGACGCGGCGAGCCAGGTGGCCCAGGAGCAGGCGAACGCGCTGCGCCGGCAGGTGCAGGAGACCAACGACCGCATCACCGACCTCGCGGGGTCGGTGCGCACCCTGTCGGTGGAAAGCGTCGACGTCCGCACGCAGCTGGAGCAGCTGCGCAACGACCTGGCCGACGCGATGCTCAAGCTGGACCAGACCGACGAGACGATCAGCCAGACCAAGACCATCGTGATGGGCCCCGCGCAGCGCCCGGTCAGCCCGGCGGCGCCGACGATGGCGCAGTTCGTCGGCGGCGGCGCGCTCGCGTTCTTCCTGCTCGGCGTGCTCGGTCACCTGATCGGCGCGCGGGCGGACCGCCGGTTACGGGACGAGAGCGAGATCGGCGCCGCGGTGGGCGGCCCGGTGCTGGGCAGTGTCGACGTGCCGGTCGAGCGCGGCGGGCACCTGCCGTCCGGCGCCCCGCGGCACCGCTGGTCGCGCTGGCTGGGCACCGACCGGCCGTGGAACGAACCCGACCTGCTGCCGTCCGTCGACCAGGCCAGCCGGGAGATCCGCTACCGGCGGGCGCTGTCCCGCCTGCACGACGAGCCGCTGGTGGTCCTGGTCGTCGCGGACGACGACCCGGCGGGGCGGGCCGCGGCCACGCAGCTGGCGGCGGCCGCGAGCGGACCGGAACTCCGCATCGTCGTGACCAGCGCCCGGCGGCCCACCGTGCCCACCGTCGACGACGCGTCCGGCGCCGTGGTGGTCCAGGGCACCGGCACCCGGACCGGGTGGGAGCTGGTGGCGCTGGCCACCGCGTGCACGGACGCCGGTCTGCGGGTGCTCGGCACGGTCGTCGCGCACCCGGTGCGGGCGTCCCGGCGGCCGGTCGATGAGCTGATCGAGAACGACGCATTGGCAGGTTCGGCATGACGACGACCGACCGTCCACCGGCGGCCCAGCCGCTCATCGACCTCCACCGCCTGCTCACCGCGATCCGCCGCCGTCGCCGCCTGTGGGTGTCGACCGGGGTCCTGGGCCTGCTCGCGGGTGCGGCGTTCGCGTTCCTGACGCCGCAGCAGCCGACCGCGGTGACCCAGCTGATCGTGCTGCACGCGGCCGACCAGCCCAACGACAGCAAGAGCCTGATCCAGACCGACGTCGCCGTGCTGGAGACGAGCCGGATCGCCGGTGCCGCGCTGACGGCGCTGAACTCGACGGCCTCGCCCGAGCAGTTCCTCACGACCTACAGCGGTGAGGGCGTCACGAACAACATCATGCAGGTGACGGTCACCGCGCCGACCTACCGCGACGCGCTCGCACGGGCGCAGGCGCTGGCCGACGCGTTCATCGCCGATCACCGGCAGCGGTTGCAGGCGGCCGCCGACGCGGAGGCGCAGGCGTTGCTCGACCAGCGCGACGATCTGCAGCGCGAGCTGAACCAGGTGGACGTGCAGATCGTCGAGGCGTCCGGCCGCAACAGCCGCGTCGGCCCCGCCGAGCTGCAGTCCCTGTACGCCCAGCGCGCGGACCTGGCCTCGCGCGTCTCCGACTTCACCGGACGGGCCAACGAGGCGCGGATCGGCGAGCCGCAGCTGGGCGCGGGCACCCAGATCGTCGACGGCCCGCGCGCGGTCGGATCGTCCGTGCTCGCCTCGGCCGTGACCACCGGCGGGATCGGCGGCGGGTTCGGCCTGTTCGCCGGGCTCGCGCTGGCCGCGGTGCTCGGCGTGGTGCGGGACCGGCCGGTGCTGCGCCGCGACATCTCCACCGAGCTGGGCGCGTCGGTCATCGGCGAACTGCCGCAGCCGCGCCGGTTGCGGCACGCCCGGTCGGACACACAGCGGGCCCGGGTCGCGGCGACGGTCGCCCGTGCGGTGACCGCCGAGGGTGGCCCGGTGTCGGTGCTCGAGCTGGGTTGTCCCCGGGTGGCCGCCACGCTCGCCCTCGAAGTGGCGAAGTACCTGGCGAAGGACACGAAGGTCGTGCTCGTCGACGACCTCCCCCACCGCGACCTGACCGCGGTGGCGGGCAAGGCACCGGCGGTGCCGGTCGTGGACGGCAGCGAACGGCTGGACGACGGGCTGCGCCTCGGCGTGGGGTCCGTGTCGCCGGGGACGGCGTGGACCGATCTGCGCCGGCTGGGCGCGGAGACCGTGCTGGTGGTCCGCGCCGGCAAGGCCAGCACGCTCTGGCTGCACACCGTCGCGCGGCAGCTGGCCGATCTGGGCATCCCGGTCATCGGCATCGTGCTCGTCGCGCCGGATCCGCGGGACCGCACCGACGGCACGTTGTGGGACGGCCTGCACACCGCGTTGCGGGGCCGGGCCACCTTCGCCGAGGCACGACGGGTCAACGGCAGCGCGAACGTCGACGATCACCCCACGACCTGGTTCGCCCCGCTGCCCGCGGCCGGCGCCGGCGAGCGGACCGCGACGCTGCAGCCGGTGCACGCCGAGCTGCCGACGACGGAATTCACCCCGGTCACGCCGGCCGAGACCACGGAGGCACATGTGAACGGCAAGCGGCCCCTCGATCGCGAAGGCTGACCATGTGCGGTGTCGCAGGAACCTTTCGCTGGCCCGACGGCGGCCCGCTGACCGACCGGCTGACCAAGCGCCTGTCCCACCGCGGTCCGGACGGCGAGGGCCGCTACGACCACGGTGACGTGCACCTCGGCCACCGCCGGCTGTCCATCATCGACCTGTCCGAGACGGGCGCGCAGCCGATGGTCTCCGGCGGCCTCGCGCTGACCTACAACGGCGAGCTCTACAACGCCCCCGAGCTGCGGGCCGAGCTGGTGAGCAAGGGCGTGCGGTTCCGCGGCACCTCCGACACCGAGGTCCTGCTGGAGGCGTGGCGGCGCTGGGGTGTGCAGTGCCTGCCCCGGCTGCGCGGCATGTTCGCGTTCGGGATCTTCGACGAGCGCACCGGGGAGCTGTTCCTGGCCCGCGACCAGCTGGGCATCAAGCCGCTGTTCTACGTGCGCCGCGGTGGGGGAATCGCGTTCTCCTCCGAGCTGAAGGCGCTGGCCGGGGAGATCGGCGGGCTGCACGTCGACGAGACCGCGCTGGTCGCGTCGCTGCTGTACTACTGGGTTCCGGACAGCCGGTGCGCGTTCCGCGAGGCGCACAAGCTGCCGCCGGGCACCTGGATGCGATGCCGCGCGGACGGACGCGTCGACACCGGCCGGTACTGGAACCTGCGGGACGTCGCCACCGAGGCGCAGCACGGCCCGCCCGCCGACCTCGCCGCGGTCGTCGAGGACTCCACGCGCAAGCACCTGCTCTCCGACGTGCCGGTGGCGACGTTCCTGTCCGGCGGCCTGGACTCCAGCTACCTGACCGCGCTGGCGGCCCAAGACTCGCCCGGCATCTCCGCCTACACCATCGGGTTCCGCGCCGAGGACGCGAAGTTCGAGGCCATGCCGGACGATCTGCGGTACGCGCGGATCGTGGCCGAACGGTTCGGCGTGGACCTGCACGAGATCGAGATCGCGCCGAACGTGCAGGAGCTGCTCCCGCACCTGACCTACCACCTGGACGAGCCGATCGGTGATCCGGCCGCGATCAACAGCTACCTGATCTGCCTGGCCGCGCGTGAGGCGGGCGTCAAGGTGATGCTGTCCGGGATGGGCGCGGACGAGCTGTTCGCCGGTTACCGCAAGCACCTGGCGAACCTGATCGCGTTGCGGTACCAGAAGATCCCGGGCGGGGTGCGGCGGCCGATCGAGTCCCTTGTGGACCGTCTGCCGGTGGCCACGTCCCGGCGCGGGTTCCGGTCCGTGCGCTTCGCGAAGCGGTTCCTGTCCTTCGCCGAGCTGCCCGAGGAGACCGCGTTCCGGCGCAGCTACACGATGTACGACCGCGACGAGCTGGCCGGTCTGGTCGCCCCCGACCTGGCCGGAGCCGTGGACGACGTGCTCACCGAGCACGCCGACACCTACCACGACAACCTGCTCGACGACTTCGTCAACCGCATGTGCCTGGCCGACGCGCGGATGTTCCTGCCCGGCCTGAACCTGACCTACACCGACCGCGCCACGATGGCCGCCTCCACCGAGGTGCGCGTGCCGTTCGTGGACGTCGAGGTGGTCAAGGCCGCGTTCAGCCTGCCCGGCAACCGCAAGATCGCCGGGCGGCAGGGCAAGGCCGCGCTGAAGGAAGCCGCGCTGTCGATCCTGCCGAAGGAGATCGTCCACCGGCCGAAGGGCCTGTTCAGCGCCCCGCTGCGGGCGTGGATGAGCCGCGATCTGGCGCCGCTGGTGCGTGAGGTCGTGCACGACGGCGTTCTCGTGAACTCGGGTTTCCTGCGGCGTGATGCGTTGCAGCGGCTCGTCGACGAGGACGCCGCGGGGCGGGAGGACCGGTCCAAGCACCTCTGGCACGTGTTGACCCTGGAGTACTGGTACCGCGGCGCGACCGAAGCCGGTGCGGCCGAGCGAGCAGCGTGAGGAGCCCTGGTGAAGCAGGTCGTACAGAACTACAAGAGCGGCGAGCTGGCGCTGCTGGACGTCGAGACGCCGGCGGGCAAGCCGGGCGGCGTGCTCGTGCGGTCCGCGTTCTCGCTGATCTCCACCGGCACCGAGATGATGAAGGTGTCCGAGGCGAGCATGTCGATGCTGGGCAAGGCGCGGTCGCGGCCGGACCAGGTCGCGAAGGTCGTGCAGAGCGTCGCGACCAACGGCGTCGGCGCCACCTATCGCAAGGTGATGAACCGGCTCGACTCCTACACCCCGCTCGGCTACTCGCTGTGCGGCGTGGTCGAAGAGGTCGGCGCCGGGATCGATGACGTCACCGTCGGCGACTTGGTCGCCTGCGCCGGGAACGAGCACGCGCTGCACTCCGAGCTGAACTGGGTGCCGAAGAACCTCTACGTGCGCGTGCCGGCCGGGGTCGAGCCGCGGCACGCGTCGTTCGCGACCGTCGGCGCGATCGCCATGCAGGGCGTCCGGCGCGGCGAACCGCAGCTCGGCGACACGGCGCTGGTCATCGGGCTGGGCCTGATCGGGCAGCTGGTCGTGCAACTGCTGGCCGCGTCCGGGGTGCGGGTGGTCGGGGTGGATCCGGACCA
Organism: Amycolatopsis thermalba; assembly: GCF_003385215.1. GTDB lineage: Bacteria > Actinomycetota > Actinomycetes > Mycobacteriales > Pseudonocardiaceae > Amycolatopsis_E > Amycolatopsis_E thermalba. The sequence continues at coordinate 35,295 of NZ_PQHW01000034.1, read as the reverse complement.
GGAGCGGTGCGCGCTGGCCGAGCGGCTGGGCGCGTCCGTGTGCGGGCATCCCGGTTCCGGCGACGTGGCGATCGCCGTCGGTGAGCTGACCGGTGGCCACGGCGTCGACCAGGTGTACCTCGCGGCGGGCGGCAGCACGAACGAGCCGGTCGAGCTGGCCGCGAAGCTCGCCCGCGACCGCGGCCGGGTGATCGACATCGGCAAGTGCCGCCTCGACCTGCCGTGGAACGCCTACTACGAAAAGGAACTCGACGTCCGGTTCTCCCGCTCCTACGGCCCGGGCCGCTACGACCCGGAGTACGAACTGGACGGCCGCGACTACCCGATCGGTTACGTGCGCTGGACCGAGCGCCGCAACCTGGAATGCTTCCTCGACCTGATCGCGCGTGGCCGGGTGGACGTCGAACCGCTGGTCTCGCACGTCGCGGACTTCGCCACGGCGGTGGAGACCTACCGCAGGCTCAACGAAGGCGAGCTCAAGGCCGTCGCCGTGTTGTTCCGGTACCCGGGCGTGGATACCGGCGTCGCGGAACCGGAGCTGACCGCGCGGGTCCCGGCCTCGATCCGCACGTCCCGGCGGATGGGCAGGGTGCGGACCGCGTTCATCGGCGCGGGCAACTACGCGTCCTCGATGCTGCTGCCGCACCTGGCCGAGCGCGAGGACGTCGAGCTGCGCCGCGTGGTCACCACGTCGTCGCTGTCGGGCGCGAACGCCAAGCGCAAGTTCGGGTTCGCCGAGGCGTCCACCGATGTGGACGCCACACTGGCCGACCCGGGCATCGACGCGGTGTTCGTGGTGACCCGGCACAGCTCGCACGCCGAGCTGACCCGGCGCGCGCTGCTGGCCGGCAAGGCGGTGTTCGTCGAGAAGCCGCTGGCGCTCACCGAAGCCGAGCTGGGCAAGGTGCTGGGCGCGGTCGAGGAGTCCGGCAACGACCGGCTGCAGGTCGGGTTCAACCGCCGGTTCGCGCCGCTGCTGCACGAGGCGACGAGCCACTTCGGCAGGCGCATCGGCCCGGCGTCGGTGCGGTACCTGGTGAACGCCGGCCGCCTGGACCACGGCAGCTGGTACAGCCAGGCCGGCTCCGAGGGCACCCGGTTCGACGGCGAGGGCGGGCACTTCATCGACACGGTCAGCTGGCTGCTCGGCGCCGACCCGGTGTCGGTCTACGCCTGCGCCACGCCGGACCAGCAGGACCTGCAGATCCTGTTGCGCTACCCGGACGGCTCGACCGCGGCGATCAGCTACGCCACCACCGGTCCGGCGAGCTTCCCCAAGGAGACGCTGGACGTCGTCGCCGACGGCAAGGTGCTGAAGTTCGACGACTTCGCCCGCGCCTCGGTGTACGCGCGCAAGCGCTGGACCAGTTCGCGCATCCCGAAGGGCCGCGACAAGGGCCAGCACGCCGAGCTGGACGCGTTCGTCACCGCGGTCACCTCGGGCGGGCCGATGCCGGTGCCGCTGGAGTCGCTGGTCGCGACCACGCTGGCCACGCTCGCGGTGCGGACCAGCCTGGCCACGGGCGCACCGGTCCGGATCGGGACGTCGGCATGATGGACCCCGGCTGGTACCTGCGGCGGCTGTCGCGGATGGGCCCGCGCGAAGTCGCCGGGCGGGCCGCGGACGTGCGGAACCGGCGCAAGCTGCGGCGCGCGTTGCCGGAGGCGTCCACTCCCCTGCCCGGCCGCCGCTTCACCGCCGTGCTGCCCGAGGACGTGCGGGTGCCGCCGGACGCGTGGGCACGCGTGCTGGAGACCGCGGACCGGCTGTTGGACGGCCGAGCCGAGTACTTCGGGGTGCCGCGCGACGACCTGGTGAACCCGGACTGGTCGGCCGATCCGAAGACCGGGCGGCGGGCGCCTGCCGACACGTTCGCCTTCGACATCCCGTACCGGCACGAGGACGTCGTGGGCGACATCAAGCAGATCTGGGAGCCGTCGCGGCACCAGCACCTCACCGTGCTCGCCACCGCCTACGCGCTCACCGGTGACGACCGCTACGCCGAGCGGGTCGCCGACCACCTGAAGTCCTGGTGGGCGGCCAACGCGCCGATGACGAGCGTGCACTGGGTCAGCGGGATCGAGCTGGGCATCCGGCTGCTGTCCTGGGTGTGGGTGCGGCGGCTGCTGCACGGCTGGCCCGGCGCGGCCGGCCTGTTCGAGGACAACCCCGAGGCGCTGCACCAGATCTGGCACCACCAGCGGTGGCTGGCGACCTTCCCGAGCCGCGGTTCGTCGGCGAACAACCACGTCATCGCCGAGGCGGCCGGGCAGCTGGCCGCGTCCTGCGCGTTCCCGTGGTTCCCCGAGTCGGCCGCCTGGCGATCGGCCGCGCTGCGGTCGCTCGACGAGCACCTGGCCGCCAACACCTTCGGCTCCGGCCTGAACCGCGAGCTGGCCACCGAGTACCACGGCCTGGTTCTGGAGCTGGGCCTGGCCGCGGCGGCCGAGGCCGGGGCGGCCGTGCCGGACTCGCTGTGGCGCACGCTGCTGCGCACGACCGACGCGCTCGCGGCCGTCGTCGACGTCCGGCTGCACCCGCCGCGGCAGGGCGACGGCGACGACGGGCACGGGCTGGTCCTCGACGGCCGCGGCACCGACCGCTGGTCGTCGCTGCTGGCGACCGGGGACGCCCTGTTCGGGCGCCTGGACTGGTGGCCGAGCCCGCGCTGCGGCGACGTGCGCACGCCGCTGCTCGCCGCGCTCGCCGACCGGTTCGAGGCGGCGGACCGGCCACGCACCCGGCCGGACCACTTCGCCGACGCCGGGCTGACGCTGCTGCGCACCCCGCCCGGCGACGGCCGCGGCGAGATCTGGTGCCGCTGCGACGGCGGCCCGCACGGGTTCCTGTCGATCGCCGCGCACGCGCACGCCGACGCGCTGTCGGTCGAGGTGCGGCACGACGGCGTGGACGTCCTCGCCGACCCGGGCACCTACTGCTACCACGGCGAACCGGAGTGGCGCGCCTACTTCCGGTCCACGCTGGGCCACAACACGGTGCAGCTGGACGACACCGACCAGTCCACTTCGGGCGGCCCGTTCCTGTGGACCCGGCACGCGACCACCCGCGTGCTGGCCGCGCCCGGCGGCGGGGTGGCGCGGTGGTCGGCCGAGCACGACGGCTACCGCCCGGCCGTGCACCGGCGCACCGTCGAACTCGACCCGGGCGCGCGTGAGCTGCGGATCACCGACGAGATCACCGCCGGCCGGCACCACCCGGCGCGGCTCGCGTTCCACCTGGGCCCCCGTGTCTCGGCCGAACTGACCGGGCACGCGGCCGTGCTGACCTGGACCTCCGGCGGCCGCGAGCAGGCCGCCGTCCTCGACCTGCCCGCCGGGCTCACCTGGACCGCGCACCACGGGCAGACCGGCCCACCGCTCGGCTGGTACTCGCCCGGCTACGGCCGCCGCGAACCGGCCACGACCCTGATCGGCAGTGGACTGGCCGGGCGCGGTGGCGCGCTCACCACACTGCTGCGCTTCGCCCACTAGCCGGAGGTGGCACCCCGTGCCCGCACGAACGACGACCCGACTCCGCCGGGTGCTGCCGGCCCTGGCGCTCCTGGCGGTGCCCGCGTGCACGTCCGGTCCGACCGCGGCCCCCACCGCGCAGGAGGGCGTGCCGAACCAGGTGGCGGCGGTGTGCGGCAACGCGGCACCCGGTCCGGCCACGCCCCCCGCCGGGGCGGTCGTCGTGGACCCGGGCCTGGTCAACGACCTGGCGATCAAGACCGCCGACAACCCGCCGGGCACCACGTTCTGGCTGGCCCCGGGCAAGCACGTGCTCGGCGAGGACCAGTACGACCAGGTCCAGCCGCGGACCGGCAACACCTACCTCGGCGCCCCCGGCGCGGTGTTCGACGGCCGCGGCGTCAACCGGTACGCGTTCGCGGGCACCGCCTCCGACGTGACGATCCGCCACCTGGTGGTCACCGGCTTCGACGCGCCGCTCAACGAGGGCGTGGTCAACCACGACTCCGGCGACGGCTGGATCATCGAGCACAACACCATCGAGGACAACCGCGGCGCCGGGCTGATGGCCGGGGCGCGGCAGCAGGTGCGTGCCAACTGCCTGCGCGCCAACGGCCAGTACGCGATGAACGCCTACCAGGCCGGCGACACCATCACCGGGCTCGTCGTCGAGGGCAACGAGATCACCGGCAACAACACCGACAACCTGGAGGCCCGCTACGAGGGCTGCGGCTGCACCGGCGGCATCAAGTTCTGGGCCGTCAACGGTGCCGACGTGCGCGGCAACTGGGTGCACGACAACCAGGGCGTCGGGCTGTGGGCGGACACCAACAACAACGACTTCCTGATCGAGGGCAACGTCATCGAGGGCAACGGCGGCGCCGCGATCATCTACGAGACCAGCTACAACGCGATCATCCGGAACAACGCGATCCGCCGCAACAACTGGGTCGAGGGCCGCTCCTTCGTCGACAAGGGCGACACCTTCCCCGCCGCGACGATCTACATCTCCGAATCCGGCGGGGAACCGCGGGTCCCGGCGCGCACCGACAAGATCGAGATCACCGGCAACGACCTGACCGACAACTGGTCCGGGATCACCCTGTGGGAGAACGCCGACCGCTTCTGCAACAGCGCGGCGAACACCTCGACCGGCTACTGCACCCGGCTGGTCCCGGACGCCGCGACGTGCGCCCAGCCCGCCATCGCCGGCGAACCGCTGTACTCCGACTGCCGCTGGAAGACCCAGCGCGTCGACATCCACGGCAACCGGTTCGCCTTCGACCCGGTGGTGATCGGGTGCCGGGCGATGTGCGGGCGCATGGCGGTGCTGTCCAACTACGGCACCTACCCGGACTGGTCGCCGTACAAGGCCGAGGTCATCCGGCAGGCGATCACGTTCGGGCAGGACAACCGGTGGCACGACAACACCTACGCCGGGCCGTGGAGCTTCATGGCGGTCGACACCGAGGGCGTCCTGGACACCGTGGCCTGGCAGGCGCCGCCCTACCAGCAGGACACCGGCAGCACGTTCACGCTCAGGGCGGGTGGCTGATGAGCATCGACACCGTCCGGCCCCGCGCGGCGCCGGAGAAGCCCGGCCAGGAGGCGTTCCCCCGCCTGCTGCCGGCGATCTGGGCGCTGCTGGTGTTCAACACGCTCGGCTCGCAGGGCGGGCAACTGCTGATCACCCTGCCGCGGACCGTCGTGCAGGTGGTCACGATGGGGGCGATCGTGGCCGCGTTCGGCCTCGCGCTGATCACCAACCCGCGCGTGCGGATCCGGCCGAGCGCGTTCCTGTTCCTGCTCACCCTGCTCCTGGCGGCGAGCATCGCGGGCAGCGCCCGCCTGGAGGCCGGTTACGGCTCGCTGTTCCGCTGCTTCCGGCTGACCCTGTTCGTCGCCACGCTGTGGCTGATCAGCCCGTGGATGGACCACGCGATCCGGTTCGTGCGGCTGCACCTGCGGGCCCTCATCGTGGTGCTGGTCCCGGTCGCGGTCGGCCTGTTCATCTCGCCGGGCAACGCGTTGCCCGCGAGCAACGACGGCCGCCTCAGCGGAACCCTGTGGCCGATGACCGCGCCGCAGGTCGGCGCCTACAGCGCGGTCGTCGCCGGGCTGGTCGTCCTGCTGTGGGTGAACCGCCACACCGACGGCCGCAGCGTGGCGTTCATCGCCGGGCCCGCGTTCGCGATGCTGCTGCTGAGCCACACCCGGACGGCGCTGCTCGGCCTGGTCGCCGGGCTGCTCGTGGCCGGCCTGTCGCTGTTCCTGACCAGCGTCCGGGCCCGCAAGATCTTCACGCTCTGCGCGGGCGCGGTCGCGCTGGCCGCGATCCCGCTCGGCCCGCTGGTGCAGACGTGGTTGCTGCGCGGGCAGGACGACGAGGCGCTGAGCAACCTCACCGGGCGGACGAAAGTGTGGGACGCGCTGCTGCAGGAACCACGCAGCTGGTTCGAGCAGGTCTTCGGCACCGGGTTGTCCAACAAGTCCTTCAACGGGTTGCCGATCGACAGCGGCTGGCTGGCGGTCTACCACGAGCAGGGCTACCTGGGTATCGTGCTGGTGGGGCTGTTCCTGCTGACGCTGGTGATCGTCGCGCTGTCCCGCCCGCCCTCACCGGCCCGGGCGTACGCGATCTTCCTGATCACCTACTGCCTGGTCGCCTCCTACACCGAGGTCGGGGTGGGCGACGCCTCGCCGTACCTGCTGCACCTCTTCGTCGCGGCGGCGCTGCTGTCCGCCCCGCGCGCCGCTCCACAAAGGACGGTTGTGGAATGAGCACTCCACCGGCCGGAAACCGTAACGCGCCCGGGCCCGCGCGCGACCTCAAGTCATCTCAGAGAGGTGGTCGACCGTGAGCCAGCCAGGGGTTCTGCTCGATCGCGACGGCACGATCATCGTCGACAGCGGATATGTCGGCTCGGTCGACCGGGTCGAGTTCATCGACGGGTCCATCGCGGCCATCGCCGCGCTCAACCGCGCCGGCATCCCGGTCGCGGTGGTCACCAACCAGGCCGGGGTGGCCCGCGGGTACTACGGCATCGCCGACGTGGAGCAGGTCCACAAGCACATGATCGCCGAGCTGGCGCGGCACGGCGCGCACGTCGACCTGTGGCTGTTCTGCCCCTACCACCCGGACGGCATCGTGGAGGCGTTCGCGCGGCGCAGCGCCGACCGCAAACCCGGGCCGGGCATGGCGCTGGCCGCCGCGGAGGCGCTGGACCTGGACCTGGCGGCGTCCTGGGTGGTCGGGGACAGCCCGGCCGACGTCGGGCTGGCGCGGGCGGTGGGCGCCAAGCCGCTGCACGTCGGGCCGCCCGGCTCGGCGGTGACGGGTGTCGACACGTTCCCCGATCTCGCTGCCGCCGTGCGGTTCATCCTCGGTGGCAGCACCGTCCCGGCGCCGCATCAGGAGAAGGCGCCGAAGTTCCCGGCCGCGAAGTTCCACCGCGCCGACTCCTACGGCGGCGCCTACGTCGCCGAGCTGGCGCGCGCCTTCGCCACCGTGGACCTGGAACAGGTCAGCCGCGCGGCGACCGTCCTGAACGCCGCCTACGACCGCGATTCGGCGGTGTTCGCGTGCGGCAACGGCGGGTCCGCGTCGATCGCCAACCACCTGCAATGCGACCACGTGAAGGGCATCCGCAACGGCACCGGCGTCACCACGCGGGTGCAGAGCCTGAGCACGAACGTGGAGTTGTTCAGCGCGATCGCCAACGACCTGGGCTACGAGCACGTCTTCGAGTACCAGTTGCAGTCCCAGGCGCGGCCGGGTGACGTGCTGATCGTCATCTCGTCCTCGGGCCGGTCGCCGAACATCGTGCGGGCACTGGACTGGGCGGCGGCGCACGACATGCCGACCATCGCGCTCACCGGGTTCGAGGGCGGGCCCGCGCGACGCCGCGCCGAGGTCTCCATCCACGTCGACTCCGCCAACTACGGCGTCGTCGAAGACGCCCACCAGGCGTGCATGCACCTGCTGGCCCAGTACGTCCGACAGTCGAGGATGACCCCAGATGCCGTTGTCTCGCAGACATTCTGACCGCATGCGCGTCGCGATCAACCTGCTCACCGACGATCCGGTCAACCCCTCGGGCGCGCACTGGTTCTGGACGCGCGTCATCCCCGAGATGACCGAGCTGCTCCGCGACGGCGAGTCGTTCCACCTCATGGTGAGCCCGAAGTCGCGGCCGACGCACGACTACGGGTCGAGCGTCGAGTACATCACCTATCCGTGGTCCAACGAGAAGCGCAACCTGCGCACGCTGTCGGAGCACCTGTACTCGCCGGTGCGGCTGCCGCTGAGCGGGATCGACGTGCTGAACACGCTGATGGCGCCGATCGTGAAGTCCGCGCCGAAGCTCGTGGTGCACATCAAGACGCTGCACGCGTACACCACACCGCACGCGATCTCACCGCCGGCGCGGCTGTACCGGCAGCTGAGCTACCCGCGCACCGCGCGGCTGGCCGACGCGATCATCCTCAACTCCCGCAGCCTGGTCGACGAGGTGCGGCAGTACCTGGACGTCGATCCGGCGAAGATCCGGCTCATCCCGGAGGCGGTGGACCACGACCTGTTCCGCCCCGGCGACCGGGACGAGGCGTTCGCCCACGTGTCCCGGCGCTACGGCGTGACCAGGCAGTTCGTGCTGTTCGTGTCGTCGCTGTGGCCGTACAAGAACTGCGAGGGCCTGATCCGCGCGTTCGCCGCCGCGAAATCCGACCTCGGGGACCGGCAGCTGGTCGTCGTGGGCCCCGGCCGGGACGTCGAGTACGTCGGGCAACTCAAGGCGCTGGCCGCGCGGCTCGGCGTGGCCGGCGACATCGTGTGGGTCGGCGGGGTGCCGCTGGAGGAGACCGTGCACTTCTACCGCGCGGCCGACGTGTTCGTGTACCCGTCGCACAACGAGACGTTCGGCCTGCCGATCCTGGAGGCCATGGCCTCGGCGTGCCCGGTGGTCACCTCCAACGTGACGGCGATGCCGGAAACCGCGGGCGGGGCGGCGCTGCTGGCCGATCCGGCGGACTCCGGCTCGATCGCCGACGCGATCGTCAAGGCCTGCGGCCCGGAGGGCGAGCGGCTGCGCGCCCGCGGACCGGAACGCGCGGGCGAGTTCACCTGGGCGGCCACCGCCGCGCGCACGCTCGACGTGTACCGGGAGGTGCACGCGCGATGAGGATCCTGGTCACCGGCGGCGCCGGGTTCATCGGATCGCACACCTGCGACCGGCTCGTCGAGCTGGGGCACGAGGTGACCGTGCTGGACGTGCTGGCCGCGCCGGTGCACCGCGACGGGAAACCGAACCACCTGACGCCCGGCGTGGAGTTCTACGAGGGCGACGTGCGCAACCGCGATCTGATGCGCAACCTGCTGCGCCGCGCCGACGCGGTCTACCACTTCGCCGCCTACCAGGACTACCTGCCGGACTTCGCGAAGTTCACCGACGTCAACGTCACGTCCACGGCGATGATCTACGAGATCGTGGTCGCCGAGAAGCTGGACCTGGCCCGGATCGTGGTGGCGTCCTCGCAGGCCGCGATGGGCGAGGGGCTCTACCGGTGCGCGGCGCACGGCGAGCAGACGCCGGACATGCGGCCCGAGGCGGCGTTGCGGGCGGGGCACTGGGACCTCGGCTGCGCGGTGTGCGGCGAGCCGCTGGCGATGCTGCCCACACCGGAGCGGATCGCCAACCCGCAGAACGCCTACGGCATGTCCAAGCACGGCGAGGAGGTCGTGGCGGTCAACCTCGGGCGCCGCTACGGAATCCCGACCGCCGCGTTGCGCTACAGCATCGTCCAGGGCCCGCGGCAGTCGGTCTACAACGCCTACTCCGGCGCGTGCCGCATCTTCAACCTGCACTACCTGCTGGGCGGCGCGCCGACGCTGTACGAGGACGGGCAGGCGATCCGCGACTACGTGAACATCCACGACGTGGTCGACGCGAATGTGCTGGTGCTCGCCGACGACCGCGCCGCCGGGCGGGTCTTCAACGTCGGCGGCGGAACCGGCTACACCACGCAGGAGTTCGCCGACATCGTGCGCCGCCAGTACGGATCGGACCGGCCGGGCCGGATCAGCGGCGAGTACCGCTTCGGCGACACCCGGCACATCACCTCCGACATCGACGCGCTCGAACAGCTGGGCTGGTCCCCGAAGCGGACTCCCGCGGACTCGGTGGCCGAGTACGCCGACTGGTTGCGGGACATGCCGGGCCTGGACGAGATCCTCGCCGAGGCGGACGCCAAGATGCGGTCGCTCGGCGTGGTGCGCAAGGCGGGGACGTGAAGGCGTTCCTGCTCGCGGCCGGGCTGGGGACGCGGTTGCGACCCCTGACCGACCACACGCCCAAGTGCCTGGTCGAGATCGGCGGGCGGCCGATGCTGGACATCTGGCTCGACGCGCTCGCCGCCGCCGGGGTGGACGAGGTGCTGGTCAACCTGCACCACCTGGCCCCGCTGGTGCGGGCGCACCTCGCGGTCCGGCGCGGTGGCCCGGTCGTGCACACCGTCGAGGAACCGGAACTGCTCGGCAGCGCGGGCACGCTGTGGGCCAACCGCTCGTTCGTCGCGGGCGAGGACATGTTCCTGGCCCTCAACGCGGACAACCTCACCGACTTCGACCCGCGGGTCCTGATCGACGCGCATCGCACCGGCGGGACCATCGCCACGCTGTCGGTGTTCCACGCCCCCGATCCCACGCGGTGCGGGATCCTGACCGTTTCCGGTGGCCTGGTCACGGGTTTCACCGAGAAGCCGGCCACGCCGTCCGGTGATCTGGCGAACGCCGGGATGTACGCGTTCTCCCCCGCCGTGCTCGACCTGATCGGGCCGCCGCCCGCCGACATCGGCTACCACCTGCTGCCCAAGCTCGTCGGGCACGCGCGCGTGGTCTCCCTCGGCGACGCGTGGTTCCTCGACATCGGCACCCCCGCGGCGCTGGACCGGGCCCGCGACGAATGGCAAGGCAGGCGAGCGTCGTGATCATCACCCAGACCCCGCTGCGCATCGGGCTCGTCGGTGGCGGGACCGATCTGCCCGGCTACTACCGCGAACACGGCGGCCGGGTGCTCAACGCGGCCATCGACAAGTACGTCTACGTCGTGGTCAAGCAGCGCTTCGACGACGAGATCTACGTCAACTACTCGCGCAAGGAGATCGTCTCCCGGGTCGAGGACCTGGAGCACGAGCTGGTGCGCGAGGCCATGCACATGACCGGGGTGCGCAGCGGCGTGGAGATCACCACGCTGGCCGACATCCCGTCCGCCGGGTCCGGGCTCGGATCGTCGTCCTCGGTGACCGTCGGGCTGCTGCACGCGTTGTTCGCCTACCAGGGCAGGCAGGTGACCGCCGCGGAGCTGGCCGACCGGGCGTGCGCGATCGAGATCGACCGCTGCCGCAAACCGATCGGCAGGCAGGACCAGTACGCGGCTGCCTACGGCGGGCTGTGCGACCTGCAGTTCGGGCCCGGCGACGCGGTCGGCGTCGAACGGATCGACCTGCCGCGCGCGGACTGGCGGAAGCTTCAGGACGAGCTGATGCTGTTCTTCACCGGCATCACCCGCAGCGCGAACACGATCCTGGGCGAGCAGAACGCGAACGTCGGCGACCGGCTGCCGCAGCTGGGCCAGCTGCGCGACCTCGCGGGCGAGGCGGCGGACGGCCTGCGTGGCGGCGACCTGTCCGCGCTGGGCACCGCGTTGCGCAAGAGCTGGGAGGCCAAGCGCTCGCTCGCGTCCGGGGTGTCGAACCGGCAGATCGACGAGGCCGTGGACGCGGCACTGGCGGCGGGCGCGTCCGGCGCGAAGGTGACCGGCGCGGGCGGCGGCGGGTTCCTGCTGGTCAGCTGCCCCCTGGAACACCAGCGGGCGGTGCGCTCGCGGCTGGCCACGATGAAGGAACTGCCGATCAAACTGGAGCGGCTCGGGTCCCGGGTCATCTTCAACGTGCACCGCGACATCTGGAGCTGACCCGATGACGAAACCGGCCATCGACGCGCGCGTCGCGGCGGAGCCCGCGGACCGCCGCGACCGGCGACCCTGGCTCTGGCCGGTCGTGACGCTCGTGCTCGTCGCCGGGCTGGGCGGGGTGTGGCTGTGGTCCGGACCGGCGCCGATGTCCGCGCCCTGGGACGTGTTCATCCTGCTCGACGGCGCCTACCGGATGACCGGGGGTCAGGTGCCCAGCACCGACTTCGAGAACCCGATCGGGCCGCTGGTGTACGGGCTGGTCAGCCTGGGGATGAAGGTGCAGGCGGTCCCGTCGCTGACCGCGGTGGTCTACGCCGGTGCGCTCTTCCTCGCGATCACCGCGCCGCTGGCCTGGTTCGTCGCGCGCCGGCGGCTGCCCGCGGTGCACGCGGCCGGGTTCACGGTCTTCCTGGCGCTGCTGGTGGTCACGCCCCGCCCGCTCGGGTATTCGCCGTGGACCACCACGTACGCGATGCTCTACAACCGCTACGGCTGGGTGCTGTACGCGACGCTGCTGCTGCTCGTGCTGATCCGGCCGCGTGCGCCGCTCACCACGCGGCGCGCGGTCGCCGAGGGGCTCGTGCTCGGTTTCCTGCTGGGGCTGATGTTCTACTGCAAGGCCAACTTCTTCGCGGCCGGCGCGGCCGCGGTCGTGGTCGGTCTCGTGCTGGGCACGCTGCCCCGCAACCTCCGGTTCGGCGCCGCCGCGGTCGCGGCCTTCCTCGGCGTCGCGGTCGTCATGCGGCTGACGTTCGGCATCGGGATCGCCGGCTACCTCGCCGACCTCGTGCACGCCGGCGGTTCCCAGGGCGGGCAACGGCTCGGGATGCTGATGCGCAGCGCCGCCTACACCGCCCCGGTGCTGCTGCTCACCGCGGCCGTCGTCGTCGCGTTGATCCTCCGGGCACGCCGGCTGGAGCTGCCTTCGCGCCCGATCCTCAAGACGGCCGTGGCCGCCGGATACGTGTGGGTGTCCAGCGTGCTGGTGGCCTCGGCCAACACCGCCGAGCACGGCGATCTGCCTGCGCTGGTGGTTCTCCCGCTGCTGCTCCTGGTGGTCCTCGCGCCGAAGGTGCGGACCCCGGCGCTGGTGCTCGCGGGGGTGGCGGCCCCGGCGACCGCGACCGCCGGGCCGATCGCCGGGAAGGACACCCTGGCGCTGGGCCGCGCCGCGAGCGAGCACGGTTACGTGGCGGCTCCGCCGGCGAGCCAGCGCATGGCCGCTCCGGGCCTGCGGGACTTCGTGGTTCCCGCCGACGCGCAGTGGCAGACCGCGTACCGCACAGCGAACGCCGTCCCGGCGATGATCAACGACGGCGTGGCGTTGCTGCGGCGGCACGCCGGGCCCGCGGACACGGTGGCGACGATCGCGTTGGCGAACCCGTTCTCGTTCGCGTTGTCCCTGCCGCCCGCGACCGGCGGCCCGCTGTGGTGGGACGTCGGCATCAGCTTCGACCGCTCCGTGCACCCGGACGCGGACCGGGCCTTCGGCAACGTGGACTGGGTGATGATCCCGCGCCTGACCGAGGGCCAGGGCTGCTGCGCGGAGACCGTCACCGCGCTGCGCGAGGTCTACGGCGCCTACCTCGCCGAGCACTTCACGGAGGCCGAGATCACCGCGGACTGGATCCTGCTGGCCAGGACGCGATGACTGGGCTGCGGAGATCACTCGTGCCGCGGCGGAACCCACCGCTGCTGCCCGCCCCCGCGGCACGGGTGCTGAACCCGGTCGCGGTCGCCGCCGCGCTGGTCGTCGTGCTGCTGGGCGTGCTCTACGCCGGCCACAGCGAGCCGGGGTGGTTCGACGCGTGGGTGCAGCCGGCCGCGACCGAGTCGGTCGACGCCGCCTGGTCGGCGGCGATCGCGATCGACTTCTTCGGTGAGCCCAGGGGATCGATGGTCCTGACGGTGCTGCTGGCGGTGACGCTCACGGTGCTCCGGCGGTGGCGTGTGCTGGCGCTCGCGATCGCCGGTCCCGGGCTGACGGTCGCGGTGACCACGCTCGGGAAACCGTTGACGGACCGGACGATCCACGTGATCCACCTGTCCTATCCGAGCGGGCACACGGCGTTCGTCACGGCGGTGACGCTGGTGGTGGCGCTGCCGCTGGCCCGGCGGTGGCGCGCGGGTCCGGTGGTTGTGCTGGCGTGCGCGCTGGTGACCGGCTCCTACGCGGCGTGGGCGCAGGTCGGGCTGAACGCCCACTACGCGACCGACACGATCGGCGGGTTCTGCGCCGCGGTGGCGGTCGTCCCGGCGACGGCGGGGCTGATCGACCGGATCTGGAGACGGATGAGCGGAGAGCCGGATGGGCCGCAGGCTGTGTGACGAACGCGAGTACCCGGCGGCGCTGCTCGCCGCCGCGGCGTATCGCCTGCCGGGGACCGACCGGGCCATGCCCGCGCGACCGGTGCGCGCCGAGGACTGGCCGGGGCTGCTGGCGGCGGCGCGGAAGCACCGGATGACCGGGTTGCTGACCGCGGCGATCGCCGCGGGCGCGTTCCCGGCGACCGGTGCGCAGGCGCGGGAGGCGGCCTCCGCGCACGCCACCAACCAGATGCGGGTGCTGGTGCTGGAGCACGAGCTGTTGCGGATCCTGGACCTGCTGACCGGGGCGGGCATCGAGGCGCGGGTGCTGAAGGGGACGGCCGTGGCGCACCTGGACTACTCCGATCCGGCGCTGCGGTCGTTCAACGACCTCGACGTGCTGGTGCGGGCCGGGGACATCGACCGGACGGTGGCGGTGCTCGCGACGGCGGGTTTCCGGCGGACGCTCGCCGAGCCGCGGCCGGGGTTCGACCGGCGGTTCGACAAGGGCATGACGTTGCGCCCGCCCGCCGGGTACGAGCTGGACCTGCACCGCACGTTCGTGCTGGGCCCGTGGGGGCGGCGGGTCGACCTGGACGCGGTGTGGGACGCGGGGCAGGAGTTCGCGATCGGCGGGCGGGCGGTGCGGGCGTTGTCGCTGCCGAACCGGTTCCTGCACGCCTGCTACCACGCCGCACTCGGGGACTGGCCGCTGCGGCTCGGTTCGCTGCGGGACGTGGCGGAGATGCTGCGGGTGGTGGACGGGAACCCGGAGCCGGTGCGGCGGACGGCCGCGTCGTGGGGCGCGGAGGCGGTGGTGGCCGCCGCGGTGGCCGACACGGTGCGGCTGCTCGGGATCAAGGTCCCGGGCGAGCTGGCCCACTGGGCGGTCGGTTACGTGCCGTGCCGGCGGGACGAATCGTGGCTCGGCCTGCACACGACACCGGACAAGACGTTCGCGGCACAGGCGGTGGCGACGCTGCGGGTCCTGCCGTGGCGCGACAAGCCCGCGTACCTGCGGGCGCTGGTCTTCCCGGACGCGAGCTACACGGCCGCCCGGCACCGGAGCCCGTTGAGCCGGTTCACCTACGCCCTGCGCGAGGTGCGGAAGGGCTCGCCCACCGGGTCCCGGTGAGCCGGTGAACTCCGCCGGCTGTCGCCGCGCGGGATTCCGCGAGTCAACCGCTGGTCGCCAGCCAGGCCTGTTGCAGCAGCGTCATCGACGGCGCGTGCGGGCTCGGCGCGAGCCAGTTGTCCCGCAGCGCCGCCGGGTCCACCAGCTCCTCGTCCACCCCGCGACCGGTCCACGCGCGCGCGAACGTGCGTGTCCGGTCGGTGAACACCGCGCCCGTGAAGTCCGCTTTGCTGGTGCGTTCCAGGATTTCGCGGGGCAGCAGGTCGCCGAAGAGGTCACGCATCGTGGCCGTCCGGCCGCTCCACCCCCAGAACCCGGCGGCCCGCGCGATCGCCGCCACGAAGTCCGGCTCGGCGAAGGTCTGCACGTACCGGCAGTCCAGTTCGGACCCCAGCGCGCGCACCGTGCGGTAGCCCAGCCGCGCGCAGCGGCGCGTCGTGAACTGCCACGCGTGCCGGCCGGCGTGCAACTCGTACGCCGCCGCGTCCGCCGCGTCCCGTTCCGCGAGCACCTCCTCCGCCGCGGGCCGCAGCCACGGGCGCCGGTACCTCGCGCGCAGCGCCGCCCGCCGCCGCACGGACGCGGGCGCCAGCGCACGCACCGCATCCGGAAACACCCGGGCCCGGACCCGCCCGCGCGCCTTGAGCACCTTGGTCAGCGGCGTGATCCGCTTCAGCCCGAACACCTCGTCGCCACCCTCGCCGGTCAGCAGCACGCCACCGCGGGCCGCGTCCATCATCCGCCAGGTCGGCGCGAAGTTCGGCGGCCACACCAGCCCGTGCCGCCGCAGCACCGCCGTCGCGATCGGACCGACCGGATCGTGCTCGTCGCCCACGGTCAGCACGATGCGTTCGGTGACCCCGAGGTGCGCGAGCACGGCGTCCTGCCACGACGTTTCGTCCGACGCGGGCGCGGCCGGGTACCGCAGCGTGATCGGCACCGGCGGCGGCAGCCCTTCGCGCCGGGCCAGCGCCACCGCCGCGGCCAGCAGCGCCGAGGAGTCGCGGCCGCCGGAGAAGGCGACCAGGCACGGCGTGCGCGTCAGGTGCCCGAGCAGGATCCGGTCGAGCACCCGCCGCGGCTCGCCCGGATCGCCCAGCGGCAACGGGATGAGGTCGTACCCGTTGATCCAGCCGCCCGCGATCTCCAGTCGGTCCATTGTGTACAGCGTCACCGGGTGCTCACTTCCGCACAGCCGGCCGACGGGGACAGGCGATCACCCGACCACCTGTCCCCGCGACCGGGAAAACCATCACGAATACGCGTCGCGATCGCCGAGGATCGGTATCGCCCACGTCAGGTTGTCCGGGGACGAACCGAACAGGTTTTGCTGTGTCAAGTCCATCACCGAACCCAACAGGGTGATTTCCGGGGTGGTGTAGGGCTCGCGCATGTGTTCACCTCCCCCCACTACTGGCCGGAACGGGAAAACCCGTGTCACGAGAAGGTCAGATCACCGAAGAGGGTGCCGGCGGCGAAATCGGCGTCGAGCCGCGTTCCCGCCGACTGACCCAGCGTGAGCTCGGACAACGTGCCGATGTCGTCGATGCCCGGCGCGGCGTATTCTTTCTTCATGTCACTCCTTTCCGTTGCTCGTCGACGAAGGAGAGCCGAAGGACCTCGACCGGGATTCGCCCGAATGACCCATTCCGTTACAACCGCCCGGAGAATGTGCTGGTGAAGTTGTCCAACCGGTACCGGAACAATTCCGGGAATTCGTTTCCCCGGCGGTACGATTCGGCGGTGGGGATCAGACGCATCGCGGCCACGCCGCGGTTGATCACGGCCGCGGCGCGGGAGGTCGCGGCGGCCGACCGCGCCGGCACGGCCACCGCGGCGGTCTACCAGATCATCGGCGCACTCGGCGCGCTCGGCGTGGTCGCGGCGAGCAAGCTCACCTTCGACGCGTTGCTGCAGCCGGAACACGCGCGCTTCGGCCTCACCGTTTCGTTGCTGGCACTGGCGTTCATGACCGCGCTGTCCGGTTCGGTCGGCGCCCTGCAGACCCAGCAGCACCGGCTGCTCGGCGAACGCGTCTCGCAGCGGGTCTGGGACCGGGTGCTGGACACCACCGCCCGCGCGGACCTGGTGACCTACGAGTCCGCCGGCTTCGCCACGTCGCTGGAACGCGTCCAGCAGAACGCGCTGACCCGGCCGTTCGCCGTGACCACCGCGCTGCTCGGGCTGACCGGGAGCCTGCTCGGGGTGGTCACGATGTCGGCGGTGCTGATCGGGGTCGAACCGCTGCTGGTGCCGGTCCTGCTCGCCGCCGGGCTGCCCGCGGTGCTGCTCGCGCGGTGGGCCAGCCGCACCGAGTTCGCGTTCGCCCACCGGCTGACGCCGCTGTTCCGCCGCCGCAACTACCTGCGCCAGCTGCTCACCCAGCGCCCGTACGCGGCCGAGCTGCGCGCGTTCCACTCGACGAAACCGCTGCGGGCGCGGCACGCCGAGCTCAACACCGAGATCAACGGCGCGCTGCGGCAGCAGGTCCGGCGGCGCCAGCTGATCGCCGGGCTCACCACGATCGGTGTCGCGCTGTCGCTGACGGCCGCGCTGCGCCCGATCGTCGGGCTGGTGCGCAGCGGCCGGATCGACCTGCCCGCGGCGGGCGCGGCCGCGATCGCGGTGCGGTTGCTGAGCAGCCAGCTCGGCACGCTGTTCACCTCGGTCGGCGGGCTGCTCGAATCGGCGCCGTTCCTGGCCGACCTCGAACGGTTCGTCGCGTCGGCCCCGCGCTCGACCGCCGCCGGGGAAAAGCGGCCGCTGCGGCGGGGCGTCGTGCTGCGGGACGTCGGCTTCCGCTACCCCGAGCAGGAGCGGCCCGCGGTCGACTCGGTGGACATCGAGATCGGCGCGGGCGAGGTGGTCGCGCTGGTCGGCGAGAACGGTTCCGGCAAGACGACGCTCGCCAAGATCGTCGCCGGGCTGTACGACCCGGACCGGGGCACGCGCCGCTGGGACGGCGCGGAGGCCCCGCCCGCCGACATCCGCGCGTCGGTGACGGTGATCTTCCAGGACTTCGTGCGGTACCAGATGACGTTGCGCGACAACATCACGATCAGCGACGGCGACCGCCCCGCCGACGAGGAGTCGGTGCACGACGCGGCCCGGCGCGCGGGCGTGCTCGGCGTGACGCGCGAGCTGCCGCACGGCCTGGACACGATGCTCGGCCGGGACCTGGACGAGGGTTTCGACCTCTCCGGCGGGCAGTGGCAGCGGGTCGCGCTGGCGCGGGCGCTGTACCGGGACACCTCGCTGGTGGTGCTGGACGAACCCGCCGCGGCGCTCGACCCGCGCGCCGAGCACGAGCTGTTCACCGACGTCCGGGCCATGCTCGGCGGGCGGGCCGCGCTGCTGATCTCGCACCGCTTCTCGAGCACCCGCATGGCCGACCGGATCTACGTGCTCGACGCGGGCCGCGTGGTGGAATGCGGCACGCACGACGAGCTGATGGCCCGCGCCGGCCAGTACGCCGAGCTGTACCGCCTCCAGTCAGCGGCCTACCGCTGACCCACCCGCGAGTCCCACACTCAAGCACGCGAGTCCCACACTCAAGCACGCGAGTCCCACACTCAGGCACGCGACTTCGCCGCTGCCGGCGCGCGGGGCGATCGGCGAACTCGCGCACCCGAACGTGGAACACGCGCGCAGGAACGTGGGACACGCATGCCCGAACGTGGGACTCGCGTGCGGGAACGTGGGACTCGCGTGCGGGAACGTGGGACTCGCGTGTGGGGTTAGGTGAGGGCCGCCAAGGTGTTGAGCACCTCGTCGCGGAACGGCGGCCCCCACGGCACCGTCGCCTCGAACACCGGCACCTCCGCCACCAGATCGGCCAGCCGCTGGAACGCGAAGTCCATCACCGCCGGATCGCGCCAGCCCAGCACCCGCGGGAACTGGCTCATCCGCACGAACGCCCGCGCCCCGGCCAGCCGCTCCACCGAAACGTCCACAACGGACCGACTTGGCCGCGGGATCACGCACGCGGCCAGCGGCAACGCGTTCGTGGACACGGTGGACCGCAACGCCAGCCGACCGTCGGCGGTCGGCCGCACGTCCTCCTCGGCGGCCTCGTCCGCCAGTCCGCGCGCGGCCATCCGCAGCCGGTTCTCCGTGCTCCCCGGGTACACGATCCCGCCGGCATCGACGCGCAGCACGTCGTCGGCCACCAGATCGCACCCGAGCCCGCACAACGCCGCCGCGAGCGTGGACTTCCCCATCCCGGACGCACCCACGAACGCCAGTGCCCGCTCGTCGACCCGCACGGCGCTCGCGTGCAGCACCAGGTGCGAGTTCAGCGTCAGGTGCACGGCCAGCAGCGCGCCCGTCGCGAGCACGGTCAGCAACCCGTGATCGGCCGACGGGTCCAGGTGGTAGGTCACCTCACGCAGCAGCGGGTCGCCGGCGAACTCGCACAGCGACGGGTACCGCAGCACGGTCCGGTTCCCGTCCGTGGCGAGCGTGTAGAACACCCGCCCGTCCGGTTTCGCCAGCTCGGCCAGGCAGCGACCGGGCAGCTCCGCCCGGGGCACCGCGTGATCGGGCCCCCGGCGCAGCACCAGATCCGGCTCGCCGCCGTCGCCGGGTGGCAGCGCCAGCTCGACGTCGCTCCAGACGGTCAGCCCGTGGGCCCGGTAGGTGAAGTCCATTGTGGTCACCCCGCCGATCCGAGAACCGCGTACCGGGCCGCCGTGGGGTCCAGCGCCTTGCCGTCGATCTCCAGCCACGAGTGCGCGGCGAACCGGCCGTCCGCACGCCGCACGCCGATCCGCAGCACCGGCTCCAGGTCCCGCAACCGGTGCCCGATGAGCAGGCACTGGCGCAGGCAGGTGTCCCCGGCCGGCCACCGCGACACCACTAAGTACGAGGCCCGGATGGGCGCCCGCGACCACCGCGGCAGCACCGGCAGCTCGTCCGAGGGTGGTTCCGTGCTGGTCAGATCGCAGCGCACCCCCAACCGGCGGCAGGTTTCCCGCAGGTCCGAGCGCCGCAGGCCGAGCTCGATCCGCACCATCGGCGGAAGCGCCCGCAGCACCTCCCAGGCCAGCCGGGCCCGTCGCCGCCACCTCATGTCGCCTCCGCCAGCCAGGCCTGCTGCAACAGCATCGCGGTGGCGGCCGGCGGCTCGTCGGCCAGCCACGCGGCCCGCAGCGCGTCCGGGTCGACCAGCGATTCGTCCACACCGGTGCCACCCCAGTCACGCGCGAACTCACGCGAGCGCGCCCCGAAGCGGGAGGCGTTGAACCGCGCCTTGTCCCGCCGGGCGAGGACGGCCTCCGGCAGCAGCCCGTCGGCCACCAGCCGGGTGCCCGCCGCGCGGGTCATCGGCCGGGTAGCCGCGTAGGACGCGACGAACGACGGATCGGCGAACGGCTCCACCAGCTCGCAGCCGTACTCCGCGGCCGCGTCGGCCCGCGTCCGGAATCCCACCGCGAACGCGCGTGTCGCCAACGCGGTGCGCACGCTGGTCTCCCACCGCAACGGGCGGTCCGCGGCCGCGCGCCACACCACGCGGCGCGGATCCGGCCGCAGCCACGGCATCGGCAGCGACCGGCGCGCGATCCGGCGACGAGCGAACGCGGGCGCCGCGCTCACGGCGAACCGCGCCCAATCGGCCCCGGTCACCCCGCGGCCACGACGGCGCGCCACCGCACGCAGCGTTCCGAGCCGGTGCCCGCCGAGCACCTCGTCCCCCGCGTTGCCGGTGACCAGGCTGCCGCCCGGCGCGTGCGACGCGAGCAGCATCGTGTTGCCCAGCGCCGCCGGATAGACCGGGCCGCGCGCACGCAGCACCGGCCGCACGAGCGGTCCGATCAGGTCCAGCTCACCGGCGATGTCCCGGCGCACCCAGGTGTCCACGCCGACGTGCCGGATCACCGCCTCCTGCCAGGCCGACTCGTCCGCGGCCGCGTCACCGGGGTAGCGGAAGGTCAGCGCGATCGGCGGCGCGAGCCCCTCGCGCGCGGCGAGATCGGCCGCGACCGCCAGCAGCACCGACGAGTCCCGCCCACCGGAAAAGGCGATCACACACGGCTCGCGCCGCAACGCCGGTCGCAGGGCGGTCCGCAGCGCGCGCACCGGGTCCGTGGGCACGCCGAGCGGAAACGGGGCGGCACCGAGGGGCTGACCGGCCGCGATGTCCAGTGTGGACAGCCGCGGCGGCGCCTCAGTGGAGGAGCTGGGCATCGCGGAGCCGGCCGAGGAAGGTCTCGATGTCACGGCGCGCGGTGTCCGCGTCGATCTCGTACTCGCTGGTGATCACGCCGACCAGGTCCTCGACCGACCGCTCCTCGGCGAGCAGCTCGAACAGCCGCGTGCCGACCCCGGTGATGGTGAAGTACTTCGAGGTCGACAGGCTGAGCACGATCGTCTCGTCACCGATGGTGCGAGCCGAGATGTCGGATGCCCGTACACGCATGGCGGCCCTCCCGGAACTGGTGGCTTCACCAGGGGGTCGCGGACGACCACCGCCCTGTTACGCCGGACGCCCCCCGTCAGGCGTACGGCCGGAACACCGGCTTGACCGAGCGGCCGCCGATCCACGGCGTCGGGTCCTGGGCGTCCAGCGCCTTCCGGTACACGGTGCACGCCTGGGCCACCACGTCCACCGTCCGGTCGATGTCGGCCTCCGTCAGGGCGCTGCTCACCACGAACGACGGCCCGAGCACACCCCCGGCGACCAGCTGCCGCAGGAACAGCGTCCGGTACGGCTGGGACGGCCGCAGCTGCTCGTCGAGCGTGCCGAACACCAGGTTGCTCGCCCGGCCGCGCACCACGACGTGCTCGCCGACGCCCATCGCCGCCGCCACGTCCCGCACCCCGGACGCCAGGCGCTCGCCGAGCGCGTGCAGCCGCGCCGCGATGCCCTCCTGGACGTAGGTGTCCATGACGGCCATCGCCGCGGCCAGCGAGTGGGTTTCCGCGCCGTGCGTGGTGGACAGCAGGAACACCCGCTCGCGCGTGTGCCGCAGCCCGCCCAGCTCCATCAGCTCCCGCTTGCCGGCCAGCGCGGACACCGCGAACCCGTTGCCCAGGGCCTTGCCGAACGTCGACAGGTCCGGCGTCACCCCGTAGTAGCCCTGCGCGCCCGCCTCCGACCAGCGGAAACCGGTGATCATCTCGTCGAAGATCAGCACCACGCCGTAGGCGTCGGCCAGCGCACGCAGCCCCTCCAGGTACCCGGGCGGCGGCTCGACCGCGCTCGCGGCCTCCAGCACCAGGCACGCCACGTCGTGCTGCCGCAGGATCTCCTCGGTCGCGGCCAGGTCGCCGTACGGGAACCGCACGGTCAGCGCGGCGATCTCGTCCGGGATCCCGGCCGGCATGCCGGTGGTGCCGATGAACCAGTCGTCGGTGGAGAAGAACGGCTGGTCGGCGCAGATCGCGACCACCCGCCGCCCGGTCGCCGCCCGCGCGAGCCGGACCGCGGCGGTGGTGACGTCCGAGCCGTTCTTGGCGAACTTGACCATCTCCGCGGTCGGCACGGTCGCCAGGAACTTCTCGGCCGCGGCCAGCTCGACGGTGGAGGGCCGCACGAAGTTGCTGCCCCGGTCCAGCTCGCGCCGCACGGCCTCGACCACCCGCGGGTGCGCGTGCCCGAGACTCACCGACCGCAGCCCGGAGCCGTACTCGATGTAGGAGTTGCCATCCACGTCCCACACGTGCGCGCCGCGGCCGTGGGAGATGACCGGCGCCAGCCCCTCGGGGTACTGGTCCTCCCCCTTGGCGTAGGTGTGCGCGCCACCGGGCACGAGCTGGTGCAGGCGCTCGTTGAGCTCGGTGGACCTGGGCAGGAACTGGGCGTCCATGACTGTCACCTCAGGGTCTTCAGAACTTCGGCGAGCGCGGGCGCGCGCCGGTCGCGGTCGGAGGTCAGGGTGACCGGCAGCGGCCACGGGATGGCCAGGTCCGGGTCGTCGAAGGCGATGGTGACGTCCTCGGACGGGTCGTGCGGCCGGTCGATGCGGTAGGAGACGTCGGCGGGGTCGGTCAGCGCCTGGAAGCCGTGCGCGCAGCCCGCCGGCACGTACACGCTGACCTGGGTGTCGCCGGAGAGCTGGAAGTACTCGGTGTTGCGGAAGGTCGGCGAGTCCGGACGCAGGTCGACCACGACGTCGAACACCTCGCCGTAGGAGCACCGGACCAGTTTGGCCTCTCCGGCGCCGGAGCGCAGGTGCATTCCGCGGATCACGCCCTTGACCGACCGGGACAGGCTGTCCTGCGCGAAGCCGTCCGGGTCGATGCCCACGGAGGCGACGACCTCGCGGTCGAACGTACGCGAGAAGAACCCGCGCGCGTCGGCGTGCGGTGTCGGTTCGAACAACCACGCCCCGGCGATGCCGGGTACCGGTACGGCCTTCACGGCCGGCTCCCTTCGACGACGGATTCGGACATCATGGCGAACTGGTGCGCGAGCCGCTCGGTCGTCACACGATTGCGTTCCCCCAGTACGGCGACCAGCTCCTCCCGCCGGTCCAGCAGCTCGCGGAACCGCCGCACCAGCCGGTCGAAGTCCGGCTCCCGGGCGGACAGGGCGAACTCGCCGAGCCCCATCGCCTCCATCAGCACGTCGTTCTTGCGCGCGTAGCCCAGCGAGATCGCCGGCTTCCCGGTCTTCAGCGCGCACAGCACGTTGTGGTAGCGCGTGGCGACGACGACGTCCACCTCGGCCATCTGGCGCATGAGGTCGGTCAGCGAGGCCGGCGGTTCGGCGGTGACGTCGACGTCCGGCAGGTCGGCGAGGATCTCGGCGACCACCTCGTCGTCGGCGGCGTCGCCGGTGAACAGCCGCACGGGCCGTCCCTCGTCGGCCAGCAGGCGCACGAACCGCTTCACGGTAGTCAGGTAGGCGCGGTTGATCTCGCCGGCCCGGGCCCGGTCGTCGTTGCCGCCGTGGAAGGACATGACCCCGACGCCGACCGCGCCGGACGAGGGCCGGGGCTCGGGATCGGCCAGCCCGAACGCCAGGTCCGGGAACACCGCGTCGGCGCGCACGTCGACGCCCATGCGGGCCATCGCCTGCCGCGAGTGCTCGTCCCGGTAGGACCGGTAGTGCGCGAGCCGCGCGGCGCGCGTGATCACCCACCGGGTGGCGCGCTGGCGGACCACGTCGGCGCCGACGTTGACGAGCGCGACCTTGGTGCCGGTGAGGCGGGCGGTCAGCCCGAGCAGCAGCAGCGAGTAGGGAAACCCCCAGGGCCGCAGCGGAAGCGTCGCCTCCAGCACTCCCATGCCGGGCACGATCACCACGTCGTGGCGGCGCACCCAGCGGCCGATCCACAGCGGGTCCGCGACCTTGCCGAGCACCTTGGCCGGCAGCGTCTCCGAGCGGAACCAGTGCAGCCGCCGCGCCGGGATGCCGTACCGCCCGCTGACCTCCTCCGGGCCGCCGCACAGGGCGTCCACGACCGCGTCCGGGTGCGCCCGCCGCAGGTGGTCCAGCAGGGCGGCCAGGGAACCGTCGTTGCCGAGGTTGCCCTGTCCCAGCAGGCCGAAGACGCCGACGCGCATCACTCGCCCCCGCGCCCGGCCACCACCGAGTCGACCACGGCGTCCAGGTCGTTCTCGACGCGGGCGAACTCCTCCGACGGTTCCCGCCGCAGCGCGCGCCGGGCCAGCCACTCGCCCAGGTGGCGGTAGCACTCGCGGCGCTGCGCGGGTGTGATCGGCGCGCGCTGGACGATCCGGATCCAGCCCCACACGTAGCCGCCGAGCAGCCGGGCGGTCGGGTGCCGGAGCGGGTCGGCGCGCTTCGGGTCCAGGTTCGCGCAGCGGGACCGGATGGTCTTGTTGGCCCGCTCCGCGCGGTCCGGGTGGTCGCGCCGGAAGTACAGCAGCTCGGGGACCTGGTGGAACGGGCCCTGCAGCGCGATATCGGCGACGAAGGTCCGGTCGGCGTGGTGGTAGCTGTCGTGCGGCCGGACCCGGCGCAGCGCGGCCGAGCGGATCACCCCGTAGAAGTCGTCACCGCCGTCGGCGAACAGCAGCGCGCGGAACCGGGCCGGCGGGTGCGGGGAGTCCGTGGCGAGCCGGTACTCGAACGGCGCGGTCACCCCGCCCGGGCCGTCGATGATGGCCGTCCCGGCGTGCGCGAGGACCACCTCCGGGTGCTCGTCCAGCGCGTCCACGCACCGCCGCAGCAGGTCCCGCCCGTACAGGTCGTCGTGCGAGGCCCACTTGAACAGCTCGCCGCGCGCCTCGCGGAACACGAAGTTGTGGTTGGGCGCGGCGCCGATGTTCTTCGCCAGCGGGATGAACCGGATCCGCGAGTCCTGTTTCGCGAACCGGCGGCAGATGTCCGCGGTGCCGTCGGTCGAGGCGTTGTCCGAGATGATGAGCTCGAAGTCCTCGTACGTCTGGCCGAGCAGCGCTTCCAGGGACTCGGCCAGGTACTCCTCGCCGTTGTAGACGGGCAGTCCGATGCTCAGCCGGGGTGTGCCGGTCATGTGGTCCTCATTTCCTCGGATGTGACGGCCGGATCGCGTTCACGGAGGCAGGCCTCCAGTTCGAGCCACCGCGCCGCGGCGCCGAGCACGCTGCCGACGACGGCGCCCCAGCTGGAGCCGAGGGCGCCGCCCAGCGCGGCGCCGATCAACCCGCCCCCGACGTAGCCCGCGAACGTGACCACCTCGGCGCGCAGGCCGCGGCCCGCCGCGCCGAGCGCCCGCAACGCGGACGAGGAGCCGGTGGTGAAGCTCGCGGCGGCGATGGCGAGCGTGGCCGGCAGGATCAGCGCGGCGGCCGACTCCCACACGTCGCCGAGCAGGTAGCGGCCGACGGACTCGGGCAGCAGCACCATCAGCGCCACGCCCCACGCCATCGCGGCGGCGGCCTGACCGCCGCCGAGCAGCAGGGCGAACAGGCGGAGCCGGTGCGGCCGCTCCCGGACCACCCGCGCCGCCTCGGAGACGGTGACCAGCGACAACCCGATCAGGACCGCCATGAACGGCCCGAGCAGCAACTGGGAGCCGCGGACCGCGCCGACGTCGGCCAGCCCGGCGATCGCGCCCAGCCCGTACATGCGGAGCTGCCCGGACCCGGCCACCAGGACGTTCTCGGCGAGGAACCGGCTGCCCAGGTCGCGGTGCTCGCGCACCCACGCGCGCGCCCCGGTCCAGGTCGGCGTCATCCGCGTCTGCCAGTAGCCGTACAGCCCGGCGACCGCCGCCGACAGCCCCCACGCGAGCAGGAAACCGACCACGCTGCCGTGCAGCACCGCCAGGACCAGCGCCGGCACCAGGGCGGCCGTCCACACCAGGTCGTTGACGAAGGCCTTGTGCCCCTGCCCGGAGGCGAAGAACGCGAACCGCCAGCTGTCCTGCAGCATCAGGCCCGGCAGGATGACGCCGAGCGCGACGAACGCGCCACCGACGGAGCCGCCGATCGCGATCCCCGCCAGCGCGCTCACCACACCGGTGCCGGTCCCGACGAGCAGTGCGGTCGCGGTGGAGCGCGCCACCGCGCCCCGCCAGAGGTCGGTCGCGACCCCGCTGAACCGGACGGCCAGCGGATCCGTCGCCAGTCCCCGGGACAGGCCGAGCACCACGCCGTAGGTCACCCAGGCGAGCGTGAAGACGCCGAACGCCGCCGCGCCGAGCGAGCGGGCCACGACGACGCCGACGAAGAAGTTGCTGAGGCTGGACACCGCCTGGTCGCCGAGGCCCCAGCTGAGCCGGCCCGCCATCGCGCGCAGCGGTGACCCGCGCACCAGCCGGTGCCGACCGGGCTTTCCCGTCACCGCCATCGCACTACTCCGCCACCGATCACACGAACCGCAGGGTGTCGTCGACCGCGCCGGCCTCGCGGTGCTGCTTCAGCCGCGCGAGCCGGGTGAAGCTGCGCTCGAACGAGGAGCGGGTCAGCCCGTGCCGGTGGTAGGCCTCGACCAGCTCGACCGCACCGTCCTTGACCGACCACTCGCAGGTGAAGCCGGGGATCGCGGCGCGGAAGCGGGAGAAGTCGACCCGGTAGGACCGCGGGTCGGCGCCGGCCTCGCCGGTGATCCGCAGCCGCGAGCCCGGCACGGCCTCCACGACCTGCTCGGCGATCTCGGCGACGGTCACGTTGTTGCGCTCGGTGCCGATGTTGAACGCCTTGTCGTGCACCGCTTCGCGAGGTGCTTCCAGCGCGGCGGTGAACGCCCGCGCGATGTCTCGCGCGTGCACCAGCGGCCGCCACGGCGTGCCGTCGGAGAGCACCAGCACCTCACCGGACAGGCACGCGTGCCCGACCAGGTTGTTCAGCACGATGTCCGCCCGCAGCCGCGGCGAGAAGCCGAACGCGGTCGCGTTGCGCAGGTAGACCGGGGAGAAGCCGTCGTCGGCCAGCGCGTGCAGATCGTCCTCGACGAGCACCTTCGACTCCGCGTACGGCGTCACCGGCCGCAGCGGCGCGTCCTCGTTCACCAGATCCGCCCCGCCGGAAGCGCCGTAGACCGAGCAGGTGGAGGCGTAGAGGAAGCGGGACACCCCGGCGTCCTTCGCCAGCCGGGCCAGCCGGACGGCGGCCTCGTGGTTGATCTCGTAGGTCAGCTCGGGCGCCAGCGCGCCCAGCGGGTCGTTGGACAGCGCCGCCAGGTGGATCACGGCGTCCACACCGGACACCTGCGCCGGCGTGACGTCCCGCAGGTCCACCCGGTGCCCGGGCGGGTCGTGCGGCTTCGGGCCGAGCACGCACTCGTCGAACAGGCCGGAGTCGAGCCCGATCACCTCGTGCCCGGCGGCGGCGAGCACCGGGGCCATCACCGTGCCCAGGTACCCCTTGTGCCCGGTCAGCAGCACACGCATGGCTCAGCCCTCCAGCTGGAGACACAACTTCCTGACGTGGAAGGCCTCCGCGTACCGCGCCTCCCGGTCGTACCAAGGACGATGTCGCTGCCGCCCGCGCCGATCGCGATGTCGTCGCAGTGGGCGCCGAGCACCACGATCCGCTCGATCCGTTCCGGAACCAGCCCGGTCACGCCGGCACTCGGTCCTTGTCCCACAGCGCCCACGGGCGCACCCCGCGCGTGTAGCCCTCGTCCAGCGCGTACCGCTCCTTGACGGTGTCCGTCGGCTTCCAGAAGCCGCGGTAGGGGTAGGCCAGCAGGCGGCCGCGCTTGGCCAGTTCGGCGCACCCGTCGGCGACCAGGTCGCCGTTCTCCGGGATGTGGTCGAACACCTCCTGGCGCAGCACGAAGTACCCGCCGTTCTCCCACAGCGGCATCTCGCTCACCGCGGTGATCGACCCGACCAGGCCGCCCTCGTCCATCTCCACGCAGTGGAACGACGACTGCGGCGGCACGACCATCATGGACGCGCCCGCGTCGGACTTCGCGAACCGCTCGATCATCGACGGCAGCGGCGCGTCGGTGAGCACGTCGGCGTAGTTGGCCAGGAACATCTCGTCACCGCCGAGGTGCTCCCGGACCCGGCGCAGCCGTTCCCCGATCGGCGATTCGATGCCGGTCTGCACGAACGAGATCGTCCAGTCCGCGATGTCGGTGGACAGCAGCTCCGCCTTGCCGCCGCGCAGCACGAAGTCGTTGGAGGTGGTTTCCTCGTAGTTGAGGAAGAAGTCCTTGATGTGGTGGGCGCCGTAGCCGAGGCACAGGATGAACTCGGTGTGCCCGAAGTGCGCGTAGTACCGCATCACGTGCCAGATCAGCGGCCGGGGACCGACCATCGCCATGGGCTTGGGCACGTCGGAGGCGGTGCCGCCGCGCATCCGCATTCCGTACCCGCCGCAGAACAGGACGACCTTCACGTTGGGTTCACCTCGACGATCTCCAGGCGGGGTATGGGGAAGACCAGCTTGCCGCCCCACTCCCCGACGTAGGACAGCTGCTGGGTCAGTTCGTCCCGCAGGTTCCAGGGCAGGACCAGGACGTAGTCGGGCCGGTCCGCGGCGATGCGGTCCGGCGGCAGGATCGGGATGCGCGTGCCCGGCGTGAACCGGCCGTGCTTGTAGGGGTTGCGGTCGACCGTGTAGGCGAGCAGGTCCGGCCGGATGCCGCAGTGGTTGAGCAGGGTGTTGCCCTTGCCCGGCGCGCCGTAGCCGGCCACCGTGCGGCCCGCGTCGGCCGCGTCGACGAGGAACCGCAGCAGGTCGCGGCGCACCCGGGCGACCCGCGCGGCGAACTCGGTGTAACCGGAGAGCTCGTGCAGCCCGGCGGCCTTCTCCCGGGCCAGCACGTCGATCACGCGGTGGCTCGGGTCACCCGCTGCTTCGGCAGGCCGGGCCCACAGCCGGATGGAGCCGCCGTGGGTCGGCAGCAGCTCGACGTCCACAAGGGACAGCCCGCCGGAAGCGAGCGCCCGCTGCGCCGAAGCCACCGTGTAGTACTGGAAGTGCTCGTGGTAGATCGTGTCGTACTGGGTTTTCTCGATGAGCGTGAGCAGGTGCTGCACCTCGATCGACACCCAGCCGTCGTCGGCGACCAGCGCGCGCAGGCCCTTGGTGAAGCCGATGACGTCCGGGATGTGCGCGTAGACGTTGTTGGCCACCACCAGATCCGCGGGCCCGTGCCCGGCCCGGACGGCCGCGCCGGTCTCCGGCCCGAGGAACGCGGTCAGCGTCGGCACGCCCGCGTCCCGGGCGGCCTGGCCGACGTTCACCGACGGCTCCACGCCGAGGCAGCGGATGCCCTGTGCCACAACGTGTTTGAGCAGGTACCCGTCGTTGCTGGCGACCTCGACGACGAACGAGTCGCCGTCCAGCCCCAGCCGGTCCACCGCACCCGCGACGAACCGGCCCGCGTGGTCCACCCAGGATTCCGAATACGACGAGAAGTACGCGTATTCGGTGAACGTTTCCTCCGGCGTGATCAACGGCGGGATCTGCGCGAGCCAGCAGTCCGTGCACACCCGCAGGTGCAACGGAAAGGTATTTTCCGACTCGTCCAGTCGCGCTTCGGTCAGGAACGCCTCGCACGGCGGAGTCGCCCCGAGATCGACGACGCTGGCCAGCTGTGTCGAGCCACAGAGTCGGCAGGTGGTCATGCTCCTGATTCGGGAGACGCGAAGGCCCTGTTACAGACACCGTCCGCGTTTCGCCCACCGAGCCCGAAATGAGACCCGCGACCTACTTGCGGATCTCCAGCGTGCAGCACTTCGGACCGCCGCCTGCCTTGCGCAGCTCGGAGATGTCGACGAGCACCGGTTCGTAGCCGTGAGCCGCGAGCCGGTCGGCCAGCTCCGTGGCCTCCACCGGCAGCACCACGTTGCGCCCGTCGGACACGCCGTTGAGGCCGAAGCACTCCGCGTCGGCCGCCGTCGCGAGCACCGCGTCGGGGAACAGGCGCGCCAGGACGCGGCGCGAGCCGGCCGAGAACGCCTCCGGGTAGTACGCGATCTGCGCCGGCGTGGTGTCGGTCGCCTCGCTGAGCACGAACAGCGCGGTGTCCAGGTGGTAGTAACGCGGGTCGGTCAGCCGCAGCGACAGCACCGGCACCCCGAGCACCTCCTGGGCCTCGGCGTGCGCGGCGGGGTCGGTGCGGAACCCGGTGCCGGCCAGCAGCATCCGGCCGGTCCAGGCGAAGTCGCCCTCGGCCTCGTTCACGTACGACGGCATGACGACGTCGCGGTAGCCGTGCTCGACGAACCAGCGGCGGAAGTGCTCGGCCTCGGCGGTGCGCTGCGGGGCGCGGAAGCGGGCGCCGAGCACCCGGCCGTCGACGACGGTGCCGGAGTTGGCGGCGAAGACCATGTCCGGCAGCCCGGGCTGCGGCTCGATCTCCTCGACCGTGTGCCCGAGGCGGCGGTAGGTGTCGCGCAGCTCGCGCCACTGCTCCATCGCGCGCTCGGCGCTGACCGGCTGCGTCGGGTCCATCCAGGGGTTGATCGCGTACTCGACGGCGAAGAACCGGGGCGGGCACATGAGGTACCGGCGGGTAGTCGGAACCCGAGTCGTCATGAGTTCACGGTATGGCTCGATTCAGGGACAAGCAATCGCTGTTTCATGCTCATTCACCTGCTAAACATTGCGTGTGAACACCCTCGATCAGCAGATCGTTTCGTGCCTCGTCACGAATGCGCGCGCCAGCTACGCCGAGATCGGGAAGGTCGTCGGGCTGTCCGCCCCGGCGGTCAAACGCCGGGTCGACCGGCTGCTGGAGACCGGCGTGCTACGCGGCTTCACGGCGGTGGTCGACCCGGAGGCGCTGGGCTGGGGCACCGAGGCGTTCGTCGAGGTGCACTGCCGCGGCAACATCTCCCCGGCGCGCATCCGGGCGCGGCTGGAGCCGCTGCCGGAGGTGGTCGCCGCGTACACGGTGACCGGCGCGGCGGACGCCATCGTGCACCTGCGGGCCGCCGACATCCACCAGCTGGAGATGGCGCTGGAGCGGGTGCGCGGGCTGGAGATCGTCGACCGGACGGTGTCCACCGTGGTGCTGTCCCGTCTCCTTGAGCGCCCGCCCAACCCCACGACATGATGGCCGTCATGACCGAACGCATCGTGGCCGAACGGCGCGGACGAGTCGCGGTGATCACCGTCGACGCCCCGCAGCGGCGAAACTCGCTGACCCTGGCGCTTTCCACCGAACTGGCCCAGGCCGTCGCCGACGCCGAGCAGGACCGGAACGTGCACGCGCTGGTCGTCACCGGCACCCCGCCGGCGTTCTGCGCCGGAGCCGACCTGACGACGCTGGGCAGCGCGCAGGAGGAGGGACTGCGGGCGGTCTACGAGGGTTTTCTCGCCGTGGCCCGGTCGCCGCTGCCGACGATCGCGGCGGTCGACGACCCTGCCGTCGGCGCCGGGCTGAACCTCGCGCTCGCCGCGGACGTCCGCCTCGCCGGCCCGCGCGCCAAGTTCATCCCGCGGTTCCTCGAACTCGGCCTGCACCCCGGCGGCGGATTCACGTGGATGCTGCAGCGTGCGGTGGGTATCCAGCGGGCGCGGGCGATGACGTTGTTCGGCCAGTCGCTGGACGCCGCGGCGGCCGAGGCGGCCGGGCTGACGTTGCGCACCGTGGACGGCGACCACGACGACCTGCTGGAGGCGGCACTGGAACTGGCGAAACCGGCGGCGGACGCACCGCGGGAGGTGGTCCTCGCGACCAAGTTCTCGATGCGGCAAACCTCGACCATGGCCGAGCATTCCCGCGCAGTGGACACCGAGATCGAACCGCAGGTGAAGTCGCTGAATTCCCCCGACTTCGCGGAACGGCTCGCCTCGATGCAGGCGAAGATCACCACGCGGAACTAGATGTTACCGTAAGTTACGGGTAACCGGGATCACACCGCCGATTCGCGTCACAGAACAGCAAGTAAGGTGGAGGTATCGGCGGAAGTGTGCCCAGCCGGCCACGAAGACGCGGCCTGTCGGGAGAGAGGGATTCTCTGACCCATGAGCACGAGCACGAACGGCAACGGTGTGCTGTCGGCGAGCCGGCCCACTGAAGTCGCCAAGCTGGACCGCGTGGTCATCCGGTTCGCGGGCGACTCCGGCGACGGTATGCAGCTGACCGGTGACCGGTTCACCTCGGAGGCGGCGGCCTTCGGCAACGACCTGGCCACGCTGCCGAACTTCCCCGCCGAGATCCGCGCGCCACAGGGCACCATCCCGGGCGTCTCGTCGTTCCAGGTGCACTTCGCCGACTACGACATCCTGACCCCCGGCGACCGGCCGGACGTGCTGGTGGTGATGAACCCCGCGGCGCTCAAGGCGAACCTGCGGGACGTGCCCAACGGCGGCACGATCATCGTCAACACCGACGAGTTCACCAAGCGCAACCTGACCAAGGTGGGCTACGACGCGGATCCGCTGGCGGACGACACGCTGTCGGCGTTCCAGGTGCACAAGGTCGCCATGTCGACCCTGACGCAGGGGGCGCTGGAGGGCACCGGGCTGGGCAAGAAGGACGCCGAGCGGTGCAAGAACATGTTCGCGCTCGGGTTGCTGTCCTGGATGTACCACCGGCCCACCGAGGGCACCGAGGCGTTCCTGCGCGAGAAGTTCGCGAAGAAGCCGGACATCGCCGAGGCCAACATCCTGGCCTTCCGCGCGGGCTGGAACTACGGCGAGACCACCGAGTCGTTCGCCACCACCTACGAGGTGGCGCCGGCGAAGCTGAACAAGGGCACCTACCGGCAGATCACCGGCAACACGGCGTTGGCGTACGGGATCGTGGCGGCCGGGCAGCGGGCCGGGCTGCCGGTGCTGCTGGGCACGTACCCGATCACGCCGGCCTCGGACATCCTGCACGAGCTGTCCCGGCACAAGAACTTCGGCGTGCTGACCTTCCAGGCCGAGGACGAGATCGCCGGCATCGGCGCCGCGCTGGGCGCCTCCTACGGCGGGGCACTGGGGGTCACCTCGACCTCCGGGCCGGGGGTGGCGCTGAAGTCGGAGACCATCGGCCTCGGCGTGATGCTGGAGCTGCCGCTGGTGGTGATCGACGTGCAGCGCGGCGGGCCGTCCACCGGTCTGCCGACCAAGACCGAGCAGGCCGACCTGCTGCAGGCGATGTTCGGCCGCAACAGCGAGTCGCCGCTGCCGGTGATCGCGCCGCAGTCCCCCGGGGACTGCTTCGCGGCGGCGATCGAGGCGGTGCGGATCGCGTTGAAGTACCGGACGCCGGTGATGATCCTGTCCGACGGCGCGAACGCCAACGGCTCGGAGCCGTGGCTGATCCCGGACGTCGAGGACCTGCCTGATCTTTCGGTGGAGTTCGCCACCGAGCCGAACGCGGCGGACGGCTCGGGTGAGTTCTGGCCGTACGTGCGTGACCCGGAGACGCTGGCCCGCGCGTGGGCGGTGCCCGGCACCCCGGGGCTGGAGCACCGCATCGGTGGTCTGGAGAAGCAGGACGGCAAGGGCAACATCTCCTACGACCCGGACAACCACGACCACATGGTCCGGCTGCGGCAGGCCAAGATCGACGGCATCGACGTGCCGGACCTGGAGGTCGACGACCCGTCCGGCGAGGCGCGGGTGCTCGCGCTCGGCTGGGGTTCGACGTTCGGCCCGATCGGCGCCGCGGCCCGGCGGGTGCGCAAGCTGGGCATCCCGATCGCGCAGGCGCACCTGCGGCACCTGAACCCGTTCCCGCGCAACCTGGGCGAGGTCCTGGCCCGCTACGACAGGGTCGTGGTGCCGGAGATGAACCTGGGCCAGCTCGCGCTGCTGCTGCGGGCGAAGTACCTCGTGGACGTGCACTCCTACACCAAGGTCGCCGGCCTGCCGTTCAAGGCCGAGGAACTGCAGCACGTCTTCACCGACATCATCGAAGGAGCGCTGACCCGATGACCGCCACGGATCTCGGTCTTCCCCAGCTCGGTGGCCTGGACCTGGTGCCGACCACGGACGAGCCCCAGAAGGCGAAGGACTTCAAGTCCGACCAGGAAGTGCGCTGGTGCCCGGGCTGCGGTGACTACGTCGTGCTCAACACGGTGCAGTCGTTCCTGCCCACGCTGGGGTTGCAGCGCGAGAACATCGTGTTCGTCTCCGGCATCGGGTGTTCGTCGCGGTTCCCGTACTACCTCAACACCTACGGGATGCACTCGATCCACGGTCGCGCCCCGGCGATCGCGACCGGCCTGGCGACGACGCGGCCGGACCTGTCGGTGTGGGTGGTGACCGGTGACGGCGACGCGCTGTCGATCGGCGGCAACCACCTGATCCACGCGCTGCGGCGGAACGTGAACATCAAGATCCTGCTGTTCAACAACCGGATCTACGGCCTGACGAAGGGCCAGTACTCGCCGACGTCCGACCCCGGCACGGTCACCAAGTCGACGCCGATGGGTTCGGTGGACACGCCGTTCAACCCGATCTCGCTGGCGCTGGGCGCGGAGGCCACGTTCGTCGGCCGTGCGCTGGACAGTGACAAGAAGGGCCTGACGGAGGTGCTCACCGCGGCGGCGCAGCACCGCGGTTCGGCGCTGGTGGAGATCTACCAGAACTGCCCGATCTTCAACGACGGTGCCTTCGATGTGCTGAAGGACAAGGACGAGGCCGCGCACCGGATCATCCCGCTGCGCGCGGGCGAGCCGATCCGCTTCGGCCCGGAGGCCGAGTACGGCGTGGTACCCAACCGCTGGGGCGGTTTCGAGATCGCGAAGGTGGCCGAGGTCGGGGAGGACGAGCTGATCGTCCACGACCCGTCCATCCAGGACACCGCGTACGCCTTCGGGTTGTCCCGAATCGGCGACCAGCACCTCAACCACACCCCGACGGGCATCTTCCGCCAGGTGGCCCGCCCCACGTACGACGACCAGGCCCGCGCGCAGGTGGAACAGGCCAGGACGGCGAAGCCGGCGGACCTGCAGGCCCTGCTGACGGGCAAGGACACCTGGACGGTCGACTGACGCTCGAGGCCCCGCACCACCCACCGGTGCGGGGCTTCGTTTTTCCGCCCCAGACCTCACTCCACCCCCCGGCACGCGCCCCCGGGGCGCGTGCCGGGGGGTGGAGTGAGGTCTGGGGCGGAAA
>NZ_PQHW01000033.1 GCF_003385215.1 Amycolatopsis thermalba | reverse complement strand
TTTTTATGAGGCAGAAGACGGAATAAGAAGTCATGCCTCGTCTCGTGGGCTCGGAGATGGGTATAAGAGGCAGTGAGCGAGCCGCCCGCCGGACAACCCACCCCCGCCGGGCGGCTCGCTCACCCGTCCAGATCAGCCCTTGTTCTCGTACACCGGCACCACCATCGCGCGTGCCAGGGTCGCTCCGAACATGTTGAACCCCAGGAACGCCGGCGTCGCCGTGTCGGGCAGGTCCAGCGACTCCACGTTCAGCGCGTGCACGACGAAGAAGTACCGGTGCGGCCCGTGCCCGGGAGGCGGCGCCGCGCCGAGGAACTGTCGCACGCCGCCGTCGTTGGTCACCGTCATGGCGCCCGCCGGCAGGCCGGAGCCCGACGCGTCCCCGGCACCCGACGGCAGCGAAGTCACCGACGCCGGGATGTTGTACACCGCCCAGTGCCAGAAACCGCTGGCCGTCGGGGCGTCCGGGTCGTAGCACGTCACCGCGAAGCTCTTCGTCTCGGCCGGGAAGCCCTCCCACGCCAGGTGCGGCGACCGGTCCGCACCGCCGGGGACGCCGAAGATCCCGCTCAGGTGCGGCGCCGCGAGCGTCTCCCCGTCGGCCACGTCGTCGCTGCGCACCGTGAACGCCGGCACCGACGGCAGGAACTCGTACGGGTTCGGTGGTTGTGGCATCGCTTCCTCCTCGTCACAGAGTGGCCGGTGATCACCCTAGTGCCGGTCGGGGTGACCCCCGGGATGAACCGGGGGCTTCCCCGATACCGGCCCCCCACGCCCAGGCCATAGCGTGTCCGGCACAGCAAAGTTCACTGGGGAGGACGCAATGCGCAAGCCGGCACTCGCGATAGGCGGGATCGCGCTGATCGTCGCCGGGGTCGGGATCGCCCTGAACTGGGACTGGTGGCGCATCTCCGAACGCGCCGAGCTCACCAGCACCGTCACGCAGCCGATCTCGGCCGTCCACGTCGACAACAACTCCGGCGACGTGCGGATCCGCATCGAGGACACCGCCACGACCTCGGTCAACCAGGTCCTCCACTACGACGGCGACCAGCCCGGCCAGGCCTTCCGCCTCGCCGGTGCCCAGCTCGTCCTGGACGGCTGCGGCAACGACTGCACCGTCGACTACGAGGTCGTCGTGCCGCGCGGCACCACCGTGACCGGCGAGGTCCGCTCCGGCGACTTCACCGTCTACGGCGCCGCCTCGGTCGACCTGGCCGCCAGCTCCGGCGACATCCGCGTCCAGGACATCACCGGCCCGGTCACGACCCGCACCAAATCCGGCAGCATCGACGTCGGCCTCGCCACCGCGCAGAACGTCCACGCCGAGGCCCAGAGCGGCGACATCCGGGTCGTCGTCCCCGCCGACCGCTACCGGGTCGCGGGCGAGACCAAGAGCGGCGACCGCTCCATCAACGTCGTCCAGGACCCGGCCGCGCCCCACCTGCTCGACGTCCGCACCTCCAGCGGCGACGCGACGGTGACCCACGCATGATCCCGGCACTGGCCCTCGCCGCCACCCTGCTCGTCACCCCCGTCATCACCCCGGCCGCACCCGCCCTGACCTGGCACGACTGCGCCACCCCGCAGACCGCGAAGCGCCTGCAGTGCGCCGAACTCGACGTCCCGGGCGCGACGCTGCGGCTGACCCGCCTGCCCGCGCTCGACCCGGCTCGCCGCATCGGCTCGCTGCTGGTCAACCCCGGCGGGCCGGGCGGATCCGGCGCCGACGTCGTCAGCTACGGCGGCCTCGGCCTCGCCACCCCGGAGTTCGCCGAGCTGAACCAGCGGTTCGACGTCATCGGCTTCGACCCGCGCGGCGTCGGTGGCAGCACCCCGGCCATCACGTGCGGCCCGATGCACGACCCCGCGGTCAGCCGCTTCCCCGCCGACGACGCCGGTTACGCCCGGCTCGCCGCGCACAACCGGGACGTCGGCCTCGGCTGCCGCGGACCCCGCCGGGTCGACACCGCCACCGTCGCCGAGGACGTCGAGCGCATCCGGCTCGCCCTCGGCGAGGACCGGATCTCCTGGCTCGGCGTCTCCTACGGCACCGAGATCGGCGCGCTCTACGCCGCCCGCTACCCGCACCACGTGCGGGCGATGGTGCTGGACGGCGCGGTCGACCACGCCCTGCCGATGCGCCGCGCCATCCTCGACGAGGCCGCCGCCACCGAGGACGGCCTGCTCCGATTCGCCCAGTGGTGCGCGAGCACCTGCGGGGAGGACGTGCTCGCCCGCTACGACGCGCTCATGGCCGACGGCGCGCCCTCGGCGCAACTCGGCCGCCGGGCCACGCCCGAGGAGCTGGCCGCGGGCGTCTACTCCCACCTCTACTTCCCCCAGCTGTGGCCGCGGCTGGCCGATGCCCTCCGCGCCGCGCCGCGGGACGCCAGCGCGCTGACCTCGGTCATGCAGTTCACCTCGCCGGAGTACGCCGCCTACCGGGCCGTCGGCTGCCAGGACTTCCCGGCGCCGTTCACCGGACCAGCGGACCTGCGGCGGCTCGCCGAGCAGGTCCGGGAGGTCGCGCCGCACAGCTGGCGCTACTCCGAGTTCTGGGACTTCGCGTCGGGCTGCCTCGGCTGGCCCGTCCCGGCCGCGAACCCGCCGCACCCCGAGCCGGTGCGCGGCGCGCCGCCGATCCTGGTGGTCGGCGGGACGCACGACCCGGCCACGCCGCTGACCTGGGCGCGCAGCCTGTCCGCCCGGATCGAGGGCAGCACGCTGCTCGTCCACGACGGCGACGGGCACACCGGCCTCTACAACTCGGCCTGTGTCCGCCGCCACGAAGCCACGTACCTGATTTCGGGTACGCCGGGAACAAGCCCGGCAACTCGCTCGTTACCCTGTCAGAAAGGTTGAGCGAGCATCACTCAAGTCTGATTGACGCCCGGCACGCGCCCGAGATAGAACTTGAGTACCACCCGCTCAACGCGGGCGCGAAACCGCAGCTCGCAGGGCTGCGCACAGCAGGCTAACCAGGAGGGAACACACCATGGCGCGAGCGGTCGGCATCGACCTCGGCACGACCAACTCGGTCGTCGCTGTCCTGGAGGGCGGCGAGCCGACGGTCATCGCCAACTCGGAAGGCTCCCGCACGACCCCGTCGATCGTCGCGTTCGCCAAGAACGGCGAGGTGCTGACGGGTCAGCCGGCGAAGAACCAGGCCGTGACGAACGTCGACCGGACCATCCGGTCCGTGAAGCGGCACATCGGCACCGACTGGAAGACCGAGATCGACGGCAAGGCCTACACGGCGCAGGAGATCAGCGCGCGCGTGCTGATGAAGCTCAAGCGCGACGCCGAGGCCTACCTCGGTGAGGAGATCACCGACGCGGTCATCACCGTCCCCGCCTACTTCGAGGACGCCCAGCGGCAGGCCACCAAGGAGGCCGGCCAGATCGCCGGCCTGAACGTGCTCCGCATCGTCAACGAGCCCACCGCGGCCGCCCTGGCCTACGGCTTGGACAAGGGCGAGAAGGAGCAGACCATCCTGGTCTTCGACCTCGGTGGCGGTACGTTCGACGTGTCGCTGCTGGAGATCGGCGAGGGTGTCGTCGAGGTGCGCGCCACCAGCGGTGACAACCACCTCGGTGGTGACGACTGGGACCAGCGCATCGTCGACTGGCTGGTGGACAAGTTCAAGGCCAGCCACGGCATCGACCTGACCAAGGACCGGATGGCGCTGCAGCGCATCCGCGAGGCCGCGGAGAAGGCGAAGATCGAGCTGTCCAGCTCGAGCAGCGCGAACATCAACCTGCCCTACATCACGGTCGACGCGGACAAGAACCCGCTGTTCCTGGACGAGACGCTGTCCCGCGCGGAGTTCCAGCGGATCACCTCCGACCTGCTGGACCGCACCAAGGCGCCGTTCAACAACGTGATCCGCGACGCCGGCATCTCGGTCGGCCAGATCGACCACGTGGTGCTGGTCGGCGGTTCCACCCGCATGCCCGCCGTCGCCGAGCTGGTCAAGGAGCTGACCGGCGGCCGCGAGCCGAACAAGGGCGTGAACCCGGACGAGGTCGTCGCCGTCGGCGCCGCCCTGCAGGCCGGTGTGCTCAAGGGTGAGGTCAAGGACGTCCTGCTGCTCGACGTGACCCCGCTGTCGCTGGGCATCGAGACCAAGGGCGGCGTGTTCACCAAGCTCATCGAGCGCAACACGACCATCCCGACGAAGCGGTCGGAGATCTTCTCCACGGCGGACGACAACCAGCCGTCGGTGCAGATCCAGGTGTTCCAGGGTGAGCGCGAGATCGCCGCGCACAACAAGAAGCTCGGCATGTTCGAGCTGACCGGCATCCCGCCGGCCCCGCGCGGCGTGCCGCAGATCGAGGTCACCTTCGACATCGACGCGAACGGCATCGTGCACGTCACGGCGAAGGACCTGGGCACCAACAAGGAACAGTCGATGACCATCACCGGTGGCTCCGCGCTGCCGAAGGAGGACATCGAGCGGATGGTCAAGGACGCCGAGGCGCACGCGGAGGAGGACCGCAAGCGCCGCGAGGAGGCCGAGACCCGCAACCAGGCCGAGACGCTGGTCTACCAGACCGAGAAGTTCGTCAAGGACAACGACGACAAGCTGCCCGAGGACCTCAAGGGCAAGGTCAAGACCGCGATCGACGAGGCCAACGAGGCGCTCAAGGGCACCGACACGGCCAAGATCAAGGAAGCCATCGAGAAGCTGAACACCGCGTCGCAGGAGCTGGGCACCGCCCTGTACGCCAACGCGCAGCAGGCCGGTGGCGCCACCCCGGGTGCCGACTCGGGTGCGGCGGGCGCGTCCGAGAACAAGGGCGCGGACGACGTGGTGGACGCCGAGATCGTGGACGAGGACGAGAAGAAGTGACGGGACGCCACTCGAACGAGATCGACGAGCAGGAGCCGGTCACCGAGCCCCTGGTCGTGCGGGACCGGCGCAAGATCGACCCCGAGACCGGCCAGGTGCGGACCCAGCCGGAGGCTGCCGAGGCGCCTGCCGCGGACGCCCCGGCGGCCCACGCCGGGCCGTCGCTCGGCGAGTCCATCGTGGACGACGCGGTGGCGGCTCCGTCGGACGTCGAGAAGGAGCTCGCGGAGCGCACCGCCGACCTGCAGCGCCTGCAGGCGGAGTTCGCGAACTACCGCAAGCGCGTGGACCGCGACCGGGAGGCCGTGGTCACCGCGGCGAAGGCGTCGGTGGTGAACGACCTGCTGCCGCTGCTCGACGACTTCGAGCGGGCCGAGCAGCACGGCGACCTCACCGGCGCGTTCAAGGCGGTCGCGGACAAGCTGGTCGCGAGCCTGCAGCGGATCGGGCTGGAGCCGTTCGGCGCGGAGGGCGATCCCTTCGACCCGAGCGTGCACGAGGCCGTGCAGCACAACACCTCGCCGGACGTGTCCGGGCCGACGGTGACGACGGTGCTGCGCCGGGGTTACCGGTTCGGCGACCGGACGCTGCGGGCCGCGCTGGTGGGCGTCACCGACCACGAGCCGGGCGAGGCCCCGGTCGAGGGTGAGCTACCGGTCGAGCAGTTGTCGGATGAGAACGCACAGCAGTAACACGCACGCGAGAGGAGGAGACGTCCGGTGAGTGCACGGGAGTGGATCGGTAAGGACTTCTACCGTGAGCTGGGCGTCTCCTCCGACGCTTCGCAGGACGAGATCAAGAAGGCCTACCGCAAGCTGGCCCGGGAGAACCACCCGGACGCCAACCCGGGCAACACGGAGGCCGAGCAGAAGTTCAAGGCCGTCTCGGAGGCCTACGGCGTCCTGTCGGATCCGGCCAAGCGCAAGGAGTACGACGAGGCGCGGCGGCTGTTCGGTGCGGGCGGCGGGCCCGGTGGCTTCGGCTTCCCAGGCGGTGGCGGCACCGGCGGCTTCGACTTCGGCGACATCTTCGGCCAGACCGCGGGCACGGGCGCGCAGGGCGGTTTCGGTGGGCTGGGCGACATCCTCGGTGGCCTGTTCGGCCGCCGGGGCCAGCAGAGCACGGGCACCCGCGGCCAGCGCGGGGCCGATGTCGAGACGGACGTGCGGATCGACTTCGCCGAGGCGGTGAAGGGCGCGACCCTGCCGCTGCGGCTGTCCAGCCCGGCGACGTGTTCGACGTGCCACGGCAACGGCGCCCGCCCGGGCACCACGCCGCGCACCTGCCCGACCTGCATGGGCGCGGGGCTGGTGAGCCGGAGCCAGGGGGCGTTCGCGTTCTCCGAGCCGTGCCGCGACTGCCGTGGCCGCGGCCGGATCATCGACGACCCGTGCCCCGAGTGCGGTGGCGAGGGCGTCAGCACCCAGACGCGGACGCTGACCGTGCGGGTGCCCGCGGGTGTGGACGACAACCAGCGGATCCGGCTGGCCGGCCAGGGCGAGCCCGGTCGCGGCGGCGCGGCGGCCGGTGACCTGTACGTCCGGGTGCACGTGAACCCGGACCCGGTGTTCGGCCGGTCGGGTAATGATCTGACGATCACGGTCCCGGTGAGCTACCCCGAACTGGCTCTCGGTGCGACGATCACCGTGCCGACGCTGGACGGGAAGGTTTCGGTGAAGGTGCCCGAGGGGACCGGCAGCGGCCGGGTCCTGCGGGTGCGCGGCAAGGGCATCAAGAAGCGGGACGGTTCGCAGGGCGACCTGCTCGTCACGCTGCAGGTGGCCGTGCCGTCGCGGTTGGAGTCTTCGGAGCGGGAGGCGCTCGAGGCGTACGCGAAGATCGCCGAGAAGCACGACCCGCGTCCGGAGATCACGAAGCTGCTCCGCGAGAGGAGTTGATCGAGGTGTTCGGCGGGTTGCCGCACGGGGCCGACGAGGAGACCCCGGTCTTCGTGATCTCCGTGGCCGCGCAGCTGTCCGGCCTGCACGCCCAGACCCTGCGGTCGTACGACCGGATGGGCCTGGTGTCGCCGGGCCGAACAGCCGGCGGCGGGCGGCGGTACTCCATGCGGGACATCGCGCTGCTGCGTGAGGTGCAGCGCCTGTCCCAGGAGGAGGGCGTCAACCTGGCGGGCATCAAGCGGATCATCGAGCTGGAGAATCAGGTCGAGGCGCTGCAGTCCCGGATCGCCGAACTGACCGAAGAACTGGCCACGGCGTACGCGGCGGCCGAACAAGCCGCGGCGGCGGTGCACCGTTCCTACCGGAAGGACCTGGTGCCGATGAAGCAGGAAACCGCCCTGGTGGTGTGGAAACCCCGCCGCAGACGGTAGAGAGACCAGCGAAGGGCCTCGCGAAGCGGGGCCTTTTTTCTTTTCCAGCGCCACGAACAACCCGCAAGCCGGGCAACGCAACGCACGGACTACCCCAACCAGACCTCCCTCGCCCCCGATCCCCAGCCCGCTTTTGGTCGCCGATCAGGCGTGTCAAGGTACTCTTTCCCGCCTTGACACGTCTGCTCGGCGACCAATACACAATCATGGAGAGGGGGCGGGGGAGGCCGGCACCCAAGGCGACCGTCAAGCGCCGTAAGGCGCTTTACACCGCCTCCCGACGAAGGTGCTCCGCGAAGAACGCCAGCACCCGCCGCCACGCGTCCTCGCTCGCCTCGCGGTCGTAGCTCATCCCGGCGATCTTCAGCAGCACGTTGACCGGCCCGTGGAACTGGTTCGCGAAGCTGTGCCCGACCGTCGGATACTCCTTCACGTCGTGCGGCACGTCCCGCGCCGACAGTTCGCGCGACAGCTTGTCCGCCGCCCCACGCAGCGAAAAGTCCTTCTTCCCATACGAGGCCACGATCGGACACGCACCGTCCAACACGGACAGATCCTTGGGCAGCTGACCGTAGTACGGCGCCGACGCGTCGAACCCCCGCGACGCCGCCACCAAGGCGAAGCCCCCGCCCATGCAGAACCCGACGATCCCGACGCGGCCGGTGCAATCGGACCGCGACGCCAGCAGCGAGCGGGCCGCGTCCAGGTCCTCGAACGCCCGGCCCCGGCCGGCCGCCAGCTCCTTGAACACCGACTTCACGCACCGGACGAACCCGCCCCGCGAATACAGGTCCGGCGACAACGCCACATATCCGGCCGTGGCGAACCGGTCCGTGATGTTCCGCGCGTCCTGCGACAGGCCGACCGCGTCGTGCACGATCACGACCCCCGGCCAGGGCGGATCGCCCGAAACCTCTTTCTGCGGGGTGGCCAGATAACCGCGAATGGTTCCGTCCGCGACAGGAATCT
Organism: Amycolatopsis thermalba; assembly: GCF_003385215.1. GTDB lineage: Bacteria > Actinomycetota > Actinomycetes > Mycobacteriales > Pseudonocardiaceae > Amycolatopsis_E > Amycolatopsis_E thermalba. The sequence goes on along the minus strand of NZ_PQHW01000033.1, from coordinate 52,899 downwards.
CCATTCCCCGCAGGCTAGTCGATCGTGAACGGGTCGTACCTGATCTGATCGAGTGCCGTTCCGGCTACCAGCATCCGGGACACCGTCGCCCGGATCATCGCCGGCGAGCCCGACACCAGCACGTCGTGACCGGGCCACGCGCCGTACCGGGTCACCACGTCCGCCAGTGTGCCCTGCTCACCGCTGGTCAGCCCCGGCCCGTTCTCCACCACCGGCGTCACCGTCAGCCACGGGTTGCACGACGCGACCATCCGCAACCCCTCCAGCGCGTACAGGTCCTCCCGCGTGCGGCCGCCGTAGAACAGGTGCACCTTCGGGTTCTCGCCCCACTGGCCCAGCTCGTCGATCATCGCCTGCATCGGCGCGATCCCCGTGCCGCCCGCGACCATCAGCACGTCCCGGCCGCTTTCCCGGTCCACGCCCAGCGTGCCGAGCGGCGGCCCGAACCGCCACACATCACCCGCCTGGGTGTGGCTGACGATCGCCCGGGAGACCCAGCCGCCCTCGATCGCGCGGATGTGGAACTCCAGCGAGCCGTCCGGGCGCGGCGCGTTCGCCGGCGACAGGTACCGCCACAGCCGCGGCCGCTGCGGCACCTCGACGCTCAGGTACTGCCCGGGCCGGAACGGGATGTGCTGCTCGGGCTCCAGCCGCACCATCGCCAGATCCCAGCTCAGCCGCCGGTGCTCGGCCACCCGCGCCGACCAGTTCGGCGGGTTGGTGTCGGTGGCCGCGGCCTCCTGCATCTGCCGCGCGATGATCGTGAACGCCTCGGCCCACGCGCGCTCGACGTCCTCGGTCCAGTCCGGCCCGAGCTGCGTCTTCATCGCCGCCAGCAACGCGGTGCCGACCGCCTCGTAGTGGCCCGGCACCACACCGAACTTGCGGTGGTCTCGCCCCAGCTGCCGCAGGAACGGCACCAGGTCGTCGGGCTGGTCCACCATCTGCACGACGTGCACCAGGGCGCGCACCATCCGGTTGCGCTGGACCTCCATGTTGATCGGGAAGAAGTCCCGCGTCGCGGGCGCGAGCGTGAACAACATCCCGTAGAAGAACTGCGTCACCTCGGGCAGGTACGGCTCCGCCTTGGCCCAGGAGTCCCTGATCAGGCGCACCATCGCGGTGACGGCAGGCGGCGCCTCCCGGTGCACGGACCGGGGTACGGGGCTGACGGGGTCGGCTGTCATGGGTTCGGGGCTGCTCCGTGGTGCGCGTTCATGCTCGTCGTCGATTATTCATGAACACGCAATAGCAGGTGAGCGTGTGAAAAGATCATGAATAATCCACTCTGTTCGGTCAATCGTCCCCGGGTAATACGAACACGATCCGTCGCAGGGTAACCGCCGCGGCCGCGATCCTCGTGAAGTTGCTCCTTCCGGGTGGTCCGGCGATCCCCCCACCAGTGGGACAAGTCACCTACTTAGATAGTTGTGGCATACAAATACTGGCTTTATAGTTGTATGTGACAACCAACCAGGAGGTGGGTCCATGGGGGACCGCGACGAGAAGGCCGTCCAGCTCATGCGTGAGCTGCGCGCGGCGGGCCAGCTGCAGCACGCCTGGATCAACCAGTCCTGGCAGCGCGAGCACGACGGCCTGCACCCCGCGGCTGCCATGCTGCTGTCCGACCTCAACGCGCACGGCGAGAGCCGCCCCTCGGACCTCGCGAAACGCAAGATGGTCGACGTTTCGGTGATCAGCAGGCAGATCGCCCAGCTGACCGCGGCCGGTCTCGTCGAGCGCAGGCCCGCCCCCGAGGACGGGCGCGCGAGCCTGATCAGCCTGTCCGACGCCGGCCGCGCCGAGCTGGAGCGCTGGCGGCTGCTGCACGTCGACTTCCTGCAGCGCGCGCTCGCGGACTGGACCGACGACGAGGTCGAAGCACTCACCACCCGGTTGACCCTGATGAACCAAGGACTGCGCGAGGCCCTCGGCCAGACGCCGGTCACCTTGCCCGCCCGCACAGGCGGCGGAGAAGAGGAAGTGATCCCGAAGTGAGCACGACAGCGAACCAGGAGGCGATGACGCCGCGTCAGGTGGGGCGCGCGTTCGTCGGCCTGCTCCTGGCGCTGCTGGTCGCCATGTTGTCCTCCACGATCGTCTCGAACGCGCTTCCGACGATCCTGGCCGACCTCGACGGCTCGCAGAGTCAGTACACCTGGGTGATCACCGCCACCCTGCTGGCGTCCACGGCGAGCACCCCGATCTGGGGCAAGCTGTCGGACCTGTTCAGCAAGAAGATGCTGTACCAGCTGTCGATCGTGATCTTCACGGCCGGCTCGGTGCTCGGCGGCATCGCGCAGTCCATGCCCGAGCTGATCGCGTTCCGCGCGGTCCAGGGCCTCGGCCTCGGCGGCATGCAGGCGCTGGTCCAGGTCGTGATCGCGGCGATGATCTCGCCGCGCGAACGCGGCCGCTACAGCGGTTACATCGGCGCGGTGATGGCGCTGGCGACGGTCGCCGGCCCGCTGCTCGGTGGCCTGATCGTGGACTCGCCGCTGGGCTGGCGCTGGACCTTCTGGGTCACCGTCCCGGTCGCGGTGGTCGCCTTCATCGTGCTGGGCAAGACCCTGCACCTGCCGGTCTTCAAGAAGCAGGTCAAGATCGACTGGATGGGCGCGACCCTGCTCGTCGGCGGCGTCTCGCTGCTGCTGATCTGGGTTTCGCTGGCGGGCGGCAGCTTCGCCTGGTGGTCCTGGTCGACCCTGTTCTACGTGCTGGGCGGCCTGGTGGCGCTGGCGCTGGCGGTGTTCGTCGAGACGAAGGTCGCCGACCCGGTGGTCCCGCTGCGGCTGTTCCGCAACCGCACCTTCACGCTGGCGGTGATCGGCAGCCTGTCGGTCGGCACCGCGATGTTCGGTGGCGCGGTGTTCCTCGGGCAGTACTACCAGCTGGCCCGCGGCTACTCGCCCACGCACGCCGGCCTGATGACCATCCCGATGATGCTGGGGCTGTTCCTGTCCTCCACCATCGCCGGGCAGGTCATCTCGCGCACCGGCAAGACCAAGTCCTGGATGGTCGGCGGCGCGGTGCTGCTGGTCGCGAGCCTGTTCCTGCTCAGCACGATCGACCACCAGACCAACCTGGTGCTGATGGGCGGCTACCTGGCGCTGCTCGGCCTCGGCGTCGGTGCGCTGATGCAGAACCTGGTGCTGGTCGTGCAGAACACCGTGTCGATGAAGGACATGGGGTCCTCGTCGTCGGTGGTCACCTTCTTCCGCACGCTGGGCGGTTCGGCCGGGGTGTCCGCGCTGGGCGCGCTGCTCGCGGCGAAGGTCAGCAGCCACGTGTCGAGCGCGCTGTCCGCGATGGGCATCGAGGCCGGGGCGAGCGGCGCGGGCAGCAGCCTGAACCTGGCCGCGCTGCCGGAACCGTTCCAGTCGATCGTGCGGGCCGCCTACGGCGACAGCATCGGCTCGGTCTTCCTGGCGGGCGGGATCATCGCGATCGCCACGCTGATCGCGGTGCTGTTCATCAAGGAGGTCCCGCTGCGCCGCAGCATCGACCTGACCGAGAACGCCGAGGCCGCGCCGGTCACCGGCTCCGCGATCCACGGTGTGGTGAGCGGCCCGTCGGGCCGCCCGCTCGCCGGGGCCGCGCTGACGCTGACCGACTCGTCGGGGCAACAGGTGGCGCGGACGCTGACCGCGGCCGACGGCACCTACCGGCTGCCGGCTCCGCCGGACGCCATCTACCTCCTGATCACCTCGGCCGCCCGGTTCCAGCCGAGCGCGGTGATGGTCACGGTCAGCGGGCAGCCGGTGCGGCGCGACATCGAGATGAGCGGCGCCGGTGGCGTCAGCGGCGTGGTGCGGGCGCGTGGCGGTCAGCCGGTCGGCGGCGCGACGCTCGTGCTGACCGACGACCGCGGCGAAGTGGTCGCGTCGGCCGTGACCGGCGGCGATGGCTGGTACCACTTCGACGACGTGCCCGGCGGCGCGTACACGCTGACGGTCACGGCCGCCGGTCACCAGCCGGCCGCGGTGCCGCTGACGACCACCGAGGGCGAGGAGGCCACGCAGGACGTCGAACTCGGGCTCACCGCCCGGCTCGGCGGGGTGGTCCGGGCCGGCCGCTTCGACCGGCCGGTCGCCGAGGCCCAGGTGACGCTGCTCGACGAGCACGGCGAGGTGGTCGCGATGACGCTGACCGACGAGGCGGGCCGGTACACCTTCACCGACCTCCCCGCGGGCGACTACACGATCGTGACCAGCGGTTACGCCCCGGTGGCCACGCCGCTGGAGGTCGTCGCCGGCACCCCGCTGTCCCGTGACGTGGAGCTGACGCACCCGCGCTGAGCCCGCAAGACCCGCGAAGACCGCCTCAATCCCCCGGGAGGCGGTCTTCGTGCTTTTCGGGTCGCGGCGTAGAGCGGGGTGCGCACGTCGTACGTGGTGGCCAGCCAACCGCCGAGGAAGGCCCCGAGCGGGGCGGCGCACATGGCCGGCATCCGGGAGGTGGCGGCGACCCGGCCCGTGAGGTGAGCCCGGCCGGCGCCCCCTTCGGCCGGGCGGCCCGAGGCGGGGGGGACAGCGCGAAGACGAGTGACGCGTCCGGCAGCGACGGGTCGGGCAGTTCGCCGAGCTGGGCGCGACCGGCTCGCAAGGACCATCAGGCATGCCTCGACCATTCGGCAAGAGAAAATCCGAGTTGAGCGGAACACGCTCAACTTTGTTGACGTTGTAGATGTCGAGGGACCTGGAGGAAGGTCTCCGGCAGGCATGCGACATGGAGTGTGGGATGGACGCTTTCAACCCGACGACGAAGACCCAGCAGGCGATCTCGTCGGCGGCGCAGGCGGCGACCGTGGCGGGCAACCCCAGCGTCACCGCCGCACACCTGCTCGGCGCGCTGCTGGCGCAGGGTGACGGGCTGGCCGGTCCCCTGCTGACGGCGGTGGGCGCCGATCCGCGGCAGGTGCACAAGGAGCTGGAGCCGATCACGCAGGGGCTGCCCTCGGCGACCGGCGCGACCGTGTCCACACCGCAGTTCGACCCGCCGGCGGTCAAGTCGCTCACGCACGCCCAGAAGCTTGCGACCGAGCTCGGCGATGAGTACGTCTCCACCGAGCACCTGATGGTCGGCCTGGCCGCGGAGGGCGGTCAGGTGGCCGACCTGCTCAAGCGGCACGGCGCCACCCCGGACGCGCTGCGTGAGGCGTTCACCAAGGTGCGCGGCTCGGCCCGCATCACCAGCCCCGACCCCGAGGGCACGTTCAAGGCGCTCGAAAAGTACGGCGTAGACCTGACCGACCGCGCCCGCAAGGGCGAGCTGGACCCGGTGATCGGCCGGGACGCGGAGATCCGCCGGGTGGTCCAGGTGCTGTCCCGGCGCACGAAGAACAACCCCGTTCTCATCGGTGAGCCGGGCGTCGGCAAGACCGCGATCGTCGAGGGCCTCGCCCAGCGGATCGTGGCCGGTGACGTGCCGGAGTCGTTGCGCGGCAAGCGGGTCGTGGCGCTGGACCTGGGCTCGATGGTCGCCGGTGCGAAGTACCGCGGTGAGTTCGAGGAGCGGCTCAAGGCCGTGCTGAAGGAGATCACCGAGTCGGCCGGACAGGTCATCACCTTCATCGACGAGCTGCACACCATCGTCGGCGCGGGCGCGACCGGCGAGAGCGCCATGGACGCCGGCAACATGATCAAGCCGATGCTCGCCCGCGGTGAGCTGCGCATGGTCGGCGCCACCACGCTCGACGAGTACCGCCAGCACATCGAGAAGGACGCCGCCCTGGAGCGGCGCTTCCAGCAGGTGCTGGTCGGCGAGCCGTCGGTGGAGGACACCATCGGCATCCTGCGTGGCCTCAAGGAGCGCTACGAGGTGCACCACGGTGTCCGCATCACCGACGCCGCGCTGGTGTCGGCCGCGACGCTGTCCGACCGCTACATCACCGCGCGCTTCCTCCCGGACAAGGCGATCGACCTGGTCGACGAGGCCGCCTCCCGGCTGCGCATGGAGATCGACTCCCGGCCCGTCGAGATCGACGAGGTCGAGCGCGCCGTGCGGCGCCTGGAGATCGAGGAGATGGCGCTGTCCAAGGAGGAGGACCCGGCCTCGATCGAGCGGCTGGCCGCGCTGCGCGCCGAGCTGGCCGAGAAGCGCGAGGAGCTGTCGGCGCTCACCGCCCGCTGGCAGAACGAGAAGGGCTCGATCGAGAAGGTCCGCGAGCTGAAGGAGCAGCTGGAACAGCTGCGCGGCGAGGCCGACCGGGCCGAGCGCGACGCCGACCTGGGCCGGGCCGCCGAGCTGCGCTACGGCAAGATCCCGGCGCTGGAGAAGGAGCTGGAGGCGGCGCAGCGCAACACCGCGAACAGCTCGTCCGGGGCCGACGTCATGCTCAAGGAAGAGGTCGGCAGCGACGACGTGGCCGACGTGGTGAGCGCGTGGACCGGCATCCCGGCCGGCCGCCTGCTGGAGGGCGAGACCGGCAAGCTGCTCCGGATGGAGGAGGAGCTGGGCAGGCGGGTCGTCGGCCAGCGCGAGGCCGTGACGGCGGTGGCGGACGCGGTGCGCCGCACGCGCGCCGGGGTCGCCGACCCGGACCGGCCGACCGGTTCGTTCCTGTTCCTCGGCCCGACCGGCGTCGGCAAGACCGAGCTGGCCAAGGCGCTGGCGGAGTTCCTGTTCGACGACGAGCGCGCGATGACCCGCATCGACATGAGCGAGTACAGCGAGAAGCACAGCGTCGCGCGGCTGGTCGGCGCTCCCCCGGGGTACGTCGGCTACGACCAGGGCGGCCAGCTGACCGAGGCCGTCCGCCGTCGGCCGTACTCGGTGGTGCTGCTGGACGAGGTCGAGAAGGCGCACCCGGACGTGTTCGACGTGCTGCTGCAGGTGCTCGACGACGGGCGGCTGACCGACGGCCAGGGCCGCACGGTCGACTTCCGCAACGCGATCCTGATCCTGACCTCGAACCTCGGTTCGCAGGCGATCGCGGACGCCTCGCTGGACGAGCGGCAGCGCCGGGACGCGGTGCTGTCCACGGTGCAGCGGCACTTCAAGCCGGAGTTCCTGAACCGGCTGGACGACATCGTGGTGTTCCACTCGCTCGACACCGAGCAGCTGACGTCCATTGTGGACATCCAGGTGGCGAAGCTGGCGGCGCGGCTGGCCCAGCGCCGCCTGACGCTGGACGTCACCCCGGGCGCCCGCGACTGGCTCGCGCTGAACGGGTTCGACCCGATCTACGGCGCCCGGCCGCTGCGCCGGCTGGTGCAGTCGGCGATCGGCGACCAGCTGGCGAAGAAGCTGCTGGCCGGTGAGGTCCGGGACGGCGACGCGGTGCGGGTGGACGTGCCCGACCTGGACTCCGGGGACACGCTCGTGGTCACCCGGGTGGACTAACGGGTTGCGACACGGGCCGCTGACCTTGGTTCAGCGGCCCGGCGCGCTACCCTCACCCTCGTGGGTATTCCGGCGTGGGTCTGGTTCGTCATCGCCGCCGTCGCACTGGTGGCAGGGCTGCTGCTGCTCGCCGTGGACCGGACCAGGGAAGGCTCCCGCAACCGGGAGCGGATGCGCTGGTCCGACCTGCGCGGATGGCAGTTCGTGGAGGAGGACGAGCGGCTCGTCCGGCAGTGGTCCGGCGGCGCGCTCGGGTACTTCCGCGCGGAGACGGCGGTCAACGTCGTCGTCGGCTCGACCTTCACCGCCGACGGCCGCCGCCCGGTGTTCGTGTTCGACATCGAGGCCGACGGCCAGATCCCGGCGGTCGTGGTCGCCGTCCGCTGCAACCGCGTGCACCCGGTGCTCGTCGAGCTGTGGCTGGCGAGCGTGCCGTTCCAGCGCGCGGACATGCCGGAGCTGCTCGGCCCGGTGGGCCAGCGCTACGCGTTCGCGGACGACCCCGAGGGCGCCCGCGCGGTCATCACCCAGGAACTCGTGGACGCCGCCGACGCGCTCGGCGGGGACGTCGGCGTGGCGTGGCTGGAGAACGAGTGGGTGCTCGCCAGCGTCGCGCCGCAGGCCGGGCCGTCCCGCCTGGAGCGCCTGCTGCGCGACCTCGGCGAGATCGCCGACATCGTGGACCCGTTCGACGAGGAGTACGACGCCGGCGCGACCCGGCACTGGCAGCCCGGCCAGTCCGAGCAGCCGGGCCTGAGCACGCCGCCACCGGCCGGGCCGAGGCAGTGAGCACCGCGCTCGTCACCGGCGCGACCGCCGGGATCGGCGCCGCGTTCGCGCGCCGGCTCGCCGAGGAGGGTCACGACCTGGTCCTCGTCGCCCGCAACGCGCAGCGGCTGGAAGCGCTTGCCGGTGAGCTGTCCCAGCGGCACCGGATCAAGGCCGAGGTGTTGCCTGCCGACCTCGCCTCGCCGGAGGGCCGGGCGGCAGTCGAGGCGCGGCTGGCCGCGGAGCCGGTCGACCTGCTGGTCAACAACGCCGGGGACGGCCTGGCCGGGGAGTTCTGGACCGCGCCGGTCGTCCAGCTGCAGGCACAGCTGGACGTGAACGTGACCGCCGTGCTGCGCCTGACGCGCGCGGCCCTGCCCGGGATGATCGAGCGGGGCCGCGGCGACATCATCAACGTCTCCAGCGTGGCCGGTTTCTTCTCCGGCCGCGGCTCGACGTACACGGCGAGCAAGAACTGGGTCACGTCGTTCACCGAGGGCATCGCCGCGGCGCTGCCGCCCGGCATCCGGATGACCGCGCTGTGCCCCGGCTTCACCGAGACGGAGTTCCACGAGCGCGCCGGGCTGGAGAAGCCGGGGCCGAAGGCGTTCTGGCTCTCCGCGGACCGGGTGGTCGCCGAGGGCCTGGCGGACCTGCGCCGCGGCAAGGTCATCTCCATCCCGTCCCCGCAGTACAAGGCGGTCGTGGCGATCGGCGGCCTGCTGCCCCGCGGCCTGCTGCGTCGGATCAGCAGCCTGGTCGCGGGGCGCGACCGCACCTGAGGAGTCACAGGCTGCGGGCGCTGATGTCGCCGTAGGCCGTGGTCGCGTGGATGGTGAGCCCGGCGTCGCCGGTGTTCCGCAGCGCGTTGTGGATGCGGCCGTAGTCGGTTCCCGCGTCCAGCGTGGCGGACACCCCGGCGGCGGCACCGATCGACAGGTCGCCGGCCTGGGCGCGGAGCACGATCTCGCCGCGCTCGGCCTCGGCGATGCGGATGTCGCCCTTGCCGGTGCTGATCCGCGCGGAACCGGTGAGGCGGCCGACCGTGACGTCGCCGGCCTGCGTGGTGACGCGGACGCTCGTGGCCTCGTCGAGTTCGACCTCGCCGTGCGCGCCCTCGACGGTGACCGCGCCCAGCTGCCCGACGCCGCGCACCTCCGCGCTGGCCGCCGTCGCCTCGACGGCGGACCCGGCCGGCAGCTGGACCGTCACCTCGACGAAGCCGGAGCTGCCGAGGACCTGGTTCCCGGCCGGGGCCTCGACCCGCAGCACGCCGTCGGCGTAGGCCACCGTGGTCTGCTCCGCGGCCTTCACGTCGCGCCGCTTCGAGGCGTCCGCCGGCCGGACCTCGACCGCGGTGTCGGCCCGGTCGGCGGCCACGAACCGGATGCTCCCGGCGGGGATGTCGACGACGGCGGAGATCGGGGCGGGGGTGTCGAAGTTCTGCATCGTGCTCTCCTGTGCTCGTTGTTCTCGCTGTTGAGGACAACTTTCGCCGGAGGCGCTGACACCGGCCCGCCACCGCGCTGACGCCGCCGCTGACACCCGTCAGCCCATGCTCTTCTGGCCGTCCAGGGACTCGCGGATGATGTCGGCGTGGCCGGCGTGCTGGGCGGTCTCGGCAATGATGTGCATCAGCACCCGGCGCGCGGACCACGCCTCGTCGGTGAACCACGGGGCCTTCGGCAGCTCCTGCACCGCGTCCAGGTCCACGGTCGCGACCAGCTCGTCCGTGCGGCGCGCGACCGCTTCGTACTCGGCGATCACGCCGGCCAGCGTCTCGTCCGGCAGCAGCTTGAACTCGTTCTCCCGCTGCGCGAAGTCCGCCTCGGTCATCTCCTCGAAGTTCGGCATCGCGGAGGCGCCCTCGACGATGAAGGTCGCCCAGTTCCGCTCGACCGAGGTCACGTGCTTGATCAGCCCGCCAAGGCACAGCTCGCTCTTCGTGGTCCGCTGCCGGGCCTGGTCGTCGGTGAGGCCACGGGTGGTGAAGGTCAGGAAGAAGCGGTGCTTGGCCAGCATCGCCAGCAGGTCCGCGCGCTCGCCGGTGACGGTCTCGGTGGAGGTCATTTCGAAGTCCCTTCGTCGTCGTTGAGACCAAGGTAAAAGGCAAAGCGGCCACTTCCTGGCCGCAATTGCGGGAGAATCGGGAACATGGCGAACACGAGCTCGCGGACGCTGCGGTTGCTGTCCCTGCTGCAGACCCACCGGTACTGGCCGGGCGGTGAACTGGCCGACCGGCTGGGCGTCTCGCCGCGGACGCTGCGGCGGGACATCGACCGCCTGCGCGAGCTGGGCTATCCGGTGGAGGCCCAGCGCGGCGTCGACGGCGGGTACCAGCTCGCCGCGGGCGCGTCGCTGCCGCCGCTCGTAGTCGACGACGAAGAGGCGGTCGCGCTGACCGTCGGGCTGCAGACGGCCGCGCAGAGTTCGGTCGAGGGCATCGCGGAGTCGTCGGTGCGGGTGCTGGCGAAGGTGGTGCAGGTGATGCCGGCGCGGCTGCGCCGCCGGGTCGACGCGTTGCGGGCGATGACCGTGCCCGCCGTGTGGTCCGGCGCGGCGGCGCCCCGGATCGACCCGGTCCTGCTCACCACGATCGCCCTGGCCTGCCGGGACAACGAACGGATCCGCTTCGCCTACACGGACGCCGCGGGCCGCGAGTCGGCGCGGGAGGTCGAGCCGCTGCGGCTGGTCCCGCTGGGGCGCCAGTGGTACCTGGTCGCCTACGACCTGACCCGGCACGCGTGGCGCAACTTCCGCATCGACCGGCTCAGCGAGCCGACGGGCACCGGCGCCCGGTTCCGGCCGCGCGAGCTGCCCGCCGCCGACGCCGCCGAGTTCGTCCGCAGCTCACTCGGCGCGCTGCCGCAGCCGTACGAGGTGGAGGTGCTCGTCGACGTTCCGGCGGCCGTGGCGCGGGAGCGGATCGGCCGGTGGGCGACGGTCGAGGAGGTCGACGCCGGCCGGTGCCGGGTGCGGATGACGACGGCGTCCCTGGACTGGCCGGCGCTGGCACTGGGCTCACTGGGCGCCGACTTCCGGGTCGTCGAACCGGCCGAACTGCGTGACCAGCTGCGGGAGTGGGCCGGGCGGTTCAGCCGGGCCTGATTGCCGCGCGTGCCCGAACACCGCCAGCGTGGCGGCCAGGAACACGACCTGCATCACTGCTCCCGCATGCCGACGCGTGACGACGGCCAGGATGACGAGGGGCTCCTACCACCACGGCGACCTCCGGCGCGCGATCCTGGACACGGCGGCCGAAACGATCGGCGAGCCCGGCGCGGCGGCGCTGAGCCTGCGCAACGTGGCACGCCGGCCGGGGCGTCGCACGCGGCGCCGGCCCACCACTTCCGCGACAAGGCGGGCATGGTGACCGCGCTGGCGACGGAGCACGGTTTCGCGACGCTCTGGCTCAGCGGCGCGATGCCGCAAGAGGTGACCGGAGACCTTGACGCGTCCGCCCGAACGGGGGCGCAGATGCTCGCGCCGGGCAGGCCGGTAGGTGGTGCTGCGCGGACGGCATTACCGGGCGAGCGCGACACGCGGGCCGGCGGAACTACCCTCGCCGCACGGCCCCACGGCGAATCCGCGAGCACCCGCGCCCGAGGCGACCGGCGCCGCAGCCCGGCAACCGGGCGCCGCTGCGCGGACTTCCGCGCAGGCTGCACCGGCACAGCAGGGGGCCGGGCCGAGTCGCCCCTGGCGCATCGCCTCGCGCCCACGCGCCCCGCCGCCGCAGCCCGGCAACCGGGGCGCCGCTGCGTGAGGGTGGGCAGCGGTCACGCCCCGGGCGACTCAGTCCGGTAGCCGCGCGCCCTGCCGCTGCAGCTCCTCGCGTACCGCGGGAGCGCTTACCTCGCCGCGAGCGCTGAGCGCCGCCGCGACGCCCGCCGCGTGGCCGGTTGCGAAGGCGGTCCCCATGGCGCGCAGCGACGCGCCCGCGCCGCGGTCGCCGTCCACCGTGCGGCCGGCGCAGAACAGGTTCGGCGTGTTCCGGCTCCACAGGACGCCGAGCGGGATGCCGTAGTAGCCGGGCTCGCCGATGAACCGCCACTCCGACGGCACTCCCACGCCCGGGTGGTACTCGATCGGCCAGGCGCCGACCGCCACCGCGTCGTCCACCGGGCCCGGCGAGAGCACGTCCTTCTCGGTCAGCTGGGTCCGGCCGACCAGGTGCCGCGACTCGCGCGTGCCCAGTTCCGGGCCGGTGCTGACGATGTAGGCGTCCGCGCAGCCGGGCAGCGTCCGGATCACCCGCAGGTACGCGGCGGCCTGCCGGCGGGCGCTGCGTTCGGCCCGGCTCGTGTCGGCGGCGTCGCGGGCGTCGTAGCCCTCGTCGGCGAGGTAGGTGATCACGTCGCCGGACACCGGCATCCGCGCGATCAACCCGCCTTCCGCGGTCAGGCCGGGCACACCCCGCGCCTTCGCCGCCCGGACCGCCTCGCGCACGGCCTCGCGGGTGACCTGCGCCTCCGCCGGGATGCCGCCGAACCGCACGCCCAGCGTGCCGTTCTGCACCCAGCCGTCGTTGCCGTACCGCACCTCCGCACCGGCGTGCTGCGCCAGGTCGGCCTCCCCGGTGGCGTCCACGAACACCGAAGCCGTGTACTCGTGCACGCCGGAGTGGTCGGCCACCCGCACCGCGTGCACCCGATCGTCCACTCTGGACGCGCCGAGCAGGTGCGAGTGCAGCAGCACGTCCACCCCGGCGGCGTCGCACAGGTCGTCGGCGACCCGTTTCACCGCCTCGGGATCGAACACCACGGCCACCGCGGTGAACCGCGTCGGCTCGCTCACCGCCCCCAGCTCGCGCAGCCCGTCGAGCACCTCCCCGGCGACACCGAACACCACCTGTTCGCGGTCTTCGCGGGTGAACAAACCGCAGTAGGTCACCACGTTCCGCAGCGTCGCCGCCCCGCCGAGACAGGGGCCGCGCTCGATCAGCAGCGTCCGGGCCCCGGCCCGCCGGGCGCCGACCGCCGCGGCGATCCCGGCCGACCCGCCCCCGGCGACGATCACGTCGTACTTCACACGGTCTCCTTCTCGCGATCAGGCGCCGTCCGCTGTTCCCGGACGCCGAGCATCAGCAGCGCTCCCACGAGCGGGCCGGCCGCCAGCGTGGCGAACGCCGCGAAGAACGAATGGGTCGCCTGGAACACCGCGCCCAGCACCACCGGCACCACCGTGCTGCCCAGCTGCCAGAACGCGTTGGTCGCGCCCGCCGCCGAACCGGCCAGGCCCACCCCGGCGATGCGCGGGATCATCGCGACCATCAGCGGGCTGTAGACGTAGGCCGCGACGCCCAGGAACGGCGCCACCCACAGGAACCCGGACAGGCTGTCGCGGGTGCCGAACACCAGCAGCGCCACCACGAACGCGCCCAGCACGACCACGGTGAGCGCCTTCCGCCTGCCACCGAGCAGGTCGGAGACGAACCCGATGCACGGTTTCGCGGCGATCGCGGTGATCCCGAAGATCGCGACCACCCCGCCCGCCTGCACCCCGCTCAGGCCGATGCCCTTGACCATCAGGGCGTTGGACCAGGTGATGAACCCGTAGGTGCCCCACAGCCCGCCGAACCCGGCCACCCCGAGCAGCCACAGGTCGCGCGAGCGGGCCAGCGGGCGCAGGTCCGGCACCGCGCGCTCGGTGGTGTCTTCCTTCCGCGTGCGCACCAGCAGCAGGCACAGCACCGCGATCACCATCGACGCGCCGCCGAAGACGTGGTAGGAGGTCTGCCACCCGGCGGATACGAGCAGGCGCGGCACGACCGCGTTGGCGATCACGGTGCCCAGCGAGGTCGCCGTCATGAACACGCCCATCGCGAACCCGCGGTCCTTCGGCGTGAACCACTGCGCGATCAGCTTCACACCGGCGGAGTAGTCGCAGCCGGCGAAGATCCCGACCGCGGCCTGGAAGGCGATGCCGACCGGGACCGAGTCGGTCTCGCCGAAGGCGATCATGAACCCGCCGGCGAGGAACAGCGACGCGCCCATCACGACGCGCGCGCCCAGCCAGTCGGTGAGCACGCCGCCTGCCGCGTTCGAGATGACGTAACCGACGTAGTAACCGGTGGCGAAGACGCCCAGCCCGGCGAGCGAGACCCCCAGGTGCTCGCCCACCGCCACCGACGCCGGTCCCCACGTCGACCGGTCCACCGACGTCATGGTGAACGCGGCCCAGGACAGCACCAGCACCACCCAGCGGTACGGGTCCCGGCCGGGAGTTCGACTCATCGTTGAGCGTCCCTTCTCCTTCGATGTCCTGCCTGAGAGGCAGGGAGTAGTACACGTGCCTTGACACGTGCCTGTCCAATGCCGGTTAATCAGGCCGGTCATGCCTATCAGGCAGGGGGGGGGACGCGTGGAGCTGCGGCACCTGCGGTACTTCGTCGCCGTCGCGGCGGAGGGCTCGCTCACCCGGGCGGCGGAACGGCTGCACCTCACCCAGCCGTCGCTGAGCCGTCAGATCCGGCAGCTCGAACGGGACATCGGGGCGCCGCTGCTGGAGCGCGGCGCGACCGGCACGACGCTCACCCCGGCCGGTGTCGCGCTGCACTCGCACGCGGTGCTCCTGCTGCGCCTGGCCGACGCCACCCGGGAAACCACGCACGCGGCCGCGCGCCGGACGCGGGAGGTCGTGGAGATCGGGATCCCGCCCGGGCTGTCCGCGGACTGGCTGCTGGCGACGCTGGCCGCGCTCGATTCGGCGGTGCCGCACGCCGCGGTCACGCTCACCGAGGCGAGCAGCACCGACCAGCTCCGAATGGTCCGCGAGGGCCGGCTCGACCTGGGGCTGGTGCACGAGCAGCCGGTCGGCAGCCTGCGCGGCGCGCGGTTGTTCGACCAGCCGTTCGGGGTCGCCGTCCGGCCCGGCCACCCGCTCGCCGACGGTGCCGCGTGCCGCCTGCGCGACCTGGACGGGATGCGGATCCTCGCCCACGGCAGGCAGCAGGTGCCGGTCGCGCACGACCGCCTGGTGGTCGCGGCCCACGACGCGGGGGTGGTGCCGCTGTGGCAGTTCGCGCAGTTCTCCGAGCACGCGCGGGCCTGCGCCGAGGCGACGAAGTCCGACGCCGTCCTGCTGACCGAGCACTCCGCGACGCGCCTGCTGCCCGGCTGGCCGTGGCGGCCGGTGGTGGAACCGGCGCTGGAGCTGGTGACGTGGCTGGTGTGGCAGCCGTCGACGCGCACGGTGGTGGACGAGGTGGCGCGGACGATCAGCTCCCGCTGAGGGCGAGCACGCCCTGCCCGCTGACACGCGTGACCGCCCCGATGCGGTTCGGGTGGACGGCCATGCGCTCCGCGATCCGGCCCGCGTCGCAGGTGGGCGGGATCTTCAGGCGGCAGTGAGCCCGCTGCCGGAACCGGCGTTGCCACTCCAGACGTGCACCGCGCCGAACCGGCGGATCAAGGCCGCGCACCGCGCCTTGCGGGCCTCCCGCGTCCAGCGCTGGGCTGACGTAGATGCGCCTGGCCACCGGACGGCTGGTCGTGCTACCAGGCGGACGTGCCCGTGCGCATCGTGACCGGGATCGCGTCCGTGAGGGCGGACTCCGCCAGAACCGCGCCCGTGTCGCCGGTCAGCAGCGCGTACCAGGACTCGCGCGTGGGCATCGGGTGCGGCGGCTCGTTGCGGCTGCATCGGCGCATCGGGCCGAGGCCCGCGTCCGCGAACTCCAGGGGTCGTCGTGGGTGACCAGGTCCTCCGGCGCCGCCCGGCCGTGCCCGGTCACGCGGCCTCCCGCGGGGCGTCGCGTGATGCGGCACCGGGCGTCGGCGGCCCGCCACCAGGTCGCGCAGCTCGTTGATCTCCGCGGCCGCGCGTTGACCGTCGAGGGCGCGGGGGTGTCGTGGTCGTGTGTAAGACTTCCCGTCGTGGCGAACCCCGGGTTGGATCAGGCAGCGAAGTTCGAACTGGCACGTCTCATCACCGAGCTGTCGGTGGTGCACGGCAAGGTGACGCTGGCCTCCGGCAAGGAGGCCGACTACTACATCGACCTGCGGCGGGCCACGCTGCACCACGCGGCGGCCCCGCTCATCGGCCGGCTCATGCGGCAGCTCACCGCGGACTGGGACTACGTGGCCGTGGGCGGGCTCACGCTCGGCGCGGACCCGGTCGCGACCGCGATGCTGCACTCGGCGTCGGCGGTCGGGAAGGTGCTCGACGCGTTCGTGGTGCGCAAGGCCACCAAGTCGCACGGCATGCAGCGCCGCATCGAGGGCATCGAGGTCGCCGGTCAGCCGGTGCTCGCGGTGGAGGACACCTCGACCACCGGCGGCAGCGTGCTGACCGCCGTCGAGGCGCTCAACGAAGCCGGTGCGACCGTGGTCGGCGTGGCGACGGTCGTCGACCGCGGCACCGGTGCGCGCGAGGCGATCGAGAAGGAAGGCCTCGCCTACCGGTATCTGCTCGACCTCGACGACCTCGGCCTGTAGCCGATTCACGCCGCCCCCTAGGGGTAATCCCCGAAGTGATCTCCGGAATTCGAGTCGACATTCCTGGCGTGATCAGGAGTAATCTCGATACCAGGGGGATCGCGGGAAGGGGGCGGCGTGACGATCGCGGGAGTTCTGGCCGACATAACGGTCGGAGTGCACATTTTGGCCCTGCTTTACATCGGCCTCGGCGGGTTTCTCGCGTGGCGTTGGCCACGCAGTGTTTTCGTGCACGTGTTCTTCGCGATCTGGGGCGTGCTGGTCAACGTCTTCCCGATCCCGTGCCCGCTGACCGCGCTGGAGGACTACTTCCGCGGCCTGCAGGGGCTGGGCCCGCTCCCCGGCGGGTTCAACGCCTACTACCTCTACGACACGGTGTTCCCGCGCTCGATGCTGCCGGCGGTCGCCGTGGTCGCGCTGGCGCTGGTGGCCTTCTCCTACGCGGGCGCCTACCTGCGCTGGAAGCACCGTGAGCACCCGGCCACGCACGCCATGCCGCAGGCCTAGGACACAATCACCGGTGTGGTCATCGTCCTGATCCTGCTCGGCATCGTGCTCTGCGGCCTGGTCGCCGGGCTGGTCGTGCGCCCGCGGGTGCGTGCCGCGCAGGACGCGTTCGCCGAGGGGGTGCAAGCACTTGCCGCGCGCACCGGCTGGCGGCCCGACGACTCACCGGTGCCGCCGCTGCAGGCGACGTTCGTCACCCTCAACGACGTGCTCGGGTCCGGCAACCACCACGGCATCGCGGTGAACCTGCAGCTCGCGGGGAACTGGCGGGGCGTGCCGGTGCGCGTCCTGCAGTTGCGCTACCGCACCGAATACGTCTCGGCCACGCGCGCCGCCACCATGGTCCTGGTGCCACGGCCGGTGCCCGGACCGTCGCTCACCGTACGAGCCCAGGACGCTCCCACCCACCTCCCGCCGGCGGTGGCACAGCGGCTCACCACGCAGACCCTGTTCCTCACCGCCGAGCACCTCGCGGCGGTGTTCCCCGGCGAGATGACCCAGCAGGACCTCACGATCGCGACCGCGGACCTGCTCGCCGACCTCAGCGAGCACGTCCGATGAGCGACGAGACCGGCCCGACCGAGTGGACCGCCCGGGAACCGGTGGGCGTCGGCCCGTGGGAGGGCGAGTGGCCCGCCGACGAGCGCTACGACCCGGACCTGCTGGCCGAGGGCGACCGCCGCAACGTCGTGGACGCCTACCGGTACTGGCGGCGCGAGGCGATCGTCGCCGACATCGACCGGCGGCGGCACCCGTTCCACGTCGCGATCGAGAACTTCCAGCACGACCACAACATCGGCACCGTGGTGCGCACCGCGAACGCCTTCGCCGCGGCGGCCGTGCACATCGTCGGGCGGCGGCGCTGGAACCGGCGCGGCGCGATGGTCACCGACCGGTACCAGCACCTCGAGCACCACCCGGACGTGCCGTCACTGGTCGCCTACGCGGCCGAGCGCGGCCTGGCGATCGTCGCCGTGGACAACACGCCCGGCTCGCAGCGCGTGGAAACCGCCGAGCTGCCGCGGGACTGCGTGCTGCTGTTCGGACAGGAGGGCCCCGGCCTGTCCGCGGAGGCGCACGACGCGGCGGCGATGGTCGTGTCGATCGCGCAGTTCGGGTCCACCCGCTCGATCAACGCCGGGGTCGCCGCCGGCATCGTGATGCACGCCTGGATCAGACAGCACGCGGACCTGTCGGCGGCCTGGTAGGCGTCACCTCGACCGGGATCCCGTTCAGCACGGCGGTTCCGGACAGCGCGTCCAGCAGCGTCTCGTCGGCCACCAGGTTGCTGTTGACGCCCGCGTGCGCCGCGGCGACCGCGGTCTGCGTGCCCGGCCCGCCGTGCCCCCAGCCGTGCGGGATGCTGACCACGCCCGGCCGGATCTCCTCGGTGACCTCCACCGGCACCTCGATCTCGCCGGCCGTCGAACTGACCAGCGCCGGTTCGCCGTCGGCCAGCCCGAGCCGAGCCGCGTCCGCCGGGTGGACCTGCACCGTGCACCGGTTCTTCCCGCGCACCAACGGTTCCAGGTTGTGCATCCACGAGTTGTTCGACGACAGCTGCCGCCGTCCGATGAGCACCAGCTCGCCGTCCGGCACGTGCGCGAGTTCCGCGGCCAGGCGCGGCACGTCGGCGGTGATGGCCTCCGGCGCCAGCTCGATCTTCCCGCTCGCGGTGGACAGGACCTCCGGCACCCGCGGCCGCAGCGGCCCGAGGTCGACGCCGTGCGGGGCGGCTTCCAGGTCGGCCAGGGTCAGGTCGTACGGCCCGGCGCGCAGCATCAGGTCGATCAGGCGCTCCGGGCCGCGGCGGCCGGCGGCCGGTTCGAGACCGGACCGCTGGGCCAGTTGTGCCGCCACGAACGCGTCCAGCGCTTCGATGTCCGGGTTCGGGCCCTGCCCGGTGACGATGGACGTGAGCCGCAGCATGGTCACCCACTCCGGCGGCAGGTCGCCGGGCATCGCGGGCGGCGTCCAGTTCGCCACGTTGCGCACGGCCAGCTGGTACAGCGCGACGTCGTAGTGCGGGCGCTCCAGCGGGGTGGGCCCGGGCAGGATGACGTCGGCGTGCCGGGTCGTCTCGTTGCGGTAGATGTCCAGCGACACCATGAAGTCCAGCCGCGCCAGCGATTCCGCGAGCCGCCCGGCGTTCGGGGTGCTCAGGCACGGGTTGCCGCTGACCGTGATCAGGGCGCGGACCTGACCGTCGCCCGGGGTGAGGATCTCGTCGGCCAGGGTCGCGACCGGGACCTCGCCGAGCACCTCGGGCAGCCCGCGCACCCGGGTGCGCCAGCGGCCGTGCCGGAACGGGCGGCGCTTGCCCGGCGCGCTGTTCGCCTGTCCGGCGGCGGCGAGCGGGAACATCACGCCGCCGGGGCGGTCGAGGTTGCCGGTGAGGACGTTGAGCACGTCGACGAGCCAGCTGGTGAGGGTGCCGAACGCCTGCGTGGTGGTTCCGATACGACCGTAAACCGCCGCGGACTCGGCGGCGGCCAGTTCGCGGGCCATCCGGCGGATGTCGCCGGCGGGGATGCCGGTGACCGGGGCGACCGCCTCGGGCGGGAAGTCGCGGGCCAGCTCGGCGACGTCCGCGACGCCGGTGACGTGCTCGGCGAGGTGGCCAAGGCTCACGCGGTCCTCCGCGAACAGCACGTTGACCAGCGCGAACAGCAGGAGCGCATCGGTGCCGGGGCGGATCGCGTGGTGCTCGTCGGCGACCTGGGCGGTGCGGGTCCGGCGCGGGTCGACCACGACCACCTTGCCACCGCGCTCCCGGATCGCCTTGAGCCGCCCGCGCATGTCGGGCGCGGTCATCAGGCTGCCGTTGGAAACCAGCGGGTTCGCGCCGAGCATCAGCAGGTGCTGGGTGCGGTCGACGTCCGGCACCGGGATCGTCATGCCGTCGCCGAACAGGTAGCCGCTGGAGTAGTGCTTGGGCAGCTGGTCGACGCTGCCCGCGGTGTAGAAGTTCCTGGTGCCCAGCGCCTTGAAGAAGACGCGGCCGTAGAGCGCGGTGGACAGGTTGTGCACGCTCGGGTTGCCCGCGTAGACGGCGACGGCGTCGCGGCCGTGCGCCTCGATGATCGGCAGCAGGCGGGTGTCGATCTCGGCGAACGCCTCATCCCAGGAGACCGGGACGTGCTTGCCGTCGCGTTTGACGAGCGGGGTGCGCAGGCGGTCCGGGTCGTGGTGCAGCGCGCCCAGCGACGCGCCCTTGGGGCAGATGAAGCCGTGGGAGAAGACGTCCTCGGCGTCCCCGCGCACCTCGGTGACCTGGCCGCCGTCGAACGTGACGGTCAGACCGCAGGTGGCTTCGCACAGCGGACACGTGACATGCGCCGTCGTCATCCTCTGATCGTCGACGGAACCCTGCGATGTGTCGAGGGCCAATCCATGATGGGTTCATGCACAGCGACTGGGCCGCCGCCGCGGAACGGGCGATCGTCACCCGGCACCTGCGCCGGGTCTGGGGCCTGCCGGGCACGTTGCTCGCCCGGAGCGGCTGGCCGGCGACCCTCGACCAGCGGCTGCACCGGCACTGGAACTACTGGTGGCAGGCGCACTTCCTGGACTGCCTGACCGACGCGCAGCTGCGTGACCCGACGCCGGCGCGCGAGGCGGCGATCGACCGGTTCGTGTCGTCGATGCGGTTGCGGAACCGGGGCAGCTGGCGCAACGACTACTACGACGACCTGGCGTGGCTGGGGCTCGCGTTGCAGCGCACCGGCCGGGACGTGGGTTTCTTCCTCGGCGAGCTGCGGTCCGGGTGGACGACGGAGGGCGGCGGCGGCATCTGGTGGCGGCGCGGCGACCGGTTCAAGAACGCGCCGTCGAACGGCCCGGCGGCGATCCTGTTCGCCAGGGCCGGTGACGTGGCACGGGCCCGCGAACTGCTGGACTGGATGGAGAAGACGCTCGTCGACCCCGATTCCGGCCTGGTGTGGGACGGGTTGCGGGTGGACAGTGCCGACCTGGTCCAGGAGATCTACACGTACTGCCAGGGGGTTTTCCTCGGCGCCTGCCTGGAGATGTCCGAAGTGGACCGTGCGGCGCGGACGATCCGGGCGGTGGCCGCGAACTGCGCGCCGGGCGGGGTGCTGCGCGGCCAGGGCGGCGGCGACGGCGGCCTCTTCGCGGGAATCCTGGCGCGGTACCTGGCACTCGCCGTGCACCGGATGCCGCCGGGCCCGGAGACGGATGCCGCGCGCGACCTGGTGCTGGCCTCCGCGGAAGCCGCGTGGACCGGAGCCGCCGACGCCTACGGCGGCCCGCTGTTCAGTCCGGAGTGGAGCGAGCCGGCCCCGACCCCGCCGCTGCCGCAACGCCATCCGTCACGCGACCTCTCGGTGCAGCTGGGCGCGTGGATGCTCCTGGAGGCCGCAGCCACGCTCTAGCAACGGCACCGAACGCAGAACTCGCGCGACCGAACGTGGGACTCGCAGGCAGGAACGTGGGACTCGCAGGCAGGAACGTGGGACTCGCGCCCCCGAACGCAGAACTCGCCAACCGCGCGAGTCCCACGCTCCGGCGCGCGAGTCCCACGCTCCGGTGCGCGAGTTCTGCGTTCCGGTGCGTGAGTTCTGCGTTCCCGTGTGTGAGGTCGGCGCCGCGCTACGGGGCGCAGCCGCAGGAGGCGCGGTGCATCAGGCGCGGCGGTAGCCGGATCGTCTCGTGTGGGCGGTCCGGGTCCTTGATCCGCGCCAGCAGCAACCGCACCGCGCGGCGGCCGATCTCCTCGATCGGCTGGGCCATCGTGGTCAGCGGTGGCTCCACCAGGTCCGACCACTCGACGTCGTCGAAGCCGGCCAGCGCCAGGTCCGCCCCGACCCGCAACCCGCGGCGGCGGACCTCGTGCAGCACGCCGACCATCATCGAGTCGTTCGCCACCACCAGCGCCGTCGGCCGGTCCGGCAGGGACAGCAGCTTCGCCGTCGCCGCCGCGCCGCCCTCGCGCGAGGAGTGCCCGGACACCACCAGCTCCGGGTTCCACGACAACCCGCCGCGCCCGAGCCCGAGCCGGTACCCCAGCGTCCGCTCCTCCGACGTGGCCAGCCCGGGCATCCCGCCGACGAACCCGATCCGCCGGTGCCCGAGCGAGGCCAGGTGCTCGGTCAGCGCCGAGGTCGACTGGATGTTCTCCGAGCCCACCTGGTCGACGTCGGTCCGCATGGTCAGCCGGTCGATCAGCACGGTCGGCAGCCCGAGCGACACCAGCTCGCTGATCACGCGGCCGTCCCCGGCGGCCGGGGTCAGCAGCATGCCCTCGACCCGCCGGGACCGCAGCGTCCGGACCGTCTCCTGCTCGGTCTTCACGGTGTCGTGGGTGTCGGCGAGCAGCACCGTGTACCCGGCCGCGGCGGCCTCCCGCTCGATGGCCTGCATCAGCGCCGCGAAGTACGGGTTGGCCAGCAGCGAGATCGCGACCCCGATCTGCCGGGTGCCGCCGGTGACCAGCGAGCGGGCGATCGCGTCGCCGGTGTAGCCGGTCTCCTCGATGGCGCGCAGCACCGCGGCCTTGGTCTCCGGGGCCACCGCACGCGTCCCGTTCACCACGTGTGAGACGGTGGTGATCGAGACGCCGGCCAGGTCGGCGACGTCCTTCTGGGTGGGCCTGGACGGCATCAGAGTTCTCCAACGAGCACGGGCGATCCGCAAGCGTTTGCGCAAACGCTTGCCGGAGTAGTGTATGCCCTCCTACCGTCCCCGTCGGCAAACGATCAGCCTCGATGGGGAGGGCAGCGTGAGACACCGGAGTCTCCTGTGCCTCGTCACGGCCGGCTTGCTGGCCGTCAGCGGGTGCACCGTCGAACGCCACTGGGGTGGCAGTTCCGCCCCGGCTGGCAGCGGGCAGGCCAAGGTCGGCCTGGTGACGAAGACCGAAACGAACCCGTACTTCGTGGAGCTGCGCAACGCCGCGAGCGCCGCCGCGCGGGCCCAAGGCGCCGAGTTCATGGCGCTGGCCGGCCAGTTCGACGGCGACAACGACGGCCAGGTCCGGGCCATCGAGAACATGGTCCAGCAGGGCGTCACCACCATCCTGATCACCCCGAACTCCTCGACCGGCGTGCTCGCCGCGATCGAGCGGGCGCGTCAGGCCGGCGTCATGGTGGTCGCGCTGGACACCGCGACCGAGCCGGCCAGCGCGGTCGACGCCACCTACGCGACGGACAACGTCGCGGCCGGCCGCCAGCAGGGCGCCTACGTCAAGGCCGCGCTCGGCCCCGCCGCGCCGAAGGTGATCATGATCGACGGCACCGCGGGCAGCACCGTGGACACCTACCGGCACAACGGGTTCCTCGAGGGCATCGGTCTCAAGGACGGTGATCCGGCGATCGTGGGACGGGACAACGCCAACGGCGACCAGTCCATCGCCCAGCAGAAGATGGAGAACCTGCTCCAGCGCACCACGGACATCAACGCCGTCTACACGATGAACGAGCCGACCGCGCGCGGTGCGTACGCCGCGCTGCAGGCCCGCGGCCTGCGGATCCTGATGGGGTCGATCGACGGCGGCTGCCAGGGCGTGCAGAACGTGCGCGACGGCCTGTACGCGGCGACGGTCATGCAGTTCCCGCGCAAGATGGCCGAGGAGGGCGTCACCGCCGCCGTGCGGTACGCGCGGACCGGGCAGAAGCCGAGCGGGTTCATCGACACCGGCTCGGTCGTGATCACCGACCGCCCGATGCCCGGTGTGCCCAGTCAGGACACCACGTGGGGCCTGCAGAACTGCTGGGGGACGAAATGACGGCATCCACTGTGGACAGGCGCGAATCGCTCGGTGAGTTCTTCCTGCGCGCCCCGGCGATCGGACCCGCGCTCGCGCTGGTCGTCGCGGTCGTGGTGTTCTCGGTGTCCACCAGCACGTTCCTGGAACTGGACAACCTGTCGCTGGTGGTCGAGCAGTCGCTCGTGGTCGGCACGCTCGCGCTCGGCCAGACGCTGATCATCCTCACCGCCGGCATCGACCTGTCGAACGCGGCGGCGATGGTCCTGGCGACCCTGCTGATGGCGAAACTACTGGTCGGCGGGGTGCCCGGGATCTTCGCGCTCATCCTCGGCGTGCTGGTCGCCACGGTGCTCGGACTGGTCACCGGCTCGCTGGTGACGCGGGTCAAGCTGCCGCCGTTCATCGTCACCTTGGGCCTGTTCACCATGCTCACCGCGGCGGCCAAGCTGGTCGCCGACGGCCAGGCGGTGCCGATCGCGCCGGACTCGCTGCTCGCGTGGCTGGGCACCCGGCGCTACCTGTTCGGTGGCATCCCGGTCACCTACGGCATGACGCTCGCGCTGGTGATGTACCTCGTGCTCTGGTACGCGCTGACCAGGACCGCGTGGGGCAAGCACGTCTACGCGGTCGGCAACGCGCCGGAAGCCGCGCGGCTGAGCGGCATCAAGGTCAACCGGACGATCGTGTCGGTGTACCTGGTCGCCGGGCTGATCTTCGGCATCGCCGCGTGGCAGGCGCTGGGCCGGGTGCCCAACGCCGACCCGAACGCCTACCAGCTCGGCAACCTCGACTCGATCACCGCGGTCGTGCTCGGCGGCACCAGCCTGTTCGGCGGTCGCGGATCGGTGTTCGGGACGATGATGGGTGCGTTGATCGTGACGGTGCTGCGCTCCGGGCTGACCCAGCTCGGCGTCGACTCGCTCTACCAGGACGTCGCCACCGGTGCGCTGGTGATCGCCGCGGTGGCCGTGGACCGGCTGGCCAGGAGGCAGAAATGACCCCGACCCTGTCAGCGCGTGGCCTGGTCAAGCGGTACGGCCGCGTGACCGCCATCGACGGCGCGGACTTCGACCTCGAACCGGGCGAGGTGCTCGCCGTGGTCGGCGACAACGGCGCCGGCAAGTCGAGCCTGATCAAGGCGTTGTCCGGGGCGCTGGTGCCGGACGCGGGCGAGATCTTCGTCGACGGTGAGCCGGTGCACTTCCGCACGCCGCTGGACGCCCGCCGCTGCGGCATCGAGACCGTCTACCAGGACCTCGCGCTCGCGCCGGCGCAGGACATCGCGACCAACATGTTCCTGGGCCGGGAGATCCGCCGCGGCGGCGTGCTCGGGCTGGTCCGCAAGCTGGACACGGCGAAGATGCGCGCCGAGGCCCAGCGGGTGCTCGACGAGCTGGACATCAAGATCAAGTCGATCACGCAGCCGGTCGAGACGCTCTCCGGTGGTCAGCGGCAGGGCGTGGCGGTGGCGCGGGCGGCGGCGTTCGGCACCAAGGCCGTGATCATGGACGAGCCGACGGCCGCGCTCGGCGTGGCCGAGTCGTCGAAGGTGCTCCAGCTGATCGACCGGATCCGGCAGCGCGGCCTGCCGGTCGTGCTGATCAGCCACAACATGCCGCACGTGTTCGAGATCGCGGACCGCATCCACGTGCACCGGCTGGGCAAGCGGGTCGGGGTGGTGTCGCCGAAGACGACCAGCATGAACCAGGTGGTCGGCCTGATCACGGGCGCGCTGCGGGTCGGGGCGGACGGCCGGGTGGAGGAAGTCGAGTCGGCGGTCCGGACGGGGTTGTCGGCGTGACCGTCCTGCTCGCGGGGCTGTGCACGGTCGATCTCGTGCAGCGGGTGGCGGAGCTGCCGTCGCCCGGCGAGAAGGTGCAGTCGTCGAGCGTCGCGGTGGCCGCGGGCGGACCGGCGACGAACGCCGCCGTGACGGTCGCGGCCCTCGGCGCGGAGGCCGTCCTGGTGACGGCACTGGGCAGGCACCCGCTGGCCGGACTGGCCCGCGCCGACCTGGCCGCGCACGGCGTGCGGGTCGTCGACACCGCCCCCGAGCAGGACGAACCACCCGCGGTGAGCGCCGTCGCGGTCCGCGACCGGGACGGCGAACGGACCGTCGTCTCCCGCAACGCCGGGACGGACCTCGGCACCATGCCGTCCGAAATACCGGACGGCGTCCGAGCGGTGCTGGTCGACGGGCACCTGCCGCGGCTGGCGGTGGGCGTCGCGCGCTGGGCCCGGTCGCGCGGCATCCCGGTCGTGCTGGACGCGGGCAGCTGGAAACCGGTCATGGACGAGCTGCTGCCGCTGGTCGACATCGCGGCCTGCTCGGCGCACTTCCGCGCGCCCGGGGCGGACCTGCGGGAACGCGGGGTGCCGACGGTGATCGTGACGAACGGACCCCGGCCGGTGCGCTGGGAATCGGGCGGCGAAGTTGGTGAGATCGAGGTGCCCGCGGTGCGCGCGGTGGACACACTGGGCGCGGGGGACGTCTGGCACGGTGCGCTGGTGTACGGGGCGCTGGTGTACGGCGTCGGGAGGTTGCGGCTGCCGGAGCTGATCCGGTTCGCCAACGAGGTGGCCGCGGCGAAGGTGCGGCACGCGGGGCCCCGGGCGTGGGTTTCGGAGGTAGCGAAGTTGGGAGTGCGATGACGGCGACGAGTCCGACGTTCGACGAGCTGCTGACCAGGGCGGAGGGCCTGGTGGCGCGGGGGCGGCGGTCCATCCTGGGGATCGTGGGCGCGCCCGCGGCGGGCAAGACCACCCTGGCCCGCGGGCTGGCCGACGCGCTCGGCAACCGCGCGGTCGTGGTCGGGATGGACGGGTTCCACCTGGCGCAGGTCGAGCTGCAGCGGCTGGGCCGCACCGAGCGCAAGGGCGCGCCGGACACGTTCGACGCCTTCGGGTACGTGAGCCTGCTGCGCCGCATCAAGGAGACCAAGGAGACGGTGTACGCGCCGCTGTTCCGGCGCGAGATCGAGGAGCCGATCGCCGGTGCGGTGTGCGTGCCGCCGGACGTGCCGCTGGTCATCACCGAGGGCAACTACCTGCTGGTCGACGACGCGCCGTGGAGCGACGTGCGCGGCCTGGCCGACGAGGTGTGGTACCTGCGGCCCGACGAGAAGGAGCGGATCGAGCGGCTGGTCACCCGGCACCGGCGGTACGGCCGCACGCTGGTGGAGGCGCGGAGCCGGGCGCTGGGCAGCGACCAGCGCAACGCGGATCTGATCGAGACCACGGCGAGCCGGGCCGACCTGTTGCTGGAGAACCTGCCGCTGCAGAACTTCGTGATATGAGCGGCGTCCTCGTCGTCACCGGGGGCAGCCGGGGCATCGGCGCGGCGGTCGCTGAACTGGGCGCCGCGCGCGGGTACGACGTGGTGGTCAACTACGCCAGCGACTCGGCGGCCGCCGAGGAGGTCGTGTCGCGCGTGCGCGAGTCGGGCCGGAAGGCGCTGGCCGTGCGGGGCGACGTGGCTGCCGAGGACGACGTGATCGCGTTGTTCGACGCGGCGGCCGGGCTGGGGCCGGTCACCGCGGTGGTCAACAACGCGGCGATCACCGGCAACACGCCCGGGCGGCTCGACGAGCAGGACGTGGCGACCGTGCGCCGGGTGCTGGACGTGAACGTGACCGGGGTGTTCCTGTGCTGCCGGGAGGCGGTGCGGCGGATGTCCACCCGCTACGGCGGTTCCGGTGGTGCGGTGGTGAACATTTCGTCCACGGCCGCGCGCACCGGCTCGCCCGGCGAGTGGACGCACTACGCGGCGACGAAGGCGGCGGTCGAGACCCTGACCTGGGGACTGGCGCAGGAGGTCGCCGGCGAGGGGGTGCGGGTGAACGCGGTGGCACCCGGCCTGGTGGACACCGGCCTGCACGCGGCGGCCGGGTTGCCGGATCGGGTGAACCGGATCGCGCCGACGATCCCGCTCGCGCGCCCCGGTCAGCCGGCGGAGATCGCCGAGGCGGTCCTGTGGATGCTTTCGCCCGCCGCGTCCTACGCGGTGGGTGCGGTCCTGCCGGTCGGCGGCGGTCGCTGACTTGCCCACAGCCTGTGGATGAATCTTCGAGTTATCCACAGGTACACCCGTGGAAACCGGGAACCCGAACGGGACGTTGTCATTCCTGAGGGGGCACGATCGGGTGAGAAAGGACTGCATGTCGAAGCTGACCGGAGTGCACCACTTGGCCCTCACGGTGACCGACGTCGACCGGAGTGTGCCCTGGTACGAGCGGGTGCTCGACCTGCGGGAGACCGGACGGCGCGAGGATCCGGAGACCGGCCTGCGGAAGGTCCTGCTCCAAGCCCCGGGCGACGCGTTCTCGGTGGTGCTGCTGCAGCACCCGGACACCGAGCGCGGCCCGTTCGACGAGCGGCGCACCGGGCTGGACCACGTCGCGTTCACCGTGCCCACGTTCGGTGAGCTGAAGCAGTGGGAGCAGCGGCTGGCGGACTACGGGGTGGAGTACAGCCCCGCCAAGCGGTCGCGCACACTCCCCGGCTCGGCGGTGATCGTGTTCCGCGACCCGGACGGCATCCAGCTGGAGGTCTGGGCCGACATCGAGTCCTAGGCCGCCAGCAGCGCGCCGCGCACCGCGGACAGCGGGCCCGCCAGTTCCGCCTGGGCGAACCTGGACACGACGCGGAAGGCGACCAGCAGGTCCCGCCCGGACCGGCCGCCGCGGGCGAGCGCCCGCAGCAGCGCTACGGCCGGCGCGAGCGTGGGCAGGCCGACGCCGCGCCGCGTGAGCACCAGCGGGATGGCGTTCGGGCAGGCGCACACCGGCCGCCAGAGCCCCTCCGCGATCGCCGCCACCTCATCGGCCCAGTCCGCGCCGTCCCCGGCCGGTCACGACACCCCGGCCATCACGGCCTCGCACGACGATCTCCTTCGGCACCGGGTAGCCGGCGATCTTGCCGGCGCAGGTCCGCGGGGGTGACGCCTGCCCCGGACCGATTTCGCCCGCGCGGCGACTTGCCGCTCACTCCGGCGGGCAGGATCCAGCACGCGACTACCCGTAGCGAGCGGCCAGCTCTGCGCCGATCCGGGCCAGTTCCGCGCGGACCGGCTCGGGCTCCAGCGCCTCGATCAGCGCGCCCCAGCCCGCCAGGTGACGGGCCACGTCGAGCGGGGTCGGCGCGGCCAGGCGGACCCGGCTCCGGCCCGCCTCCTCGGCGACCACCTCGCAGTGCCGCCCGAACTGGTCCCGCAACACCGGCACGAACCGCGATTCCACGAGCACCGTCGCCCAGGTGCGCGATCGCCGCCGCTCCACCTCGCCGACCACCTCCTCCCACGCGGCGGCCAGCGTGAAGTCGTCCGGGCGCGCGGCCGGCTCGTCCGTCGGCTCGGCGCGCACGATCCGGTCGACCCGGAACGTCCGCCTGCCCCGCTCGGTGCCGGCCACCAGGTACCAGACCTCGTCCTTGTCGACCAGGCCCCACGGGTCGACCAGCCGCTCCGACCGCTCCCGCTTCGCGTTCGAGTACGTCAGCCGCACCTTCCGCCGCGCGATCACGGCGGCCTGCAGGCGGTCCACCAGTTCCGGCCGGACCTTGTCGCGCTCGCCCCAGCGCGACGGGTCGATCATCGTCGCGCCGGCAGCGGCTTCCGCCTCGGCCCGGAACGGTCCCGGGAGGGCGCGCACCAGCTTGCGCAGCGCCGCCTTCGCCGCCTCCGACTCCGCGACCGGCCCCGCGAGCAGGAACAACGCGCGCGCCTCGGCCGCCGACAGCCCGCTCAGGTCCGTCCGCGCTCCCCCGACAAGCGACCATCCACCGCCGCGGCCGGGTTGTGGATAAACCGGGATCCCGGCTGTGGACAACGCCTCCAGATCCCGCCGCGCCGTCGCGACCGACACCTCCAGCTCGGCCGCCAGCTCCGCGGCCGTCACCCGGCCACGGGACTGCATCAGCAGCACGGCGGAGATCAACCGGTCGGCTCGCACGAATCCTCCCCGGAAAGTGCTCAGTTGGTGAGCACTTTAGGCGCGAGCATGGGTCCTGTCACCGGAGAAAGGACCCGAGATGTTGCGAGGACTCACCACCGTCACCTACTTCGCCGACGACGTCGAAGCCGCCGCGCGCTGGTACACCGAGCTGCTCGGCGTCGCGCCCTACTTCCGCCGCCCGGTCGACGGCCCGCCCGCCTACCTCGAGTTCCGGATCGGCGACTACCAGCACGAACTCGGCCTGCTGGACAGCCGGTTCGCGCCGCAGCGGCCGGCCGCGAACGGCGCGATCGCCTACTGGGCCGTCGACGACGTCGAAGCCGTCTTCCAGCGGCTCCTCGACCTCGGCGCGACCGAACACGACAAGCCCACCGAGCGCGGTCCCGGGTTCGTCACCGCGTCCGTGGTCGACCCGTTCGGCAACGTGCTCGGCGTGATGTTCAACCAGCACTACCTGGACGTGCTGCGATGAACACGGTCAGCGCGCGCACCGCGGCGGACTGGCGGGAGTGGCTGGCCGCGCACAGCGGCACCGAGCAGGAGATCTGGCTGGTCATCCAGCACAAGGACAGCCCGGTGCGCAGCGTCGGCTACGGCGAGGCGATCGAGCAGGCGCTGTGCTTCGGCTGGATCGACAGCCACGCCCGCAAACACGACGCGACGAGCTTCCGGCTGCGGTTCACCCCGCGGCGGCCGCGCAGCAACTGGAGCCGGGTGAACCGGGAACGCGCGACGCGGATGATCGAACAGGGCCGGATGACCGAGCGCGGCCAGGAGCAGATCGACCTGGCCAGGGCCTGCGGCGCCTGGGACTAGGCCGCCGCCGGGTACTCGTTGTCCGGCTCCTCGTCGACCGGGCGGCGCATCTCCTGCCGGTACCGGTAGAAGCCGTACCCGGTGCCGACGACGAAGAACGCGATCGACAGCCAGACCAGCACGGTCTTGACCCACGGGATCGCGTCCAGCAGGCCTGCTCCGTAGTAGCCGATCAGCACCAGCGTCGGCACCCAGAACACGCCGCCGATGGCCGTGGCGAACATGAACCGCCGCGGGTCCATCCGCGCGGCACCCGCGATCAGCGGCGCCAGCGTGCGCACCCACGGGATCCACCGGGCGGCGACGATCGCGAAGAAGCCCTTGCGGTCGAGGAACTCGCGCGCCCGTTCCAGGTTCGCCCGGTTCAGGACCTTGCCCCCGCGCCGGGCGATGAACCTGACCCCGGTCTGCTGGCCGATGTAGTAGCCGACCTGGTTGCCGACCACCGCGACGACCAGCGCGGCCGCCGACAACAGCCAGGCGCTCGCGTGCGCCCCGTGCGAGGCGAGCACGACCCCGGCCGCGAACAGCAGCGAGTCACCGGGCAGGAACAACCCGACGATGAGGGCGCACTCGATGAACACGAAGCTGAGCACGATGACCCAGACCAGCAGCGGGCCGGCTGTGTTCAACCAGCCGACGCCGACGGCTTCGGACGCGGCGAAGTCGAAAGTCACCCGGAAAGCGTACGTGCCGTACGCAACCACCAGTCATCCGATCGGCGGAAAATAGGTGATCGTTACGGAACGCGGTCGCACATCGACTCCGAATGCGCGACCGCGTTTCCCCCTCACATCTGCGGCAGCGACTCGCCCTGAACAGCCTCGATGTCGAGTTCGATCTTGATGTTCGACCCGATCGCGGCGACCCCGGCGCGCACCATCGCGTTGTAATTGATCGCGAAATCGTTGCGGTGCAGCTGGGTTTCGGCGTGGAACGCGACCCGCACGCCGCCCCACGGGTCGGGCCCGTAGCCGCCGTAGGTCAGGTCCAGCTCGACCGCCTTGCGCTCGCCGTGCAACGTCAGCTCCCCGGCCAGCGTCCAGGTGTCCGTGCCGCGCTGCCGCAACCCGGTGCTGACGAACCCGATCACCGGGTAGGACTCGACGTCCAGGAACTCCGGCGACCGCAGGTGGTCGTCGCGCATCTTGATGCCGGTGTCGATGCTCGCGGCCTTGATCTCGGCCTCGACCCGCGACCGCTCGACCGGGCGGCCGACGTCGATGCGGCCGCTGATGTCGGAGAACCGCGCCTTGATGCTGGCGATGCCCAGGTGCCGCGCCGTCGCCACGGCGCTGGAGTGCACCGGGTCGATCGTCCACGGCCCGGCCGGCGGCAGCTCGACGGCACCGGCCATCGGGGTCACCACGAGGTCGCCGAGCGAGCCCGACCCGTCCGAGCCGATCTGCGCGGTCCGCGCCAGCGGGGCGTGCCCGGCGGCGGTGAGGACCGCCGTGTAGATGCCCGCGGGCAGCGGTGGGGTGACCACCGCTCCCGTGGCGTCGGCGACCGCGCGGGCGACCTGCTGGCCGCTCATGTCCGTCACGGTCAGCACCGCGTTCTCCACCGCCCAGCCCTCGGCCGTGCGGATCTGTGCGCGCAACCCGCTCATGACTGCTCCACCCCGTTGCTCGCCGGGTCGCCGAGCTGGTCGAGCACCTGCTCGTAGCCCAGGCGGACGTCGTGCTGCACGTCGCCGCCACCCGGCAGGTTCACCTGGCTCGTCGCCGGCGGGTACCCGCTGGCGACCACGGTGTAGTCGCCCTCGGGCAGGTCGCTGACGACGTACTCGCCGTTCTCGTCGGTCCGCGCGACCGCGGCGACGTTGCCCTCGGCGTCGAGGACGGTGATCCGCGCGTCCGGCACCGGGCGGCCGCCGTCGGTGCGGGCGGTGCCTGCCAGCAGCACGGCCGGCGCGACCTCGATGTCCTGCCGCAGCACACCGCTGTCCGGCACGGTGATCAGCGACGCGACCGGGCGCATCTTCTCGGCGCTCGCGACCAGCGTGTAGGTGCCGGAGCTGACGCCGTGGAACACGTAGCCGCCCTCGGCGTCGCTGATCGCGGCCCCGGTGACCTCGCCCCGCGAGTCGGTCAGCGTCACGGTGGCGCCGGCCAGCGGGGACCCGTTGCCCGCCACCCGGACCACACCGCTCAGCTCGCCCGATCCGACGAGCGTGAGGTCCAGCCGCGCGGGACCGTCCGTGACGACCACGCTGGCCGCCTGCGGCTGGTGCCCGGCCGCCGACACGATCAGCACGTACGTGCCGTTGCCCGGCGCGCCGATGCGGTAGCCGCCGTCGCCGCCGCCGGTCGCCCGCGCGACCTGACGGCCCCGCTGGTCGATCAGGGTCAGCGCGGCGCCGCCGACCGACGTGCCGTCCTGGCGCCGGACGGTGCCGGTGATCGGCTGCCCGCCGGTGCCCAGCGCGTGGTCAGTCCCGGCGCTGGCGACCGCGTTCGTGATCGGGGCGGTCTGGGCGGCGAGCTGGTACTCGCCGTGTCCGTTGTCGCTCAACGCATGCCTCCCACCAACCAGTACGGGTTCGCGGTCCTGCTCGAACGCGGCGTCCGCGTCCGCCCAGGTGTCCGTCTCCGCTTCCGCCTTCGCCGTCTCGTCCGGCAGCAGCGCCTCGCCGCCCTCGACCGGCGGCGCGGGCACCGCCGGGCCGCCGGCCAGCGGGATCTCCCGCATGAACGCCAGCACGATCGCGGCGAGCAGGGCGACCCCGGCGGCGACGTAGAAGACGCCGTGCATCGAGTTGGTGAACCCGGTCAGGATCGGGACCTTCACCGCGTCCGGCAGGTTGTGCAGGCCGCTGGTGTCCGCCTGCAGCGCGCTCAGCTGGTTCTGGTCGAAGCCCGCGGGCAGGTTGCCGCCGAAGGCGTCGGCGATCTTGCCCGGCAGCAGGTTGAACAGGATGGTCAGGAAGACCGCGACACCCAGGGTGCCGCCCATCTGCCGGAAGAACGTCGCCGACGCGGTCGACACGCCCATGTCGCGGCGCGGGCCGGCGTTCTGCGCGGCGATGATCAGCGTCTGCATGCAGCCGCCCAGGCCGAGGCCGATGAGCAGGGCGACGACCAGCGGCTGCCACAGCGGGCTGTCGTAGTGCACCTGCGCGTACAGCACCGCACCGGCGGCGATCAGCACCGTGCCGACCACCGGCAGGATCTTGTAGCGCCCGGTCTTGGCGGTGATCCGGCCGGAGATCTGCGAGCCGGTCATGATGCCCAGCACCAGCGGCAGCATCAGCAGACCCGCCTCGGTCGGCGTGTAGCCCCGCACGACCTGGAAGTACAGCGGGATCATGCTCAGCGCGCCGAACATGCCGAGACCGACGAGCGTGCCGCCGCCGATCGCGACGCTGAACGTCGAGTTGCGGAACAGCCGCAGCGGGATCAGCGCCTCGTCCTTCATCACGTACTCGACGAAGAGGAACAGCACGATGCCGAACGCCGCGACGGCGTAGCAGATCACCGACGTGGTCGAGCCCCAGCCCCAGGTGCGGCCCTGCTCGGCGACCAGCAGCAGCGGCACCACGGCGATGGCCAGCGAGATCGCGCCGAACCAGTCGATGCGGTGGTCCTGCCGCTGGTGCGGCACGTTCAGCACCTTGGCGACGACCACCAGCGCGACGACACCGATCGGGACGTTGATCAGGAAGATCCAGCGCCACCCCTCGATCGTGGCCAGGCTCTCGAAACCGGAGAACAGGCCGCCCAGCACCGGGCCGAGCACGGTCGCGCTGCCGAAGACCATCATGAAGTAGCCCTGGTACTTGACCCGTTCCCGGGCGGGCACCACGTCCCCGATGATCGTCATGGCCAGCGACATCAGGCCACCGGCGCCCAGGCCCTGGAAGGCGCGGAACGCGGCCAGCTCGTACATCGAGGTGGCGAACGTGCAGGCGGCCGAGCCGATCACGAACAACGCGATCGCGGTCAGGTAGAACGGCTTGCGCCCGTAGATGTCGGACAGCTTGCCGTACAGCGGTGTCGCGATGGTCGCGGTGATCAGGTACGCCGTGGTCGCCCACGCCTGCTCGTCGAAGCCGTGCAGGTCGTTGGCGATCTTGACGATCGCGACGCTGACGATGTTCTGGTCCAGCGCCGCCAGGAACATCCCCAGCAGGAGTCCACTGAGGATGGTCAGGATCTGTTTGTGCGTCAGGCGCGGACCCTCGTCCGCGACGGCGCCCGCGGCGGGCACCGGTTGTTCTCGTGTGGAGCGTGTCATGCGCTTTCCCCCTTGCTGCGCGCCGAGATCTGGTCGGCGAGTTGTGGAGCGTGAGCTTCGATCCCCGTGTTGAGCCGGTCGAGGAGCCGGTTCAGGAGGCGGCGCTCCTCCTCCGGCCACTCGGCGAGCACCTCGGCCAGCCACCGGTTGCGTTGCCTGCGGTTCTCCTCGAACACGCGCAGCCCCTCGCTGGTCGGCGCGAGCAGGCAGGCCCGTCCGTCCTCGGGGTCGGCGAGGCGTTCGACCAGGCCGTGCTGCACCAGTGAGCTGCTCTGCCTGCTGATCGTGGAGATCTCGGCGTGCAGCGCCTCGGCGAGCTTGCTGGTGCGCTGCGGCCCGTCGTGGACGAGCTGGAACAGGATCGCGTAGGCGGCGCGTTCGATCCCGTCCGGTCCGAGCTTCGCGACCTGCGACTTGGCCTTGGTGAGCAGCCGCATGAACCGGACGAGCTGCACGCCGAGCTCGTCGGCGATGTCGAGCTCGGTGTCCGTGAAGGCCGCTTCCTCGACGGGAGATGGCATGGCCGGATCACTCTCTTCGTACGGGATGTCTTATTTGACCGAAGCAACTAGTTGCTCGTGTCAAGGATGCACCCGGGATAGTTGGTTGCGCCACTCAAATAACCCGTCTGTGGTCGACAACACTTTAGTTGCCACAGACAACTGGTTTGCCCGGGGTGATCGTTGCGGAAAATTTTTTCCGCAGAGCGGACGTGATCGGCACTACCATAGATGCATGAGCACCGACGCTTTGCTGACGAAACTGCGCGCCGAGCTGGGCAAGGACGCTGTTCTGACCGACGCGGACGTCACCGGGAGCTACTCCCGCGACATGATGCCGCTGGCCCCCTCCGGCCGGCCGTTGGCGGTGGTGCTGCCCTCGGACGTCGAAGGGGTGCAGGCGGTGGTCCGCGCGTGCGCCGAGGCGAAGGTGCCGATCGTGCCGCGCGGCGCGGGCAGCGGGCTGTCCGGCGCCGCGAACGCCATCGACGGCTGTGTCGTGCTCGTGATGACCAAGCTGGACCAGATCGTCGAGATCGACGCGGGCAACCGGCTCGCCGTCGTGCAGCCCGGCGTGGTCAACCTGGACTTCCGCAACGCGGTCGAGAAGCACGGGCTGTTCTACCCGCCGGACCCGTCCAGCTACGACTGGTGCACGATCGGCGGCAACCTGTCCACCAACGCGGGCGGGCTGTGCTGCGTGAAGTACGGCGTGACCACCGACTCGGTGCTCGGCCTGGAGGTCGTGCTGGCCGACGGGTCGCTGCTGAAGACCGGACGCCGGACCGTGAAGGGCGTGGCCGGTTACGACCTGGCGCGGCTGTTCGTCGGGAGCGAGGGCACGCTCGGGGTGATCACGCAGGCCACCGTGGCGCTGAAGCCGCTGCCGCAGGCGCCGGGCACGCTGGTCGCCGGGTTCGACAGCACCGAGGCCGCCGGGACCGCGGTGGCGCGGACCGTGCGCGAGGGCCTGGTGCCGTCGCTGATGGAGATCATGGACGCCAGCTCGATCAAGGCGGCCGAGACGTACCTGAAGACCGACCTCGGCGCCGGTTCCGACTGCCAGGCGCTGCTGCTGTGCCAGTCCGACTCCGGCGGCGAGGTGGCGCGGCGCGAGCTGGCCGCGCTGGAGCAGATCTGCAACGACTGCGGCGCGACGATGACCTACGCGACGGACGACCTCGAAGAGGGCCGGATGCTGATGCAGGCGCGCCGGGTCGTGCTGACCGCGCTGGAGCAGTACGGCGTGTGGCTGACCGACGACGTGTCCGTGCCGCGGACGCGGATCGCCGAGCTGATCGCCGGGTGCCAGCGGATCAGCGAGGAGGTCGGGCTCCGCATCGCGGTGGTCGGGCACGCCGGCGACGGCAACATGCACCCGACGATCGTCTACCAGCCGGACAGCGCGGACGAGTTCGCCCGGGCGCGGCGCGCGTTCGACGAGATCCTCGACGTGGGGTTGACGCTGGGCGGCACGGTGACCGGCGAGCACGGCGTCGGCAAGATCAAGAAGGAGTGGCTGGAGCGCGAGATCGGGCCGGTGGGCATGCGCGTGCACCGGCAGATCAAGCAGGCGCTGGACCCGGAGAACCTGTTCAACCCGGGTTCGATGTTCTCGATGGCCTGAGACGCACGAAGGCCGCCGCACCCGGGCAGGTGCGGCGGCCTTCTTGTGTCTGCGTCAGCGCTCGATGCGCGGGATCCGCTGCGTGACCTCGGCGTCGGACTCGGCGCGCGCGGCGGCCGCCAGCTTCTTCTCGCGGCGGCCCTTCGCCCACTCGATGACGATCGGCACCACCGAGACCAGCACGATCAGGATGAAGATGGCCTCGATGTTGTTCTTGATGAACGAGATGTTGCCGAGCAGGTGCCCCAGCGCGGTGATGCCGGCGGC
The DNA here is from genome assembly GCF_003385215.1 of Amycolatopsis thermalba. Taxonomy (GTDB): domain Bacteria; phylum Actinomycetota; class Actinomycetes; order Mycobacteriales; family Pseudonocardiaceae; genus Amycolatopsis_E; species Amycolatopsis_E thermalba. The sequence goes on along the minus strand of NZ_PQHW01000033.1, from coordinate 15,715 downwards.
CCACAGGATGCCGCCGATCACCGTGTAGGTGAAGTACTTCTTGGGGTCCATGCGGCCGATGCCGGCGATCCAGGTGATGAACGTCCGGACGAACGGCACGAACCGCGCCAGCACGACCGCCTTCGGGCCGTGCTTCTCCAGGAAGGCGTGCGTCTTGTCCACGTACTCCTGCTTGAAGAAGCGCGAGTCCGGGCGCTTGAACAGCGCCGGCCCCGCCTTCCAGCCGATGGCGTAGCCGACCACGTTGCCCACCAGCGCCGCGACGGTCACCAGGGTGCACACCAGCCACAGCGGCGCCTGGATCGAGCCCTGCGCGACGAACAGGCCGGCGGTGAACAGCAGCGAGTCACCGGGGAGCACCGGGAAGATGCTGCTCTCGGCGAAGATGATCAGGCACAGCCCGAGGATCACGTATGCGCCGAACTCGGTCAGCAGGTACTCCGGGTTGAACCACTTCGGCATGAGAGCGAGCGTGGTCGCGGTCTCGGCGAGAATCACAGCACAAAACGGTACAGGGTGACCCTGTGTGCAGTATGTGGGCTCACAGGAGAGTGATGAGACCGATGACCGCGCCGGTCGCGAGACCGAGGAGAGCGGCCAGGCCGAGGACCCAGTAGGCGGGCAGGTCGCGCACGGCGTGCCGGCGGGGCGGCTGCGGTCGCGACGGCTTCGCCGGCTGCTCCAGGGCGGCGCGCTCGCGTTCCAGCGAGCTGGCGTCCGCGCCGGACAGCAGGCCGAACCGCGGCCACCCACCGGAGGGCGGGCCGGGGTGCGGCGCGCTGCGGGCCTGCGCCTGCAGCGCCTCGGCCAGCAGCCGTTCCGGATCCTTCGGCTCGCTCACCCTGCACAGCGTAATCAACCGCGGATGACCGCTGAAGCCGGAACGCACGGTCGTCCCGGCCAGGCTCGCCGCGCCTGCCGGCGCGCCGAACCACACCGCCCGCGAGTCCCACCTTCCCGCCCGCGAGTCCCACGCTCCCGCCCGCGAGTCCCACGCTCCCGCCCGCGAGTTCCGCGTTCGAGCGGGCAGCCCGCGTCGGAGCGGGCAAGTTCCGCCTCGGAGCGGGCGAGTCCCCCGCTCCCGCCCCTGAGTCCCACCTTCCCGCCCGCGAGTCCCGCGTTCGAGCGGGCAGCCCGCGTCGGAGCGGGCGACTTCATGCGTCCAGTCGGGCAGGATGGCCGGGTGCGTGAGCTGATCTACGTTTCCCAGGCGAAGCTCCAGCAGCTCGCCCCCGGCCTGCCGAAGCGCGCCGGCGGCCTGCGGGACGTGGAGGCCGAGGTGAACACGCCGGTCGGCGGCTTCAAGGTCGGCAAGGCGGCGCGCGAGGCCGAGCCCGGGCTGGCGGCGGCGGTCGCCGCGCTGGAGGCGTCGTCGCGGGCGCCCAGGTGGTTCGCCGAGCCCGACGTGCGGCCCGGGCAGTGGGTGCACTTCGAGGCGCCGATGAGCTACGGGCAGGTGGAGGACGCGGTGCTGTTCATCGACATCGACCGCGCGGACGGCGACTACCCCACCGGCGGCCGCCTGCGCCTGCTCCTGCACGGTTCGGTCGGCCACCTGGTCGGCGCGCCCCCGCCCGGCCCGGATGCGCGGTCGCTGCGCCAAGCCCTCGGCCCGTCGCGGTCGTGGTTCCACGTCTGCCAGGCTCTGCGCGCCCTCAACCGGGAGGATCCGCAGCCCACCGGGAACGACGACCACGGCCACCCGGCGGATCAGGTGGCCGGCATCGTCCGAGGCATGGATCGGCTGACGAACCGGCTCCAGCCGGAGCACACCGCGGCCTGGGTGGCCGGCTACGCGCGCGTCACCGCGGTGATTCCCGCGTTCCGGCAGACCATCCTGGCCGCCACGCCGCTCTACGTGGAGCACGTCGCGCCGCCCGGCGGCTGATCACCCGATCCAGGTGCCCTGCCGCAGCACGCGCTGGGGCCGGAGGTCGGCGTCCAGCACCACCAGGTCGGCGGCCAGCCCGGTGCGCAGCGATCCGAGCCGGTCGGCCAGGCCCAGGAGCTCGGCCGGGCGTCCCGAGGTCGCGCGCACCGCGTCGGGGATGGACAGGCCGGCGCCCTTGACCAGGTTGCGGAACGCCGCGTCCATGGTCAGCGTGCTGCCGGCGAGCGAGCCGGTGTCCGCCAGCGTCGCCACCCCGTCCCGGACGTCGACCTCCAGCCGGCCCAGGTGGTAGCGGCCGTCGGCGGCGTCGGTGGCCGACATGGCGTCCGTGATGAGCGTGGTGCGGCCGCGGCCGGCGTACCGGGCCGCCATCCGCAGCACCGTGGGGTGGACGTGGACCAGGTCGCAGATCAGCTCGATCGTGACGCGCTCGTCGTCGAGCAGGACGCCGATCGGGCCGGGTTCGCGGTGGTGCAGCGGGCGCATGCCGTTGAACAGGTGCGTCGCGACGGTGGCGCCGGCGTCGATGGCCGGGCGGATCTGCTCCTCGGTGCCGTCGGTGTGCCCGATCGCCGCGATCACCCCGGACTCGGCCAGCTGCCGCACCGCCCGGACGCCGCCGTTCAGTTCCGGCGCCAGCGTCACCATGCGGACGGCGCCGCGCCCGGCCCGCAGCAGGGCGTCGACGGTCGCCGCGTCGGGCTCGCGCAGCACCGCGGGGTCGTGGGCGCCGCAGCGGGCGGAGGCGATGAACGGGCCCTCCAGGTGGATGCCGGCCAGCTCGCCGTCGTCGACGAGCTCGCGCAGCACGGCCATCTGGTCCACCAGCGTGCGCACCGGGTCCGACACCAGGCTGGCCAGCATGGTCGTCGTGCCGTGCCTGCGGTGGGCCTTGATCGCGGTGACGATCTCCTTCGCGTCGCCGCTGGAGAACGACCCGCCCCCGCCGCCGTGGCAGTGCGCGTCGACGAACCCGGGCACCACGTAGCAACCGGCGACGTCCACCCGGTCACCCGGTGGCGGCGTCCCCGTTCCGATGCCCGCGATCGCCCCGCCGGACACCGCGAGCCACCCGTCGTCCACGACACCCTCGGGGAGGGCGAGCCTGCCACCCGTCAGCACGAAACCCGTCACAGGCTCCAGCATATTGGTCTAAACCAACTTAAGCACTCATGGCCTTCTGGAGAGCCTCCAGCGCCCGGCTCGCCGTGGACTTCACGGTGCCCTTCGAGATGCCCGCGACCTCGGAGATCTCCGCCTCGGAGAGGCCGCCGTAGTAGCGCAGGACGAGCACCTCGCGTTGCCGCGGCGGCAGCTTCGACAGCGCGTTGACCACCGACTGGTGCTCGCTGGAGAGCATCGCCAGGCTCTCCGCGGAGCGGGCGTTGACCGCGTGCGGCGGGACGTACTCGCGCGCGGTCTTGCGCCGGCGCAGCACGCTGCGCGAGCCGTTGACCACCGCGGTGCGCAGGTAGGCGACCGCGGCCGTGGCGTCCCGCAGCTTGCCCCAGTTCCGGTAGAGCCCGGTGAACGCCTCCTGCACGACGTCCTCGGCCGTCGCCGGTTCGTCGACCAGCAGGATCGCGAGCCGGACCAGGCGCATCCGGTGGATCTTGTACAGATCCTCCAGGGTCAGCGGGCCGGCCTGCTGGGCCGACACGGGAGCGACCCCGTCCATGGTGCGCAAATGCCCGAGCGTGCGTTCGACGCTGCGCTCCGCGCTGCCGTCCGGCATGTACTCCCGCCTGTCCTCGGCCTGACCGTTGTCCACGTGCTGTACACGCGCGGACCAGCGTATCGGTTGATTCACTTCACCCGGTAGCGTGCGGAGCAGGTACGCAAACGGAGGTGCGCATGGCCTGGTTCCTGGTGCAGACGGTCTACGACCAGGGGAAGTACGGGGAGGTCCGGCCCCGTCACCGGGAGTACCTCGCCAAGCTCGCCGCCGAGGGCACGGTCGCGGTGGCCGGGCCGTTCGCCGACGACTCGGGCGGGGCGTTCCTGATCCAGGCCGCGGACGCCGACGCCCTCCAGGCGATCCTCGACGCCGATCCGTACGTCGTCGAGGGCGCACTGGAGAGCTTCACGGTGCGGGAGTTCAAGCCGACGCTGGGCGCCTGGGTTCAGTAGACGCCGCCGAGCTTGGTGTGGTCCCAGCTGACGACCTTCGTCGGCGTGAACACCAGCCCGACGCGCTTGGCGGCCTGCGCGGCGACCACGTCGGCGGCCAGTGAGCCGCCGCCGTAGCGCTCCGCCATGGCCGCGCCGATCTCCGCGACGGCGGGGGTGTCCTCGACGATCTCCACGTCGGCCTCGAACTGGACGCCACGCAGCTTGTCGTAGGTGTCGCCGGTCTCGACGAGCACGGTCGCCTGCGGCAGGCGCCGCAGGTTGGCGACCTTCTGCGACTTGCGGTAGGTCCAGGTCGCGACGCCGTCGTTCCGGGGCACGTACCAGAGCGGGGCGAGGTGCGGGCGGCCGTTGGGGTTGATGGTGGCCACGTTGATGACCTTCTGTTCGGCGAGGAACGCGAGGACCTCGTCGGGGGTCATCCGGATCAGGTCGCGGCGGGACATGCGGGCCTCCTCAACGGGTTGCGGCCCGTCCACCATGCCCGGTGATGGCGGCCTCGCGCGCGCCGCGTGCCTTGATGTCCTCGAGCGCGGCCTTGTCGGCGGCGGGCACCCGGGTCCGCGCCCCGAGTTCGACGATCGGCGGCAGGAACGCGCGGATGGCCTTGAGCACGCCGACCCACTTCGGCACGTGGATGACGCGGGCGCGCTTGAGGATGCCGGCCTCGAGCAGGTCGAGGGCCACGTTGAGCGGGTAGGTCTTGCCGATCAGGCCGGGCATGCCGGCGCGGAGCTTGCCGAAGACCGGGTGCGCGTCGGCGCTCTCGACGAGGTCCGTGCGGATCCAGGTCGGGTGGGCGACGCCGACCTTGACGCCCAGGTGGGCGACCTCGGCGCGGAGGCTGTTGGAGAAGGCTTCGACGCCGGCCTTCGCGGCGGCGTAGTTGGCCATGCCGGGGGCGTGGGTGATCGCGGCGAGGGAGGAGATCGCCAGCAGGTAGCCGCGCCGTTCGATGACGTGCGGCAGGGTGACGCGGAAGGTGCGCCACACGCCGAGCAGGTCGACCTCGATGACCTTTTCGAACGCGGCGGGGTCGACGGAGCGGACGAAGCCGGTGGTGGCGATCCCCGCGTTGGCGATGACGATGTCGATACCGCCGAAGTGCTCGACGACGCCCGCGGTGGCTTTTTCGAGGGCGTCCCAGTCGGTCACGTCGGCTTCCCAGGCCTTCGCGGAGGCCCCGATGCGTTCGGCGACCTTGCGCTGCTCGTCGGCCTCGAGCCCGACGAGGGCAACCTTGGCACCACGAGCCGCGAGCCGCTCGGCGAGCCCGGCGCCAATGCCGCGCGCAGCTCCGGTGATGAGCACGACCTTGCCTTTTACGTTGGCCATGGTCGGACCATATACCAACCTACCGGGAGTAAGCTACTACGCAGTAGGTGGAATTTTCGGGGTTGTGGTGGGTGGCTGGGCCTGTCGCCAGTGGGTGAGGGGGCTGGTCGCCGACGGGCGAGGGGACTTGTCGTCGGCCGCGCGAGTGGGTCTGTCATCGGCGCTCGTGTGGGGCTCTCATCGGCGGGCGAGTGGGCATCTCGGTGGCGCGCAAGTGGGCCGCTCGTCGGGGCGCGAGGGGACCTCTCGTTGGCGCACGAGAGGGCCGCTCGTTAGCGCGCGAGAGGGCATCTCATCGGTGCGCGAGCGGCCCGTTCGTCGGCGCACGAGAGGGCCGTTCGTCGGCGCGCGAGAGGACCTCTCGTTGGCGCACGAGAGGGCCGCTCGTTAGCGCGCGAGAGGGCATCTCATCGGTGCGCGAGCGGCCCGTTCGTCGACGCGCGAGAGGGCCAATCGCCCGCCGCGCGAAGGACCCCTGCGGCTGGCGCGCGAGTGGGCCACTCATCGGTGCACGAGAGGACAGCTCGCTGGCGCGCGAAAGGGCCAATCGCCGCCACGCGGAGGACCCTGCGGCCGGCACACCCGTGGGCCACTCACCGGCACACGAGCGGACCGCTCGCCGACGCATGAAAGGGCACCTCGCTGGCGCGCGAAAAAGCCAATCACCCGCCACCGCGCGAAAGGCCCCGCGGCCGGCACACGAGCGGACCTCTCGTCGGTGCGCGAGCGGACCTCTCGCCGGCACACGAGAGGGCACCTCGCTGGCGCGCGAAAGGGCCAATCACCAACACCCGAGAGAACCCTCTCGCCGACACGCGAGTGGGCCTCTCGTGAGCACACGGGAGACCGCTTCGCGGCACGTGAGTGGGCCTTTCGTGCGCGCACCGGCTCGGCGCGAGAGTGGACACTCGTCAAGACGGCGCGCGAGAGGACCTTTCGTGGCGACGCGAGAGGAACGGCCACGCCCCAGCGAAGAGACCGCTCGCGTCACAGCGAGAGGGCCAGCCACCGCATGCCGAAGCCAGCCACGACACTGCGAGAAGGCCATCCGTAACTAGGCGAGAGGGCCACCCGCGCCGCTGTCAGTAGGGCCATTACCACGGCCAGGGGGCCACCCGCGCCACTGTCAGTAGGGCCATCACCACGGCCAGGGGGCCACCCGCGCCACTGTCAGTAGGGCCATCACCACGGCCAGGGGGCCACCCGCGCCACTGTCAGTAGGGCCATCACCACGGCGAGAAGACCAGCCATCACCACGGCGAGAGGGCCACTCACAGAACAGCGAGAAAGCCGGCCCAGGCCCCGCCCCCGTCCAGCCACCGGGCTACTGCGAAGCGTCATCCAAGGCAGCCAGCTCCGCCTCGCTCAAGCGGAGCTCCACCGAAGCCAGCAGGTCCGCCAACTGCTCCACGTTCCGGGCGCTCGCGATGGGCGCCACAACAGTCGGCTGCGCGGCCAGCCACGCCAGCGCCACCGCGGCCTGCGAAGTCCCGCGCGCGGCCGAGATCTCGTCCAGCGCCTCCAGCACCCGCTCGCCCCGGTGGTCCAGGTACGCCACCGCCCCCTCGGCCCGCGGGCTGCCGCCGGCCTCGCGCGAGCGGTACTTGCCCGTCAGGAAACCCCTGGCCAGCCCGAAGTAGGGCAGCGACGCCAACCCCTCCTTCGCCACCAGCGGGGCCAGCTCCTGCTCGTACCCGCGCTCGACCAGGTTGTAGTGCGGCTGCACCGCCACGTACCGGGCGAACCCCTCGCGGTCCGAAATGGACAGCGCCTCCGCCAACCGGTCCGCGCTGTAGTTCGACGCGCCCAGGTACCGCACCTTCCCGGCCCGCACCAGCGCGTCGAACGCACCGAGCGTCTCCTCCAGCGGCACATCCGCCACATCCCGGTGGGCGTAGTACAGGTCCAAATAATCAGTCTGCAACCGGCGCAGCGAGTCCTCCGCCGCCTCGCGGATGTTCTTCGCGCTCACCCCCGGCCGCGCCGCCCAGCTGCCCACCTTCGTCGCGATGACGACATCATCGCGACGGCCGCGGCGCTTCAGCCACTTGCCGATGATCGTCTCCGACTCGCCGCCGGAATTGCCCGGGATGCGAGCCATGTAGGCGTCCGCGGTGTCGATGAAGTTGCCGCCGGCGGCCGCGTACGCGTCCAGCACGGCGAAGGACTGCTCCTCGTCGGCGGTCCAGCCGAACACGTTGTCCCCGAGGTTGAGCGGGAACACCTCGAGATCACCGATTTTCGCCATGATCCCAACATAGAGGAATGCACCGGCCGCCCACCGGAGTTGGGACAGGCATGGCTATCGAACTCGGCAAGATCGGTATCTGGCGGGGCTGGCACCAGCTGAACGCGGACCTGGCACGCGAAGCCGAACGCCTCGGCTTCGGCGCGATCTGGATCGGCGGCTCCCCCGACGGGCAGCTGACCATCGTCGACGAGCTGCTGGACGCGACGGAGAACATCAAGGTCGCCACCGGCATCGTCAACATGTGGAAGGACGACGCGGCCACCGTCGGCGCGTCCTGGCAGCGCATCGAGGCCAAGCACCCCGGCCGCTTCCTGCTCGGCGTCGGCATCGGCCACCCGGAGGCCCACCAGGAATACCAGAAGCCCTACGACAAGATCGTCGACTACCTCGACGGCCTGGACGAAGCCGGTGTGCCGGTCGCCGCCCGCGCGCTGGCCGCGCTCGGCCCGAAGGTGCTCCAGCTCTCCGCCGAGCGCACCGCGGGCGCGCACCCGTACCTGACCACGCCGGAGCACACCAAGGAGGCCCGCCGCGTCCTCGGCGACGGCGTGCTGCTCGCCCCGGAGCAGAAGATCGTGCTGGAGACCGACCCGGAGAAGGCCCGCGCCATCGCCCGCCCGACGATCGAGCACCCGTACCTCAACCTCGTCAACTACCGGAGCAACCTGCTCCGGCACGGCTGGACCGAAGCCGACCTGGACAACGGCGGCAGCGACGCGCTGATCGACGCCCTCGCCCTGCACGGCGACATCGACTCGATCGCCGCGGGCATCACCGCCCACCTCGACGCCGGCGCGGACCACGTCTGCGTCCAGGTCCTCGGCGACGACCCGCTGCCCGGCTACCGCGCCATCAGCGAGGCCCTGCTGTCCTGACCCGGCCGAAGCCGCTCCGCCCCCGCACCAGGGCGGAGCGGCTTTTGTCACTTGATCGTTCCCGACCTGCGCCGCAGAGAGCCAGCACACTGTCCTCCCACCGCCGACCTCGTACGATTCGGGCAACGAAGGCGAACCACAGCTAGGAGGACCAACGATGCCCATCGCCACCCCCGAGGTCTACGCGGAGATGCTGGACCGGGCCAAGGCGGGCGAGTTCGCGTACCCGGCGATCAACGTGACCTCGTCGGAGACCCTCAACGCCGCCCTGCGCGGGTTCGCCGACGCGGAGAGCGACGGAATCATCCAGATCTCGACCGGTGGCGCCGAGTTCGCGTCCGGCACCCGGGTCAAGGACATGGTGACCGGTGCGACCGCGCTCGCCGAGTTCGCGCACGTCGTCGCCGAGAAGTACCCGGTCAACATCGCCCTGCACACCGACCACTGCCCCAAGGACAAGCTGGACGGCTTCGTCCGCCCGCTGATCGCCCTGTCCCAGGAGCGCGTCAACAAGGGCCAGAACCCGCTGTTCCAGTCGCACATGTGGGACGGCTCGGCGATCGACCTGGACGAGAACCTGGAGATCGCCACCGAGCTGCTCGCGAAGGCGGCCGCCGCGAAGATCATCCTCGAGGTGGAGATCGGCGTCGTCGGCGGTGAGGAGGACGGCGTCTCGAACGACATCAACGAGAAGCTGTACACCGCCGAGGGCGACTTCGTGAAGACCGTCGACGCGCTGGGCACCGGCGAGAAGGGCCGCTACCTGCTCGCCGCGACCTTCGGCAACGTGCACGGCGCCTACAAGCCGGGCGCGGTCAAGCTGCGCCCGGAGGTGCTCAAGCGCGGCCAGCAGGTCGCCGCCGAGAAGCTGGGCCTCGCCGAGGGCAGCAAGCCGTTCGAGCTGGTCTTCCACGGCGGCTCCGGCTCGCTGCTGGAGGAGATCCACGAGGCGGTGTCCTACGGCGTGGTGAAGATGAACATCGACACCGACACCCAGTACGCCTTCTCCCGCCCGATCGCCGACCACTTCTTCAAGAACTACGACGGCGTCCTGAAGATCGACGGCGAGGTCGGCAACAAGAAGACCTACGACCCGCGCAGCTACCTCAAGCAGGCCGAGCAGTCGATGGCCAAGCGCATCGTCGAGGCCGCCGAGCATCTCAAGTCGGCGGGCACGAAGATCAGCTGACCGTCTGGTGGGCCCTCATCCGCGTGAGGGCCCACCACAGCACGGGCAGCCCCACGAGCACCACCAGCGCGGGCCAGTAGGCGAACGGCGGCGCGGATTCGGTGTGCGCGCTGCCGAGCAGCCACGGCCGCAGCTGCGACTGCAGCCACAGCGCGCCGTACCCGAACGCGGTCACCAGCAGACCGCCGGCCAGCGGCGTGAGCACCCGGTGCGCCCGCCCCACGCGGAACGCCACGTCCACCGCGAGCCCGACGGCGAGCAGGTAGAACGGGATCGCCGAGGCCGGGAACGTGCCGACGACCAGCAGCGGCCAGATGATCGCGCGGTAGGCCACGTACGCGCCGGCCACCGCCGTCGCCGCCCAGGTGCGGCCGATCGTGTGCCGCGCCAGCGCCAGGACCAGCGCCGACACCCCCACCCCCCACAGCGGGTACACCCAGTCCGCGATCGGCATCGCGAAGTGCAGCACCGCGACCCGGTCGACCGGGTGCCCGATCTGCTCGGCGGCGAAGCTCAGCAGCGACGGCTCGGCCTCCGGCGCGCCGCGCTCCCACGCCCGCAGGCTGAGGATCCCGTACTCCTGCTGGCCGTTCGGGAAGAACGTGTTCTCCAGGAAGAACACCCACAGCCCGGTCAGCACCAGCGTGCGGAACCGGCCCGGCGGCGCGGTCTTCATCCAGCCGTCGATGACCCCGGCCAGCATCACGCCGGTGCCGACGTAGAGCAGCATGTGCGTGGGGCTCCACGCGGTCAGGTCGAGACCGCTGACCCGGTGGTTGATGACGTCCAGCGGCGCGGCGATCAGGAACATCACCAGCCCGGCCTGCATCAGCCGCAGCGAGCGGCGGTCGCAGCCGAGCCCGGTGTAGCTGTGGATCGCGACCAGCACGATGACGATCCCGGTGCCGACCGTGTTGATCAGGTGCGGCGGGGCGAAGTCGTCGCGGATGAACTTGAAGTGCCACGACATGTCCCACGACGAGCCGATCACCTTGAAGGTGAACGCGACCAGCCACATGCCGTAGGCGAACCGCAGCACCCAGGCGGGCGCCGGCTGCCCCGGTACCCCGCGCACCCAGTGGGTGGCGAAGAAAAGCTTGGTCTTGCCGATGGGGCCGCGCGGCACGGCGACACCCTCGGCGGCCCCCTCGAGCGCCTTCGTCATGCGGACATCATCCATGGTCGGCGCCGCCGGGCGGAGCGAGATGCCCGAATATCCGGGTTCACCCTGAGGCGTGACTCGCTTGCATCAGGGGCGGACGACGGGCATCGTGTCCGCCCGTGATGCCGAAACGTCTCGTCGCCGCGGTCCTGATCGCCGCTCTCGTCCTGCTCGGCAGCGGGGTCCTCGCGAGCCTGTTCGTGTAGGCCGCCGATACTGGGCACCATGACGAACCTGCTGGAACCCGACCCCACCCGCCTGCCCGAGCGCGTGGACGCGCAGGCCGCGATGGACGCCGGCACCGACCCGTCCGACGTGGCCGCCGAGCACCCCGACTTCAGCGAGGCGTGGGCGGCGCTGGCGGAGCGGGCGCTGGAGGCGAACGAGTTCGTCCCGGCCTACGCCTTCGCCCGCACCGGCTACCACCGCGGGCTGGATCAGCTGCGCCGCGCCGGCTGGAAGGGCTTCGGCCCGATCCCCTGGGACCACCGCCCGAACCAGGGCTTCCTGCGGGCGCTGGCGGCCCTGGCGAAGGCCGCCCAGCGCCTCGGGGAAACCGAGGAGTACGAGCGGTGCCGGAAGTTCATCGCCGACTCCGACCCGGCGGCCGCCGCGGCGACCGGGCTCCAGTAGATCCTGACCATTTAGAACTCTCCGCAGTTGTCGGGTGCTGCCTCGCCCGCGAACCGGCCTTCCAGCCACGCGAAGGCAGCCGGGTAGCCGGCGACGGCGCCACCGACGTGGGTCGGCACCGCGAGGGTGTCGAACCGCACGGTGGCGCCCTCGTCGCACCAGGTCCGGGCCATCGTCCGGCCCTGCTGGTAGGGGACGATGTCGTCCAGCGCGCTGTGCACGACGTACATCGGGACCGCCGGTGCGAGCCGGCCGATCCGCTGCTCCTCGACCACCGACGCGTAGGGCTCCTCGGCCAGGTATTCGCTGATCGAGCGGCCGTCGACGGTCAGGTCCGCGGTGCGGGTGAACGCGTGGTCCACGATCGATTCGACCGTGCACTCGCGCTCGACCCGGGCCACGAGCGCCTTGCCCCGGTCGTTGAGGACGTCGGTGATGCGCAGCTCGGGGTAGGCGTAGTTGACGCTCGCGACGGCGAACATCAGGAAACCGACGGCGTAGGCGCCGTCCAGGCTGCGGCCGACCGCAACCAGGTCGGCCGGGACCGCGCCCGCGTAGGCGCCCTCGAGGTCCAGCTCCGGGGCGTAGGACGGCTGCAGCTCGGCGGCCGCGGCGGAGGCGCCACCGCCCTGGGAGTAGCCCGCGATCGCGACCGGCCCGTCGGCGGGCAGGCCCGGGAGCCGCTGCGTGGCGCGGATCGAGTCGAGGACCGCATGGGCCTCGGCCTTCCGGTTGACGTAGGTGTGCACGCCGGGCGTGCCCAGGCCCTGGTAGTCGGTGACGACCACCGCGTAGCCGCGGGCCAGCAGGCCGGCGATGAACGGGCCCTCGTACTCCCCGCCCGCGGCCAGCGCCTTGGACGGCGCGCACTGGTCGCCCAGGCCCTGCGTGCCGGGGGCGTAGGCGATGAGCGGCCGCTCGCCCGCGCCGCGCCACGGCGTCTTGGGCGTGAGCACGGTTCCGGTGACCGCGACGGCGTCACCGTGCGTGTCCGTGCTGCGGTACATGATCCGCTGGACGGCGGCGGGAGCGCGGAGCAGCTTCACCGGGTCGAGGAAGAACTGGCTCGGCTCGTGACGGATGATGGCGCCGTTGTCACTCGGCAGTGTGGCCGGCGGATCGTAGAAGTCGCCGGAGGAGGTTGCGGCGCCGGCCGGCGCGGTCGTCACCGACAGCGCGGCGACCGCCGCGGTCACGATCGCCGCGAGCCGGCGAGTCGAAAGGCGCATGAACGCTCCCCGGTGAGCTATTTTCCGACAGTTATGTCGGAAAAGGATTGTGGTGAGGTGGCAGGCGTGTCAATGCCCCGAAAGCGTGGCCCCGGCAGGCCCCGGAAGCTGCCGGTCGCCGATCAACGCGCCCTCGTGCTCGCCGCGGCCGGGCACGTCTTCGCCACGAGCGGCCTGCAGGGGTCCACCATCGAACACATCGCGCGGGAGGCCGGCCTGACCCGGCAGGCGGTGTACGAGCTGTACGGCGACAAGAACGCGTTGTTCGCGGCCGTGGTCGAGCAGGCGGAGGAGCAGGCCTACGCGGCGATCGCGGCGGCCGGCGCGAGCGACGCCGATCTGGACCTGAAGAGCTGGGCGCGCAAGAACTACGCGAACCTGTTCGACTTCGCCGCCGCGCATCCGGACGCGCTGCCGCTGTTCCAGGAGGCTGAGCGCACCGGCAATCCGGCGCTGTCCCGACTGCGGAAGCGGCTGGCCCGCGTCTACACCGAGGCGAGCGGCCAGCGGTGGGCGGAGTTCGGCGTCGAACCGGGCCGCGCGGACACCGCACTGGTCACGATGTACTTCGCGATGGTCGAATCGCTGGTCGGGCTCAACTGGAACGGGGACGCGCCGGACCGCGACGCGCTGATCGACCTGCTGACCGAGTTCACGATCGGCGGCGTGCTGCGGCTGTACAGCCAGACGCCCGAGGTCATCGCGCGCGTGCGGTAGGGGTCCAGGATGCGGGAACCGGGTCGGGGGCCGGGGATCCTTCCGTAGCGTCGAAGGCATGGCGCCGTCTCAGCTCGCGATCGTGGGGGCGGGTCCGCGTGGGGTCGGCGTGCTGGAGCGGTTGTCGGCGAACGCGGCCGCGTTGCTGGGGCCGGCGGGGCTGGTGGTGCACCTGATCGACCCGTTCCCGCCGGGCGCCGGCCGGATCTGGCGGTACGAGCAGTCGCCGTTGCTGCGGATGAACTCGATGGCCGAGGACGTCACGATGTTCACCGACGACACGGTGACGATGGACGGCCCGGTGCGGACGGGGCCGTCGCTGTGGCAGTGGGCGCGGGAGGTGCGCGCGGGGCGGATCCGGTACGACGTGCCGGAGGATCTGCGGGACGAGCTCTTCGCGTTGCGCGGGACGTCCTTTCCGACGCGACGGCTGGCGAGCGCGTACCTGGACTGGGTGTACCGGCACGTGCTGGCCGGGCTGGCGCCGGGCATCGAGGTGGTCGAGCACCGCACGCGGGCGACGCGGATCGACGAGACGCGGGTGTGGCTGGCGGGGGTGGACGAGCCGCTCGACGTGGACGTGATCGTGCTGGCGGTGGGACACCTGGACGCCGAACCGGGTTCGGGTGAGCGGGAACTGGCGGAGTTCGCGGCCGCGCACGGGCTGGCGTACTACCCGGCGGGGTACCCGGCGGACGTCGACTACCAGCACGTCGCGCCGGGTGAGCCGGTGCTGGTGCGCGGGTTCGGGCTGGCGTTCGTGGACCTGATGCTGTTGCTGACCGAGGGGCGCGGCGGGCGGTTCACCGAGCACGCGGGCGGGCTGGTGTACCACCCGAGCGGCGCGGAACCGGTGCTGCACATCGGTTCCCGGCGCGGAGTGCCCTACCACGCGAAGCCCGGTTACCGGTTGCAGGGCGCGCCGCTGGGGTTGCCGCGGTTCTTCGGTCCCGAACGGGTTTCGGAGCTTCTGGAGCGGGGCCGGCAGCTCGAGTTCCGCGCCGACGTGTGGCCGCACGTGGCGAAGGAGCTGGCGTGGGGGTACTACAGCGAGCTGTTCACCGCGCATCCGTCGCGGGTGCGGATGTCGTTCGCGGATTTTTCCCGCTGTTTCGCGGAGTTCTCGTGGGACAGCGCGGAGATGCGCGCGCTGGTGCGCCGGGCGGTGCCGGCCGAGGAGGACCGGCTCGACCTGGAGCGGCTGGACCGGCCGCTGGCGGGGCTGCGGTTCGGGACGGCGGAGGAGTTCGGGAAGTACCTGCGGTCGTACGTGGAGGCGGACCTGGCGCGGCGGGCGGATCCGGCGTATTCGGCGGATCTGGGCGCGTTCATGGCGTTGTTGTCGGCGTACCAGCAGATGCCCCCGCTGATGGCGTCCGGTTCGCTGGACGTGTCCGATGTGGATGGTTGGTGGCACGGGTTCTTCTCCTACTACGCGAGCGGTCCCCCGCCGCGACGGTTGCAGGAGCTGCTGGCGCTGCACGAGGCCGGGGTGGTGTCGTTCCTCGGGGCGGAGGTGCGGATTTCAGTTGGTTCGTCGGGTTTCGTCGCTTCTTCGGGGAGTTTCCCGGGTTCGGTGACGGCCCGGACGCTGATCGAGGCGCGCCTGCCGGAGCCGAGCGTGCGGCGGGCTTCGGACGGGTTGCTGGCGCAGTTGCGGGGTGCGGGCGAGCTGGCGGAGGAGCACGTGCGGGACCTGCCGTCGGGCCGGATCGCGACGCGGGTGTCGGACGGGCGGCTGCTGGACGCCACGGGCCGCCCCCACTCCCGGCGGTTCGCCCTGGGCCCGCACACGAGCGCCCGCTCAGCGGCGGCGTTCACCCGCCCGAGAACGAACGGCCTGTCCTTCCGCCAGAACGACGCCACGGCGCGGGAGATACTGCGCATGCTGCGGGACGAGCGGCCGGGGTAGAGGACGCCGATCCTGGCGGCGGGCTCAGGCCGGGGGCAGGTGCTGCCGACCGGAACAGGGCGAAGGCGTGCGGCGGGCCGCCGACCGGGTACCTCTGCGGTCGACGGCCCACCTACCGGCCCCGGGTGTGAACGTCCCGGTTGCAGTCCGGGGGCCGGTGCGTCCAGCATCCACCCGCGCGAAAACCGCCGGTGCGCGGGACGCTGCCCACCGCGGTACGACCCACCCCCACGGCAAGGCCGCGGCGGGCCGCCAACCGGGTACCTGCGGTCGACGGCCCACCTACCGGCCCCGGGTGTGAACGTCCCGGTTGCAGTCCGGGGGCCGGTGCGTCCAGCATCCACCCGCGCGAAAACCGCCGGTGCGCGGGACGCTGCCCACCGCGGTACGA
>NZ_PQHW01000032.1 GCF_003385215.1 Amycolatopsis thermalba | reverse complement strand
ACCATCACCACCGCACTCAACCCCACCCCCAACCCCGACTACACCCCCGTCACCCAAGGCTGGATCCCCACAAGCGAGCGAAAGCCGGAACGCCCGTGAACTGCCCACGGGCGTTCCGGCTGCGAGCCGCTTCCACCGGGTGCAGATCATGTGACCTGTTCGTGTTCCACCTTCTTGATCTCCATCTCGTGCGACGAACGAACCAGCTGTCGAACGTAGGGATCGAGATCCGCAGCGTCACCGATCATCTCGCTGAGGGACCCGGAGAACAGCATGGACCCGTGCCTCAGCACGACCACATCGTCCGCGAGTGCCCTCGCCACGGCGAGGTCGTGGGTGACGACGATGCACGCGAACTGGTACTTCTCCTGCAGGTCGAGTAGGAGGTTGATGATCTGCGCCTGTACCGAGACGTCCAGCGCGGAAGTGGGTTCGTCGCACAGCAGCACGTCGGGCGACGACGCCAAGGCGCGAGCGATGACGATCCGCTGGAGCTGACCGCCCGAGAACGCCTTGGGCCTTTCCTTGTACCGCGCCGGATCGATTCCCACCGAGGTCATCAGTTCGGCCACGCGGGCACGGCGGTCGCGCTTGCCGAGGTTCCGGAGCGGTTCCGCGACGCTCCACCCGACGCTGCGCACCGGATTCAACGCGTCGGTCGGGTTCTGGAAGACCATCTGCACCGGACTGGTGGTGCCGTGCTTGGGTGCCGTGACCTCGACGCCGCCGACCAGGACCGCTCCCTTGGTCGGTTTCTCCAGACCGGCGACGCACCGGATGAGGGTCGATTTGCCGGCACCGCTTTCCCCGATCACCGCGGTGGTCCTGCCAGGGTCGACGGTGAACTCCACCGAGTCGAGGGCGTGGCGGACCACGCCCTTGCGGTTCCGGAAGTCCTTGGACAACGTGCTCACGTGTATCGCGGCGGCCTTGGTGTTCCTGGCGGTCAGATGTTGCACGTCCGGCCCTCCCGTCGCGGATAGTGGCACGCGTAGCCACCGTCGGGTTCGTTGGTGAACAGGGGACGTTCGATCGCGCAGCGCTCCTGGGCGTCCGGGCACCGGGGGTGGAAGGAACACCCGCGGGGCCAGTTTCCCGGCGACGGCGGCTCGCCCAGGATCACGGGCAGGCGGCTCCTGGAAGGCCGGTCGAGCGTGAGTTCGCAGCTCAGCAATGTCGCCGTGTACGGGTGCGCGGGACGGTCGATGACCGTGGTCATCGGGCCGTACTCGACCAACCTGCCAGCGTAGATGATCGCCACGCTGTCGCAGAAGCTGCTCACCAGACCGAGGTCGTGGGAGACGAGGAGCGCCGCCATCCCGGCCTCCTCGGAGATCGACCGAAGCAGTTTCAGTGCCTCGATCCGCAGGTTCGCGTCCAGCGCCGAGGTAGGCTCGTCCACCACCAGGAGGCGCGGTCTCGGCATGAGCGTCAGCGCCAGCGCGAGCCGCTGCGCCATACCTCCCGACAGTTCGTGCGGGTAGAGCTGGAACAGCTCGTCGGTGTCCGACAGGCCCAGGTACTCGCAGAGTTCACGCGCACGGTGCGTGCCCTCCTGGCGAGTCATCAGCCGCTTGTGCACCACCGATTCGACGAGTTGCCGTCCGATGCGTTGCATCGGGTCGAAGGCCGCGGCGGGGTTCTGCAACATGAGGCCGGTCGAGGTGCCGAGATGTTGCGCGATCTGGTCGGGCTCTCCCAGCGAGTACCAGGTGTGCCCGTCGAAACTGACCTTGCCGCTGGCCCGGAGCGTCTTCGGCAGCAGCCCCAGAACCGCTCGTGCTGTGAGGGTCTTGCCTGCTCCGGTCTCCCCGAGAAGACCGAGCAGGTGCCCGGGGAACACCTGGAAACTCACGCCCGAGACCAGTTTCGTTCCGCTCGGAGCGAGTATCTCGAGGTCTTGGACCTGAAGTGCGGGTGCGGTCATTCGAGGCCTCCGGAGTCGAGGTGGAACCGGTCCCGTAGTCCGTCACCGATCAGGTTGGCCGAGACGACGAGCAGAATGATCACGAGACCGGGCACGGTGGCGATCCACCAGGAACCGACCAGTTGGTCCCTGCCCTGCGAGATCATGTAACCGAGGCTGGCGGTGGGGGGTTGGAAGCCGAGTCCGAGGAAGGACAGTGCGCTTTCCGACAGTACGACGAACCCGATGTGCAGGGACGCGTAGACGATGATGGGGGTCGCTGCGGCGGGGATCAGGTGTCCGAAGAGAATGCCGATCCGCCGGGTCCCGGCCAAGCGAGCGGCGGCGACGTACCCCCGCTCCCGGTCGACGAGCACATTCGCCCTGACCAGTCGTGCGTAGGGCACCCACCCGACCGACGAAAGCAGGACGACCATCGTGGCGTAGCTCGGCTGGATGAACATCGATGCGGCCAGGAATATCAGTAGCGGAGGGACGGCGAGTTGCAGGTCGACCAGTCGCATCAGGACGGCGTCCACCCACCCGCCCATGTACGCGGCGTAGGCACCGATCAAGACGCCGACGAACGCACTGATCAGGACCACCATGAGCGCGACGGTCAGCGAGGTCGCCACGCCGTACGCGCACCAAGCCAGCAAATCGCGTCCGAGGACGTCCGTGCCCAGAACGTGACCTCCCGACATCGGCGGAAGGTAGGACTCCGCGAGGTTCTGCGCATTGGGGTCGATCGGCAGGACACGTGCGACGACAGCGCCGAAGGCGAGCGCGCCGAGGAGCGTCGCACCGGCCCGCAACGAAGCACCACCGGGACGTGCACGGCGCCGGGTGGCCGGTTTGCCCGTGAGCAGGTTCATGCTTTCACCATCCGGACGCGAGGATCACTGATGAGGATGAAGATGTCCGAGATCAGGTTGAGCAGCACGTAGAAGGCCGCGACCATGATGATGGTCGCCTGGACCACCGCGAAGTCGCGAGTGAGGACGGCCGAAATCATCAGGTTGCCGATTCCCGGCCAGGAGAAGATCGTCTCGACGATGACGCACGCCGAGATCAGGTAACCCAGCTGGAGCGCGGTGAAGTTCACGCTGGGGCCGAGCATGTTCCGGAGCGCGTGGCGGTAGACGATCACGCGTTCACTCAAACCGCGCGCCCGCATGGCCTCCACGAAGTCGTTTCCGAGGACGTCGAGCATCTGCCCGCGGAACACGCGGTACAGCGTCGGAACTGTGGGCAATGCGAGGGTCACCACCGGCAGGACGATCGATGAGACATTGTAGAAACCAAAACTCGGCAGCAGCTGAAGATTCGCCGAGAACACGAGGATGAGCATCAGCCCGAGCCAGAATTCGGGCATGCCCTGCAGAGCCCCGATCGTGCGCCGGATGAAGCGGTCTGCCCACGACTCGCGATGACGCGCGCTGAAAATGGTCAACATGAGCGCCAGGATGGCGGCGAGCAGGATGGCCAGGACCACCAGTATCAAGGTGTTCGGGAAGGCCGTGACCACCTCGCCCATCGCGTCGGAACTGGTTCGGTACGATGTTCCGAAGTCGCCTTGAAAAATTCCGCCCAGGTAATGCAGGAATCGCGTGAGTAGAGGTTTGTCGTAGCCGAGCTCGGCGTTGAGCGCGGCACGTGCCTCAGCGGTCATCTGCGGCCCACCGATGACATCCGCCGGCCGGCCGATGGTGTTGGTCAGTAGGAAGCTGATGACAACCGCACCAAATACGACGACGATGCTCTGCAGCAACCGGTTGATGATGAATCGGGTGATCACAGGGCCCGCTTCCCTTCGCTGTCGACGGTTACTGGCTGAGGAAGACCTGGCCGAACCTGGGCTGGAAGCCGTCCTTCGGCGCGCTGTAGCCCTGAACCGCGCTGGAGTACGCATCGACCTGGATCGAGTTGTAGAGCGGGATGGCGGGCAGCTGTTGCGCGAACAGTTCCTGCATGTCGGCGAGGAGCTGAAGACGTTCGGGCCCGTCCGGCGTGGTCAGCATCCTCGTGTTGAGGTCGTTCATCGCGTCGAACTCGGAGGTTCGCTGGAAGTACTTCGTCGCGAAGAAGAGGGGGCCGCCCGTCAACCACCCGAGTTCGCCGGCCACAGCGTGGTAGGGCTTCTGCTTCGGGTCAACGATGACCTTGGTGACCTCGGCGAAAGGAATCTGCGTTGCCTTCATGTTCACGCCGATCTGGGACAGCATGCCACTGATCGCCTGCTCGACCCGGCCGATGTTCTCGCCCAGTTCGGGGGACCACACCGCCTCGAGCTCGACCGGAGCCGGCAGACCGCTCTGAGCGAGGAGCTGCCGGGCCTTGTCCAGGTCGTAGGGGTACTGGGTGGTCGGCTGCCGGTAACCGTAAACGCCTTCCGGCAGGATGTTGTCCTGCCGTTTTCCGACTCCGCGGAGGATCGACTTCACGATCGCTTCCTTGTCGATGGCGTGCGCTATCGCGCGGCGCAGCGCCACGTTGTCCACGGGTTGGTGCTTGGTGAAGATGATCAGCTGCCCCACCCGCCACAACGGCTTTTCGGTGACGGTGAGGTTGGAGGCCGTACGCAGGGCGCCGGCGTCGCTCGGTGGAACGTTGTACACCAGATCCACGCTCCCGGATCGGAGTGCCGCGACACGGGCGGATGCGTCGGGGATGATCTGGAATTGCAGACCTTCCAGATACGGTCCGGGACCGCGGTACTGGCGGTTGGCGGTCAGCACGATGCTCTTCGCCGTCGTGTAACTCTCGAACCGGAACGGTCCGGTCCCGGTCGGGGTCTTGTTCACCGCTTCGGGCCCGCGGTCGACGAGGTTCGGCGAGATCATGCGGATCAGCGTCGCGTTTCGGCCCATGTCCGGGAAGCTCGCCGGGCTGCTGATGCGGATCACGCGTGGATCAGTGTCGTCGTACGTGGCGTTGGGCGGGAGCAGGACCGCCCATTGTGCGCCGGACCTCGAGTAGTACTGGAACGTCTTCTTCACCGCCGACGACGTGAGGGGCGCCCCGTCGTGGAACGTGATGCCGTCCTTGAGGTAGAACGTCCACTGCCGACCGTCGGGAGAGGACTCCCAGCGGTCGGCCAGCACGCCGACCAGTTCCGATGTGTCGCCGTTGAAGCCGAGCAAGCTCTCGTAGATGTTGTGCGAGATGATCGGGAGTGAGACCGCGTTTCCCGCGAGGGACGGGTCGAGACTCGTCGGATCCCCGAGGTGGGCGACACGGAGGGTTCCGGTCGGCTGCGTCGGAGGCTGGCCACCGTTCGCGGCGGGCCCTTGCGATCCGACGGAACACCCGCCCAGTAGTGGGACGCCGGCGGACAGTCCGAGAGCGGTCGCGGCGGCGTACCGGAGTGTTTCGCGCCGGGTCAAGTAACGGGTCGTGGTCGTGCGTTCCTTGGACATGGTGAGACCTGTTCGTCGAGGGGATCAGGCGTCCGCGGGGGTTGAGTGCGGTGGTGATGGTGGAGTCGAAGTCGTGTTGGGGGTGGTAGTCGAGGAGTTGGGTGGCTTTGTGGGTGGAGAGTTCGAAGGCGAGGGTGGCGGGCATGTGGGCGGTGAGCAGGTCGAGGTTGTAGTGCTTGGCGATGACGGTGGCGCCTTCGGTGAAGGTGGTGGTGTGGGGTCCGACGATGTTGAAGTCCTGGTTGAGGGCGTTGGGGTGGTTGATGGCGGTCAGGGTTCCGGCGACGGTGTCGCGCACGTCGGAGGTGTGGATGGCCCAGGGGCGGCCGTCGGGGCCGGTGAGGGCGAGTGCGGGGTTGTCGTCGCGGTGGCCGATCTGGTCGTCCAGGGCGCCGAGGAAGTCGTGCCCGCCGGCCAGTAGTTGCCACAGGTTGCTGCGGCGGCCGGCCGCGGTGTGGGTGGCCAGGAACCCGCGGACCCAGTCCAGGCGGAACAGCGCGACGGCTTCGTTGGGTGCCAGCACGGATCCGTAGCGCAGGATGGTGTAGTCGAGCCCGTGCAGCTTGTGGTAGTTGCGCACGAGCTGCTCGCACAGCACCTTGGAGGTTCCGTAGTAGTCACCCGGGTACTGCGGGTGGTCCTCGGTGATCGGTTCCCGTGGTGCGTGCGCCGGGTCGTAGGTGTTGTCGGTGCTGGCGTAGACGAACTGGCGCACCGGAACCGGCTGCGCCACCGCGGCCTCCAGCAACCGCAACGTGCCCAACACGTTGATGTCGTAGTACCGCTCCACCGACGTCTCACCCAGCACCATCTGCGCCGCCAGATGCACCACCACATCCACACCCGACACCGCCCGCGCCAACGCCGCCGCATCGGTCAACGACGCCTCCACCACCTCCACACCCGACACCGAAAAACACTCGTCGGGCATGACCATCCCCCGGACGCTGAACCCCCGCGTGAGGGCCGCCTTCGCGAGCGTCGAACCGACCCGGCCGGATGCGCCGGTGATGAGAATCTTTGTCACGAGCCACCTCGTCAAAAAGTTGTCTGATGGTTACCTGGCCGAGACAGTGGCCACGAACCCGCGGAATCCGCGGCTCCCGGACCCGGTAGGAGCGGATATGAAATGCCAGTGCCGTCTGATGGAACACAGGGTGAATCGTGTGGAAGGTGCTGTCAAGTGCCGCGGGCGGCGCGGGGAACCCCGCCGCTGGGCAACCCTGCGAGGGTGGTCTGTGCATCGATGGTTCCACGGTTCGCCTTGTGAAGAAGCTAGTTTGTCTGTTGAAATGACCGTGAGTGGCGAGACCGGAGTGGCGGAGGTGTTCCGGATGGACGGTCCGAGGCCGGGGTGGGCGACACCCGCGCGGGAGCCGGTCGCTCTCGTGACGGGAGCCTCGCGGGGGATCGGGGCAGCCACCGCGCGCAGGCTGGCCGCCGATGGGATGGCGGTGGTCGTGAACAGTTTCCCCAGTGAGCCGATGATCAGGCTGGCGAAACAGGTCGCCGAAGAAATCCATGAAGCCGGTGGACGGGCCCTGGTCCTGCCGGCCGACGTCGCCGACCCCGCACAGGTCGAAGCCATGTTCGACGAATGCGAGGGCGAGTTCGGCGCTGTCACGACGCTGGTCCTGAACGCTGCGACCACCGTCCGGCACGCGTGGACGGAGATCAGTGTCGGGGAGTGGAACGAGATCCTCGCGGTCAACCTGACCGCGGGCTTCCTGTGCTGCCGGCGGGCCTTCCGCGAGCGCGGTGCGCCCGGTAGCAGTGTGGTCGTCGTGAGTAGTGTCCTCGCGCAGACTGGCGCGCCCAACGCGCTGCACTACGGCACCACGAAGGCAGGCCTGCTCGGATTCACCCGATCGCTCGCGCGGGAACTGGGCCCCTCGGGTGTTCGGGTCAACTGCGTACTGCCCGGCGCCATCAAGACCGAGGAGGAGCAGGAGTCGTTCGACGAGCAGGATCTCGATCGCACAGTGCTCGCGCACCAGATTTTGCAGCGGCGCGGATCGCCGGAAGATGTCGCGAACGTCGTGGGTTTCCTGGCCGGTGCGGACAGTGCTTTCCTCACGGGGCAAGCGATCCGCGTTGACGGCGGCTGGACGATGGTGTGAATTCCGCTTTGCGTGCCCGGGGTGAAAACCGCTGCCTTCGACACGTCGTCGCGATCACTTGTAATGTCACGCTCCGACACCCATAATTCAGCACGCCTGGCGGGAACGAGTGGCAGTGGGAAGTGCTCGGGTGTCCTGGTTGCTGTGCACCGACCCGTCGACGTGTTTTCGCGACGAGGATTCCAATTTATGCCAGGTCAAATTGATGTCGCTGCCGGACCCGTTCCCGAACTCATTCCGCGACCGCGGAAACTGACCGCCGCGAATGGGCGGCCCACCTTCCCCTGTTCTGCCTTCGGCGGATTGGAGATCCCGGTCGCGCTTGCTCCGTGGGCGGAGCACGTGCAGGGCGTCCTCGGAACAACGGAAGTGGCGGATGGCTTCCCGCCGCGCATTTCCTTCGAGCCGGCGGCGTTGCCCGCCGAGAATTACCGTCTTGCGATCCGAGCAGATTCGGTTCGGGTGGAGTTCGCGGATCCGCGAGGTGCGCTGCACGCCGTGCGAACCCTGCTCGACCTGTGGGACGGATATCAGCGTACCGCCTTGCCGGTCCTCGACATCGAGGACGGGCCGGACCTTCCTACGCGGGGCGTCTTCATCGAGTCGTTCACGGGTACCGACCGCATGGATCTGCCCGACTGGCGGGACCTCATCGACCGTTTGGCCCAGCTCAAGCTGAACACGATCGGGCTGTCGATCTACGGCTGCTGGGACATCCGGCACGGGCAACGGCCCGCCGAGTACATGTTCACCCCCTTGACCGGCTTTCCGGAGTTGGCGTCGAGTACTCGGATCACCACCTGGGACGCCGAGAAGGGCGCTGAGGTTGAACTGGAATACGTCCCGGTGATCTTCGAGAAGGACCTGTTCTCGGAAATCTGCGCCTATGCTGCGGAACGCGGCGTCGAGTTGATCCCGCACCTCGGCGGCCCCGGCCATTCCACGTTGATCCCTCGGGTCGTGCGCGTGCTGTCGGCCGTGGACTCGGATGGTACGCCGACCGGCTACGGGTACTGCGTCTCCCGGCCGGAGGCACGCAACGCGCTGGCGCGCCTGGTCCGCAATTTGGTCGACCAACACCTGCGCCCCAACGGACTTCGCCGACTCCATGTCGCCGGGGACGAGTACTATCCGATCCGCAACGTCGACCCGCGCGATCGGCAGCGGTTGGTCAGTCCGTACTGCGCATGCGAGGGTTGCCGCGACCTTTCTCCCGGACACCTCTTGATCGAGTACCTGATGCTCGTCGGAACTGTCCTCGCGGACGACGGTATCGAAATGGTCCACTGGCAGGACACGCTCGTCAGGGAAGGGGTGCTGGACGAGTACCTCGATCGAGTCGCCGAACGCGGTCTGCCCGAACCGGTGATCGTTTGGTGGAAGTACAACGATCCGGTGCCGGAGCCGCGCGCGGAGCGCACCGAGACGTGGGTGGCACCGACCACCGGGCTCTTTCCGCACCTGTTCGGACAGGATTTCACGGAGAACATCTCCACCGCGATTCGGAAAGGCGCACTCGCCGGTGCGACAGGCGTTCTCGCGTACTGGATCCCAGACCCGGCTGACCACCAGAACGTGGCTTGCCTGGCCGATCTGGCGTGGAACTCGTCGGGCTCGGCCGGCGCAGCCGGGTTCCGCCCTAGGTGGGCCAGGTATGTGTCGCCGTGCTCGTCCGCCGAAGCGGAGCAGGCTTTCTCCTTGGCGGGCACCATTACGGCTTCGTATCCATCCATGATGTACGTGGTCGACCAAGTACTTCCCTATTTCGCGGATTCCGGAGTACCGGGATCCCGGTACCCGGATGACCAGCTTCGCGCGTTTTCAGTGACGCAGCCGCCGCTCGCCGAGGCGTTGCGCCAGATCGCGGCCACGCTGCGCGAGGCGATCACCCTCATGCCGTCGGGAAGAGAGGTCAGGTTCTGGCCGAACCCGGTCCAACAGTGGCGTGACGAGACACACCGGACTGCGGCATCCCTCGAACTCTTCCTCGATGTGCTGGCTCTCACGTATCACCACGGGGACGACCGGGAAGAAACGGCGGAGGTGACCCGGAAAGCGCATGCGCTGTTGAGACACGTGAGCCGTTCGAAGCCCGCCTACCTGGCTCCGGCGGCGTTGCGCGAGCACTGGCTCTTCGTGAAGGAGATAGGGCCGTCCGTGCGGCGGCTCCGAGAGGCCCCTGGTGTCGGACCGCGTGGATCCTGGCACCCCTGGATCGTGTGAGGGTGAGGCTGTGCCGAGTGAAGGCGTCGTCTGGCTACGGGGTGGCCTGGTAGTCGACGGTACTGGTGGACCGCCGGTCGAAGGGGATGTTGGCATTCGAGCCGACCGCATCCTCGAGGTGGTTCCCGGTGGTGTTCCTCCCGGCACCGCAGGGGACGAAGTCGACTGCCGGGGCATGGTGATCACTCCTGGCTTCATCGACATCCACACCCACTCGGACGCCAGCTTCCTCCTGCACCACCAGGCGCCCAGCAAGGTCATGCAGGGTGTGACCACGGAGGTGGTCGGCAACTGCGGGTTCTCGGCATTCCCGGTTCATCCCGGCCGACGGAGCTTGCTGGAGGAGTTCCTCAAGGGCCTGGGCATACCTCGGCTGGAGACGGCGTGGGTCGATTTCGCGGGGTACGCCCGCGCTCTGGAGGACGCAGGTCCCGTCATGAACATCGCCGCGTTGGTCGGGCACGGGGCTCTGCGAATAGCCGCGATGGGGATGGGAAACACCCCTTCGACCGCGGAGGCGCGCGACACCATGTCCGTCTTGTTACGCACCGCGCTGGACCAGGGGGCATTCGGTCTGTCGACCGGGCTCACCTACGTTCCCTCCGCGTTCGCCGCGCCCGACGAACTCCACACACTCGGACGGGTGATCGCCGAGGCAGGTGCCCTCTACGCCACACATGCCCGGGTGACTGACGGGTTCGGTGCATTCGAGGAGGCGTTCGAGTTCGGCCGGCGGACAGGGGCGCGCGTGCAGTTCTCCCACATTTCCCTCAACGACCCCCGGAGCTGGGGCCGCGCTGACGACGTTCTCACGCGGTTCGAGGAGGTTGCGGGCGAAGGTGTCGACATCATGTTCGACATCTACCCCTACGACGCTTCGGCATCATCGTTGACCCAGTACTTGCCCGCCTGGCTACAAGCGGACGGGGAAGAGGCGATAGCTGTCCACTTGCGCGATGCGGCACGCCGCGAGCGTGCGCGCGCAGAACTTTCGACAGGATTGTTCGGAAGCATTCCCTGGGAATGGAGCCGGGTCCTGCTGTCGCTCACGGGGCCGGGGGATGAGGACCTGGAGGGGCTGACGGTCGAGGAGGCGGCGGACAGGGAGTCCGTGACCCCGGAGGATCTGTGCCTGCGGTTGTGCGGGCGGCACGGCAACCGCGTACAGGTGGTCCTGTTCTACCGGAGCGAAGACGACGTTCGGGCGTTCCTGCGCCACCGGATGGCTCTCATCGGGAGTGACGGTAGTGCCCTTCCGGAGTCCGCGCCTGGGCGGCCGCATCCCCGCAACTTCGGCGCTCATGCGAGATTGCTGCAGAAGTACGTGGTCGACAACCGGATGTTGAGCCTGCCGGAGGCGGTTCACAAGAGCACGCTGGCCGTTGCCGAGCGGCTCGGCCTGTCCGGCAGGGGGCGCCTGGCGTCTGGGGCGATGGCCGACATCACGGTGCTCGATCTGCCGAAGACGCGGGAAATCGCAACCTGGACGGATCCGTGTCGGGTGGCGCGCGGTGTGCGGGACGTTTGGATCAACGGAAGCAAGGTCGTCTCGGACGGTGCGCTCACCGGCGCCTGCCCGGGCCGAGTGCTGAGGCGATGAGGCGGCGGCCCCGCGGAATCAGTCCGCCGCCTCCTGGGGTTGCGGGTTGGTCGCGATGCCGGCGGCCACCTCGATCAGCGTCTTGGCCACCCGCTTCACGTCCTGCATCGTGAAGCGGGATGCCGGGCCGCTTACGCTGATCGCCGCGGGGAGGTGCGTCGCCAGCAGCGGGGCGGCCACGCAGCGGCCGTCCTCCTCGTTCTCGCCGTTGTCCACCGCGTAGCCGAGCCTGCGGACCTTCGCGAGCTCGTCCAGGTAGTCGTCGAGCGAGGTGATCGTGTTCGCCGTGCGCGGGGGCAGCCCGGTGGACTCGAGGAGGTTCCGGACGCGGTCCGCGGGGAGGTGAGCCGCGATCGCCTTGCCCAGCGCCGTCGAGTGCAGCGGGTCGCGGTCGCCGCGGGACGCCGCGAGCCGGACGCCGCGCCGGCTCTCCACGATCTCGATGTAGATGATGTGGTCGCCGTCCAGCAGACCGAGGTTCGCGGTCTCGCCGAACTCGTCGCGCAGCGACTCGAGCGACGGCCTGGCGCGTTCGCGCAGGATCTCCAGGTGCCGGGACTGCATGCCGACGAACCCGAGCCCCAGCCGGAACAGGCCGCGCTCGTCGTCGCGCTCGACGTACCGGTGGTTCTCCAGTGTCCAGAGGTAGCGGAACGCCGACGACTTGGGCAGTCCGGTGGTCTGGGCGACCTCGTTCAGGGTGATGCCATCGACCGATTCCTGGAGCAGGTTGAGGATCAGGCAGACCCGTTCGACCGCGCGCACCGAATAGTCGCGCTCCTCCTCCGCCGAGCCGTTGTCCGACGGGTTGATGTCTTCCGGGTCCTGCTTACGGCGCCGTGCCACGGCTCCTCCTCGTTTCGGTCGGCAAGTTCGGTGTTTCAGATCCTAGTCCCGCGCGGAGAAGGGTGTCAGGGGGCCAAGACGCAGGTCGTGGGCCGAACGCGACCCCTTGACGGTGCGGTCACCACGGTCGTACCGTGAGTCGCATCTTAGACTCGTAGTTTCACTAGATGAAACTAATCGAAAGGCTCGGCAACGTCGGCCCTGGCCGCTGCCGGGCTGTGGGAGGGATCTGCATGCCCAACGATTCGACCCGGCTCGGCCCGCGGTCGGCGGAGCTCAGGCGGCGGGCTGCCGCCCGGACCCCGGGCGGGGTCCACTCGAACGTCCGCCTCACCGGCGCACAGGAGTTCATCGAGCGCGCCAAGGGAGCCTGGCTGTACAGCGTCGACGGGCGGGACTACGTCGACTACCTGCTGGGGCAGGGGCCGAACTTCCTCGGGCACGCACCCGACCACGTCGTCGACGCGGTCTCCGACGCCTGCCGGCGTGGCGTCATCTTCGGCGGCCAGCACGAGCTCGAGGTCCAGGCGTCGGAACTGGTGTGCCGCGCGGTCGGCTGGGCGGACATGATCCGGTTCGGCGTGTCCGGCACCGAGGTCGTGCAGGGCGCGCTACGGCTGGCGCGGGCCGCGACCGGCCGCACCAAGGTGATCCGGTTCGAAGGGCATTACCACGGCTGGCTCGACAACGTGCTGACCGCGGCGCGGGACGGCCACTGGGGCGTGGCCACGAAGGGGCAGGTCGCCCGCCATCTCGACGATTTCATCGTGCTGCCCTGGAACGACGCCGAGCAGGTCGCCGACGCGCTCGACCGGCACGGTGAGCAGGTCGCCGCGGTGATCATGGAACCGGTGATGATCAACGCCGGGGTCATCGAACCACTGCCCGGGTACCTCGAGGCCGTCCGGCGGTTGTGCGATCGGCACGGGGTCGTGCTGATCTTCGACGAAGTGATCTCGGGCTTCCGGCTCGGCCTCGGCGGTGGCGCGGAACGCTACGGGGTCCCCCCGGACCTCGCGACGTACGGGAAGGCCATCGCCGGCGGGTTCCCGGTGGCCGCGCTCGTCGGCCGCGCCGAGCTGATGTCCCGGTTCGGCACCGGGGAGGTCAACCACTCCGGGACCTTCAACGGCTCGGTGATGGCGACCGCCGCGGTGGCCGCGACGGTGACGAGCCTGCTGGAGGATCCGCCCTACGAGCGGGTCGCCAAGCACGGCAGGACGCTGATGGTGGGACTGCGGGATCTCGGTATCGAGCACGGCCTCCCCCTGCGGGTCGAAGGTCTCCCGGCGGCGTTCCACGTCTCGTTCGGCGACGCCGAGGTCCGGGACTACCGGACGTTGCAACGACTCGACCTGGCGCGGTACGAACGTCTGTCACGGGTGCTCGTCGAGCACGGCCTGTGGGTGACCGGCCGTGGTGTCTGGTACGTCTCCGCCTGCCACGGCGAGGAGGAGCTCGACGCCGCGCTCACGCGGTTCGAGAAGGCGCTGCGCGACGGGGCGGGACGATGACCGGCACGGTGAGCCGGGACGGCAACACGTCGAAGTTCTCGTCGTTCGTGCGGGCGGGCGATCTGGTCTTCGTCTCCGGCCAGGCGTCGGTGGACGAGAACGGGTCCATCGTCCCGGGAACCTTCGCCGAGGAGATGCGCCGGTCGTTCGCCAACATCATCCGGGTGCTGGCGGACGCCGGACTCGAACTGTCCGATGTGGTCAAGGTCGGCGCCTACCTCCGGGACGCGGGGGATCTCCCCGAGTTCAACCGGCTGTACACCGAGTACTTCACGGATCCGTTGCCCGCGCGGACCACGATCACCGGCTGCCTGCCGGAGAGCATCCGGTTCGAGGTCGACGTCGTCGCCCACGCGGGAGACAGATGATGCGCTTCGCGACGCTCGGGCTCTACCACGAGGCGAACACGTTCTCACCGCTGAAGGCCGACCGGCGACTGTTCGGCAACGGCGGCGTGGTGCGTGACGGGGAGATCGTCCGCGACTACGCGGAATCGGCGACGACCCTCGGCGGATATTTCTCCGCGGCGCGGCGGATGGGCATCGAGATCGAACCGATCCTCTTCGCGTTCGTGACACCGATCGGTGCGATCACCGAGGACGCGTTCGAGTGGCTGGTGGGCGAGATGCTCGCCGAACTACAGGCTCGCGGGCCCTGGGACGGCGTGCTCCTGAACCTGCACGGGGCGGCCGTGGCCGAGCACCTGCACGACGCCGATGGTGAGATCGCCACGCGCGTGCGGCGGGTGGTCGGTCCGGACGTACCCGTCGGAGCGGTGCTGGACCTGCACGCGAACGTGTCCAAGCGGCTGGTCGACGCGCTCACGGTGACGCTCGTATACCAGACCAACCCGCACGTGGACGCGAAGGAACGCGGCATCGACTGCACGAGGCTGGTCGCGGCCGCGGCACGCGGTGAGATCCGGCCCGTGCAGGCGCTCGTCCCGCTGCCGCTCGTGGTGAACATCGCGCGGCAGGACACCGCCGAGGAACCGATGGCGGAACTGGTGGCCAAGGCGCGGGAGGTGGCAGGCTGGCCGGGCATGCTCTCCGCGAGCGTCGTCGAAGGATTCCCGTACGCCGACGTCCCGCAGATGGGGATGTCGTGCATCGCCATCCACGACGGCGACGAGTTCGAGGCGACCGTGGCGGCGCAGGAACTGGCCAACCAGGTCTGGAAACGGCGCTCCGGTCTGCAGGCGCAGGGGCTCGCGGTGAGCGAAGCGCTCGACATCGCGGTGCGTGAACCGGACGGACCCGTGGTCCTGCTGGATGCCGGGGACAACATCGGCGGTGGGGCGCCCGGTGATTCGACCGTGATCCTGCAGGCGGCTCTCGACCGCGGGGTGCCGCCGCTGGTGCAGACGCTCTGGGATCCGCACTCGGCGCGGCAGTGCATCGAGGCTGGGGAGGGTAGCGAGGTGCACCTTCGCGTGGGGGCGAAGCACGTGCACTCCGCCGGGCGGCCGGTTCCGGTGCACGGGACGGTTCGCGCGGTGTCCGACGGCCGGTTCGAGGAGCCGGCCGCCACGCACGGCGGGTTCCGCTTCTTCGACCAGGGTCCGACGGCCGTCCTGGACACCGCCGAGGGACACACGCTGGTCATCGGCTCCAAGGCTGTCATGAACTCGAGCCTGCAACAGCTGCTCAGCGTCGGCGTCGACCCGGCGCGCTACCACATCGTGGTGGCCAAGGGCGTCAACTCGCCCCGCGCGGCGTATGGCGCCATCGCGCGGCGGATGGTCGTCGTCGACACCGAGGGCATCACCGCGATGAACCTCGGCCGCTTCACCTACCGGCACCGGCGCAAGCCGTTGTACCCCTTCGAAGCAGCGGAATTCCCGGAGTAGACGGATGAAACTGATGCAGGTGGGCGCGCCCGGCCGGGAGCGCCCCGTGGTGCTGGAGGACGGCCGCCACTACGACCTGTCCCCGTTGACGCCCGCCGTCGACGGCGCCTTCCTGGAGCGGGGCGGCCTGCGCCGGACGCGGGAGGCGCTCGACGACGGGCCGCTGGCCGAGATCGACATCGTCGGGCTGCGGATCGGGGCTCCCATCGCGCGGCCGGGTGCGGTGCTGTGCATCGGGCAGAACTACGCGGCCCATGCGGCCGAGACCGGCAATCCGCCACCCGCCGAGCCGATCCTGTTCCACAAGTCGCCGAACACCGTGGTCGGGCCGTACGACGAGGTGCTGATCCCGCGCGGTTCGGAGCGCACCGACTGGGAGGTGGAACTCGGCGTGGTCATCGGGAAGCGCGCGCGGTACCTCGAATCGCTCGGCGACGCGCGGGACTGCATCGCCGGGTACGTCACCTCCAACGACGTGTCGGAACGCGCCTTCCAGCTCGGCAGGCCGGGCGGGCAGTGGTCCAAGGGCAAGTCGTGCGAGACGTTCAACCCGCTCGGGCCCTGGCTCGTCCCCGCCGACGAGGTGCCGGATCCCCAGGTGCTCGAACTCCGCTCCTGGGTCAACGGCGAACCGCGCCAGGACTCGAAGACCTCGGACATGATCTTCACCGTCGACGAGATCATCTGGCACCTCTCGCAGTTCCTGGTGCTCGAACCCGGCGACCTGGTGAACACCGGCACGCCCGAGGGGGTCGCCCTGTCCGGGCGGTTCGAGTACCTGCGGCCGGGCGACGTCGTCGAAACCGAGGTGGCCGGACTCGGCCGTCAACGCAACGTGTGCGGGCAGGCCTGATGACCCTCGACCGCGATTTCGCCGCCGCCCTGGCCGACGTGGTCGGGGCCGATCACGTCCATCAGGCGCCCGGCGATCTCGCGGTCTACGCGCACGACGCCACGCCGCTGTTCCACCACCCGCCGGACGCGGTGGTCTTCCCGGCCACCACCGAGCAGGTCGCCCGCGTCCTGAGGCTGGCCACCGAACACCGCGTGCCGGTGGTGCCGCGCGGCTCCGGCTCGAACCTCTGCGCGGCGACCGTCCCGCTGCGCGGCGGGATCATCCTCGCGCTGACGCGGATGACGCAGATCCTGGAGATCAGCTCCGAGGAGCTGCTGGCGCGGGTGCAGCCGGGGGTGACCACGGCCCGGCTCGCGGACGCCGCCGCGGCGCGGAACCTGCTGTACGCGCCCGATCCGGGCAGCCGGACGACCGCCACGATCGGCGGCAACATCGCCACCTGCGCCGGCGGCCTGCGTGGCCTGAAGTACGGCGTGACGCGCAACTACGTGCTCGGGCTGGAGGCGGTGCTGCCGACGGGCGAAATCGTCCGGACCGGCGGCCGGTTGTGGAAGGACGTCGCGGGCTACGACCTGACGCGGCTGCTCACCGGGTTCGAGGGCACGCTCGCGGTGATCACCGAGGCCACGGTGGCGCTGTTGCCCGCACCGGCCGAGAGCAACACGGGCGTGGCCTACTTCGAATCGCTCGCGGACGCCTCGCGGGCGGTCGGCGCGATCCTCACGTCCGGAATCGTACCGGCCACTTTGGAGTTCCTGGACCGCAAATGCGTCGCCGTCGTGGAGGAGTACGCCGGGCTCGGACTGCGGCTGGACGCCGGTGCGCTGCTGCTGTTCGGTGAGGACGGTCCGATCGAGGTCGTCGCCGGGAACATGGTGCGGATGCGCAAGATCTGCGCCGAGGCCGGGGCGCTCGAGGTCACGGTGGCGGAGGACGTCGCGCGTGCCGAGGCGCTGCTGACCGCGCGCCGGTGCTCGCTGCCGGCGCTGTCGCGGCTCGGCTCGCTGACGATCCTGGAGGACGTCACGGTCCCGCGGCCGCGGATGCCGGAGATGGTCGAGCGGATCGACGAGATCGCCGAGCGGTTCGACCTGCAGATCGCGACGTTCGGGCACGCCGGGGACGGCAACCTGCACCCGACGTGCGTGCTGGACCCGGACGACGAGGATGCGGTGGTACGGGCGCACAAGGCGTTCGCCGAGATCTTCCGCACGGCGATCCGGCTGGACGGCACGATCACCGGCGAACACGGTGTGGGCGCGGCGAAACTGCCGTTCCTCGCCGACCGGCTCGGGACCGTCCAGCTCGGGTTGCTGCGCCGGATCAAGACCGCGTTCGACCCGGCCGGCGTGCTCAACCCCGGGAAGCTGGGTTCATGATCTTCGCGAAACCGCTGCTGGACCGGTGCATCTCCTGCGGCTACTGCCTGCCGGCCTGCCCGACGTACGCGATGACGGGGGAGGAGGCGTCGTCGCCACGGGGGCGGATCTCGCTGATGCGCGCGCTGGAAACGGGGCAGCTGCCGGAGGACGATGGCACGCTGGCCGAGCAGGCGTCGTTCTGCCTCGGGTGCCGGGCGTGCGAACCGGTGTGCCCGGCGGGGGTGGAATACGGGAACCTGCTGGAGCAGTGGCGGGACCACCAGTGGCGTGGCAGGCGGGGGCCGCTGCGCGCCCGGCTGCTGATGGCCGCCGTCGCGCGCCCGTGGCTGCTCCGGGTGCCGCGCCAGGTGCGCCGGCACGCGCGGACGGCCGCGCGCGCGAGTGGGCCGTCGCTGATGCTCGGGTGCGCCGAACGTGCCTTGTTCCCACGGGTTTCGCGCGCGGCGCGGAAGCTGGCGCCCGAGTTGGCGGCGCCGCCGCGGCAGGGGTGCTGCGGGGCGTTGCACGCGCACAACGGGGATTCCGCGGCGGGTGCGCGAATGGCGAAGGAACTCGGCGAGGTCCTCCCCGGCACGATCGTGACGACCTCCGGGGGCTGCGCGACGCACCTGGCCGCCCACCTCGGCCGGCCACGAGTCCGCGAACTGAGCGAATTCGTCGTGGAGACCGACGTTCTGCCCGCCGTGCCGTTGCTCGTCGACGGCCGTCCGGCGCGGGTCGCGCTGCAGGACTCCTGCCACCTGCGCAACGGGCTCGGGGTGTGGCGCCAGCCGCGGGAGCTGATCCGGGCGGTGGCGGAGTACGTCGAGCTGCCGTCGGCGGCCACCTGCTGCGGCGCGGCGGGCACCTATTCGATCTTGCGGCCGCGGGACAGCGCGAAAATACTGGCGGTGAAAATCGCCGAGATCGAGGCAGCCGGGGTCGACTTCGTGGTCGCGGTGAACCCGGGGTGCCTCCGGCAACTGCGTTCTGGCCTGCGGAAACGGGGTTCGTCGGTGCGGGCGGTCCACCTGGCGGAACTGCTCGAGATCGCCTCGAAATAGGCGGGACCAGATCTCCAGACAGACTTGTCTGGAAGCTGCTTCTGAGTACTATAGGCGTCCTGAAACGTGAGTTTCAGTTTACGACACTCGGATGACCCGACTGGTCCGGGGTGTCGAACATCTTGCCAACGGCGACGAAACGTAGACCATGTTGACGCGACCCCTGGAGCAGTACGAACTATTTCATTCCTACGACATCGACCAAACCCGCGACCTGATGTCCCGGGTGCTGTGCGAGCACTACCTCGATGTGCTCGACCCGGCCGCACAACTCGACGCGCGAATGAATTCTACATGTCTGAGCGAGGTTCTCCTCAATTATGTGGAATACGGCGCGCCGGTGTTCGTGGATCCGGGCCGCACGCGTCAGTTCTTCGTGGTACAGGCGCACCTGCGGGGAAGCGGCGTCGTGCGCTCCGGCCGCGAGCAGGTCGCCGCGAGCCGGAAGCGCATCGTGGTGACTTCCCCGGAGGAGGCGCTGCGGATGTCGCTGACCGGCGACACCGAACTCGTCCTCGTCAAGATCGGGACGAACCTGGTCGAACGGGTCCTGTGCGACCTGCTGGGTGCCGAACCCGGCCTCCCGATCAAGTTCGAGCTGGGGATGGACGTGGCAGGGGGACGACCGCAACGGTGGTACCAGACGCTGGTCCGGGAGATCGTTTCCCTGGGCCGCCCGGGCCAGTGGACCGCGAGCCGGTGGTCCGCGAGGTTCGAGGAGTGGCTGGTCACCCACCTGCTGGTGCTGCAGCACAACAACTACTCGGAGCGGCTCGCCCGGATCGCCGCGTACCCCGCACCCGCTCGCCTGGTGACCCGGGCGACCGAGCTGGTGCGCGCCGATCCGCAGGCGGAGTGGACGCTGTGCTCCCTGGGGGGTGCACTGGGCGTGGAGCCGGGCCGGCTGGATTCCGGCTTCCGCCGACACCGGGGCCTGGCGGTGCCGGAGTTCCTCGGCCGCGAGCGCCTGCGTGCCGTCTACCACCTGCTGCGGAACGGCAATCCCGACGAGATCCGGCTGAGCGAAGTGGCCCGGTGCTGGGGCTTCCATGACCACTACCGCTTCGCCAGCAGGTACACCGCGACGTTCGGAGAGACCCCCGACCGGACTCTCCGCCGATGAACACCCGCCGCTTGACCCCGAACGGAGATCCCGAGCAATGAGCGGCTTCCACTTCGCCTACATCCGCACCGCCGACCCCGTTCTCGCCGTGCAGGCCGCCGAGCCGGTCCTCGGACCGCACGAACTCCTGCCGGAGGGCTTTCCGAAGGAGATGGATCTACGAATGCATCGTCACGAGGGCGACCATCTGAGCTCGGCCATCGTCACCTACGGCCGGGACGTCGTGGTCCGACTCGGTGTTCCGCGCACCGCGTACACGACCGGCATCGTGGTGAATGGCCGGTGCGTATTCCGGGTCGGATCGACCTACCTCGAGGCCGTTACCGGAGACGTCGTCACCGCCTCGCCCGGGGACGCCTTCGGCTTCCAGGCCGGGGCGAACTGCTACCTCAAACTCGTGCGCGTCGAGCAGCGGGCGATGCACGTCCGGCTCGCTCGGATCACCGGCAGCTGGCCGGCCCGGCCGATCCGCTTCCACCCCACCATCACCCGGCTCACTGGCCGCGGTCAGCCGCTTATCACCAGTGCCGAACGGTTCTTCGGCCGGTCGAAATCCCGGTTCGCGCGCCACTCCGACGAGATCTTCGTCAACTGGCTGCTGCGTCACCAGCCGCACGAGTACAGCGAGCTGATCGGTCCACGGGCGGCCGAGGTCGGCCCGCTCGTCAGCGACTTCGGCAAGGTGCTCCTGCAGGCCGCGGACCCGGACAAGGAGGTGAGCGTGACCGAACTCGCCCGCGACGCGGGAGTCTCCGAAGCGGAGTTCGTGCGGATCTTCCGCCACTACGAGGGGTGCCTGCCGGAGGACTTCCGCCAGGGGATGCGCTTGGAACAAGCCCGGCGGATCCTGGTGGTGGGCCGTGAGCCGCTGGTCACGGTCGAGTACGCGGCTCGGCGGTCCGGATTCGGGGACCGGGAGGAGTTCTGGATCCGCTACACGCAGCGCTTCGGCGAGACCCCACTGGAAACCCTCGACCGATTGGAGTGACTGTTGCGGCCGCTTCGGGTGCCCGATGTCGTCATCGCCCACCACCACAAGGGATTTCCGCCGGCCTCGCCAGGGGTGGGGGTGAGGGGCCTGCGTGGGCTCGACGTGCTCGCCGGCGACTTCCTCACCCCGCTGCTCGTGCTCCGGAAACCTGAGCTCGACCACAACCTCGCGGCGATGCAGCGGTTCTGTGAGCAGCACGGGCTTTCCCTCGCCCCGCACGTGAAGACCACGATGTCCCCGGAGATCGCGCAGGCGCAGATCGAGCACGGCGCCTGGGCGCTCACCCTCGCCACGCCCACCCAGCTGGCCGCGTTCCGCCGGCTGGGCGCGGACCGGCTGCTGCTGGCCAACGAGTTGTGCGATCCGGTGGCGATCGAGTGGCTCGGCGGCGAGCTGGACGACGACCCCACGTTCACCTGCTACTGCTACGTCGATTCGATCGACAGCGTGGAGGTGCTCGAGAAGGAGCTCGCCCGTGGGGTACGCGCACGCAGGTTGCCGGTGATCGTCGAACTGGGGGTGCCGGGTGGGCGGACCGGCGCACGCGGTGTGCCCGCGGCCTGGCGAGTCGCCGAGCGGGTCCTGGCCTCGTCTTGGCTCGAGCTTGCGGGTGTCGGGGGGTTCGAAGGTGTGGTCCCCGGTGCCTTGGGCGCGCACCTGCTCGATGACGTGCGTGCCTGGCTCCGCGGGCTGACAGAACTGGCGGATCGCGTTCTCGCGGAGCATCCCGCGTCCGGCGAGTTCGTCGTGACGGCCGGCGGGACCCAGTACATCGAACTCGTCGCGGCTGAGCTGGGGCCGGGCTGGCGGAACGGCCGTCCGATCCGGGTCGTTCTGCGCAGCGGGTGCTACGTCACGCACGACTCGCTGGGCTACGAGCAGTACCGGAAGCTGCTGGCGACCGAGTACCCGCTGATGCCGTTGCGTTCGAGCCTCGAACTGTGGTCGCGCGTGTTGTCCCGGCCGGAAGCGAACCTGGCCATTGTGGACTTCGGCAAACGGGACACCGGCATGGACTCCGGCTTCCCGGTGCCGTTGCACCGGATCCGCCGCGGCACAACCGGTCTGGCGAAGGCGCCACCTGGTGAGGTGGTGGCGATGAACGACCAGCACGCTTACTTCCGCGGTGCGAACGACCTGGAAGTCGGCGACCGCATCGGGTTCGGCATCTCGCATCCGTGCACGACCTGGGACAAATGGCGGGTGGTGCCGATCGTCGATGACCAGTACGTGCTGACCGGCCTCGCACAGACCTTGTTCTAGGCCGGTCAATCCACTTCCTGGCCGGGCCACCACTGGTCCAGCAGCTCCATGCGCGCGTCGACCAGGGCGGGGTTTCTCAGGTCGACCAGGTGGACTCCCCGCCAGCGTTGGAAGCCGATGCGCTCCAGCATCGCGCCGGCGCGCAGGCTGCACAGTTCCGCGGTGATGCGGTCCGCGCCGGGGAGGGTGAAGTCGAGCGGCGAGACCCGGCACGCCGCCAGGCGCGCGTTCGGCGACAGGATCCGGAGCGCGCTCGCGATCAGTGCGGCGCCCAGACCGTGCCCGCGCCACGGCTCGGTCAGTTCGACGCGCCGCAGGACCACCATGCGCGGCGGTCCCTGGCTGATGCGCGCGTCCAGTTCGGGGTGCAGCTTGCCCTGGTCCGGATCGATCACCGTCTCGGCGATGAACTCCAGCGCCCACTCCCCGAGCACGACCGAATCCAGCAGGTTCCGTTCCTTGGTCAGATCGGCGATGACGAGGGCGATGTCGCCGACGTGCCGGAGCTCCTCGGGGCAGACGTCCAGCTCCGAGACGTCCGCCGAGACGTCCCATTGTTCCGGTTGCTCGTCCTCGTCGTCGATCTGCCACCAGAATCGGCGGTGGGTCAGCTCGAGTTCGATCGACAGAGGGTTCGCAGGCAGATCAGGAACCACGAGCCCTCCTCAGCGTCGCGCGAATGCAGATGCACGTGCATCCGCACTCTAGATGACGGCGGCGGGAAATGCCGCTTGGGCGGGAGGAGTTGTCGCGGTCCTTTTCCGGCGCGGTTCGCAATTCCGCCCGGAAGAACGAGTGAAAAGAGTTCACGAATCCCCCGAAGCCGCTCTTCTGCGGCCCTCGTCGGCGATGAAGGTGCCCTTTGAGCGGATGGTGAACACCAGGCCGCGCTCGCGGAGGATGTGGGTTGCGTGGCGGGCCGTGCCGAGTGACACGCCGTACTCCGCCGCCAGCCGTCGTTCCGCGGGGAGTGGCGTGTTGGGGCGCAGCTCACCGGCCTCGATGCGGGCCGCGAGGTGGTCAGCCATCATCTCGTAGATGTAGCCCGGAGCGTCTGGATCGAAGTCTGGGACGGTCACGGGAGGAAGGTAGAACGGCGTTAAAAGGCGGGGATTTCACGGTTGCTCCAAGATGCGCCTGTGCGCGCTATGACGGGGTTGATCA
Source organism: Amycolatopsis thermalba (assembly GCF_003385215.1). Taxonomy (GTDB): domain Bacteria; phylum Actinomycetota; class Actinomycetes; order Mycobacteriales; family Pseudonocardiaceae; genus Amycolatopsis_E; species Amycolatopsis_E thermalba. Next base: position 39,501 of record NZ_PQHW01000032.1, on the reverse strand, counting down.
CGGGAGGACGCGCACTGTCACCCTACCGGGCGGGGAAATGCGAAACGGGTGCCGAATTCGTCAGTTGTTCACTGACGTCACCCAGCTGGGTTAGCCAAAATGGGCGCACATTTCTCACCGGACTTGATTCGGCGCCCGCAATGGGTCATGGCCCTGTCCGCGCAGGATCTCGAAACGGTCGGTGCCCGGCCAGCTGTTCACCCAGCTCGACCCGGGCACGTCCTTCGCGCGCTTCTTCAGCGGCGCCAGCAGCCGCGAGACCTCGCGGTAGGACTTCGCCGCCGTGCCCGCGCACACGACCGTCGCCAGTGACACCGTGACCGACAGGTGCTCGGCGGTCCACGGGGTGCCCAGCAGGGTGTCCGCGACGGCCGGGATCTCGTCGATGTCGCACGCGATCAGGAAGTCGTCGCCGCCGACGTGGCTCACCGTGACGCTGCGCAGCTTCGCCGCGAGGTCCGTCAACGCCCGCCCCAGCGCGCGGATCAGGTCGTCGCCCGCCGCGAAGCCCACCGTGTCGTTGATGCGCTTGAACGAGTCGACGTCCAGCCACGCCACGACCAGCGGGCGGCCCGCGGCGATCCGCCGGTCGACCTCGCGGGCGACCGTGTCGCTGCCGGGCAGCCGGGTCAGCGGGTTCAGCGCGGCCGCCTCCTCGATCTTCGCCTCGGCCATCGCGCGCACGATCTCGGTCACGAACACCACGCCGAGGCACTCGCCGTCCGGGCCGACCACGATGATGTCGTCCCCGCTGCGGGTCAGGCCGGCGTCGGCGACCAGGTCGAGCAGCTCCAGCGCGCCCGCGCCGGTGCGGATCGTGCGCGGCGGGTCGGCCAGCCGCGCGGCCGCCTTGTTCGCGTGCAGCGCGTGCCCGAACGGGCCGGTCAGGTCCAGCAGGAACCGGGCCCGGTCGATCGACCAGCGCGGCCGCCCGGCACGGTCCAGCCCGACGATCCCGCTCGGCGCGTCCTGGTCGAGCAGCACCCGCCGGACGTCGTCGCACGTCGCGTCCTCGGGCAGGGTGGTCGCGGGGTGCCGGAAGTCGTCCACGCGCGGCGCCGTCGTCGGGGTCAGCGGCACCGGCAGCGCCGGCTCCGGGGGAGCCGTGACCAGCCCGGCGGGCATCGCGCCGGCACGGGCCGGGGCGAACAGGTTGCCCTGCACGATCCGCACGCCCAGCCGGCGCACGGTGGCGAGCTGCTCCTCGGCCTCGATGCCGGTCGCCGTCAGCCGGATGCCGGTCCGCGAGGTGAAGTGCACGAGCGATTCGACCAGCGCGACCGTCGCGTCCTCGCCGGGCAGCCGGCGCAACGCCGTGCGGTCGAGCTTGACCAGGTCGACGCGTGCCTCGGCGAGCAGGTTCAGCGGCAGGTCGCCCGCGCCGAGCCCGTCGAAGGCCAGCCGGAACCCCAGCTCGCCGAACCGCTGCATCCCGGCCAGCAGCGCCTTCGGCGACACCCCGTGGAACGGCGCACCGATCTCCAGGACGATCTCGCGCGGGCGGCGCCCGGTGTGCCCGAGCGACTCCAGCAGCGGGTCCAGCACCAGCTGCGGCGCCGCGGCCGACAACGCGGTCAGGTTCAGGTGCAGGGGCAGCAGCGTCTCGTGAGCCGCCTCGGCGCGTACCGCCTGCGCGGCCAGACCGGCGTCGACGGGGACCAGCCGCCCGCGGCGCTGGGCGGCCCGCAGCAGGTCGTGGACGCGCCCGGCGGCCGGCCGGGCGAGGGCTTCCACACCGACGACGCCGCCGGTGTTCAGGCTGTAGAGCGGTTGGAAGGCGAAGCCCACGTCGTCGGCCGCTGCTGGCACACCGTGAATCCTCCGCCGCCGCGGGGCCGGGACGGCCGGATCGCGCGCCGATTGTGGCCCAGCTCACCACGGGAGGCGAACTGGCCCCTACCGTCGCGGCCCGCGATCGCACCAGGCTGGTCTGGTTGTCCGAATTGACCAGCGAGGAGCTGCCCGTGCCGCCCTTCATGGAGCCGTTCCGCATCAAGGCCGTCGAACCGATCCCGTTCCCCACCGCGGCGGAACGCCGGGACGCGCTCGTGTCGGCCGGCTGGAACCTCTTCCGCGTCCCGGCCCGTGCGATCACCATCGACCTGCTGACCGATTCCGGCACGGCGGCGATGTCAGCCGCGCAGTGGTCCGCGCTCATGCTGGGCGACGAGTCCTACGCGGGCGCCCGCTCGTTCGAACGGTTCGAGGCCGTCGTGCGCGACCTGACCGGCTACGCCGAGATCCTGCCGGTCCACCAGGGGCGGGCGGCCGAGCGGATCCTGCTCGGCCTGCTGCTGCGTCCCGGTGACATCTCGGTGAGCAACACGCACTTCGACAGCACGCGCGCGGCCGTGGAAGCCGCCGGCGCGCAGGCCGTCGACCTGCCGGTGCCGGTCGGGCCGGGCGAGCTGAACCCGTTCGGCGGGGACCTGGACACCGGCCGGTTGCGGGACCTGCTGCGCCGCTCGGCCGACCGGGTGAAGTGCGTCGTCCTCACCATCACGAACAACGCCGGCGGCGGGCAGCCGGTCTCGGTGCGCAACGTGAAGGCCGTCCGCCAGCTCTGCGACGCCCACGGCATCCCGCTGTACCTGGACGCGTCGCGGTTCGCGGAGAACGCGTACCTGATCACCGAGCGCGAGGACGGCTACGCGCACCTGACGCCGCGCGAGGTCGCCCGCGTGGTCTTCGAACTCGCGGACGGCTGCTGGGCCAGCCTCAAGAAGGACGGGATGGCCAACATCGGGGGGCTCGTCGCGTTGCGCGACGCCGGTCTGGCCGCCCGGGCCCGCGAGCAGCTCATCGCGTTCGAGGGTTTCCCGACCTACGGCGGGCTCGCCGGGCGTGATCTGGAAGCGCTTGCACAGGGGCTGCTGGAGGTCACCGAGCCGGACTACCTGCGCTACCGCGCCGAGTGCGCGCGCTGGTTCGGCGAGCAGCTGGGCCTGGCCGGCCTGCCGGTGCTGCAGCCGACCGGCTGCCACGCGGTCTACGTGGACGCGGGCGCGATGCTGCCGCACATCGCGCCGCAGCAGCTGCCGGCCACCGCCGTCGCCAACGAGCTCTACCTGGCCGGCGGGGTGCGGGTCACCGAGCTGGGCACGCTGGTCTTCGGCCGCCGGGACCCCGACGGCGGGCCGGACGTGCCCGCGCCGCGCGAGCTGGTGCGGTTCACGTTGCCGCGCCGGGTCTACACGCTCAGCCACCTGGAATACGTCGTCGACGTCGCCGAGACCGTCTGGTCGAAGGCGGACCAGTTGACCGGTTACCACATCGTGGAGCAGGGAGGTGCGCTACGACAGTTCACGGCGGTCCTGCGACCGGCCGCCGAGTAGTAAAACCCCTGATCAACGGGGTGCGACGCGACGGATGCAAATTGCAGTCAGCAAATTCGCCCGTTCGTCGGTAGCAATTGAACGGCCAACAACGGAGAGTGGTGCAGTGGAGGTGTATGGGAGTCGGCGCCACCGTACGTTGATCTTTTTCGACTGCCCGGGACATGACAGTACTGCCGTTGGACAAGTACCGGCTCTTCCACTCGCGCGATGTCGACGACACCCGCGAGCGGGTGGGCCGCATATTCTGCCCGCACTCGATGAACACCGTCGGCCGCAACCCGCGGCTGAACACCAGGGTCAACTGCCGCCGTCTGGAGAACGTGGCGATCGCGGTGGTCGCCTACGGCACCGACGTGCGCGTCGAGCCGGGCGAGCTCGGCTCCTTCTTCGTCGTCCTGGCCCCGGTGATCGGCCGGGGCATGGTCCAGTGCGGGCGGGAGCAGACCAGCACCGCACCGGACACGGCCGGCGTGGTGGGCGCGGACGATCCGCTGCGGATGCGGTTGTCCGGTGACTGCGCCCAGTTCGTCATCCGGATCGAGCGGCCGGCGCTGGAGGCGCGCCTGGCCGAGCTGATCGGCGGCTCGGTGCCGGAACCGGTGCGGTTCCGGCTGGGCATGGACATCACCCGCGGCTACGGCCGCAGCTGGTACCGGGAGCTGGCCTACGGCGTGTCGGAGCTGGACCAGCCGGACACGATGCTCACCCACCCGGCCGCCGTGGCGCAGTTCGAGCGCAACCTGATCACCGGGCTGCTGCTCGCGCAGCCGCACAACTACACCGCGATGATCGAGGGCCGGGACCGTCCGCTGCCCTCGCGCTCGTTGCGGGAGGCGCTCGATCTGATCCACAGCCGCCCGGAGGCCCCGCACACCCCGGCGAGCCTGGCGCACGAGGCCGGGGTGAGCGTGCGGGCGCTGCAGAAGGCCTTCCGGGAGCAGCTGGGCAGTTCGCCCAGCGAGTACCTGCGCGGGGTGCGGCTGCAGCGGGTGCACGACGAGTTGTCGGCCGCTCAGGTGGAGGTCACGACAGTCGGGGAAGTCGCGAGCAAGTACGGGCTGATGCACCACGGCCGCTTCGCGGCGGCCTACCGGGACCGGTTCGGTGAGTCACCCAACGCGACGCTGCACAGACGGCCTGGCCGTCCGACTCGAGTGTGAAGGGGCGAATCGTGTGTGATTTCGAGACTGCGCGCCGGACGGGCCGGGCCGGCCGGATGGCGCGCCGAGTTTCCGTGTCATGAGCGGCGAGATTGCCGTGGCTGCCCGCGACTCGATGCCGATCGGCCGGCTGATCCGGTCCGCCCGGCACGAGCGCGGGCTCACCCAGTACCAGCTCGCGGACGAGCTCGTCACGGTCTCGGGCAACGAAAGCCTGGGCCGTGGCGAGGTCTCGCGCTGGGAACGGGGCAAGCGGGTACCCGGCCCGTACTGGCAGCGCCACCTGAGCCGGGTGCTCGACGTGCCTCCGGACGAGTTGCGGGCGGCGGCGCGAACGGCGAAACAGTGGCGACGGCTCCAGTGAAACACAACCCCTGATTTCCCGATCCCGCTTTTGCCATTTTTGCAGCGACCGTTTCGCTGTTCTGGTGCAGGAGTGGGAGTCGCCATGGGAAAGTCGTTGGTCACGCTGGTCAACCCGAATCTCGTCCATCCCCCGATCACGCCGTACGCATTGGACATCCTGACCACCTCCCTGGAGGCCGACGGGTTCGATGTGGACGTCGTGGACCTGACGTTCCGGCGGGACGACTGGGGGACCGTCCTGCGCGAGTACTTCGGGCGCCACCAGCCGATGCTGGTCGGCGTGACGGTGCGCAACACCGACACGATCTACGCGCAGCAGCAACGCGGTTTCCTGGCCGACCACCGGGCGATCATCGACGAGATCAAAACGCTCAGCGCGGCCCCGATCATCGCGGGCGGTGTCGGATTTTCCTCGATGCCGTTCGCGTTGGTCGACTATTTCGACATTCCGTTCGGGGTGAAGGGGCCGGGGGAAGGAATCATCGTCGGTCTGGCGAACGCGTTGCTGTCCGGGAATTCGCCGGACACCGTGCCCGGGCTGCTGGTCAACCGCGGCGGCGGGCGCGTGGAGAAGATCGTGCCGAAGCTCGGCCGCCGCGGCCGTCCGCTGGCCTCACCGCTCAACGCGACCACGAGCTACACCCGCCGCTCCGGCGTGCCGTGGAAGGTCGACAACCTGCGGTACTACCGCGGCGGCGGGCTGGGCAACATCCTCACCAAGAACGGCTGCGCCTACTCGTGCGCGCACTGCGTCGAGCCGGACGCGAAGGGCACGTACTTCACGCGCCGCGCGGTGGAATCCGTGGTCGACGAGATGGAAGCGCTGACCGCACAAGGTGTATACGACCTGCACACCACGGACAGCGAGTTCAACCTCGTGATCGCGCACAGCAAGAACGTGCTGCGGGAGATCATCCGGCGCAAGGACACCGATCACTCCACGCCGCTGCACAACCTGAAGCTGTGGATCTACGCGCAGCCCACGCCGTTCGACGACGAGCTGCTCGACCTGTTGGTGCGGGCCGGGTGCGCGGGTATCAACCTCGCCCCCGACCACGTGCGTGACGACGTCCTCGACGGCTGGAAGGTCTCCGGCGGCGGCCGCCGGTTCTACACCTTCGACGACGTGCGCGCGCTGTGCGCCCGGATCGCGAAGGCCGAGCTGCCGGTGATGGTCGAGGTCCTGCTCGGCATGCCGGGGGAGACGGCCGCGACGATGACCGACGCCGTCCGCCGCACCCTCGACCTGGACGTCGCGGTCGCCGGCTACAGCCTGGGCATCCGCGCGTTCCCGTACTCGCCGCTGGGGATCCGGATGGCCGAGCGGTGTGCCGGCCGGCGCACTCTGCCCGGTCTGCAGTCGGACTCGGCGGTCGAGCCGATCGTGCTCAAACCGCGGGCGATGTGCGCGTCGATCGTCGAGTACGAGCGGCAGTTCGCGTTCGACGACGCCGGGCGCTTCCGGCCGGTCTACTTCCTGTCCCCGGACCTGCCCGAGGACCCGGCGACGATCGCCGCGCCGAACGGCCGGTGGGTCAACAGCGTGCGGTTGCTGTGGGACCTCGTGCCGTCGTCGGAGTACCACCGCGTCATGCTGCCGACGCTGCCCGGCCTCACCGAGGACGACAACAACTACGCGGACAACCCGTTCCTGCTCAAGCTCATCGAGCTCGGCTACACCGGCGCGTTCTGGTCGCACTGGCCGCACCGGCACGCGATCATGTCGGGCGCGGTGGCCTGACCAGGGACTATTTCGATCCGAACACGAGACCTTGAGCTGCCGCGAAGGTTACGTAGACTTTGCCGCGGCGATACGCCCCAGATCCCGCTGCGTCGGCCGGTTCCTCAGCGTCGAGGAGCCGGCCGGCGCAGCCGCCCCGCTCTCAGCACACGTGCTTGGCGCGCAGGACCGTGGTGAGCGCGTCGGTCACCCGGTCCGCGGACAGCGTCCCGTCGGCCGCCGCCTTCTCCATCGCGTCCAGCACGGTCGACACCCGGCCGCCCGAGGACCACAGCGCCTGGTCCGCGCCGGACTGCACGGCCTTCACCACCGCCTGCGGCAGCGGGTAGCGCTGGGTCACGGCCTTCATCGCGCCCAGGTCGTCGGTCAGGACCGGGCCGTCGAAGCCGAACTCGCCACGCAGCAGCCGATAGGCCGCCGGGGACAGCGACGCGGGTTCGCCACCGGTCAGGCCCGGCACGTCGAGGTGGCCGACCATCACGGCGGCGTCGCCGAACTCCGCGAGGTGCCGGTACGGCCGCAGGTCGTTGTCCCGCAGTTCGTCCAGCGGCGGAGTGGTCACCGAGCCCTGGTGCGAGTCGCCGGTGGCGCGTCCGTGGCCGGGGAAGTGCTTGAGCACCGGCTGGATCCCGGCGTCGGCCAGGCCGGCCGCGAAGGCCTGGGCGTAGCGCCGGGCGGTGTCCGGGTCGGAGCTGAACGAGCGGTCGCCGATGACCTCGCCGGCCGCGGCGTCGGTGAGGTCGAGGACCGGCGCGTAGTCGACGGTCACCCCGCGCGCGGCCATCGCCCGGCCGCGCTCGCGGGCGAGGTCGCGGACCTCGTCGGTCGTCATGGTCGCGGCCATCTTGCGGGCGCTGGGGATCGAGCCGTCCAGGTCGTCGAGCCGCTGGACCCGGCCGCCCTCGTCGTCGATCGCGACGGAGACGGGCAGCCGCGCGGCCTGCTGGACCTGGTCGAGGGCCTTGTTCTGGAGCAGCGCGGTGGCGTTGCCGCCGAGGAAGATGCCGCCGATCTGCTCGGCGCGCACCAGGTCGGCCGCACCGCGCGGATCCGACGCGTCGACCCCGACGACCACCAGCTGCGCGAGCCGCTGGCGGGGCGTGAGCTGGCCGATCACGGTCGCGCACGCGTCCGGCCCCTCGGCCGCGGCGATGCGCGGCTGCGGTGTGGGCGGGGCGGTCGGCGCGGCGGCCGGGGGCTGCTGCTCGGCTTCGTCGCCGCTGGCGTAGACGACCACGGCGGCGAGCAGGGCCCCGGCGGCCAGGACGAGCAGCAGTCGCCGGGTCAGGGGCTGGGCCGGCCTCATCGGCTGTCGGTGTTCCTTCCTGGCGGAATGGGGTTCGCCGCCACGGTAACCCAGCGGGTGGCGGGTCAAACGGGCCGTCGCCGGACCGGGTGAGGCCGGGCACGTGTGTGCTCACCCACGCACGGGTAGCCGGGAAGCATGCGAATCCCGCGTGACCGGCCTCGCACCCGCGAGGAATACCAGCGGGGCCTGCCCGGCTACCACGATCCGACCGCCGGGTTCGGTGGCGCCGCGCCCGCCTACAGCGCGCTGACGCTGCGGATCTGGCTCGCCGCGATCGGCATCCTTCTCGCGGCCGGGGCCGCCGTCCTGTTCGCCACGATCGAGATGTGGTGGGTGACGGTGCTGATGTCCCTGGTGGCGGTGGGGCTGGTGATCGACCTGGTCTGGGTCGTGCACCGCAAGCGCCGCGGCGAGCCTGGTTGACGCGCCCGCGCCCGGGTAGACCTGTGACATGAGGCGGCGATACGAGTTCCGCGACCGCCGGGAGGCGGCCGTGCAGCTGGGCGAGCTGCTCGGCGAGCGCGAATGGCGCGATCCGCTGGTGCTGGGGCTGGCGCGGGGCGGGGTGGTCGTCGGGCACGCGGTGGCCGAGGTGCTGGGTGCGCCGCTGGACGTCGCGGTCGCCCGCAAGATCGGCGCTCCCGGCCAGCCGGAATTCGGCGTCGGCGCGGTCACTCCGGACGGTCCGGCGTACTACGAGGAGCGGTCCCTGTCGATGCTCGGCCTGCGGCCGGCGCAACTGGTGGACATCTGCGCGGCGGAACGCGCCGAAGCTCGCCGGCGCGCGGTCGTCTACCAGCGCGGACGCCCGCCGCAGCCGCGGGCCGGACGGGACGTGCTGGTGGTCGACGACGGGCTGGCGACCGGCGTGACCGCGCGGGCGGCGCTGCGGGCGTTGCGGGCGGACCGGCCGCACAGCCTGGTCTTCGCCGCGCCGGTGTGCGCGCCGGACGCGGCGGCGGCGCTGAAGAGCGACGCCGACGAGGTGCTGTGCCTGCTGGCGCCGCACGGTTTCCGGTCCGTCGGCCAGTGGTACGCCGACTTCCGCCAGACCGAGGACGACGAGGTCATCGAGTTGCTGGAGACGCCATGACCGTTCCGCTCACCGTCGATCCCGGGCTCGAAGGCGACCTGACGGTGCCGTCCGACGCGATCGGCGTCGTCGTGTTCGCCCACGGATCGGGCAGTTCGCGGCGCAGCGCCCGCAACATCGCGGTGGCGCGCGAACTGCAGGACAACCGGTTCGCCACGCTGCTGTTCGACCTGCTCAGCCCGGACGAGGACCACGGCGACCGGCGGTTCGACATCGAGTTGCTGACCGAACGCCTGCGCGCGGCGATGGCCGAGCTGTCCCGGCGGCCGGACACGGCGCGGTTGCCGCTGGGCCTGTTCGGCGCGAGCACCGGTCCGGTGGCCGCGCTGCGGGCCGCGGCGGCGGAACCGGAGCGCGTGCGGGCGGTCGTCTCGCGCGGCGGCCGCCCCGACCTGGCCGGCGACGCCCTGGCGCGGGTGCGGAGCCCGACGCTGCTGATCGTCGGCGCCCGCGACGGGGAGGTGCTGCGGCTGAACCAGCAGGCGGCCACCGAGCTGGGCGGCCGGTACGACATCGAGATCGTCCCGAAGGCGACGCACCTGTTCGAGGAGGAGGGCGCGCTGGAGCGGGTGGCCCAGCTGGCGGCCGCCTGGTTCAGCGACCACCTGGTCGCCTAGGGTGGCAGTGCTTCAGCCGGGGCCTTCACGCACCTGCCATCGCGTGCGCGATGTGTGCGCGGCCCATCCGGCCGGGGACCGCGGAAGCGCGCCTAGGGCTTGCGCGCCACCGCGGCGAGGATGCGTGACTTCGACGGCGCCTCGGCGAACAGGGCGTGCTCGTCGGGGTGCCATTCGGGTGCGTAGACCAGCCCCGGCTCCACCAGTTCGAAGTCGCCGTAGAACTTCAGGAACTCCTCCCGCGAGCGGTACTGCCCGGGGTTCGTGGTGGTCTCGTAGTAGGCCTTGAGGTCGTCCAGCGCCCGGCGCTCCTCGTCGTCGGCCGGGTTCTCGTCGGTCAGCTGGCACATGATCAGGTACGAGCCGGGCGCGAGCTGGTCGCGGTAGAAGTCCAGCGCCGGGTGCGGCCGCTGCTCGTCCTTGATGAAGTGCAGCACCGCGTTGATCACCAGCGCCACCGGCTCGTCGAAGTCGATCACGCCCGTCTCGCCGACGCGCTCCCACAGGTCGATCGGCTCCAGCAGGTCCCCGGCGATCGCCCGGTGGCGGTCCGGGTCCGCGGCGTCGGCGAGCAGCAGCTGCGAGTGCGCCAGCGCGATCGGCTCGTTGTCGATGTAGACCACGGTGGTGTCCCGCTCGGGCCGGGCCTCGTCGGCGACCTCGTGCACGTTGCCCGCCGTCGGCAGGCCCGAGCCGATGTCGACGTACTGCCTGATCCCCGCCTTCGACGCGTACCGCACGGCACGGCCCAGGAACTGGCGGCACGCCACCGCGGAGTCCGGGATCAACGGGAGCCGGGCGCGCACCTTGTCGCCGAACGCGCGGTCGATCGCGTAGTTGTGGTTCCCGCCGATGAAGTAGTCGTACACCCGCGCCGCGGACGGCCGGTCGAGGCTTCCCTCGACGGCCCGCAGCACCTCGTCATCTGCCGCCATGTGACGAGTCTGCCACAACGCGTAAAGCGTTCACGGAAGGCCGACCAGATCACCCAGTTGCCGTGCGGTGTAGGCGAAATAGGCGTCCGCGGGATCGGCCGTGCCGGCGTACTGGCCGAACAGCTCGAAGCTGATCGCGCCGAAGAGGTGGGTCCACGCGGTCGTCAACCGGACGAGATCCGCCTCCGCGAGCGACGTGCCGAGCGCGGCCCGGACCCGGCGGGCCTGCTCGGCCAGTTCGCCGGACAGCGGCGGACCGGGCATCGCCGGCGCGAGGTCGGCGGCCTCCATGACGCGGACGAGCGCCTGCGCGACCCGGCTCGCGGGCGTGATCGTGTCCTGCGGCGCCTGGTAGCCGGGCACGGGGGAGCCGTAGATGAGCGAGTACTCGTGCGGGTTCCGCTTCGCCCAGTCCCGGGTGCCGTGCCAGATGCGCAGCCAGCGGTCGCGCGGCTCGGCGGACGGGTCGTCGGCGCGCTCGGCCGCTTCGCCGATCTCGTTGTAGGCGTCGATGATCAGCTCGGTCAGCAGGTGGTCGCGGCTGGGGAAGTAGCGGTACAGCGCGGACGACACCATCCCCAGCTCGCGGGCGACGGCGCGCAGGGACAGCCCGTGCGGGCCGACCTCGGCGAGCTGGCGTCGCGCCTCGTCCTTGATCTCGCGGGTCAGTTCGGCGCGAGCCCGTTCCCGTGCGGTCTTGCTGGCTGGCATGCCGCCGAGTCTGCCACGTGGGGAGATCGCCGCACAAATTAGAGAGCGCTGCTCTTGACAGTGAGATGCGAAGGCGTGTTCACTGATCTCAACAGAGAGCACTGCTCTCGCCGAAGGGAGATCCGAATGAACCGCTACCTGAAGCCGGGCAAGGGTGATGGCATCGCCAACGTGGTCGTCCAGTTCCTGACCAAGCTGGGTGTGAGCCTGGCCGGCAGCCGGGTGCTGCTGGTGCGCGGCCGCAAGTCCGGGGAGATCCGGTCGACGCCGGTGAACCTGCTGAAGATCGACGGGCAGCGGTACCTCGTCGCGCCGCGCGGGCACACGCAGTGGGTGCGCAACCTGCGCGCGGCGGGCGAGGGGCAGCTGCGGGTCGGGCGCCGGGTCGAGACGTTCCGGTTCGCCGAACTGGCCGACGAGGACAAGCCGGTGATCCTGCGCGCCTACCTGAAGCGGTGGGCGTGGGAGGTCGGCCGGTTCTTCGAGGGGGTCGACCACACCTCGTCCGACGAGGTGCTGCGGAACGTCGCGCCCGGCTTCCCGGTCTTCCGGATCACAGAAAGCGCTTGAGGTGCGCGAGGACGGCCTCCGGTTGCTCCTCGGCGAGGAAGTGTCCGCACTCGGGCAGTCCCTCGCCGGTGACGTTCTCGGCGTAGTCCCGCCAGATGTCCAATGTGGGCAGTGTGCCGAGGAGCCCGGTCTGTCCCCACAGCGCGAGGACCGGCATGGTGAGCTTGCGTCCGGCGTCGGCGTCGTCGTGCTCGGCGTCGTCCGGGAAGGACGCGCGGTAGTCGTCGAACCCGGCGCGCAGGGCGCCCGGCGCGGAGAACGCCCGGACGTACTCGGCGACCGCGTCCGGGGCCAGGCCCTGCCGCTGGTAGGTCCAGCGCTCGAAGAAGTACCCCAGGTAGGCGGGGATGTCCTTGCCCGCCAGCAGTTCCGGCAGGTCCGGCTGCAGGTGGAACAGCCAGTGCCAGTAGCCGCGGGCGACGCCCGCGTCGAGCCGCCGCCACATCTCGCGGGTCGGGATGATGTCGAGCACGGCCAGCCGCTCGACCTCGTCCGGGCGGTCCAGTGCCCACCGGTGCGCGACCCGGCCGCCCCGGTCGTGCCCGACGACGCTGGCCGACGTGAAGCCGAGTTCGTGCAGCAACGCCGAGACGTCGGCGGCCATCGTGCGCTTGTCGAAGCCCGTGCGTGGCTTGTCGGTGAGCCCGTAGCCGCGCAGGTCGGGCGCGATGACGGTGTGGTCCTGCGCGAGCGCGCCGAAGATCCGGTGCCAGCAGTAGGAGGTCTGGGGCCAGCCGTGCAGCAGGACGACCGGCGGTCCCTCGCCCGCTCGCCGGTAGTGCATGCGGATGCCGTTGACCGTCGCCATGTGCGAATCCATCTCTCACCTTTCTAACCGGTTATAGCGGTTAGAGTACCCTGGTCGTGGTGAGGACGCAGTGGGTTTTCGACGGTGGCCGTCCGTGTGTGGACCTGGTGAACACGCTCCGGGACCGGCACCGTGGCGGCCGTGAGCTGCTGACCTCGCCGTCCGCGCTGGTGGAGTGGCTGGTGCTGGCGGGTCTGCTGCCGCGGCCGGAGCCCGCCTCACCCGAGGCGCTGGAGGCGGCGATCGCGCTGCGGGAAGCCGTCGACCGGGTGACCCGGGGCGAGGGGCGGCCGGTCGACGTCCTGCGGTTGAACCGGCACGCCCGCGAGGCCCCGGTGCCCCAGTTGCGCATCGACGGGGACGGTGTCCCGCGCCGGCGGCTGGACGCCCGCGATCCCGTGGAAGGCGCTCTCGGTGCCCTCGCCGTCGACGCGATCGACCTGGCGGCCAGCGATGCCGACGTCCGGATCTGCGCGTACGACGACTGCGGCTTGCGGTTCGCGGACACCTCGCCGAAGCGCAACCGCCAGTGGTGCTCCATGTCGAGGTGCGGCAACCGGGCGAAGGCCCGCGCGCACTACGCCCGCACCCGCGGCCGTTGACGCTCGTCCTCCCCGCCTTGTAGTTTGAAACGCACGTTTCAGAGAGGCGGTGGCGGGGATGGGTGCGCAACGGACCGCCCTGGTGACCGGCGGCGCCACGGGCATCGGCGCCGAGATCACCTCCCGGCTGGCCACCGAGAAGATGACCGTCTACGTGGTCCAGCGGACCGAAGAGGACGCCAGCGTCGGCCGGAAACTGTTCGCCGAGCACCCGTTCCACGAGCTGATCCAGGTCGGCGCGCACGACCTCGCCACCGGAACCGGTTGCCGCGACGCGGTGGCCGAGTGCGTGCGGCACTTCGGGCGGCTCGACGTCCTCGTGAACAACGCCGGCATCAGCGGCTCCGCGGCCTTCGGCCCGGTGGAAAGCGCCGCCGACGAGCTGATCGACCGGGTCATCGACACCAACCTCAAGGCGCCGCTGCGCCTGGCCCGCGAAGCGTTCACCCAGCTCGTCCTGAACCAGGGCGTGATCGTCAACATCAGCTCGATCGCCGAATTCCAGGCCCAGCGCGACGTGCCGGCGTACGTGGCGAGCAAGGCCGGGCTCGGCGGACTGACCCGCGCGCTCGCCTGCGACCTCGCCCCGCACGGGGTCCGGGTCGTCGGCATCGCGCCCGGGGACATCGCCACAGGGACCAGCCGCAGCCCGGACTACACCGCCGCCGTCGGGCCGGTGAAGGAGACGCCCCTGGGCTTCGCCGGGGAACCGGCGGACGTCGCCGATCTCGTCGCCTGGGTGATCTCGGCGCAGGCCCGCTACGTCACCGGCACGACGATCGTCGTCGACGGCGGCCGCACCGCGTACTGACGCGGCAACCGGCGGCGCCCCGCACCCAGGGACGCCGCCGGCCCGGTCACCTCAGTGACCGCCCCCATGAGAAGCCCCGGGGTGGACGTGGAACCGCGCCACCTCGGGCGGGTGCACGACGAACGGCCGCATCATGCCTTCGTCCTCGTGGTCGAGGATGTGGCAGTGGTACATGAACTCACCGGTCGCCCCGGTGTGGTGCCCGGCCACGCTGACCCACTCGCCGGCCTGCACCTGGAAGGTGTCCTTCCAGCCCTCTTCGTACTTCTCCAGCGGCCTGCCCTCGCCCGGCACCGGCAGCGGCGCGGGCGTCCCGCCGGCGACGGTGTCGAACCCGATCACGTTCCCCGCCGCGTCCAGCGGGTAGGCGCGGCGCGTCAGGACCTGGAACTCGGCCAGGTGGATGTGCATCGGGTGGGTCGGCCCGCCCAGGTTGACGAAGTTCCAGATCGCCCACCGGTCGTGGTCGATGAAGAACGTGGTCGTGTCGTCGAACAGGCTCGCGACCATCCGGAACGTCCGCACCGCGCCGTCGGCCGGGTCGGTCAGCTGGATGAACCCCTCGGCCGGGAACCGCGCGGGCATCTCCGCCGGATCGGTGACCTCCTGCAGCTCCCACATCTGCGGGTGCGCCTCGCCCGCCGTGCCGGGCGGGACGAGCGCGACGAAGACGTGGTCGTGGTCCTCCGGCACCGTCGTCCCGTGGTGCAGCCGCACGTACGACGGTGAGATCACCTCCGGCAGCGTGAACGAGTCGTGCCGCTCCCGGTTCTCGACCCGGAACTGCATGACGTCCGGCTCGGTGCGGTCGGCCAGCGTGTCCCGCAACGTCAGGTTCTGCCCCTGGTACCGGCTGAAGTCGATCAGCACGTCCTCGCGCTCGGCGGGCGCCAGCACCAGGCCGTCCGCCGGGAACGCGGCCGGCGCGGGCAGCAGACCGCCGTCGGTGCCGATGATCCGCACCCCGTCGTTGTTGACGGTGCCGGTCTCGTCGATGAGGTTGAGCCGGCAGAACCGCGAGTTCGACGCGTTCAGCACGCGGAAGCGGTACCAGCGCGCGTCGACTTCGAGGTGCGGCCAGATGACGCCGTTGACCAGCGTGAACGGCCCGGTGAACGGGATCGGCACCTCAGGCCCGTCCGGTCCGGCCGGCGTGATGAACGGGATCTTGAACAGCAGCTGCCCGGTCAGCGCGCCGGTGGCGGGGTCGGTGTCGAGGTTGCGGTCGGTGATGATCAGCGGGATCTCCCGGTCCCCGGCGGGCAGGCCGGGCCCGTCCTCCTCGGCGTCGCGGATCAGGTACATCCCGGTGAGCCCGGCGAAGACGTTGAACCGGGTTACCGCCATCGCGTGGTCGTGGTACCAGAGCGTCGCCGAGGGCTGCCCGTTCGGGTACTCGGCGAGCTGGGCGGCCGGGCGCAGCACGCCGTTGTGCGCCCAGCCGTCGTTGCCACCGCCGGTGCGCGCGCCGTGCAGGTGCACCACGGTCCACGCGGGCAGCGCGGACACCCCGTCGATGATCTCGGCGCCGGGCAGCGGTGTGCCGTCCGGGTTGCGCCAGCCGGGCGTGCGCACCGGCGCGGTGATGTCGGTGAGTTCGGCGTGCTGCTGGACGGCGACCACCGGGATGGTGCCGTCGATGCCGTTGCTCCAGTTGACGCGCAGTTGCTTGCCGCTGCGCACTTCGATGGTCGGGCCGGGGAACTGGCCCTCGTAGGCCCACACCTCGGTTTCCGGCAGCTGGCTGTGCAGCCGGACGCGCGCGCGGACCAGGTCGATGGTGATTTCGTCCTGGTGCCACCACGAGTGCGGCCGGATCAGCGGCGGCACCCGCAGCGGGTCGGCGAATTTGGTGAGGCCGAAGTCCGGCCCGGTGACGGTCGTTGCTGGTTGCGTGATGACGTCGGTCATGAAGTCTTTCCCCCCAGAAAGCCCCCGGTGTCGGCCGGGTCATCCCGGCCCTTGCTGACACAGAGGGCGCCGGGGGTCAGCTGGATACACGCTCCCGCGGTTTCGCGGGAAACGGCGCCGGAACCGCGACCGCGCGGGCGATCGTGATCAGCAGGCCGATGTCCGCGGCGAGCGCGAGCCGCTGGGCCAGGCCGACGGGCAGCACGCCGGGCACCAGGTAGCTCACGCCGAACAGGAGCACGCCGCCGAGCGTCAGCAGCGTGAGCCGGGTGATCGCCGGGTGGGTCCGCAGCCGGGCGGGCAGGGTCCAGCCGAGTGCGGCCAGGCTCAGGAACGCGATGGCGCAGGCGTATTCGTGGATCTGCCCGCTGACCGGGTCGAACCGCTCCGGGTAGCTGGCGGGGAACAACGCGGCCGCGACGAGCCCGGTCGACCAGGCCCAGAACAGCACCTGGGTGGTCCGGCTGAGCCGGTGGCCGGCGGCCTTGACGGCGGTCAGCAACGCGACCGACCCGACGGCGATCGCGATCATGCTCGCGCCGAGCAGGCCGACCCCACCCTCCGCGAGCGCGTAGCTGGACAGCGTGTCCCACACCGGGTTGCGACCGCTGACCACGTGCAGGATGACGGCGGTGAACAGTCCCCAGCCGATCGCCACGTTCGCAACGAGCAGCCAGGGCCGGGCTCTTTCGCCCGGTGAAGCTCCGGAAATCCCCATGTGAACAGCTTTCCGCCGCGCGGGCCGCGGAAGATCCGGAGAAGTCCCCGATCTTTCCCCTAGGGCCGCCCGAACTCGACCAGCACCAGCGCCTGGTCGTCGTGGCGCTTGGCCCGCGGCCACCGCGCCCCGTCCGGATCGCCGTCCTCGGCCGCGCGGACGCCGTCGAGCACCGCGTCCACGCCCTGGGTGCGCGCCAGGTGCAAGGCTTCGGGCCAGGTGAACAGGCCGTAGTCGTCGACGCCGCAGGACACGCCGTCGCTGGCGAGCAGGACGGCGTCCAGTTCGGCGCGCGGCCAGCTGCGGGTCAGTGCGTGGGCGGCGGCCGTGGGATCGGCTTCGGCGACCCAGAACCCGCCGGGCTGGTTGCGCAGCGCTCGCACGGCTTCCTGCGTCCGCAACCGTCCGGTCCTCCGGAGCGTGTCCAGCCGCTCGTCGGCGAGCACGTCGACGGACCGTCCAAAGGCGACGATCGGACTGTCGGCCAGCACCAGGGCGTCCACGCGCTCGGTGTCCCAGCGCAGCATCGCGACCGTGCTCGACGGAGCCGATCCGGGGCGTAGGTCGTGTTTCCGCGTGACACCGGTGATCGCTCTGCGCAGAGCCGCGCGCAGGTCGCCGTCGCCGGTCAGTTCGTGGGCGAGTTCGGCCGCCAGGTGCTCGGAGTACCAGCCACCGGAGGGCTGGTCCGGATCGGCCGAGGTGGCGCCGTCGAGCACCGCGACGGCGTGGCCGAGCACGACCACGCGGTCCTCCGTGGGGCGGGGCCGGCCGTCGAGGCCGACGCCGGACCGCTCGGCGACGTGGATCACCCGCCCGACCCTAGCTGTCAACTTAGGTTGACGACATCCGGATGTCAACGTAGGTTGACATCATGACGAAGGCAACCGACCTGGCCGCCCGCGCCGGCGACCGCGATCCGCGGGTCGGCCTGCGTGCCGTGGCCGCGCTGCGGCGGCTGCTCGAACAGCTTGAAGCCGTCCAGGTGCGCAGCGCGCGGGCGCAGGGCTGGTCGTGGCAGGACATCGCGGCGGAGCTGGGCGTGAGCAGGCAGGCCGTGCACAAGAAGTACGGGAGGCAGTGATGTTCGAGAAGTTCACCGCGGACGCCCGCGAGGTGGTCGTCGAGGCGCAGCAGGACGCGATCCGCCTGGATTCGCCGCGAATCGATCCGCTGCACCTGCTGGTCGCGCTGCTGCGCTTCCCGGACAGCGGGGCCGGCCGGCTGCTGACCCGGTTCGGCGTGGCGCTCGACGACGTCGCCGCCGAAACCGCGCGGGTGCGGCGCCGGGGCGGCATCACCGAGGCCGACGCCGAGGCGCTCGGCGAGTTCGGCATCGACGTGGACGCGATCCTCGACCGCGTCGAGCAGGCGCACGGCCCGCACGCGCTCGCCGGCCGCACCGGCGGGCGGAAACGGCGGCACATCCCGTTCGCCGACGAGTCGAAGAAGGTGCTGCAGGTGTGCCTGAAGGAGGTGATTTCCTTGGGCGGCAAGGAACTCGGGTCCGAGCACATCCTGCTCGCCCTCACCGCGCTGCGCGGGCCCGCCGCCGACGTGCTCGCCCGGTTCGACGTGGACGCGCCGCGGGTCCGGCAGGCGTTAGCGTGACTCGCGCCAGGTGACGTGGCGGAGCAGGGCCTGGGTGAGCGGCCCGATGGCGAGCGCGTAGAGCACGGTTCCGGCGCCGACCGTGCCGCCGAAGAACCAGCCGGCCGCCAGCACGGTGAGTTCGATGCAGGTGCGCACCGCCCGGACGGACCACAGGTTGCGGGCGGCCACCCCGGTCATCAAGCCGTCGCGCGGGCCGGGGCCGAGCCGGGCACCCACGTACACCGCGGTCGCCACGGCGTTGAGCACGACGCCGCTGACCAGCAGCGCGATGCGCCAGCCGAGCGCGTGCTGGTCGGGCAGGACGGCGCGCACCAGGTCCACGGCCACCGCGACGACCAGCACGTTCGCCACCGTGCCCAGCCCGGGGCGCTGGCGGAGCGGGATCCACAGGGCGAGCACGCCGACCGACGTGAGCGCGACGACGGTGCCGAAGGTGAGGCCGGTGCGCTGCGCGAGGCCCTCGTGCAGGACGTCCCACGGGGACAGGCCGAGCCCGGCGCGCGTCATCATCGCCATGCTCGTGCCGTAGAGGGCGAGGCCGGCCATCAGCTGGGTGAGCCGGCGCGCGGGGCTGACCGAGACGCGCACCGGCCGTAGATCGATTGCAGTCACGGCGTCCACTTTGCGGGCCAGTGGACTGGATAACCAGAGCCAATCTGCAATAATTGGATTTCATGGACCCTATCGGCCGCATCTCGGCTCGCAGATTGGCTCTCGTCCTCGGGGCTTGGCGGCGCAACGGCTCACGTCAGGGCGCGGCGGACCTGGCGGCGGCGATCGAGCTGGGAGTCCTCGACGGCCAGCTGCCGGTCGGCACCCGGTTGCCGGCGGAACGGGAACTCGCCGAGGCACTGGACGTCAGCCGCACGCTCGTCGCGGCCGCCCTGGACCGCCTGCGCGAGGCGGGGCTGGTCGCCAGCAGGCGGGGCGCGGGGTCGTGGATCACCGCGCCCCGCGGGCGGGTGCTCGACCCCGCGCCGCCCGACAGCCCGCAGGCGATCGACCTGGTCCGCGCGGCGACGCCGGCCGTCCCGGGCGTGATGGCGGCGGTCGACCGGGCGCGGCTGCTGCTGGTCGACGAACTCGGCGGGCACGGCTACACCGGCCGCGGCCTCCCGCTGCTGCGCGAGCGCATCGCCGACCGGTACACCGCGCGCGGCCTGCCCACGTCACCGGCGCAGATCATGATCACCAACGGGGCGCACCACGCGTTCGTCCTCGTGCTGCGGATGCTGACCCACCCCGGCGACCGGGTCCTGGTGGAACAGCCGACGTACCCGAACGCCCTGGAGGCGATCCGCGCCGCGCACACCACGCCGGTGCCGGTCGCGCTGGGCGAGCACGGGTGGGACCTGGCCGGGCTGGAGGCCGCGGTGCGCCAGACCGCGCCCCGGATGGCGCACCTCATCGTCGACTTCCACAACCCGACGGGCGCCCGGCTCGACGCGGCCGGCCGGGAGGGGCTGGGGGCGCTGCTGGCGCGCACGCAAACGCATGCGGTGGTCGACGAGACGTTCGCCGAGCTGGACCTGGACGGCGATCCGCTCGACGGTCCGCCGCCGCTGGCCACGTTCGCCGGCGACTGGGCGATCACCGTGGGGACGGCGTCCAAATCGCACTGGGGCGGGCTGCGGATCGGCTGGATCCGGGCGTCGGAGGACCTGGTGACGCGGCTGTCCTCGTCCCGGTTCGCGTCGGACCTCGGGTCGCCGGTGTTCGAGCAGCTGGTGGTGGCGGAACTGCTGGACGCGGGCGACTCCGTGCTGACGTTGCGCCGTGCCGACCTGCGTGCCCAGCGGGAGGCGCTGGCCGAGGCCGTGCGGCGGGACCTGCCGGACTGGCGGTTCCGCGTGCCGGCCGGCGGGTTGTCGCTGTGGTGCCGCCTCCCGGAGCCGATGAGCACGCGCCTGGCGGTCGCCGCGGCCAACCACGGGGTCCAGGTGGCGCCCGCGTCCCGGTTCAGCGCCCAGGGCGGGCTCGAACACTGGCTGCGGCTGCCGTACGCCCAGCCGGCGGAGCGCCTGACCGAGGCCGTCACGCGGCTGGCGCTGGCCGCCGCTTCGGTGCGCGGCGCCCCGGCCGACGATCTGCCGGTGGCCTGAAACAGCCGGTGCGCTGGTCGTCTGCCTGCCGTCCCAGGGAAAGTACGGCTGACGACGTCCAGCGCACCGGCTGCGGGGCACCCGGCCCGGATCGCTCCGGGCCGGGCTCCACGGTGACCCGCCGGCACCGCCCCTCGACGTGCCGGCGGGTCATCGCGGCTAGGCACGCATCCGGCTTCCGCTCGGCGCGGTGAGCGGAAGCTCCGGACACGTGCCCGGTTGGGGCCCCGGCGTCGCGGGGGCATCGCGACGCCGGGACCAGCACCCGACCGGCCAGGCGCGGTTGGTCGGTCGGGAAGTCTGAAGTGGCCGTCGAACGGCGCTTCGGAACGGGCGCGCTAGTTGATCTTGTTGTGGACGCGGGTCGCCTGTGTGACCGTGTCTCGCGTCAGTCGGGCGAGGTGGGCGGTAGGCCCGCTTCCGTGCCCATACCCACAAAACCGCTGGTCAGCGCTCCCACGATCGGCTGAACCGGCTCGGCGGCGGCGCGCGGGCCGAGAACGGCCATCAGGTCGCGGCCGCCGTTGCCCGAGTCGTGGGAGACGGTGATGACGACGCCGGGGTCGCCCGGGTCGGTGGGTGCCGGGGGCGGCGGGCCGTTGTCCGCCCGCACCGGGACCGGGAGGTCCAGGTGCCGAGGTGGCGCCGGCGCCTCGGCGTGCTTGACGGCCGGGGCGTGGTGGGCGACGGCGTGCACCGGTTCCGCGGGAGTTGGTTCCGCGGGAGCCGGCGGCGCGGATTTCGGGGCGGCCGCCGCCGGCTGGGTGATCACCGGTTCGGCCTCGGTTTTCGCCACCGGTTCCGGCTCGACCGGTTCGGACGGTGCGTCCGGAGCGACGGTCTGAACGGTCTGGCCGACGATTTCGACGATCGGGTGCGTGGCCTGATCCGCCGTTTCGGTGACGGTCGTCAGTGTTGTTTCAGCCGTTTCGGTGACGGCCGAAAGTGTCGTGCCGACCGTGCCGGTGACGTCGCCGACGAGTCCGGTCATCGCGCCGAGCAGGTTCGGCTGCTGCTGGGCCGCGACGGTGTCCGGTTCGGACGGCGCCTCGTCGGCCGCGGCCGGCGGTGCCCCGAGGACCGTGGTGAGCAGCCAGCCGGCGAGCACGAATCCGCCCGCGAGCAGCAGTTTGAGTTCGACCGGAAGTGGCCGCGCGGAGTGGCGCACGCGGATCGCGTCGCGCATCGCCACCACCACCGTCCACGAACGACTACGGGAAGTTTGTTCCGGCCTGGTCATCGGGTGTGCTGATCCCGGCCTGATTTCTCCTGCCGGTGGCGAGTGTTTCACCTCGAAAGCGATCGATCCAGCCCCGTACGGCGGAACCCTGGTTCCGCCTTCCGTGTGGCTGTTCGTTAGTTGATCACGGTGCGTGTGCGTAGTTTTACTCAACTTCTCGCCTACCAGCGGTTTTCGGGAGCTGTCCGCGTGGCGGTGCCATCTGAGTCGGGACCGGTGATCACGAGGGGTTCCATGACCGAAATCGAACTGATCGACTTGCTGGCGCGCGCGTGGCGTGGTGACCAGGGCGCGTGGTCCGCGTTGGTGCGGGGGCTGTCGGTGGTGGTCCTGCGGGTGGCGCGGGCGCACCGCCTGGGGGAGGCCGATGTGTCCGACGTCTGCCAGAACACGTGGGTGTCCCTGGCGCAGCTGCGGGAGCTGCGCGACCCGGCCCGTCTACCCGGCTGGCTGGCGACGACCGCCCGGCGGCAGGCGTTGCGGGTGCTGGAGTCGCGGCGTCAGGAGGTGCCCGCGGAGTGCGACCGGGCGGACGAGGGCCTCGCCCCGGAGCGCCAGGTACTGACCGCCGAACGGGACGCGGTGTTGCGCCAGGGGGTGGCCGCGCTGCCCGGCCCGCAGAGGCGCCTGGTGGAGCTCCTGCTGCAAGACCCACCCGCGACGCACGCCGAAATCGCGGCCGAGCTGGGCGTCGCGGTGGGCAGCGTGGGTCCGCTGAGGCGCCGAGCGCTGGACCGCCTACGCCGATACCTGGAGGCACGCGGCTACGACCACCCGTGATGGGGTTTGGGCCACGTGGACGTGGTCGGGTGGTGCTCGTCGCGGCCACCGCGCGGGCACCACCCACCGCGGCTCTTGCGTCGCTGTGTGCGCGCTTGGCGCGGTGGCCGGGGTTGGTGGTGGGGCTGTGTGGGCGTTGCCGGTGGAGTTCGCCGGAGCGGTTTCGCGCACCACCCACCCCGGCTCTTGCGTCGCTGTCGAAGCGCGCGCTTTGGCGCAGTGGCCGGGCGCGCGGCGGGGGCGTCCTGAGCGTGTTCCGGTGGACTTCACCGAGCCGTCGCCCACCACCCGCCGAGGCCGCCGTGGCGCTCTCGAAGCCGCGCTCTTCGCCCCGCGGGCCGTCGCGCCTCATGGCCCACCTGGGCGTGGCTCGATGGTGCTCGTCGAGCCGGGAGAGAAGCGCACCCTCGGCCGTGTCCACACGACCACCCCCGAGGGTGCGCCTCCCCACGCCGTCCGTCGCCGCTCGCTGGTCAGGTCCGGGGTCAAGCCAGCTTGTGCAGCCGCTCGATCGCCTCGTCCAGCACCTCGTCCCGCTTGCAGAACGCGAACCGCAGCACGTGGCGCCACTCCGCCGGGTGGTCGGTGAACACGCTGACCGGCACGGCCGCCACCCCGACCCGCTCCGGCAGCTGCCAGGCCAGCTCGGCGGCGTCCGTGAAGCCCAGCGGCCGCACGTCGGCGCACACGAAGTACGTCCCGAGGCTCGGCCGCACCGCGAAGCCCGCCGCCGCCAGTCCCGCCGACAGCCGGTCGCGCTTGGCCGCCAGCGACGTCCGCAACGACTCCACCCACGGCAGCTCGTGGTCGAGCGCGTGCGCGACCGCCGGTTGCAACGGCCCGCCCGACACGAACGTCATGAACTGCTTCGCCGCCCGCACCGCCGCCACGAGCTCGGGGCTGCTGCACACCCAGCCGATCTTCCAGCCCGTGCAGTTGAACGTCTTGCCCGCGCTGGAGATCGACACCGTCCGATCGCGCATCCCGGGGAACGCGGCCAGCGGCACGTGCTCGGCGTCGTCGAAGACCAGGTGCTCGTACACCTCGTCGGTCACCGCGATGAGGTCCCGCTCGCAGCACAACTCCGCGATCGCCGAGAGTTCCTCGCGCGTGAAAACGGTTCCGGTGGGGTTGTGCGGCGAGTTCACCAGGACCGCCCGGGTCGCCGGGGTGACCGCGGCCCGCAGCGCGGCGAGGTCGAGCGCGAACCGCCCGTCGGCGCCCTCGACCAGCGACACCACCCGCCGGGCCGCGCCCGCCATCGCGACCGCGGCCGCGTACGAGTCGTAGTACGGCTCGATCACCACGACCTCGTCGCCGGGCTCGGTCAGCGCGAGCAGCGCGGCGGAAATGGCCTCCGTGGCTCCCGCGGTGACGAGGATCTCGCTGTCCGGGTCGTAGGACAACCCGTAGCGCGCCCGGTGCCGCGCGATCGCCGCGCGCAGCTCCGGCCGGCCGGGGCCCGGCGGGTACTGGTTCGCGCCGCCGAACAGCGCGTTCTTCGCGGCGTCGAGCATTCCGGACGGTCCGTCGGTGTCCGGGAAGCCCTGGCCGAGGTTGACCGCTCCGGTTCGCACCGCGAGTGCGGTCATCTCCGCGAAGATGGTCGACGTGAACGGCCGCAGCCGGGGGACGAGAGCTGGTTCGCGCATAATGGCCGATCCTCACGGACAATGGGGTCGTGGAGCAACTGACCCCCGCTGACGTCAGCCTTCCCCCGGTCCCGGACCAGGAGGGCAAGCGGCGGGCGCTGCGCCGGATGAAGCTGGTGGCGCTCGCCTTCCTGCTCGGCGCGACCGTGATCTTCCTGCTGGCCACGTGGGCCCAGTCGGCCGGCTGGCCGGGCTGGGTCGGGTACGTGCGTGCCGCCGCCGAGGCCGGGATGGTCGGCGCGCTGGCGGACTGGTTCGCCGTGACCGCGCTGTTCCGGCGGCCGCTGGGTCTGCCGATCCCGCACACGGCGATCATCCCCAGCAAGAAGAACATGATCGGCAGCAGCCTCGGCGAGTTCGTCGGCACGAACTTCCTGTCCGAGCACGTGGTCCGCGACAAGCTGCAGCGCGTCCAGGTCTCCCGGCGGTTCGGGGAGTGGCTGGCCAAGCCGGAGAACGCCGAGCGGGTCACCTCCGAGCTCGCCACCGTCGTGCGCGGCGTGGTGACCGTGCTCAAGGACGAGGACGTGCAGGCCGTCATGGAGCAGGCGGTCGTGCGGCGGGTCGTCGAGCAGCCGTGGGGCCCGCCGCTGGGCAAGCTGCTGCAGCAGGTCTTCGCCGACGGCGCGCACTACAAGCTCGTGGACCTGATGTGCGACCGCGCGTACGAGTGGGTGCGCGACAACCACGCGACCGTGCTTCGCGTGGTCTCCGACCGCGCGCCGAGCTGGTCGCCCAAGTTCGTCGACGCCATGCTGGCCGACAAGGTCTACGGCGAGGTCCTCTCGTTCGCGTGGGCGGTGAAGACCGACGTGAACCACCCGATGCGCCTGGCCCTGGACAAGTTCCTCGGCGAGTTCGCGCAGGACCTGCAGAACGACCCGGAGACCATGGCCCGCGCCGAGCAGGTCAAGCAGCAGATCCTCGACCACCCCGACGTGCAGAAGCTGATCGGTTCGGCGTGGAGCACCGCGAAGGGCATGCTGCTCAACGCGGC
Source organism: Amycolatopsis thermalba (assembly GCF_003385215.1). Taxonomy (GTDB): domain Bacteria; phylum Actinomycetota; class Actinomycetes; order Mycobacteriales; family Pseudonocardiaceae; genus Amycolatopsis_E; species Amycolatopsis_E thermalba. Next base: position 14,426 of record NZ_PQHW01000032.1, on the reverse strand, counting down.
GGAGGACCCGTCCAGCGAGCTGCGCCGGCGCGTCCGCGAGGGCCTGCGGACCCTGGGCGAGCGCCTGGTGTCCGACGAGGGCCTCGGCGGCAAGGTGGACGGATGGGTCCAGGGCGCCGCCGCCTACGTCGTGCGCAACTATTCGACCGAGATCACCACGATCATCACCGACACCGTCGAGCGCTGGGACGCCGAGGAAACCTCGCGCAAGGTCGAGCTACAGGTCGGCCGGGACCTCCAGTTCATCCGGATCAACGGCACCGTCGTCGGCGCGCTCGCCGGCCTGGTGATCTACACCGTGGCGCAGCTGCTGTTCTGACCAGCCGCCTGGTGGTCCCCGGCCTGCTGTCCCGCCCGGCCTGCTGTCCCGCCCGGCCTGCTGTCGCGCCCGGCCTGGTGTTCCGCCCGGCCTGGTGTTCCGCTCGGCCTGGTGTTCCGCCCGGCCTGCTGTTCCGCCCATCCACGGTCGCGCCCAGCCGGGTTGCTGCGCCGGCCAGGGTTGCGCCCAGGCGGGTAGCGGCGTGCGGGGTAGCGGCGTGCCGGGCTTGTGGCCGGCCGGCGTTGTAGTCGCCGGGGTAGCGGCCAGCCGGGGCGGGGTAGCGACGCGATGGGCTCGCGGCCGGCCGGGGCTGCGCCGAGCCGGGGTTGCGGCTCGCCGCGGTTACGCCGAGTCGGAGTTGCGCAGAGCGGCGTTACCTCCGGTCGGCGTTGCGCCCAGCTGGTTTGCGTCCCGCCAGGGTTGCGTCGAGCCGACGTTTGCGTCCCACTCGGTGTGGCGCCCAGCCGGCCGTTTCGCCGGCCTGCTGCCACGCGGCCCCGCCGGTGTTGCAACCAGCCCGCCGGTGTTGCAACCAGCCCGCCGTTGTGCCAAGCAGCCTGTTCTGTCAGCCCGCTGTTGTGCCCATGGGTGCGCCCCGTCAGTTGTCGCGAGGAGCCAGCCCCCGTTGCGATCAGTCGGTCCCTGTTCCGAACCGCCCGGTGTCAGCCAATCCGCGACCGGCGCGGAGTTCTGCCCAGCCCTGCCCCGGTTGTCCACAGGTGGATGAGTTGTCCACAGGTGCGCTGTGGGCAACTCGACCGGCAATTCAGGCTTGACGTTGCCGCCAGCTGCGCGCCTTCTCCCGGTTGCCGCACACCCGCATCGAGCACCAGGTGCGCGACCGGTTGCGGGACTCGTCGTAGAACGCCCAGCGACAGTCGTCCGCCGGGCAGATCTTCACGCGTGACCACTGACCGAGCACGGCCAGGCGGGCGGCCGCGGCCATCACCGCCCCGACGGCGTCGCGCGCGACCAGAGCCGGGCCGTCGGGAGCCAGTTGGACCGTGACCGGAACCGTCAGCGGCGACGGCCTCAGGGTGTCGCCTACCGCGGCGCGCAGGGCCGCGCGGGCGGACCGCGCCGCGGACACCGGACCTGCTTCCAGTCCGCGTTCGTGGCTCCATCCGCGCCAGCCGGCCGCGTTCGTGAGCACATCAGTGTCGTCCTCCACGTCGAGGGTATTGAGGAAATCCACCACGAGGGACACGTCCGCCGAGCTCACGTGACCAGTGTAAGCCGAACGGTGGTTGCGGACGTATCGCGTAACTCTCATACTCCTTTCACTGGTTATCCGACATCTCTGGGAGGATCCGTCATGAGCGCGGTGACGAAGCTGGGTGCGATCGTTCTCGACTGTCCGGATCCCGTGGCGCTGGCCGGGTTCTACGCGCGCCTGCTCGACCTGCCCGAGCCGAAGGTGGACGACGACGGCAGCTGGGTGGTTCTGGAGGACCCGAGCGGGGTTCGGGTCTCCTTCCAGCGGGTGGAGTCGTACCGGGCGCCGGAGTGGCCCGGGCAGGACGTCCCGCAGCAACTGCATCTCGATCTGGACGTCACAGATCTCGAAGCGGCGCACGAGCACGCGGTGTCGCTCGGCGCGGAACTGCTCGACGACGCGAAACGGTTCCGCGTCTACGCCGATCCGGCCGGTCATCCGTTCTGTCTTTGTGCCTGTTGACCTCCTGGAGCGAGTAACTGGGGCGTGATGGCGGCCGGGTGGCCGATCTGCCGGCTCGGCCACCTGAACCACCTCTGTTCACACCGGCGGCTGTTGCTATACATGGGGTGTATAGACAACGACTATACATCGTGTGTATAGTCGTGTCCATGGCGATCGGACAAACACTTCTCGGTCTGCTCGAGGCGGGTCCTCGACACGGCTACGAGCTCAAACGCGCCTACGACGAGCGCTTCGGGCACGACCGGCCGCTGCACTACGGGCAGGTGTACGCCACCCTGGCGCGCCTGCTCCGCAACGGGCTGGTCACCGAGAGCGGAGTCGAACCGGGTGGCGGGCCGGAACGCAAGAGCTACGCGATCACCGATGCCGGGATCACCGACGTCGAGCGGTGGCTCGCGACCCCGGAAAAGCCGGAGGTGTACCTGCAGAACACGCTGTACACCAAGGTCGTTCTCGCACTGCTGTCCGGCCGGGACGCCGCGACGGTGCTCGACACCCAGCGCGCGGCGCACCTGAAGGTGATGCGCGAGCTGACCCGGCGCAAGGCCGAGGGCGATCTGGCGGACACGCTCATCTGCGACCACGCCCTGTTCCACCTGGAAGCGGACCTGCGCTGGCTCGAACTGACCGCCGCCCGCCTCGACGAACTCGCCAAGCAGGTGGGGGCATGACTCTGCTCAGGGCCACCGGCCTGCGCAAATCCTTCGGGCCCACGGAAGCGTTGCGGGGCGCCGACTTCGAGATCGAAGCGGGCGAAGTCGTCGCCGTCATGGGGCCGTCCGGGTCCGGCAAGTCCACGTTGCTCCACTGCCTCGCCGGGATCGTCCCGCCGGACGAAGGCTCGGTCGTCTACCGGGAGCGTGACCTCGCGAGCATGTCCGACGCGGACCGGTCTTCGTTGCGCCGCAGCGAGTTCGGATTCGTCTTCCAGTTCGGTCAGCTGGTTCCGGAACTGTCGTGCCTGGAGAACGTCGCGCTACCGCTGCGCCTGGGCGGGATGAGGCGCAAACCCGCCGAGGCGTCGGCCCGGCAGGCGCTCGACCGGTTCGAACTCGGCGACCTCGCCGCCAAGCGGCCCGGCGAGGTGTCGGGCGGTCAGGGGCAGCGGGTGGCGATCGCGCGAGCCCTCATCACCACGCCGAAGGTCGTCTTCGCCGACGAGCCGACCGGTGCGCTCGACTCGCTCAACGGCGAGCACGTCATGCGTCTGCTCGTGGCCACGGCGAAGGAGTCGGGCGCCGCGGTCGTGCTGGTCACGCACGACCTCCGGGTGGCGGCTCACTCGGACCGAGAGGTCATCGTCCGCGACGGCCGGACGCCGCAGCGGGTGGCGGTCCCGTGAGCCTGCTCAACGACTTCGCGCTGGGCTTCCGGCTGGCCGTCGGGGGTGGCCGGACCTTCCGGGCCAATCTGCCCCGGATGGTGCTGACGACGGTCGGCATCGGATTGTCGGTGGCGATGCTCCTGTTGCTCGCGAGCGCGACCCACGCGCTCAGCGAGCGGAGCGACCGCATCGACGGACGGGAACCGGTGACCGTGGGCGGGCCCGCGTCGTTGTACGTGTCCTCGCAGACCACACCGGACGGTGATCGGACGTTGACGGCCACCTGGCTGGAGGCCGCCGGTCCGGATGCGCCGGTCCCGCCCGGGCTGGCCGCGATCCCACAGCCAGGGGAAATGGTGGTGTCACCGGCGCTGGCCGAGCGGATCGCGGCAGACCCGCTGCTGCGGGAGAGGTTTCCCGAGCGGGTGGTCGGCACGATCGCACCGGACGGGCTCGACGGTCCGGACGAACTGTTCGCCTATGTGGGAGCCACCGGTATCCGTGCCGCGAGCTGGGGGTTCGCGGTCAGCGGTTTCGGCGCGGGCGCGGCGACGGACAGCGCTTCACCACAGTTGATCTTCCTGCTGGTCGTCAGCGTCGTCGTGCTGCTCATCCCGATGCTCGTGTTGCTGAGCGCAGCGAGCCGGATCGGTGGTGCGGAGCGGGAGCGGCGGCTGTCCACCCTCCGTCTCGCGGGGGCGCGTCGTGGGCAGGTGCACCGCATCGCGGCCGGCGAGTCACTGGCCGGTGCCCTGGCTGGGGGAGGGCTGGGCCTCGCTCTCTACCTCGCCGTGCGCCCAGTGGCGATGGAGCTGGAGTTCGACGGGATCACCGTCTTCCACTCCGACTTCGTCCCGGGCTGGCCACTGGGGGTGGCGGCGGCCCTGCTCGTTCCGGTGCTCGCGATCGGGCCGGCGTGGTTGGGGCTACGGCGGCTCGTCGTCGAACCGCTCGCGGTGCTGCGCAACGCGAAGTCGGAGCGGAGGCGGCTGTGGTGGCGGCTGGTCCTGCTCGCGCTCGGTGTCGTGCTGTTGCTGCCGGACAAGCTCCTGGGGGTGTCGGCCAGCCCGGGCAGCACCCTGCCGTTCCTGCTCGCCGGGTCGACCTTCCTGCTGATCGGCGTCCCCGCGGTCATGCCGTGGTTCACGGAGTTCGTGGTCCGGCGGATCCGGGGCGGAAGCCCGGCGTGGCAGCTGGCCGTTCGTCGACTGCAGCTGGACAGCGGCACGCCGAACCGGGTCGTGGCGGGCGTGGTGGTCGTGCTCGCCGGGGTGATCACACTGCAGACGATGATCGGCTCTACCGCCGCGCACGCGAACCGTGCACAGATCGCCACGGGCATCGCGTACCTCAACGTCACCGAGTCCGCCGAGGCGGAGTCGGTGCGCCTGGTCGACGGGACGCCAGGGGTGACCGGCGCGTATCGCGTCCAGAGGCTGTCGGCGAGCCTCGAGAGTGGGAGGCCGGTCGAGTTGCTGGTCGCCCCGTGCCCCGTGCTGACGCACCTCTTCGGCGTGTCCGGGTGCGCGGACGGCGACGCCTACGTGGTGGCCGGCTCGGATGTTCAGGCGGGTGCGCCAGCGACGGTGGACGGGGTGCGGTTCGTGGTCCCGGCGAACGCGGCTTCGGTGGCCCCTGGGAGCGCCGTTCTCGCCAACGGCGCTGGGGTGGCGGTCACGCCGGAAGTCGCCAGGGCACAGCAACTGCCGGACGGCGGACGGATGATCGAACTCCTGGTGACCCCCGGCGATCACGGCGCTTTGGATCGAGCCCGGGCCGCGCTGGGGCCGTTCGGGTGGCAGGTGGCCGTCCACAGCGAGGACGAGTACCTCGGCGGTGGGAGCGACGACTTCCTGTCGGCGGTCAACAGCCTGCTCTACACCGGCGGCCTGCTGGGACTCGTCATCGCGGCGATCAGCCTGCTGGTGCTGCTGGCGGGGCAGCTCAGCGAACGCCGGAGGGCCTTCGCGGCGATGCACGCCTCCGGTGTGCCGCTGCCGGTCCTGGGACGTTCGCTGCTCTGGCAGAACGCGATCCCGCTGGTGTTCGGCGTGGCGGTCGCCGTGGGGGTGGCGATCGGCACGGGCGCCCTCATCGTGCGGCTGCTGAGCCCACACATGGTGCTGCACGTGGACGCGGGCTTCATCGGCATCGCCGCGGTGGTGGCCGTGGCCCTGGTGTTCGCGGTGACCGGCGCGGCGTTGCCCGCGCTCCGGGGGGTCACCAGAGTGGAGGCGCTACGGGCCGAGTGACACGTTCTGGGCAGGAAACCGGCGGACACCACTCCCGGCAGGCCGGATCATGCGTAGGGTGGCATACGTGATTTGTCCGAAGTGTCAAAACGTGATGCGCACCGTCAACAAGAACGGCATCCACATCGAGCAGTGTGAAGGCTGCCGGGGCATCTTCCTGGACCGTGGCGAGCTGGAGCAGATCGTGGGCGCGGAGAGCGCTTACTACGGCGGGCCCGCCGCAGCTCCGCCGTACCCAGGAGCCGGGCATACCGCGGCTTACCGGGATTCGCCGCGGCCGTACGGCGGCCACGGCCACGGCGACTCGCCGCGTCCCTACCGGGGTGGGCACGGGTACTCCGACTCGCCCCGGCCGTACCAGGGGGGCGGCCACTACTCCGATTCGCCGCGGCCGTACGGCGGCCACCGGGGGCACCGCAAGCGGGGCTTCCTCGAGCAGCTCTTCGACTGACGCGGTGCCGGAAGCGATGCTGGATCCCCGCATCTGCCCTCGATGCGGGGACCTGGCTGAGGTCCCGGCCGTGGAGGGCAACACGCGGTTGTGCCACCAGTGCGGTCACCGCTGGCCCTTCCGCCGGTTGCCGCTGTTCGCGTTGACCGGGCCGAGCGGGGCGGGTAAGTCGACCGTCGGTCCGGCCCTGGTCGAGCGGCTCGGCGGGCGGGTCACCGTGCTGGAGCAGGACGTGCTGTGGGTGGCGGGCCTGCGCGACGACGTGAACGGGCACCCGACGTTCCGCGGTACCTGGCTGCGGATGGCCGCGATGGTTCACCAGAACGGCCGCCCGGTCGTGCTGTGCGGCACCGTCGTGCCCCCGGAGTTCGAGACCCTGCCCGAGCGTGCCCTGTTCAGCGAGATCCACTACCTCGCGCTCGTCGCCGACGGTGAAGTGCTCGCCAGGCGCCTCCGGGCCCGCCCGGCCTGGCGCGGCTGGGACGAGCCGCGCATCGCCGAGATGCTCGAGTTCAACGAGTGGCTGCAGAAGAACGCCGACACCCTCGACCCACCGGTCACCCTCTTCGACACGACGAGCGCAACTTTCGAAGAGAGTGTCGAGCACGCGGCGGAGTGGGTCGAAAGCCACCTGCCTTGACCCAGCTGCGCGGGCTGCTTCACCGTCGACGCGTGGGCCTGCCGTGGGATGGTCTGGGGCCGCGCGCCAGGCTTTCCGGGAGGATCGCGAATCGCGTGCGGTGGTCTGGCTGCCAATCGCAGGAGCGGAAGGGGCTGCGTGGCCGTCCGGCCTCCCCTCCCGCGGCGCGGGGATCGTGCGGCGGTTGGCCGTCCTGCTGCTGGTATCCGAGGCAGGTAGGGGGCGCCGCCACCACGTTGCGTCGTTGCCGTCGGTTTCACCGGCGGCGTCGCGGCGAGCCGCACCCCCGCGTCAGGTCAGCGGCCACCGGTGGTCGCCATCCGGATCGTCGAGCCAGATTTCCTGCTGCTGGGGCGTCACCGTCAGCCCGAACCGCTCACGGCCGGGCTTGCCGAGCGACTTCCACAGCCGGTGGGCCCCCTCCGCCAGGTCCCACAGCCGTCGCGGGCCGCCCTGTGCCACCATCGTCCGGCCGGCGTGCGTCGCCACGCGGGCCCATGATCCGTCGCCGTGCAGGAGGAACGTGTCATCGCCGCGGACGACCGGCACCACCTTCGGCAGCGCCAGCCCCGCGAAGAACTCGAACCGGCTCGACGGGTGCAGGACCAGGTCGGTGCTGAGCTCCGTGGGACGCACCGGGCCGGAGATCTCCGGCAGCGACACCGGATCGACGAGGCGGTGCGCCCGCAACGGCATGAACCGCCCGTCGCGGCCCAGGATCCGGCCGCGCGCGACCGGGCCCGGCATCACGATCAGCCGCACCAGGCCGGCGCCGATCGGGCGGTTCAGAGTCGTCACCACGATCCCGCCGGGTGCCGTCTGATCCAGCCATGCGACCGGCACCTCCGACACCGCACACGTGCACAGCACGCGGTCGAAGGGCGCCTGCGCCGGAAACCCCTCCACCCCGTCCTGGACCGCGACCGCCGGGTGGTACCCGCACAGCGACAACCGCTCCGCGGCGAGCCGCACCAACTCCTCGTCGACATCCACTGTGGACACCAGCGACGAGCCGAGTCGTTCGGACAGCAGGGCGGCGTTGTAACCGGTGCCGGTGCCGATCTCCAGGACCCGGTGCCCGGCGCGCACCGACAGCTCCTCGAGCATCACGGCCATGATCCCCGGCATGCTCGACGAACAGGTCGGGCTGCCGCGCACCACGCCCTCCCGCCGGGCGCGTTCCCACGCCTGCGGATCGCCGTCGAGCTGGGTGACCAGCACCTGGTCGGCGTAGACGTGGTCGAGCCAGTCCTCGTCGGTGCGGTCGACGGCCCGCCAGCCACCCGGCCGGGACAGGAAGTACCGGGGCACGAACGCATGCCGCGGCACCCGCCGGAACGCGTCGAGCCAGGCCGGATCGGTGATCATCCCGTCCCGGCGCAACGACTCGGCCAACTGGTGCCGGCGGCGTGCCGTGCTGTGCACACCCCCACCGTAATGGGTGACTCAAGTAACACCCGATGGTTGCAAGCAGGGTGCTTGCAATAGCTAGCACCCCGGCGTACTGTTGGAATCGTCGCGAGGAGATGGACTGACATGTCGGAGGACAACGGCCACGAGAACTCGGCGGGCGGACCGGTGGAGAAGGTCGCCGACATCGCCTCCGGGATCGGCGAGTACATCCGCCAGCAACGCAACAACGCGAAGATCTCCTTGCGGCAGCTGGCAAAGCTCGCCGGAGTGTCCAATCCGTACCTGAGCCAGATCGAGCGCGGGGTGCGCAAGCCCAGCGCGGAGATCCTGCAGCAGATCGCCAAGGGACTGCGGATCTCCGCGGAAGCGCTCTACGTGCAGGCCGGAATCCTCGACCTGCCCACCGGTGGCCCGGTGACCGACGCGATCCGCGCGGACACCGAGCTGACCGAGCGGCAGAAGCAGGTCCTGCTCGACGTGTACGAGTCGTTCCGCCGGGAGAACGCGGCGGCGGGCGGCGATCGAGGACAAACCACCGTCATCGCCAAGGAGTGAGCACAATGCCCAGCACCAAGACCGCCATCGAACAGCTCCGCACGCCGCTGCTGGCCGCCCTGGGCGCCGGCAACCTGGCCGGCCAGGCCGTCGTCGAGGCCGTGGGGAAGGCCCGCGAGCGGGTCGTCGAGGGCAGCGAGGTCGCGCGCAAGAACATCGAAGAGCTGCCGACCGAGGTGACCACCCTGCGCGAGAAGCTCGACCCGAACGAGCTGCGCAAGGTCATCGACGAGTACACCGAGGCCGCGCTGAAGCTGTACAACAAGCTGGCCGAGACCGGTGAGCAGGCGTGGGACAAGTTCCTCGCCGAGCCGCGCGTGAAGGGCGTGCTCGAGCAGGTCGAGGAGGCGCTGTCGACCGCGCAGGAGCGTGTCGGCGAGGTGAGCACCGAGGCACGCGAGAAGGTCGAGGACGTGCTCGGCCTGGTCGCGAAGCGGACCCGCGCCGGTGGCGAGAAGGTCGCCGAGGCCGCGGACGAGGTCGCGGACAAGATCGAGGACGAGGTCCAGGAGGAGCAGGCCAAGCCGGCCCCGAAGACCGCCACGACGAAGGCCCCGGCCACCCGCCGGAGCACGACGCCGGCCAAGCGCCCGGCGAACGCGACCACGCCGAAGACGACCAAGTAGGACAGGCACCCGGCGGCTGCGTCGGGGACTGCTGAGGCGCGGCTGGGGCGCGGGGTCGAGTGAGCAAGGTGCCCTGCGAGCCCGGCCGTGCCGGTTATTGCTGAGTGGGCTTCGAGGGGCTGAGTGAGCAAGGCCCCGCGAGCCCGGCTGTGCCGGGGGCTGCTCCGTGGTGTGGCTGGGTTGCGGGGTGAGTGAGCAAGGTGCCCTGCGAGCCCGGCTGTGCCGGTGATTGTTGAGTGGTGTGGCTGGGCGCGGGGTAGAGCGAGCAGGGCGCCTCGCGGACGCGGCCGTGCCGGTGGCTGCTGAGTGGCGTGGTTGGGTCGCGGGGTGAGTGAGCAAGGTGCCTAGCGAGCCCGGCTGTGCCGGTGGCTGCTGAGTGGGCTTCGAGGGGCTGAGTGAGCAAGGCCCCGCGAGCCCGGCTGTGCCGGGGGCTGCTCCGTGGTGTGGCTGGGTTGCGGGGTGGGTGAGCAGGGCGCCCTGCGAGCCCGGCTGTGCCGGTGATTGTTGAGTGGCGTGGCTGGGCGCGGGGTAGAGCGAGCAGGGCGCCTCGCGGACGCGGCCGTGCCAGTGGCTGCTGAGTGGTGTGGCTGGGTCGCGGGGTGAGTGAGCAGGGCGCGCTGCGAGCCTGGCCGTGCCGGTGGCTGCTGAGTGTCGCGGTTGGGTTGTGGGGTTGAGCGTGTAAGGCCCTGTGAACTCGGCTGTGCCGGGGGTTGCTGAGTGAGTGGCGTGGCTGCGTGGCCGGGTTGAGTGAGCAGGGCGCGCTGCGAGCCCGGCTGTGCCGGTGGCTGCTGAGTGTCGCGGTTGGGTTGTGGGGTTGAGCGTGTAAGGCCCTGTGAACTCGGCTGTGCCGGGGGTTGCTGAGTGAGTGGCGTGGCTGCGTGGCCGGGTTGAGCGAGCAACGTCCCCGGGAGCCTGGGCGTGCCGGTGGCCGTTCAGTGGGCGTGGCTGGGGCAAACAGCTGAGTGAACAAGGTGCTCCGCGGACGCGGCCCTGTCGGTGATTGCCGGGTCGGGAGTGCGGAGTGGGCCGCGTGTCCGGTGAGGGCGGCCGTGCCGGGGATTGTCGAATGGACAGTCAGCCGGCCGGTGCGTGCCCGTCCGGCAGGAGCGGCCTGGTCCCAGGGACCGGGCCGCTCCATGCGTTCGGGGGTGAGTGGGGTGCGGCGCGGTGTCTCGCGAGGTGAGCGGGCGCCGGTGACGGGTCGGGGTGGTCGTGGCATTCTGGACACGAGGGATTCCGACGGCGGGGGCGAAGGGACGTAGGCTAGGGACGTGCCGTTCATCGCGTACTGGATCATGCAGGTCATCAGCTGGGTGGGTGCGCTGGTGGGCCTCGGCGCGTTCGTGCACGCCCTTCTCCAGCGCTCGGACGCCTACCAGGCCGCGGACCGCAAGACGAAGCCCATCTGGCTCGCCATCACCGGTGCCGGCACGGTCGCCATGGGGCTCTTCGGCTTCGGCGGGGCCGGCACTCTCTTCTGGCTGGCCGGCATCGTGGCCGTTCTGGTCTACCTGGTCGACGTCCGGCCGCGGCTGATCGAGGTCCAGCGCGGCGGCAAGAACTGGTGACCCCGGCCGACTGCTTATCCTGACGGCGTGAGGACCTGGACCATCGCCGGGACGTTGACCGTCCACCCGGCCACCGAACGCACCGACCTGCTGGCCGAGCCCGTCGCGAAGGCGCTGGCCGCCCTCGACCCCGACAGCGTGGGCGCCGTCGAGATCGACCCCGAACTCGCCGACACCGCCGCGTTCTGCGAGGCCTACGGCTCGCCCCTCGACGCGTCCGCCAACTGCGTCGTCGTCGCCGGGAAGCGGGCCGGCGAGGTTCGCTTCGCCGCCGCGCTGGTGCTCGCCACCACCCGCGCCGACGTCAACGGCGTCATCAAGCGCCGCCTGGACGTGCGCAAAGCCTCCTTCGCCCCGATGGACGAGGCCGTCGCGCTCACCGGCATGGCCTACGGCGGCATCACGCCGGTCGGGCTGCCCGCGGACTGGCCCATCCTCATCGACAAGGCCGTCGCCGACTCGCCGGAACTCGTCATCGGCAGCGGCATCCGCGGCGGGAAACTCCTGGTCACCGGCGACCTCCTCGCGTCACTGCCCGGCGCCGAGGTGATCGACGGCCTGGCTAAACCGGTCGCGTAGACAGCGTCTCCCGGCGCGACGACGTCAGCCCCCGCGGCACGGCGAACCGCTCCAGCAGGGCGAACACGCCCTCGCACACCAGGGCCAGCGCGATGACCGCCAGCCCGCCGGCCAGGATCTCGCCGTAGCCGCCCGCGCCCTGCGCGAACCCGTCCACGATGAACCGGCCCAGCCCGCCGCCGTCGTTGACGATCGCGCCGATCGCGACCGTCGCCACCAGCTGCAGGAACGCCACCCGCGCCCCGGCCAGCACCACCGGCAACGCCAGCGGCAGCTCGATCCGCAGCATGATCTGGCCCTCGGTGTGCCCGATGCCGCGGGCGGCGTCCACCGCCTCCGGTTCGAGCGACACCACGCCGGCGTAGGTGTTGGTGAACAGCGGCGGCAGGGCCAGCGCCACCAGGGCGAGCAGCAGCGGCCAGAACGACGTGTCCACCTCCCACCGGCTCGCCAGGTACCAGAACAGGATGATCAACCCGAAGCTCGGGATGGCCCGGCCGATGTTCACCGCGCTGCTCGCCAGGAACGCGCCCCGGCGGTAGTGCGCCAGCACCAGCGCCGGCGGCACCGCCAGCGCGGCCGCGATGACCAGCGACAACGCCGAAAAACCGAGGTGCTCCAGCGTCCGGTACGGGAGGCCGGCCGGGTCGGTCCAGCTCCACCGGTTCGGCTGGCCGAGCCAGTCCAGCGCCTGCTCGAACGCGTTCACGCCCGCCCCGCCTTCCGCGCCCACGGGGCCAGCGCCCGCTCGCTCAGCCACAGCAGCGCGTCCACGAGCACCGCCAGCACGATCGACAACCCGACGCCGACGATGATCGCCGTCGGGTTCGGTGTGGTCGTCTGGATGCCCTGCCGGATGAAGTAGCCCAGCCCGCCCATGCCGAGCATCGCGGTGACCGTGACCAGCCCGATCGTCGTCACCGCCGCGACCCGCAGCCCGGCGATGACCACCGGCAGCGCCAGCGGGAACTCCACGCGCAGCAGCAGCCGCAGCCGCGTGAAGCCCATGCCGATCGCGGCCTCCCGCACCTCCGCGGGCACCTGCTGGATGCCGGTGACGATGTTGCGCAGCAGGATCAGCAGCGTGTACGTGGCCAGCGGGATCACGGCCGTGGTGAACGACAGGCCGAAGAACGGCACCAGCAGCGCGAACGCGCCCAGGCTCGGGATCACGTACAGCGCACCGGCGGCGCCCAGCGCGATCGCGTAGAACCAGCGCCACCGCAGCGACAGCACGGCCAGCGCGACCGACACGACCAGCCCGATCGCGAGCGCGGCCGCGGTCAGCGCCAGGTGTTCGCCCAGGCGCTGCGCGATCTCGTCCGCGTTGCGCTCGACCCAGCGCCACTCGAACAGCGGCCGGTCGGAGGCGGCCAGCAGGTACTCGCTCACCGGGCGAGCATAGAGGCGGTGACCGACACTTTCCGGCCGGCGATCTCACGATGTGAATTTTGTCGGTGGGTGCGGATAGGGTCGCGGGCGACGAACATTCGGGAGGGTGAACAGGTATGCGGTGGACACGGAGCCTGCGGGTGGCAGGGGTGCTCGCGGTGGCGGTCCTCGGGCTGACGGCCTGCGGTGGCGGGGACGACGGCGGTTCGGCGGCGCCGGCCAAGGGGGGCGCGCCGATCGTGGTGGCGTCGTTCAACTTCACGGACAGCCAGATCCTGGCGGAGGTGTACTCGCAGGCGCTGGAGGCGAAGGGCTACCCGGTCCAGCGGAAGTTCAACATCGGCTCGCGGGAGCTGGTGTACCCGTCGCTGAAGTCCGGTGAGCTGCAGTTCATCCCGGAGTACCAGGGCGCGGCCATCAGCTCCGGGTTCAACGAGCAGGCGCCGAACGACGCCGCGTCGGAGCACGCGAAGCTCGCCGAGCTGTTCGCGCCGTCCGGGGTCGGCCTGCTGGACTACGCGCCGGCGGAGAACAAGAACACCTACGTGGTGAAGTCCGACCTCGCGCAGCAGCACGGCCTGAAGACGATCAGCGACCTGAAGAAGCTCGACAAGGTGATCCTGGCCGGGCCGCCGGAGTGCGGCACCCGGGCCAACTGCTTCGTCGGGTTCCGTGACGTCTACAAGCTGAACGTCACGTTCTCGAGCATCCAGGAGTCCGGTCCGCGGGTCGAGCAGCTGCGTTCCGGCGCGGTCACGGTGATCCCGCTCGACTCGGTGAACCCGCTGGTGGGCAACCCGGACTTCACCGCGCTCGAGGACGACCAGAAGATCGTGGCCACCGAGAACATCGTGCCCGCGGTGAACAAGAAGGTGCTGGACGAGCGCGGCGCCGACTTCGCGGCGGCGGTCAACGCGGTGAGCGCCAAGCTGACCACCGAGCAGCTGCGCGAGCTGAACAAGCAGGTCGACGAGGACGGCGACCAGGTGGCGGACGTGGCGAAGGACTGGCTGTCCCAGCAGGGCCTGATCTGATCGCTAGAGTCGCGGGGACAGGGTTCGAGCAGATCAGGAGGGGTTATGGCGAAGGTCACCGCCAGCGCGGAACGAACGATCGACGCACCGGCCGAGAAGGTGCGGGCGCTGGTCGCGGACTACGCCGAGACCCGGCCGAAGATCCTGACCGAGCACTACCGCGACTACGAGGTGGTCGAGGGCGGGACCGGCGCCGGCACCAAGGCGAAGTGGAAGCTGCAGGCCACCTCCAAGCGGGTGCGGGACGTCGCGGCGAGTGTGTCCGAGCCGGAGGCGGGCACCCTCGTCGAGACGGACGCCAACTCCAGCATGGTCACCACCTGGACGGTGCGGCCCGCGGGGGAGCGCAGCGTCGTGCGGATCGAGACCAGCTGGGAGGGCGCCGGCGGCATCGGCGGCTTCTTCGAGAAGACCTTCGCGCCGGGTGGGCTGCGCCGGATCTACGACGGGGTGCTGGGCAAGCTCGCCGAGCTGGTCTAGCCGCGCTGCTCGGGTACCGGCTGCCGGTGGGTGGCCGGGCCGGGTGGGGCGGCTGTCGGGCCGGGCGGATGGTTGCTGGGCGCGTGGGGCGGTAGCGGGCCGGGCCGTGGCT
>NZ_PQHW01000031.1 GCF_003385215.1 Amycolatopsis thermalba | reverse complement strand
CCGGCTACTGACCCGCCTGGCCTTCGGGTTCAAACACGCCGACGCCCTGATCTCCCTCGCACTCCTCGCGCTCGGCGGCTACCGCCCCGAACTACCTGACCGCACCCACACATAGATCAACAGAGCCTGATTAACGTGGCGTTGTCTGAAGGGGGACGAACATGCGAGCAGTCGTGGTGGACGGTCCGGGCGGACCGGAGGTGTTGCGGGTACGGGAGATTCCCACACCCGAGGTGCGGAACGGCTGGGCCCTGGTACGGGTCGAGGGGTTCGGGCTGAACCGGTCGGAGCTGATGACCCGGCAGGGGCTTTCGCCGAACGTGCGGTTCCCGCGGGTCCTGGGCATCGAGTGCGTCGGCGTCGTCGTGGACTCCGTGCGGCTGGCGCCGGGAACCACGGTGGCCGCGGTGATGGGCGAGATGGGCCGGGAGTTCGATGGCGGGTACGCGGAATACGCGCTGCTGCCGGAGGATCTGCTGATCCCGGTGGAGACCGATCTGCCGTGGGACGTCTTCGCCGCGCTGCCGGAGACCTACCTGACGGCGTGGGGATCGCTGGCCACGTTCGGCGCGACTTCGCCGGGGCAGAGCCTGCTGATCCGCGGTGGCACGTCGTCGGTGGGGATGGCGATGTTGTCGCTGGCGCGGGAGCGCGGGCTGGTGACGATCGCGACCACGCGCAACCGGGAGAAGGTGGCGGCACTGGAGAAGGCCGGGGCGTCACACGTCGTGGTGGACGGCGGGGACATCGCCGCCGGTGTTCGCGCACTGTGCCCGGAGGGCCCGGACTACGTGCTGGACCTGATCGGAGCGCCGACGGTGGCGGACTCGCTGCGGCTCGCCGCGCGCGGCGGAACGGTGTGCGTCACCGGCATGCTGAGCGGCGAGTGGTCGATCCCGGACTTCCAGCCGACGGCCGTGATCCCCTCCGGCACGAAGCTGACGGCGTTCCAGAGCAACGACATCCAGGGCAAATCCGGCGGCGAGGCACTACAGGCCATCGTCGACGGCGTGGCGCGCGGCGTGTACCAGCCGAACCTCGACCGGGTCTTCCGGCTGGACGAGATCGTCGAGGCCCACACCTACATGGAGAACAACCAGGCCACCGGCAAGGTGGTGGTCCGCAATGCCTGACCGGACACGCACCGCACGAAACCACCTCCACCGATGGCCCCGGTGGCGAGATTGCTTCCGCCTGCCCGGATCCACGACCAGCGGGGCCCGGCGACCCTCACCGCGACCGCATCGCCCGATACCACCGCGGCGACGTATTCACCGGTGGCTTCAACGACGCCCGCACCACCAACACATTCGGCTCATCACTGCGCACGAACTCCCCCAGCAACCGCCAACGCCCACACCCAACGGAGAACAACCAGACCACCGGAAAGGTGGCGGACCGCGGCAGCCCGGATCCACGACCAACCGGGCCCAGCAACCACCCTCACCGCGACCGCATCGCCCGATACCACCGCGGCGACGTATTCACCGGTGGCTTCAACGACGCCCGCACCACCAACACATTCGGCTCATCACTGCGCACGAACTCCCCCAGCAACCGCCGGAACGCACGGCCGAAACCCTCCACCCGGCCGGCGTCCACGCCGAACGACCGCGCCAGACCGACGAAGTCCGGCGTGTGCAGGTTGACCCCGCGGTGCGGCAGGCCCTCCCGGTCCTGGTCGAACCGCAGCATGCCGTAACCACCGTCGTCGACGATGATGACCGTCACCGGCAGCGACTCCTGCGCCAGCGTGGCCAGATCGCCGCACCCGTACAGGAACCCGCCGTCGCCGCTGATGCACACCACCCGGCCCGCCCCGGTGGCCGCCGCACCCAGCGCGGCCGGGAAGCCGAACCCGAGCGTGCCCCAGCCCATGGGGTAGGCGAACCGGTGCGGCGCCGCCACGCGGTGGAACCCGCCCGCCCAGTAGCCGGCGATGCACATGTCAGCCACCAGCATCGCGCGGTCGGGCAGGGTCTCTTCCAGCGTGCGCAGGAAATCCGCGGCCTGCGGCTCCTCGCTGCGGATCCGACGGCGCACCTGGTCCGACACCCGCTGCAGTCGCTCGGTCAGCTCCGCCAGCCCGGGCCGCGCCGGCAGGCCCTGCAGCAACTGGGGCACCACGTCTCGTGCGTCGCCGACCAGGGTGATGTCGGGCGGGTAGTTCTTGGCCGCGTCCTTGGGGTCGACGTTGATCACGATGAGCTTCGGCGGCTTGGGCATCAGCCAGTTCTGCGTCATCAGGCCGTCGAAATCCGTGCCGATGCCGAGCACCACGTCGGCCTCGTCCCACAGCGCGCCCACCTCCGGGGCGTGCACGGGGGTCGGCGCGGCACAAGGGTGCGCCGGCGGCAGCAACCCGCGCGCGGCGAACGTCGTGATCACCGGCGCGGCGAGCTTCTCCGCCAGCTGCCCGATCACGGCGCCGGCCTCGGCTCGCACCGCGCCGCCACCGGCCCAGATCAGCGGCCTCGACGCCATCGCCAGCATGCGCCGGGCCGCGTCCAGATCCGCCAGTGCCAGCGCCGGGAAAGCGTCCGTCGGCTCCGGGTCGGCGCCGCGGGAACCGTTGTGCCGCAGGAAATCCGTGGGGATCCCGACGTACACCGGACCGCTCTGCGGCCGCATCGCCAGCCGGGCGGCGCGCAGGACCGTGGGCGCCAGGTCCTCGGGTGTCTCGACGGTGACCGCCGCCTTGGTGACCGGCGCGAACAGCGCGGCCTGGTCGCTGGTCTCGTGCAGCACACCGCGCACCATGCCGGGCCGCCGCAGTCCCGCCGGGATGTCGGTGGCGATCACCAGCACCGGCGAACCCGAGGCCATCGCCTCCCCGACCGCGGCGATCGTGTTCGCCGCGCCCGGCCCGGTCGTCACGATCGCGACGCCGAGCTTGCCGGTCGCCCGCGCGAACCCGTCCGCGGCGTACCCGGCGGTCTGTTCGTGCCGGACGCCGATCAGCCGGAGCGGGCTGTCGGCCAGCGCCTCCCAGATCGGCAGGTTGTGCACGCCCGGAAGACCGAACGCGACCTCGGCCCCGAGCTCGAGCAGCGCGTCCACGAGGTGCTGGGCGCCGGTCTTCGTCACGCCGTCAGAGTATGGCACCCCGTCACCACTGCGGGGGCACGACCTCGTCCTGGGGCGGTGGCCCCGGTGGTGTGCCGTCGCCGAACGGCCGTCCGCCCAGGTCGGCGCGCCCGTGCGGCTCGGCCCACGCGGAAAGGTCCGGACCACCGGGCACGATCCGCGTCGGGTTGACCTGCTCGTGCACCTGGTAATAGTGCCGCTTGATGTGGTCGAAGTCCACGGTGTCGCCGAAACCGGGGGTGGTGAACAGATCCCGCGCATACGCCCACAACACCGGCATCTCGGTCAGCTTGTGCCGGTTGCACTTGAAGTGCCCGTGGTAGACCGGGTCGAACCGGACGAGGGTGGTGAACAGCCGGATGTCGGCCTCGGTGATCGTGTCCCCGACCAGATAACGCTGCCGCGACAACCGGTCCGACAGCTCGTCGAGCCGGGCGAACAGCCGCCGGTAGGCGTCGTCGTAGGCGGGCTGCTTCGTGGCGAAGCCCGCCTCGTACACGGCGGCGTTGACGTCCCGGTGCACCGCGCGGTTGATCTCGTCGATCTCGTCGCGCAGCTTCTCCGGGTACAGATCGGGCGCGCCGTCGCGGTAGTGGGCGACCCACTCGGTGTCCAGGTCGAGCGTGATCTGCGGGTAGTCGTTGGTCACCAGCTTGCCGCTGGGGATGTCCACGATCGCCGGCACGCTGATACCGCCGTCGTAGTCCGGGTCGGCGGCGCGGTAGGCCTCGCCGAGGAACTCGATGCCCAGCACGGGATCGCGCCCACCGGGGTCGAGCGTGAACCGCCAGCTGCGCTCGTCCTGGATCGGGTCGGCGATCGCGACGGACAGCGCTTCCTCCAGTCCCATCAACCGGCGCACGATCAGTGCGCGGCTGGCCCACGGGCACGCGCGGCTGACGACCAGCCGGTAGCGGCCCGCCTCGACGGGCCAGCCATCCGCGCCGTCGGCCGTGATCCGTGCCGTGAAGCGGTTCGGCGATCGCTTGAACTCGCCCCTTTCCGGGTCCGTCGGGATGGTCATTCCCTCAGCGTAGATTGTGCTCCGGGCCGTAGCAGTGCGCGTAGACTCCATGACCCTGGGCACGCAAGCGCCCCGGACCGGAGAGGTGGTCACCGATGCCGTTGATGCCCTTCACCGACTCGATGTTCCTGCTGGTGGAAAGCCGCGAGCACCCGATGCACGTCGGTGGCCTGCAGCTGTTCCAGACCCCCGACGGCGCCGACCACACCTATCTGCGCAGCCTGCGTGAGGACCTGGTCAAGAACACCGACGTCCGCCCGCTGTTCCGGCAGCGGGTGGCCCGCCCGGTGAACACGCTCGGTTACGCGGCCTGGGCGCGCGACGACGATCTCGACCTCGACTACCACTTCCGGCATTCCGCGCTGCCGTATCCGGGCCGGGTCCGCGAGTTGCTGGAGCTGACCTCGCGCTGGCACAGCACGCTGCTCGACCGGCACCGTCCGCTGTGGGAGATCCACCTGGTCGAAGGCCTGCAGGACGGCCGGTTCGCGATGTACAGCAAGGTGCACCACGCGCTGATGGACGGCGTTTCGGCGCTGCGGCACCTGCAGGGCACGTTGTCCGACGATCCGGACGACCGCAGCTGCCCGCCGCCGTGGGGCTCGCGTCAGATGCCGCGCGGCAAGCCGCCGCGTAACGCACGGTCACTGCTGCGCATGGGCACCGGCTCGCTGAAGCAGATCGCGGGAATCGCGCCGGCGGCGGCGAAGGTGGCGCGGGAGGCGTTCCGCGAGCACACGCTGCTGCTGCCGATGCAGGCCCCGAAGACGATCTTCAACGTCCCGATCGGCGGCGCACGCCGGTTCGCCGCGCAGTCGTGGCCGCTCAAGCGGGTGCGCGCGATCGCCACCGCCACCGGGACCTCCCGCAACGACGTGGTGCTCGCGATGTGCTCCGGCGCGCTGCGGGACTACCTCATCGAACAGCGCGCGCTGCCGGACGCGCCGCTGATCGCGATGGTGCCGGTGTCGATGCGCAAGCCGACCGACACCGGTGAGGCGGCGGGCAACCAGATCGGCGCGGTGCTGTGCAACCTCGGCACGGACAAGCCGGATCCGGCGTCGCGGCTGATGACGATCCACCAGTCGATGCGCGAGGCGAAGCGGATCTTCAAGGAGCTGACGCCGCTGCAGGCGCTGCTGCTGTCCGGCATCAACGTGGCGCAGCTGGGCATTTCGCCGGTGCCCGGGGTCGTGACCAACACGCGACCGCCGTTCAACCTGGTGATCTCGAACGTGCCCGGGCCGCGCAAGCAGATGTACTGGAACGGCGCGAAGCTCGACGGCATCTACCCGGCGTCGGTGCTGCTGGACGGGCAGGCGCTCAACATCACGCTGACCAACAACGGGGACAACCTGGATTTCGGGATCACCGGTTGCCGCCGGTCGGTGCCGCACCTGCAGCGGATCCTGACGCACCTGGACACCGCGCTGGAGGAACTGGAGTTCGCCGCGCGCTGACGGTGGCGGGGGCCGTGGGCCGGCCCCCGCCTCTCGCGTCAGGCGACGCCCTCCGGGCTGGCGCCCTCGACCTGGACGCCGCGCGAGGTGATCTCCTCGATGCGGGCGAGGTCGTCACGGGTGAGGTCGAGGTCCGCCGCGGCGACGCTGTCCTCGATGTTGCGGGCCCGCCGCGCGCCGACGATCGCCACGTGGACGCCCGGCTGGTGCAGGGTCCACGCGATGGCGAGCTGGCTGACGGTGGCGCCCTTCTCGGCAGCGAGGTTCTTCAGCTGCTCGACGACCTCGAGGTTCTTCTGGAGGTTCGCGCCCTGGAACGCGCTGGACTTGGCGCGCCAGTCGCCGGGCTCGAACGTGGTGTGCGGCGTGAGGGCGCCGGTGAGGAGGCCGCTGCCGAGCGGGCTGTAGACGAGGACGCCGATGTTGTGTTCGCGGCAGTACGGGAGCGGGTCGTCCTCGATGGCTCGGCGGAACAGGTGGTAGGGCGGCTGCAGGGTCTCGACCGGGCGGGTGCGGTCGAACGCGGCCAGTTGTTCGGTGTCGTAGTTGGACACGCCGACGTGGCGGATCTTGCCCTGGTCGACGAGTTCCTGCAGGGCCGAGGCGGTTTCGTCGGCCGGGGTGTCCGGGTCGGGCCAGTGGACCTGGTACAGGTCGATGTGGTCGAGGGCGAGGTGGCGCAGGCTTTCCTCGACGCCCTTGCGCAGCCAGTCGCGGCGGGCGTCGCGGGGCCGGTCGCTGCCCGGGTTGATGCCGCCCTTGGTGGCGATGACCAGGTTGTCGCGGTCGCGCTTCAGCTCGTCGCGCAGGGCACGGCCGAGGAGGGCTTCCGACTTGCCGAAGCCGTACGCCTGGGCGGTGTCGAAGAAGTTGACGCCCAGCTCGCGGGCGTGCTGGATGGCCTGGACGGCCGCGTCCTCGTCGAAGGAGCCCCAGTCGCCGCCGAGCTGCCAGGTCCCGAAGGCGATCCGGGAGACGTCGAGTCCGCTCTTGCCCAAAGTCGTTCTCCGCATGGGTCCAGCACAACACACGGCGAACGAAGCCGCATCGCGGAGCGGGGGAGGTCCTTTGTGGAGCGGGTGGCGGCGGTGGGTGGATGACTGGACCGTTCATCACCCAGCGAGGTTCCCACTCACGCAGGCCCTCCCCAAGCCGGCCGAAGCACCCACCTCACGCGGCGGTGAACGGACCATTCATCGCCGCGCGAGGTGCACGTCTCATCGGGTTGTTAGTGGCGTGCCAGAGTGGGCTTCTCGTCGAACCGTGAATGGACCGTTCATCGGTGTGCGAGAGGTACCAGTCATTGGGTTGTGAGTGGTGCCTGTCTGGGTGGGCTTCTCGTCGGTGGTCCGTTCACTCGACACCGCCTGGAACACCCGCCAACACACCGCGAAGGATCGGCCCCCCTCATCCCGAAGCAGCAACGCCCACCTCACCGCGAAGCAGCAACAGACGCCCCACCCCGGAGCACCAAGCCAGCCCACGCGGCAAACCTCAACGCCCCGCCGGCCGATCCGTCGGCCACGGGCGAACCTCCTCGACCAGCCGCGCGACCGCAAGTACCAGATCATCCGAGTGCCGCGGCCCCACGATCTGCAACCCCACCGGCAGCCCGTCCGCCGTGAAACCCGCCGGTACGCTGATCGCCGGTTGTTGGGTCATGTTGAACGGGTACGTGAACGGCGTCCAGTCCGGCCAGCCGCTCATCCCGCTCCCCGGCGGCACCTCGAAACCCGCCTCGAAGGGCGGGATCGCGACCGTCGGGGTGATCAGCACGTCGAACCGGCTGTGGAACTCGCCCATCAGGATTCCCAGCGACGCGCGCTCCGCGTTGGCCGCCAGGTAGTCCGCCGCCGAGTACGTCTTCCCCTGCTCCCACACCCGCCGCAGGCCCGGGTCCACCTTCGCCTCGGAACCGGGCGGGAACGTGTCCAGCCACTGCGCCGCGCCGGTCGACCAGAGCACGTCGAACGCCTCCCGCGGGTCGGCGAAGCCCGGGTCCGTCTCCTCGACCCGCAACCCGGCCTCGTCCAGCGTCGCGACCGCCGACGTGACGATCCGCCGCACCTCCGGATCCACCGAAGCCCACCCCAGTGTCGGCGAGAAAGCCGCGAACAACCCCCGCACGTCCCGCCGCACCGCCTCCCGGTACGCGCCCGCCGGCGGCTCCAGCGCGTTCGGGTCCCGGTGGTCCGGCAACGCGAGCACGTCCAGCAACAACGCCACGTCCGACACCGACCGCGCCATCGGCCCGGCGTGCGACAACGCCCCGAACGGGCTCGCCGGCCACAACGGGATACGACCGTATGTCGGCTTCAGCCCGACGATCCCGCAGAACGACGCCGGGATCCGCACCGACCCGCCACCGTCGGTGCCCACCGACAGCTCACCCATCCCGGCCGCCACCGCCGCGCCGCTGCCGCCACTCGACCCGCCGGGGGTCTTCGCCGGGTTCCACGGGTTGCGGGTCACGCCGGTCAGCGGGTTGTCGGTCACGCCCTTCCACGCCAGCTCCGGCGTGGTCGTCTTGCCGAGCAGGACCAGCCCGTTCTCCCGCAGCCGCGCGGTGACCGGGCTGTCCACGTCCCACGGCTGGTCCGGATCGATGCACGTCGAACCGCGCAGGGTCGGCCAGCCCTGGGTCAGGAACATGTCCTTGATCGAGGTCGGCACCCCGTCCAGCGAGCCGATCGGGTTGCCCTCGCGCCACCGCGCCTCCGACGCCTTGGCGCCCTCGCGGGCCACCTCCGGGTCGACCAGGCAGAACGCGTTGCACTCCCTGTCCCGCTCCTCGATCGAGCGCAGCGCGGCCTCGGTCGCTTCGACCGGGCTGATCTCGCCGGTCGAATACGCGGCGACCAGCTCACTCGCCGTCAACAGGGTCATCGGAACTCCTCACCGATCGGACGGCACGTACCCCAGCTGCTTGTCCACGACATTACGAAGAGGGGCGCCAGTCTGCCAGCGGTGGAAGTTGTCCGCGAACACCTCGACCAGCGTGTCCCGCCACCCGATGAAGTCACCGGACATGTGCGGCGAGACCAGCACGTTCCGCATCGTCCACAGCGGACTGTCCACCGGCAGCGGCTCGGTGTCGAACACGTCCAGCGCGGCACCGGCGATCCCGCCGGTCCGCAGCGCCTCCACCAGGTCAGCGGTGACGACCAGCTCACCCCGGCCGACGTTGACGAACCGCGCGGACGGCTTCATCGCGGCGAACGCGGCCGCGTCGAACAGGCCCTTCGTCTGCTCGGTCAGCGGCGCCACGGCGACGACGTAGTCGTACCCGGGCAGGTGGTCCACCAGCCGGCCGGAGGCGTGCACGTCGCCGAAGTCGGGGTCTCCCGAGCGCGCCCGCCGCCCGGCACCCGCGACGCGCATCCCGACCGCGCGCAGCATCCGCGCGATCGCCCTGCCGATCGGCCCGGTGCCCACGACCAGCACCGACCGCCCGGCGATCCGCTCGGTCTCGCGGTGCTGCCAGCGGCTCGCGCGCTGCAGGTCGAGCGAGGTGTGCAGGTCCTTGGCGAAGGTGAGGATCACTCCCAGCACGTACTCGGCGATCGAATCGTCGAAGACGCCCCGCGAGTTGGTGAGCACGACGTCGCTGTCCCGCATCCCGGGGAACATCACCGGGTCGACCCCCGCGCTGGCGATGTGCAGCCACCGCAGCCGGTTCGCGGCGTGCCACGCGTCGGGCACCGCACGGGAGAGGAAGTCGTAGACGAACAGGGCGTCGGCGTCCCGCAGCGCGTCGGCCAGGCCGGCCTCGCCGGTGTAACGCACCACGGCCGCGGATTCGATGGGCTGCATGGCTGGCGATTCGGTGAGGTTCCGGGCCTGGTCGTCACCGCACAGCACCGCCAGCACCGGTTTCTCCATGCCGATCACCGTTGACACGGTAAGAGCCGGTCGTATGATTGTCAACAATCCGAGGAGCCACCCCGGAGGCTTCCTTCAGAACGTCCCGGAGGCTGAGCCTTGGATTTCGACTTCCCTGTCTTCGACGGGCCACTGGCGCAGCGAGGCATCGGAGTCATCGCACCCTTCGACCTGGCCCTCGAGCGCGAGCTCTGGCGCTGGATCCCGATGGAGGTGTCGCTGCACCTCGCCCGCACCCCGTACGAGCCGGTGCCGGTCAGCATGGAGATGGCGCAGCTGGTCAGCAACCACCAGCACCTGGCCGCCGCGACCCGCGACGTCCTGCACGTCGAGCCGGAGGTGGTCGCCTACCTGTGCACGTCGGGCAGCTTCGTCAACGGCCTCGACTACGAGCGGTCGTTGTGCAAGGCGATCTGCGACGCCGGCGCCCCGGACGCGGTCACCACGTCGGGCGCGCTGGCCGAGGTGCTGCACCTGCTGGACGTCCACCGCGTCGCGGTCATCACCCCGTACGACGCGGACCTGACGCAGAGCCTGCACGACTTCCTCGCCGAGCTGAACGTGGACACCGTCTCCAGCGACCACCTCGGGCTCGGCGGCGGGATCTGGAAGGTCAGCTACCGCACGATCGCCGAGCGGATCCTGGGCGCCGACCACCCGGACGCCGAGGCGATCTTCGTGAGCTGCACGAACCTCCCGACGTACGACGTGATCGAACCGCTGGAGGTGGCCCTGGGCAAGCCCGTGCTGACCGCGAACCAGCTGACGATGTGGGCCTGCCTGAGACGCATGGAGCTGCCGATCGTCGGACCCGGCAAGTGGCTGCGCGAAGTGTCCTGAACCCGCTACCGTAGGATTGTCGACAATACTGGAGGTTTGTGCATGGCGACCGTCGGCTTCATCTACCCGGACCACGCCGCGGAGGACGACTACCCGTTCGCCGAGCGGCTGCTGGGCTACCGGATCTCGCTGCCGGTCGAGCACATCTACGGCACCGACCTGCACGCCGTGCCCGAGCTGCTCGACCTGGGCAGCGAGACGCGGTTGGCCGAGGGCGCCGCGCTGCTCGCCAAGCACGAGCCGGACGCGGTGGTGTGGGCCTGCACCAGCGGCAGCTTCGTCTACCGCTGGCAGGGCGCGCACGAGCAGGTGGAGAAGCTGTCGGCGGCCGCGGGCAAGCCGGCGTCGAGCACGTCCTTCGCGTTCGTGCGGGCCGCGCAGGCGCTCGGGCTGACGCGGGTGTCGGTGGCCGCGAGCTACCCGGACGACGTGGCGAAGCTGTTCGTCGAGTTCCTCGGCGCGGGCGGGATCGAGGTCGTCGCGATGTCGAGCGAGGACATCGACACGGCCGCCGAGGTGGGCCGGCTGAGCCCCGAGGCCGTCGTCGAACTGGCGGTGGCGCATGATCACCCGGCGGCCGACGCCGTCCTGGTCCCGGACACGGCGATGCGCACGCTGGGTGTGCTGGGCGCGATCGAGGAGCGGCTGGGCAAGCCGGTGCTCACCGCGAACCAGGTGACGATCTGGGAAGGGCTCCGGCTGACCGGCCAGGTGCCCCGGTGCGAGCAGCTGGGCAGACTGTTCGCAGAAGGCAGGTGAACGATGGCCCTGACCGACATCGAACCGGTGAGCCGGGAGTCGACCGCGGCGATCATCGCGCGGCAGCTCCGCGAGGCGATCATGAACGGCACGTTCGCGCCGGGGACGCAGCTCGGGGAGACCGAGCTGGCCGGCCGGTTCCAGGTGTCCCGCGGCCCGCTGCGCGAGGCCATGCAGCGGCTGGTGTCGGAGGGCCTGCTGCGCAGCGAGCGGCACCGCGGGCTGTTCGTGATCGACCTCGAACCGGAGGACGTGCACGACATCTACTCGGCGCGGTTCGCGATCGAGCGGGCGGCGCTGATCCGGGTGCTGCGGCACGGTGACCGCGAGGGCCTGGCCGTCCGGCTGATGGACGCGGTCGAGGACATGGCATCGGCCACCGACGGGGACGAGGTCTCGGCGGCGGACGTCCGGTTCCACGAAGAGCTGGTGGCGGCGTCGGGGTCCAAGCGGCTCGGCCGGATGGCGCGCACGCTGCTGATCGAGACGCGGATGTGCCTGTCCGCGCTGCACCGCACCTACGCGACGAACGAGGAGCGGGTGACCGAGCACAAGCGCATCGCGGAGGCGATCGGCGCCGGCGACGAGGAGCTGGCGGTGTCGCTGCTGGAGGCGCACATGGAGGACGCGGTGCGACGCCTCGCCCCGGGCACCAGCCTGCACGCCTGATTCGTGCCGCCGTAACGGAAAGCCACCGGTCGGCGATCTTCGTTCCGTCCGCGCGCGACGCGGCGTCACGAGGAGGTCCGCGTGCGCGGGTGGCTGTTGGTTGCGCTGTTGGCCTTGTCGGCGTGCACGGTGACACCGCCGCCGGAGCAGCCGGAGGACGCCGCTCCTACAGCGCCGGGGTCCGCGCGGCCGCTGCCCACACCCGAGGACCAGCAGCGGTTGGTGTCGGTGATGCTCACCGACGACGACGGGGCACTGCTGGATCTCGATCGCGCCTCCGGGGCGGTGCCGTTCGCCGAGCCGGATGACAAGGGCTACGCGCTCGTCGAGAAGTGCGCTGACACCCTGACCTCCGACGCGAACATCGTCGCGGCCGAGCGCGCACAGTGGCAGAACGAGGACTACGCCGTCACCGAGCTGGCTGTCCGTTACGAAGTGATCGAGGCGTCGGCGGCGGTGTGGGAGGTGCGGATGACTTCCGGGTGCCGGGGCGACGTCGGGCCCGGCCGGATCGTCACCGTGCAGGTCCCGCCCTTCTCGGACATCGACGCCGGGGTCGCGTTCTGCACCATCGGCGAGGACGACCTGTCCCAGTGCGTCGTGGTCGAGGCCGTGGGTGATCTGGCCGTCGCCGCCGAGGTCAAGCAGCTGGGCAACACCAACCGCGCTCGCCTGGGCTCCGCCCAGGTCTTCGTGCAACGGCTGGCCATCGAGCTGGGCCAGCGCCTGGAACGGGCCACGTGAACCGGCCCGCGCTCACCCGCGCCTGACCTCACTCCTCGATCGTCCGGCCGACCACCGCGCCCAGCGCCGTCGCCGCGCCCGCGCTGCCCAGCGCCATCCCCCAGCCGATCGGGCCGAGCGGGGTGCAGCCGAAGAACTGGCTCACGCCCGGCGTCTGGATGACCGCCGCGAGCAGCGCCACCGAACCGAGCGACGTCGCCAGCACCGACCGGTTCCAGCCGCCCGTCAGCAGGGTCTGCCCGAGCTGCGTGCCGACCAGCCCGGCCAGCGCGACCGTGCTCGCCCGGCGGCCGCGGCCCGTCGCGCGCGCCAGCATCCACGCGGTCGTCGCGCCGAGGGTCGTCACCCCGGCCCGCACGCCGATGTCCTTCTGCAAGCGCTTCCCGAGCGAGCTCTCCGGCCCTTCCCGCAGCAGGTCGGCGCCGTCCTCGGGCCGCCGCAGCGCGATCGCCAGCGCCGGCGCCAGGTCGGTCAGCAGGTTGACCAGCAGGAACTGCCGCGCCCCGAGCGGGGAACGGCCGGTCAGGGTCGCGCCCAGCACGCTGAACCCGATCTCGCCGAGGTTCCCGCCGAGCAGGATCGCCAGCGCCTCCCGCACCGATGCCCACATCGCCCGGCCCTCGACGAGCGCCGAGATGATGGTTTCCAGCCGGTCGTCGGTCACCACCAGGTCGGCCGCGGTCAGCGCGGCCGGGGCGCCGTGCCCGCCGAGCGCGATGCCGACGTCCGCGAGCCGGATCGCGGGCGCGTCGTTCGCGCCGTCGCCGGTCATCGCGACCGTGTGGCCGTGTTTCTGGTACGCCTTGATGATCCGCACCTTCTGCGCCGGGCTGCACCGCGCCACCACGTCCACGGTCTCCAAAGTGGACGCCAGCTGCTCGTCGTCCATCGCGTCCAGCTCGGCGCCGGTCACCACGTGCAGGTCGGCGCCGTCCTCGCTGACCTTGCCCGCGATCGCCTCGCCGGTGTCCGGGTGGTCCCCGGTGATCATCACGATCTGCACGCCGGCCGCGCGCAGGTCCGCCGCCGCGGCCGCGGCGCTCCCCCGCACCGGGTCGGCGATCGCCACGAAACCCTTGAACCGCAGGCCCCGCACCGCGTCCTCGTCGAGGTTCGCACTGTCCGGTGTGGACTCCGCGACCGCGAGCACCCGCTGCCCCGCCTTGGCCAGCTTCTTCATCCGCCCGGCGAGCTTCTTCCGCTGCGCCTCGCCCAGATCGCACCGCGGCAGCACCGACTCCGGCGCGCCCTTGACGCTCAGCACCAGCCCGCCGTCGCCCCGCATCAGCGAGGCGTGGTAGCCGCGCGAGGGCTCGAACGGCACCGCGTCGACCAGCTCCCAGCCGTTCGTCTGCACGGAAACCCGTTGCGCGCCTTCGACGATCGCCCGGTCCGTCGCGTGCGGCAGGTCGGACGGGTCGTCGGCGTGCGGGGTCGCCCGCAACGCGGCGAGCAGCACCGACTCGGTCGCCTCGTCCAGGTCCTCGATCTTGCGACGCTGGTGGCCGTCGTCGACCTCGTGGACGGTCAGCGTGCCCTCGGTCAGCGTCCCGGTCTTGTCGAAGCACAGCACGTCGACCCGGCCCAGCGCCTCGATGCTGCGTGGGTTGCGGACCAGCGCGTTGTGCTCGGCGAGCCGGCGCGCGGCGGCCAGCTGCGCGGCGCTGACCAGGAACGGCAGCCCCTCCGGCACCGATGCGACGGCCAGGTTCACCGCCGCGGACAGGCTCTGCCGGAGCGGCACCCGGCGCAGCAGACCGGCCCCGGCGACCGCGACCGCCGACCCGATCGCCAGCGGCATCGCCTTCGACGTCAGCTCGGCCAGCCGGGTCTCGACACCGGTGACCGGCGCGTTCTCGCGCGCCATCGCCATGCTGCGGCCGGCCTCGGTGTCCGCGCCGGTCGCGACGACGACGCCGATAGCCTCCCCGACCGCGATCGTCGTGCCCTCGTAGAGCATCGACGCGCGCTCGGCGACGTCCCCGGCGATCACCGGCGCCGGGTCCTTGGACACCGGCAGGGACTCACCGGTCAGCGACGACTCGTCCGCCTCGACGCCGTCGGCTTCGAGCAGGCGGCAGTCGGCGGGCACGACGTCGCCGGAGGTCAGCTTGATGACGTCGCCGGGCACCAGGTCGTCGGCGCTGACCACACGCTCCCGGCCGTCCCGGATCACGGTCGTGCTGATCGCCGACCGGCTCAGCAGCTCGGCCAGCTGCTTCTCGGTGTGCACCTGCTGGACGCTGCCGACCAGCGCGGACACGCCGGTGATCCCGGCGACGAGCGCGGCGTCCACCGGCGACCCGACCGACGCGGCGTGGGCGGCGCCGCCGATCAGGACCGGGGTGAGCGGGTTGGACAGCTCGTTGATGAACGCCTGCATCAGGCTGGTCCGGCCGCCGCTGCCGGTGCCGCGGGCCCTGGCGCGCTTCTGGGCGGCGTCGTCGCTGAGGCCGTCCGGATCGGTGCCGAGGCGGTCCAGCACGACGTCGACCGGCATCAGGTGCCAGGGCGCGGCGTCCCCGGCGAGGCTGGTGTCGCGGTCGGCGAGCCGCTTCGCGCGGCGGTGCGCGTTGGTCAGGGCGACGGCCGCGCCCAGGTTCACCGCCCGCATCGCGCGGTTGGCCGGGCTGCGGCGCCCGGGCTGCAGCGCGGCGACCGCGCCGACGCCGGTCGCGCCCTGCGAGAGCCAGATGCTGTCGCGGTTGACCTCGCGGGCGGCGGCGATCGCGTCGACGACCAGGGCCGCCACGCCGATCTCCTCGCCGATCAGCAGGTGCGCGCCCCACGGCGGCGGGTCGCCGGGGCGCTGCGTGCCGATGCCGCAGTCGGCGGCGCCGAGCGCGCGGCGGTCGTCGGACACCAGCATCACCACGTGCTCGTCGCCCTGCAGCTCGCGCACGGTCGAGACGAGACGGTCGCCGCCGGGCATCAGCCGATCGGCTTCGAACGCGGCGTGGCCGCCGTTGGCGCTGATCACCTCGATGTTCGAGCGGCGCGCGGCGGCGATCACCGCCGCCACGCCCGGCGGCACCTGCCTGCCGAGCACGATGACCGCGGCGAGCTGCTGGTCGTGCACCAGGCCGAGGACCGCGGCCGCGCCGCGCTTCTCCAGCTGCTCGCGCTCGTGGGCGCCCTGGTCGACGCCCAGCTCGTCGAGCGGGCCGAGGCGCCAGCCGTTGTCTTCGTGGACCTTGCCCGGGGTGTGCGCGTCGAACAGCTGCCACGCGCGTTCGACCAGCTCGCGGGAGTCGCCGTCGCCGAGCGGGATGAGGTCGTTGAGAACCATCCGGCCGGTGTCGAAGGCCTGCTCGTCGAGGACCAGGGTGTCGATGGTGTCCAGGTGGCGGAGCACGCCGCGGTCCATGACCAGCACGCCCTCGGTCGCCAGCACGCGGCCCAGGCGCGCGCCGAACGCGGTGCGCCCGGCCTCGGCGGCCTTGGGCAGCGCGGCCAGGCCGATGCCGATCGCGCGGCGCGGGCGCGTGAACGGCAGGGACACGGCGGCCGCGGCGGCGCCGAGGTTGAGGATGCGCTGCTCGTACTGTTCGACCGGGCCGTCCGGGATCTCGCGCGGGCGCTCGACGACGACCGGGCCGGCGGCGGCGTCCTCCGGCCCGTGGATCAGGCGGCTCTCGGCCTGGCACCACAGCCGTTCGTGCGCGCGGGCCTCGCGCCACTGCTCGGCGCGCTGGATGATGTCGACGATCGTGCCCTCGCCACCGGAGGCCAGGCCCTGCGCGAACGCGCCGAAGGCCGAGGTCGCGGTGTCGGCCTTCTCGCGACTGCCCACGCGCTCGGCGGCGATCTCGTCCAGCCGCGGGTGCAGGTCGACGACGGTGGGCAGCGCGGCGATCTCGGTCGGGATCGGCGCCCACGGCGCGAGGCGGGTGATGAGGGACAGCCCCAGGCCGAGGGCGTCCGCCGCCAGGGTCGGCAGGAGGCGCGTGCCGCGCAGGCCGTCGGCCGGGTGGTGCAGCTCGTCTTCTTTGATCTCCTCGCCGACGCCGTTGGGGGCGCTCTCGGCCTCGGCGACGACGCGGATCAGCTCGTCGCTGTCCGGGGCGGGGTCGGTCACGCCGATGATCACCCGGGAGGAGGGCGCGTTGACCCGGGCCCACGCGACGCCCGGCTGACGCTGCACGGCCTGCTCGATGCGCTGCGCCACGGCTTCACCGCCCGGCCCGTGCACCCCGTGCGCCTCGATGTGCAGCCGGCCTGGGCAGGACCACACCCGGCGGCGGGGCCTGCTCAGCGGGGACAACACCACCCCGGCGAGGCCCTTCACCGCCGACACCGGACCGGGCACCCGGACACCCAGCAACTCCATGAACCACTCCCGCACCTCGACTTCTCAGGTGCCTGGGTTGCCCATTCCGGGTGAAGATATGCCTGCCGCCGCAGGTCGGCCCCGGGTTCCCCGGCCAGGCCGGGAGGCGCTGCCGACTCGCGCCCAGGCGGCGAGTTGCCCGCTCGGGAGCGCGAGTTCCACGTTCGGGACGGCGAGTTGCTCACTCGGGAGCGCGAGTTCCACGTTCGGGACGGCGAGTTGCTCACTCGGGGCGGCGAGTCCGCCGACGCGGCACCGCCCGGCCCGGCCGGTGGCGGGCGGGCCCGGCAGACCGAGCAGCGCCGGACGGCAGGCCGGACCGCGCCTGCCGCCGCGCGGCGGCGGGTGGCAGAGCAGGCAGCGCCGGCCGCCGCGCAACGTTCGGTGGCCAACAGCACCTACCGCCGCGCAGCGCCACGTGCAGACCAGCCAGCACTACCGCCGCACAGCGGCGGCGAGCCGCGCCGCGCGGGTCCCAGGCCGGAGAGCGCCTACCGCCGCGCAGCGGCGGTGGCAGGCCGGGCAGCGCGAGTCACAGGCCGGGCAGCGCGAGTCACAGGCCGGGCAGCGCGAGTCACAGGCCGGGCAGCGCAGGTCACAGACCGAGCAGCGCGGGTCACAGGCCGGGCAGCGCGGGTCGCAGGCCGGGCAGCGCGGGTCGCAGGCCGGGCAGCGCCTACCGCCGCGCGGCGTCGGCCACCTGCCCCCGCCGTGCGGCGGGTGCCGCCTGCCATCGGGGGCGACAGGCGGCACCCGCGATCAGGCGAGCGCCGCCGTGATGGCGGTTCCCAGTTCGGTCGTCGTCGACTTGCCGCCCAGGTCCGGGGTGGCCACCTCGCCGGCCGACAGAACCTCCTCGACCGCCCTGTGCACCGCCGCCGCGGCTGTCTTCTCGCCGAGGTGCTCCAGCATCATCGCGCCCGCCAGGATCTGCGCCACCGGGTTCGCGATGCCCTGCCCGGCGATGTCCGGGGCACTGCCGTGCACCGCCTCGAACATCGACGGGAACTCGCCCTCCGGGTTGACGTTGCCGGACGGCGCCATGCCCAGCCCGCCCGTCACCGCCGCCGCCAGGTCGCTCAGGATGTCGCCGAACAGGTTCGACCCGACGACCACGTCCAGCCGATCCGGGTGCTGCACCATGCGCGCCGCCAGCGCATCGATGTGCGTCTGTTCACTGTGGACGTCCGGGTACTCCGCCGCGATCTCGGCGAAGATCTCGTCCCAGAACGGCATCGTGTGGATGATCCCGTTCGACTTGGTCGCCGAACACACCCGCCCACTGCGGGTCCGGGCCAGCTCGAACGCGAACCGGATGATCCGCGACACCCCGGCCCGCGTGAAGATCGACTCCTGCACGACGAACTCGCCCGGCTGCCCCGGGTTGTGCCGCCCGCCGATCTGCGAGTACTCGCCCTCGGTGTTCTCCCGGACGATCACCATCTCCAACTCGTCGGCCTCCCGGCCGGCCAGCACCGACGTCGTCCCGGGCAGCAGCCGCACCGGCCGCAGGTTCACGTACTGCGCGAACGCCCGCCGGATGGGGATCAGCAGCCCCCACAGCGACACGTGGTCCGGCACCCCGGGGAACCCGACCGCGCCGAGCAGGATCCCGTCGAACGGCCGCAACTGGTCGATGCCGTCCTCCGGCATCATCCGGCCGGTCTTGGTGAACCGCTCGCAGCTCCAGTCGAACTCCGTCCACTCCAGACGGAACCCGTGCAGCTCACCCGCGCGGTCGAGGACCTGGCGCGCCTCGGCGGTGACGTCGACCCCGATGCCGTCACCGGGGATGCTCGCGATCCGGTAGGTGCTCACAGGCTCACCGCGATGTACTTGGTCTCCAGGAACTCGTCGATGCCGACGGTGCCGCCCTCGCGGCCGAGGCCGGACTGCTTGACCCCGCCGAACGGCGCCGCCGGGTTGGACACGATGCCCTGGTTCAAGCCGATCATGCCGGCCTCCAGCGCCTCCGACACGCGCAGCGCCCGCTTCAGGTCATTGGTGTAGACGTAGCTGACCAGGCCGTACTCGGTGTCGTTCGCGGCCGCGACGGCCTCGTCCTCGTCGTCGAACACGCTGATCGGCGCGACCGGGCCGAAGATCTCCTCGCTCGCCATCCGCGCATCCCGCGGCACCTCGGTCAGCACCGTGGCCTGGTAGAAGTTCCCCGGACCGTCCACAGTGGTCCCGCCGGTGAGCACCTTCGCGCCGCGCGAAGTGGCGTCGGCGACCAGCTCGGTCACCTTCGCCACCGCGTCGGAGTCGATGAGCGGGCCGACCACCACGCCCGGCTCGGTGCCGCGGCCCAGCGGCAGCGCGGACATCCGCTCGGTCAGGCGCCGGGCGAACTCGTCGGCGACCCCGCGCTGCACGTAGAACCGGTTGGCCGCGGTGCACGCCTCGCCGATGTTGCGCATCTTGGCCTGCATCGCACCCTCGACCGCCGCGTCCAGGTCGGCGTCGTCGAAGACCAGGAACGGCGCGTTGCCGCCCAGCTCCATCGACGTGCGCAGCACCTTGTCCGCGCACTGTTCGAGCAGCTTGCGGCCGACCGCGGTGGACCCGGTGAACGACAGCTTGCGCGCCCGGCCGTCCTTGATCATCGGCTCCATCACGCCGCCCGGGTCGCTGGTGGTGACGACGTTGAGCACGCCCGCGGGCAGGCCGGCCTCGGTCAGGATCGCGGCCAGCGCGAGCATCGACAGCGGCGTCTGCTCGGCCGGCTTGATCACCATCGTGCAGCCGGCGGCGATCGCCGGACCGATCTTGCGGCCGCCCATCGCCATCGGGAAGTTCCACGGCGTGATCAGCAGGCACGGCCCGACCGGCTGCTTGGTGACCAGGAACCGGCCGGACCCGTTCGGCGCGACCTGGTAGCCGCCGTCGATGCGCACGGCCTCCTCGGCGAACCAGCGGAAGAACTCGGCGGCGTAGGCGACCTCGCCCTTCGCCTCGGCCAGCGGCTTGCCCATCTCCAGGGTCATCAGCAGCGCCAGCTCGTCGACCCGCGAGTTGAGCAGTTCGTAGGCGCGGCGCAGGATTTCGCTGCGCTCGCGCGGCGCCGTCTTCGCCCAGTCGGCCTGGGCGGCGACCGCGGCGTCGAGGGCGGCCTTCCCGTCCTCGGGCGAGGCGTCGGCGACCTCGCAGAGGACCCGGCCGGTCGCGGGATCCTCGACGGCGAAGGTCCGTCCACCGCTCGACGGGACCCACTTCCCGCCGATGAACAGCTCCTTGCCGACGGCGTCCACGACACCCGATTCGGTCAGCTCGCCCATCAGTCCTCCTGATCAACCTTGCGCCTGTCCACGGGCCATGCTAGACAGATTGTCAACAATCTACAAGCTCACTCCGCGTTAGGAGTTCCGCCGTCATGGCCCAGCTCTCCCCCCTGCTCAAGCAGGCCACTCCGGTCGTCGTCGAGCACGGCGAAGGCGCTTACCTCTACGACACCGACGGCAACCGCCACCTCGACTTCACCGCCGGGATCGGCGTGACCAGCACCGGCCACTGCCACCCCAAGGTGGTCAAGGCGGCGCAGGAGCAGGTCGGCAAGCTGATCCACGGCCAGTACACGACCGTGATGCACCAGCCGCTGCTCAAGCTGGTCGAGCGGCTCGGCGACGTGCTGCCCACCGGCCTGGACTCGCTGTTCTTCGCCAACTCGGGCAGCGAGGCCGTCGAGGCGGCGCTGCGCCTGTCCCGGCAGGCCACGAAGCGGCCGAACGTCATCGTCTTCCAGGGCGGGTTCCACGGCCGCACGGTCGCCGCCGCCTCCATGACCACCTCCGGCACCCGGTTCAGCGCGGGCATCTCCCCGCTGATGGGCGGCGTGCACGTCGCCCCCTTCCCCTACGCCTACCACTACGGCTGGGACGAGCAGACCGCGACGAAGTTCGCGCTGCGCGAACTGGACTACCTCTTCCAGACGATCAGCGCCCCGAACGAGACCGCCGCGTTCTTCGTCGAGCCGATGCTCGGCGAAGGCGGGTACGTGCCGGCGAACCCGGAGTTCATGGCCGGGCTGCGCGAGCGCGCGGACCAGCACGGGATCCTGCTGGTGATCGACGAGATCCAGACCGGTTTCGGGCGCACCGGCCGGTTCTGGGGCCACGACCACTTCGGCGTGCGGCCGGACGTGGTGCTGATCGCGAAGGGCCTGGCGAGCGGTTTCCCGCTGTCCGGCATCGCGGCTTCGCAGGAGCTGATGTCCAAGGCGTTCCCCGGTTCGCAGGGCGGCACCTACGGCGGCAACGCGGTGTCCTGCGCGGCCGCGCTGGCCACCCTCGACGTGATCGAGGAGGAGAACCTGGTCGAGAACGCGGCGGCGCGCGGCAAGCAGCTGCTGGAGGGCGCGCGGCTGATCGGCGACAAGACGCCGGAGATCGGCGAGGTGCGCGGGCTCGGCCTGCTCGTCGGGTCGGAGTTCACCAAGGCCGACGGCACCCCGGACACCGCGACCGCGGCGGCGGCGCAGCAGGAGGCGGCGCGGCGCGGGCTGCTGCTGCTCACCTGCGGCGCGTACTCCAACGTCGTGCGGATGATCCCGCCGCTCGTGGTCACCGCCGAGCAGATCGACGACGCGCTCGCGATCTGGGCCGAGACCGTCGCGGCCGTCACCGGTTCCAAGTAGGGAGAAGGCACGTTGGCCCGCTACATCACCATTTCGCTCGACAAGCGCGGTGTGTCCTGCCGTGCCGTGCTGCTGGACGCGGAGGCGCCGCGGACCTGCCAGGCGGTGTGGGACGCGTTGCCGCAAAGCGGTTCGGCCTACCACGCGAAGTACGCCCGCAACGAGGTCTACACGCTGGTGCCGCCGTTCGCCGACCCGAAGCCGGGCCGGGAGAACCCGACGGTGACGCCCATTCCCGGCGATGTCGTCTATTTCGGATTCGAGGCGTGGGAAATCGGAAATCCCGCCTACGGGTACGAGGACAGCAGCGAGGCGCACAGCGATCGGGGCGCGACCGATCTGGCCATCTTCTACGGCCGGAACAACCTGCTCATCAACGGGGACGCCGGCTGGGTTCCGGGCAACGTGTTCGCCACGATCGTGGAGGGGCTGCCGGAAATGGCGGCGGCCGCCCAGGACCTCTGGCTGCGCGGCGTCGAGGGCGAAACCCTCTCCTTCGCCCGCGCGGAGTGACCCTCGACCTGCGGTCGTTAGGGGCAGAACCCTGGTCCCCCGTCACTCGTTAGCGTGATCATAGGGGGATCACCTTACGTGGCAATGTCTTCACCCGTTCGGGCGGGCATCACCCGGGTGTGGCGGAGCAAGGTCGTCATCACCCCAGGTGGGCCCGCCCGGCGGGGCTACGAGCGGCGTCCTGACACCCCCGGTCGCGAACCCGAAAGTGTTACGTGTTTAGGCTGGGCAGATTTTCCACCCCGCTATTCGCGAGGCACCACGCTTTCCGGAGCGGTTTGACACCTCCCGGCGGAACTGAAAATCTTCCCCTGCTTTCGAAAGCAACCAGGGAAAACGAAGATTTGATTCCGCAAAGGAGCCCCTCTCCAATGTTCGCTGCGCACTTCCACCACGGCCACGACATCGTTTCCAACATCCTGGCCGGTCTCGCGCACGTCCTCGGCTGGCTGGTCTGACCGCTCGGCTGAGAACGCGGGGCCGGTACGTTGGCGCGGACCGGCCCCGCACCCTTTCCGGCACCGGTAAGCGGTTCTCCTCAGCAATGCACGTCTGCTCGTTGTTCGGCGAAACCCACCTACCGGCGAGGACCTCACCGGTAGGCGGCTCGCGTGACCTCGATCCTCCGCCAAACATGAATCGCCTTCACTTCCTGCCCTCCGCCCTCCCGTACTAGGCTTCCGTCAACGGCAGGCGCAGGAAAGGACGGGGTACGTCATGGGCGACGTCACCGCGCGGATCGCCGAGATCGTCGGCGAGCGCAACCTCCTCACCGGGGACTCCATCCCGGACGACTACGCGAAGGACGAGTCTCTGACGGTCGCCGCCGCGAAACCGGCCTACGTCGTCAAACCCGGCACCGCCGAGGAGGTCGCCGCGCTGCTGGCCCTCGCCGCCGAGAACGACCTCCCGGTCACCGCGCGCGGCTCGGGCAGCGGCCGGCCGGGCGCGGCCCGGCCGCGGGAGGACGGCCTGCTCGTGTCGTTCGAGCGGATGAACGCGGTCCTGGAGATCGACACCGCGAACCAGGTCGCCGTCGTCCAGCCGGGCGTCACGCTCAGCGAGCTGGACGAGGCGACCCAGGACGCCGGCCTCGCCTACACGGTCTACCCGGGCGAACTGAGCGCAAGCGTCGGCGGCAACGTGGGCACCAACGCCGGCGGCATGCGCGCGGTCAAGTACGGCGTCGCGCGGCACAACATCGTGGGCCTGCAGGCGGTCCTGCCGACCGGCGAGATCATCCGCACCGGCGGCAAGACGTCCAAGATCTCCAGCGGTTACGACCTGACCCAGCTGATCATCGGCTCGGAGGGCACGCTCGCGCTGGTCACCGAGGTGATCGTCAAGCTCCACCCGCGCCTGGCGCACGCCGCGACCCTGCTCGCCCCGTTCGGCGACCTCGACCAGGTGATGCGGGCGGTCCCGGAGATCATCGCCAGCGGCCTGACGCCGAACATCCTGGAATACATCGACAACCTCACGATGGCGGCGATCACCTACAACGAGAAGCTGGAGCTGGGCGTCCCGGAGGAGGTCCGCAACGCCACGCAGGCGTATCTGGTGGTGGGGCTGGAGAACCGCGACGGCGACCGGCTGGACGGCGACGTCGAGCGTGCCGGCGAGCTGCTCGGCGAGCTGGGCGCGTCCGAGGTGTACGTGCTCGACGGCGGTTCGGCCCGCAAGCTCATCGAGGCGCGGGAAAAGGCGTTCTGGACGGCGAAGGCCGCCGGCGCGGACGACGTGATCGACGTCGTGGTGCCGCGGTCGGAGATGCCCGGCTTCCTGGCGAAGGTCCGGGAACTGGCCGCGGCGGCCGAGGCCGGCGCGATCGGCTGCGGGCACGCCGGGGACGGCAACGTCCACTTGGGAATCTTCTGCAAGGACCCGGAGAAGCGGCACCGGCTGCTGCACGACATCTTCGCCGCGGGGATCGCGGCGGGCGGCGCCATCTCCGGCGAGCACGGCATCGGGCAGGCGAAGAAGGACCACTTCCTCGCGCTCGAGGACCCGGCCAAGGTCGCGTTGCTGCGCCGGATCAAGCAGGCCTTCGACCCGAAGGGCATCCTGAACCCGGATGTCCTGTTCGACTGAGGAGTGAGATGAACGGCGCGCAGTCCCTGATCCGCACGCTCGTCGACGCGGGTGTCGACGTGTGCTTCGCCAACCCGGGCACGTCGGAGATGCACTTCGTCGCGGCGCTCGATTCGGTGCCCGAGATGCGCGGTGTGCTGGCCCTGTTCGAGGGTGTGGTGACCGGCGCGGCCGACGGTTACGCGCGGATCGCGGACAAGCCGGCCGCGACGCTCCTGCACCTGGGGCCGGGGCTGGGCAACGGCCTGGCGAACCTGCACAACGCCCGCCGCGGGCACGTGCCGGTGGTGAACGTGATCGGTGACCACGCGACGTACCACAAGAAGTACGACGCGCCGCTGGAGTCGGACATCGAGGCGATCGCCGGTTCGCTCAACGGCTGGGTGCGCCGGTCGGCGAACAGCGCGGAGGTCGGCGCGGACGCCGCGTTCGCCGGGGCGGCGGCGCAGGAGGCGCCGGGCAAGGTGGCGACGCTGATCCTGCCCGCGGACGTGTCCTGGGGTGACGGTGGTGTCGCGGCGCAGCCGGTGCCGCCGCGCACACCGCAGACCGTCGCCGAAACCACGGTGAAGGCCGTGGCGGAGGTGTTGCGCACCGGCGAGCCGGTCGCGTTGCTGGTGGGCGGCCCCGCCTGCCGCGAAGCCGGCCTGCGGGCGGTCAGCCGGATCGCGACCGCCACCGGCGCGAAGCCGTTCGTGGAAACCTTCCCGGCCCGGTTGGAGCGCGGCGCCGGACTGCCCACGATCGAGCGGCTGGCGTACCTGGCCGAGCAGGTGCAGTGGCAGCTGGAGGGCATCAAGCACGTCATCGTGGCGGGGACCAAGGCGCCGGTGTCGTTCTTCGCCTACCCCGGCAAGCCCAGTGATCTGGTGCCGGACGGCGCCCAGGTGCACACGTTGGCGGAGCTGGACCAGGACGTGGTCGCCGCACTGGAAGCCCTGGCCGACGAGGTCGCGCCCGAGGTGGACCCGGTGCTGCAGGAGCCGGCTCGCCCCGCGCTGCCGAGCGGCCCGCTCACGGTGCAGAACTGGGTCGAGGTGATCGGCGCCCTGCTCCCCGAAGGCGCGATCATTTCGGATGAGGCCAACACGTCGGGCCTGCTGCTCCCCGGCGCCACCGCGGGCGCCCCCCGCCACGACGTGCTCACCCTGACCGGCGGCGCGATCGGCCAGGGACTCCCGGTGGCGGTGGGTGCCGCGGTCGCCGCCCCGGACCGCCCGGTGATCGCACTGCAGGCGGACGGCAGCGCGCTGTACACCATTTCGGCGCTGTGGACGATGGCGCGGGAAAACCTGAACGTGACGACGGTGATCCTGAACAACCACGCCTATGCCATCCTGCGTATGGAACTACAGCGGGTGGGAGCCGAGGCATCCGGCCCGAAGGCGAAGGACCTGCTGGACCTGGCCCGCCCCGACATCGACTTCGTGAAGATCGCCGAAGGCATGGGCGTCCCAGCAACAAGGGCGACGACGGCGGAGGAACTGGCCGACCAGTTCCGCAACGCACTCAACGAGCCCGGCCCGCACCTCATCGACGCAGCGGTCCCGCCACTCCTCTGACGGCAAAGCCGGAGCTT
Organism: Amycolatopsis thermalba; assembly: GCF_003385215.1. Classification (GTDB taxonomy): domain Bacteria; phylum Actinomycetota; class Actinomycetes; order Mycobacteriales; family Pseudonocardiaceae; genus Amycolatopsis_E; species Amycolatopsis_E thermalba. The sequence goes on along the minus strand of NZ_PQHW01000031.1, from coordinate 37,619 downwards.
TGAACACAGTGAAGCTGGGTGGTCATCCCGTCGCCTGACACGCAACGATCACCTTGAGCCAGGGCCGCAACCCGGGCTCTCTCCGGCGGCCGACGGTGCCAACCTTGCGGCCCTGGCTCAAGGTGATACGCACAAACCGGAAGGCGACGGGATGACCACCCGGCGACCACCTGCCCGAGGTGAGACGACAACGGTCCCCCGTCATCCCGGAGCCTGCCCGTCCGGCGAGGACATCTTTTGATCTTTAGAGGTGACGTTGGGCAGGCGAAGAGTCCGCCCTTCGGGCGGTTAAAGCGCCTCACGGCGCCGAACGGTCACCTTCCGACCACCCCCGCCCCCGATGCCTGATTGTGTTTCAGTCGCCGAGCAGGCGTGTCAAGGCGGGAAAGAGTACCTTGACACGCCTGATCGGCGACCAAAGCAGGCTGTGGATCGGGGGCGGGGGAGGTCTGGTTGGGGTAGTCGGTGCTGCTGCGTTGCCGGGCGCCGGTTGTGCAGGGCTGCCGCGCGGCCCTGGGGGTGGTCGGTGCTGCTGCGTTGCCGGGCGCCGGTTGGGTTCAAAGAAAAAAGCGCCTTCCCCTGTTGGGAAGGGCGCCTTTCCTTCTCAGTCCTACTCGAACTTTTCGCCTGCCTCGGCCTTCTTCACCAGCGACTCCGGCGGCTGGAAGTGCTCACCGTACTTCTCCGCCAGCTCCTTCGCCCGCGCCACGAAACCGGGCAGGCCACCCTCGTACTGGTTGATGTACTGGATGACACCACCGGTCCACGCCGGGAACCCGATGCCGAAGATCGAGCCGATGTTGGCGTCCTGCACCGACAGCAGCACGCCCTCGTCGAAGCAGCGGACCGTTTCCAGTGCCTCGGCGAACAGCATGCGCTCCTGCAGGTCCTTGAACGGCACGTTGGCGCTGCCCGACTTGAACGCCTCCCGCAGGCCCGGCCACAAGCCGATGCGCTTGCCGTTCTCGTCGTAGGAGTAGAAGCCCGCACCGCTGGAGCGGCCCTTGCGGTCGAACTCGTCGATCATCCGGTCGATGACCGCCTCGGAGGCGTGTCCCTGCCAGGTGCCGCCCGACGCCTCGATCGCCGCCTTCGTTTCCTCGCGGATCTTCCGCGGCAGGGTCAGCGTCAGCTCGTCCATCAGCTGCAGCGGCGGCGCCGGGTAGCCGGCCTGCGAACCGGCCTGCTCGATCGACGCGGGCTCCACACCCTCGCCCAATGCGGCGACCGCCTCGTTGATGAACGTGCCGATCACCCGGCTGGTGAAGAAGCCGCGGCTGTCGTTGACCACGATCGGTGTCTTCTTGATCTGCAGGGTGTAGTCGAAGACCTTCGCCAAGGTGGCGTCCGACGTCTTCTCCCCGCGGATGATCTCCACCAGCGGCATCTTGTCCACCGGCGAGAAGAAGTGGATGCCGATGAAGTCCTCCTGCCGCTGCACGCCCTGCGCGAGGCCGGTGATGGGCAGCGTGGAGGTGTTCGAGCCGAGCACGGCGTCCGGGTTGACGATGTTCTCGATCTCGCCGAAGACCTTGTGCTTGAGCTCCTGGCTCTCGAACACGGCCTCGATCACGAAGTCCACCCCGGCGAAGTCCGCCGGGTCGGCCGTCGGCTTGATGCGCGCCAGCAGCGCGTCCGACTTCTCCTTCGTGGTCTTGCCCCGCGACAGCGCCTTCTCTTCGAGCTTGACCGCGTAGCCCTTGCCCTTCTCGGCCGCCTCCAGCGAGACATCCTTGAGCACGACCTCGATCCCGGCCTTCGCCGACACGTACGCGATCGCGGCGCCCATCATGCCCGCGCCGAGCACACCGACCTTCCGCGCCTGGTACTTCTCGTACCCGTCCGGGCGGGAGCCGCCGGAGTTGATGTGCTGCAGGTCGAAGAAGAACGCCTTGGTCATGTTCTTCGCGACCTGGCCGGTGACCAGGCTGACGAAGTAGCGGGTCTCGATCTGCGTCGCGGTCTCGACGTCGACCTGCGCACCCTCGACCGCCGCGGCCAGGATGGCACGCGGGGCGGGCATCGGCGCGCCCTTGAGCTGCTTGCGCAGGTTGGCCGGGAACGCGGGCAGGTTCGCCGCGAACTTCGGGTTCGACGGGGAGCCGCCGGGAATCTTGTAGCCCTTGACGTCCCACGGCTGCTGCGCCTCGGGATTGGCCTTGATCCACTCCTTGGCCTTGGGCAGCAGCTCGTCCACACTGGACACGACCTCGTGCACGAGGCCGAGCTCCAGCGCCTTGGCCGGCTTGTGCCGCTGGCCCTGCACCAGCACGTTCAGCACGGCGCTCTGGATGCCGAGCAGCCGCACGGTGCGCACGATGCCGCCACCGCCGGGCAGCAGGCCCAGGGTCACCTCGGGCAGGCCGACGACCGTGCCCGGCACGTCCGCGACGATCCGGTGGTGCGTGGCGAGCGCGATCTCCAGGCCACCGCCGAGCGCGGCGCCGTTGATGGCGGCCACGACCGGCTTGCCGAGGGTCTCCAGCTTGCGCAGCTGGGCCTTCATGGCGTTGGTGCTCGCGGTGATCTCGGCCGCGTGCTCCGGCGTGGCCTGGATCAGGTCACGCAGGTCACCACCCGCGAAGAACGTCTTCTTCGCCGACGTGATCACGACCCCGGTGATCGAGTCCTTTTCGGACTCCAGCCGCTCGACCGTGTTCTTGAAGGACTCGCGGAAGTCGGCGTTCATCGTGTTGGCCGACTGGTTGGGGTCGTCCAGGGTGAGCACGACGACGCCGTCGGAATCCTGGTCCCAGCGAATAGTGTTGGTCATGGTCACACCCGCTCGATGATCGTCGCGATACCCATTCCGCCGCCGATGCACAGCGACAGCAGCGCGCGCCGCGCCTGGCGCCGCTCCAGCTCGTCGACCATCGTGCCCAGGATCATGGCACCGGTCGCGCCGAGCGGGTGGCCCATCGCGATCGCCCCGCCGTTGACGTTGACCTTCTCGTCCGGCAGCTTCAGGTCCTTCATCCACTTGAGCACGACCGACGCGAACGCCTCGTTCAGCTCGAACAGGTCGATGTCGTCGGTGGTCATGCCGGCGAGGTCGAGGACCTTCCTGGTGGCCGGCGTCGGCCCGGTCAGCATGATCGTCGGGTCGGACCCGGTGATGGTGGCCGCCACGATGCGGGCCCGCGGGGTCAGGCCCAGGTCCTTGCCGACCTGCTCGTTGCCGATCAGCACCAGCGCGGCCCCGTCGACGATGCCGGAGGAGTTGCCGCCGGTGTGGACGTGGTTGATCTTCTCGACCGAGTGGTACTTCTGCAGCGCCACCGCGTCGAAGCCACCGAACTCGCCGATCGTCTCGAACGCCGGCTTGAGCTTGGCCAGGCTCTCCAGCGTGGTGCCGGGGCGGCGGTGCTCGTCGTGGTCGAGGATCGTGACACCGTTGATGTCCTTGACCGGCACGACCGACTTCGCGAAGTAGCCGCCGGACCAGGCGGCCTCGGCCTTCTCCTGCGAGCGCACCGCGAAGGCGTCGACGTCCTCGCGGCTGAAGCCCTCGATGGTGGCGATCAGGTCCGCGCCGATGCCCTGCGGCACGAAGTACGTGTCGTAGTTCGTGGCCGGGTCGGTGAACATCGGGCCGCCGTCGGAGCCCATCGGCACGCGCGACATCGACTCGACGCCACCGGCGATGATCAGGTTCTCCCAGCCGGAGCGCACCCGGGCGGCGGCCTGGTTGACGGCCTCCAGACCCGAGGAGCAGAAGCGGTTGAGCTGGACACCGGCGACGGTGTCGGGCACGCCGGCGGCCATCGCCGCGGCGCGCGCGATGTCGGCGCCCTGGTCACCGACCGGCGAGACGACGCCGAGGATGATGTCGTTGATCGCGGCCGGGTCCAGGCCCGGGTGCCGGGCCTGGAGTTCGTGAATCAGTCCGGTCACGAGGTCGATCGGCTTGACCCCGTGCAGGGACCCGCCCTTGTTCTTGCCACGAGGCGTCCGGATCGCCTCGTAGATGTATGCCTCGTTGCTCACACCGACGGTCCTTCCTGCTTACTGCATCCGTCTGGGTCTGACGCTAATTGCCACTAACATACTCCGGCTGATTCCCCTGGTGTCAACCGTTTGCAGGGGGTCTCACTCCGGCTAGAGTGGGATCACCATGTCGAGTACGTCCCGTCGCCCCGACCGCAAGGCCCAGCTGGCCGGCCTGGCCGCCGAGCTGTTCCGCGCCCGCGGCTACCACGGGGTGGGCATCAACGACATCGCCGCGGCGGCCGGCATCACCGGTCCCGCCGTGTACCGGCACTTCGCGGACAAGCAGGCGATCCTGGCGTACGTGCTGCTCGACGGCGTGCGGGAGATGGAGGACGCGACCGCGGCCGCGTTGTCGACCCTGCGCCGGCCGGACGGCGCGCAGGTGGAGCGGCTGCTGCGGGGCATCGCGGAGTCGTCGGTGGAGCGGCGGGACGTGGCGGCGCTGTGGCGGTGGGAGGGGCGGCACCTGTCGCCGGAGGACCAGCGCGAGATCGGCCGCCGGTCGGCGGCGTTGCTCACGTCGTGGGCCAAGGAGCTCATGAACCTGCGCCCCGACCTGGGGCCTGCGGACGCGGAACTGCTGTGCTGGGCGGCGATGAGCGTGTTCGGCAGTGTTTCGGTCCACCGGACGTCGGTGGCGCGGAAGCGGTTCGCCGAGCTGCTGGCTTCGCTGGCCCGCCGGGTGCTGCACGTGCGGCTGCCGGACGATGTCGCCGAGCCGGCGCCCGCACCGGCTGGGGTCGGGGTGGTTTCGCGGCGGGAGCAGATCCTGTCGGCGGCGGCGGAGTTGTTCCAGCGGCGCGGCTTCCACGCGGTGAGCATGGAGGACATCGGCGCGGCGGCCGGTATCGCGGGCCCCAGCGTGTACCGGCACTTTTCGAGCAAGGCGGCGCTGCTGGGGGCGATCGCGCGCCGGGCGGCGGACCGGTTGCTGCTGGACGCGGAACGGGTGCGGCTGAGCAGCGCGGACGAGACGGAGGCGCTGCGCGGGCTGATCGATTCGTACGTGCGGGTGCTGACCGGTTCGGCGGAGCTGGCGGTGTCGTTCTCGGCCGACGCGGTCAACTACGCCGAGGAAGAGGGCGCCGAGCTGCTGCGCATCCAGCGGGACTACGTGGCGCAGTGGGTCAGCCTGCTGGGCGCCGCGCAGCCGTCGCTGAACCCCCGCGAAGCGAAGATCACGGTGCACGCGGCCCTGACGATTGCGAACGACCTGTCGCGCACCCGGAGAGTCAATTCGAGACCGGGACTGGCCGCCGAGCTGCGGGTCCTGATGGCGGCGGTACTGGACCTGGGCTAGCCGGCCTCACGGATCGGGCAGGAACTGACGCACCAGGGCGTCGGCGGCCCAGTCCGTCCACTCCCGCGCGCTCCAGCCCCGCTGGTGCACGAGCAGGTGGTAGACCTCGGGCGAGAGGGTCGCCAGCGCGATGTCGGCCGCCCGCTCCGCGTCGATCCCGCCCCGGAGCTCGGTCTTCGCCACCAGCCGCTCGGCGAACGCGGTCATCACGGTCCGCCGCTGATCCAGGTTGACCTGCCACATCTCGGCGATCTCCGGGTCCACCGCGGCGGCGGACCGGACGACCTCGAGGATGTCCGCGACGCGCGCGAAGATCGTGCCCGCGCCGGCCACCATGAGCCGCAGCTGCTCGGCGGGCGGCGCGGCCATCGCCTCGGCCACCCACGGCCGGTCCAGCGTCGGCACCGGCTCGGTGTCGCCCGCCACGTGGACGTCCAGCAGCTCGCCGAGGATCGCCCGCTTCGTGGCGAACGTGAAGTACAGGGTCTGCACCGCGACGCCGGCCTCCTTCGCGATGGCCTGCATGCTCGTCGCCGCGTAGCCCTGCCGCACGAACAGCGCCTTCGCCGCGTCGAGCATCCGCGCCCGCGTCCGCGCGGCCTTCGCCGCCCGCACCCCGGTCTTCCCCGGTACCCGCTCCGCCACCACGCCTCCTCCTTGACTAGAGCAACACTCTAGCGGAACACTCACTAGAGCAATGCTCTAGTGAAATTGGAGGAGGCACTCGTGGACGGAAGACGCGGGGCCCTGCTGCTCATCACCGTGGTCGAGCTGGTGGTCCTGCTCGACGCGACGGTCGTCAACATCGCGCTGCCCGCCATCGGGGCGAGCCTCGGGCTGGGCGAGGCCGCGCTGAGCTGGGTGACCAACGCGTACCTGCTGGCCTTCGGCGGCTGCATGCTGCTCGGCGGACGGGCGGCCGACCTGCTGGGACCCCGGCGCGTGTTCCGCGCCGGTCTGGCGCTGTTCACCGTGGCGTCGGCCGCGGCCGGTCTCGCGCCGACGGCCACGGTGCTGATCGCGGCCCGCGTCGCGCAGGGCGTCGCGGCGGCCGTCGTCGTGCCGGCGCAGCTGGCCCTGCTCACGGCGACGTTCACCGCGCCGGACGCGCGACGGCGGGCGTTCGGGGTGTGGAGCGCGATGGGCGCCTCGGGCGCGGCGATCGGCACCGCCCTCGGCGGCGTGCTCACCCAGGCCCTGGGCTGGCCGTCGATCTTCCTGATCAACGTGCCGGTCGGCGTCGTGGCGCTGGGGCTCGTCGCGCGGTTGCTGCCGGCGGATCCGGTGGTCACCGCGCCCCGCCGGCTGGACATCCGCGGAGCGGTGACCGGCACGGCGGCGCTGGTGCTGCTCGGCTACGGCCTGCCCGCGCTGCACGGCGACCCGGCCACGGCAGTCGTCACCCTGGTCGCCGGGGCCGTGCTGCTGGTCGTGTTCCTGGTCGTCGAAGCCCGCGCGGCCGAACCGGTGATGCCACTGCGGCTCTACCGGATCCGCGAGGTCAGCGTCACCGCGGTGATCAACGCGCTGGTGGGTGCGGCCCACGTGCCCGCGTTCGCGTTGCTGGCCCTCTACTTGCAGAACACGCAGCAGTACACGCCCGTGCAGTCCGGGCTGGCCGTCCTGCCGGTCGCGGTGGTGGGCATCGTCGCGGCGCGAACGGCGCTGCCTGGCGTGCTCGCCCGGATCGGCGGCCCGGGCGCCCTGGCGCTCGGGCTCGCGCTCCAGGCCGTCGCACTGGCCTGGTACGCGCTGCTCCCGCCCGCGGCGGACTACCTGACCGACATCCTGCTCCCGTCGCTGATCTTCGGCGCCGGCCTGCCCACCGCGTTCGCGGGCGCGACGGTGCCCGCCGTCACCGCCGTCGGCCAGTCCGACGCCGGGATCGCGGGCGGGATCGTCGGCACCGCCCAGCGGGCCGGCTCCGGGCTGGGCGTCGCCGTCGTCCTGGTGCTCGCCGAAGCCGTCACCACGAGCCGCGGGTACCTGGCCGGTCTGCACGCCGGTTTCCTGACCACCGCCGCCTTCGCCGCGGCCGGATCGGCACTCGCCCTCGCCCTGCTCCGCCCCACCCGCACCCCGCAGCCCGCCGGAGAGGCACCATGACCACGTCCACCACCGCCCCCGGCGGCGCACTGTCCACTTTGGCCCGGCGGCTCCTGCGGCACCGGGTTCGCGCACTGGTCCTCGCCGCGTTCTTCGCGGTACTGGCCGGCGTGTTCGGCAGCGGCGCCGCCGGCGAGCTGTCCAGCGGCGGCTACACGGCCCCCTCGTTCGAGTCGGTGCGGGCGGACCGGATGCTCGCCGACCGGTTCCACGCCGGGGCGCCGGACTTCGTGCTCGTGGTCCGCGCCGGCGACGACGTGTCCGCGCACGCGGCCGCGGGCACCCGCCTCACCGAGCGGCTGGCCACCACCCCCGGCGTGCGGTTCGCCCACTCCTACTGGACGACCGGCGATCCCGCCCTGCGGTCGGCGGACGGCCGGAGCGCGCTCGTCGTGGCGAAGCTGAGCGGGGACGACACCGAGATCAGCCACACCGCCCGCGCACTCGCCAAGGACCTGGGCGGACGTCACGACGGCCTGGACGTACTCGCCACGGGCTCGGCCACCGTCAACGAGGAGGCGGACCGGCAGAGCGCCGCCGACCTGACCCGAGCCGAGCTGATCGCCGCGCCGCTGACACTGCTGATCCTGCTGGTGGCGTTCGGCTCGCTCGCCGCGGCCGCGCTGCCGGTGCTGATCGGGGCCGTCACCGTCGCCGGCACCCTCGCCATCCTGCGGCTGCTCACCACCGTCACCCCGGTCTCGATCTTCGGGCTGAACATCGCCACCGCGCTCGGCTTCGGGCTCGCCGTCGACTACAGCCTGTTCCTCGTCACGCGCTACCGGGAGGAACTGGCAGCCGGGCGCGACACCGCGGAGGCGATCGTCACGATGCTGCGAACCGCCGGGCGGACGGTCCTGTTCTCCGCGGTCACGGTCGGCCTGTCCCTGTCCGCGCTGCTGGTGTTCCCGATCTACTTCCTGCGGTCGCTGGCCTTCGCCGGGATCGCGGTGGTCGCGCTCGCCGCGCTCGCGTCCATCCTGGTGCTGCCACCGGTGCTCGCCCTGCTCGGGCACCGGCTGGACCGGTTCGACCCGTTCGCCCGGCTGCGCCGCCACCGGTTCGGCCTGTGGCGACGGCTCGCGGTGCGGGTGATGCGGCGGCCGGTGCTGGTGGGGGCGTCCGCGGCCACGGTGCTCGTCGCGCTGGCCCTGCCGTTCGGCCAGGCCCAGTTCGGCCTGCTCGACGACCGGGTGCTGCCCCGGGACAGCCCGGCGCAGATCGCCGGCGACGCGGTGCGGACGGAGTTCCCCGGCGGCGGGGCCGCTCCGGTCGTCGTGGTGCTGCCGGACGCGGACCCGCCGGCCGTGGCCGCGTACGCCCAGAGCGTGGCCGGCCTGCCCGGAACGGCACGAGTCGACATCGGGGCGTCTTCGGGGCAGGGCGGGTGGCTGTCGGTCGCCTCGGCCGCCGAACCCAACTCCGCGGCGGCGGAGGAACACGTCCGTGCCGTGCGCGCCCTGCCCGCCCCCGGTCCCGCCCTGGTCGGCGGGGACGCGGCGGTCCTGACCGACACCAAGGACATGCTGGCCGAACGCATCCCGTGGGCGGCGTTGATCATCGTGGTGAGCATGCTCGTGCTGCTGTTCCTGTTCTCCGGCAGCGTGGTGATCCCGTTGAAGCAGCTCGTGCTCACCGTGCTCAGCCTGACGGCGTCGTTCGGCGCCATGGTGTACGTCTTCCAGGACGGCCACCTCAAGTGGCTGGTCGGCGACTTCGTCCACACCGGACGGCTCGAGGTGACGGTGCCGATCCTGATGTTCTGCATCGCCTTCGGCCTGTCCATGGACTACAGCGTGTTCCTGCTGTCCCGCATCCGGGAGGAGTACCTGGCACACGGCGACAACACGCGCGCGGTGGCGGCGGGCCTGGAGCGCACGGGACGGCTGGTCTCGGCCGCCGCGCTCGTGGTGGCCGTCGTCCTCGCCGCGGTGGCCACCTCCGGGTTGAGCGTGCTCAAGCTGCTGGGAGTCGGGCTCGCACTGGCCGTGCTGGTGGACGCGACCCTCGTGCGCGGGCTGCTGGTGCCGTCGGCGATGCGGCTGCTGGGAGCGGTGAACTGGTGGGCGCCCGCGCGGCTGCGCCGGTGGCACGACCGCTTCGGCCTGCACGATTGACCGGGGCGGTGGCGTTCACCGGCCTCCATGCGCTAACCTACTCGTGAGTAGGTAACGGCGATGGGAGTGCGACGTGGCGGCGCTCAGGGAGAACGGCGGCCGGAAGCGGGACGTGATGGGCTTCGGCCTGGCCGCCCTCTCCCGGCTCGCGGGCAGCAGGACGCTGGAACGCAGCGGGTTGCGCGAGCCGGTGCAGAACCTGGTTTCGGCGGCGACGAGGAACGGTTTCAAGGTCGCCGGCGCGGCCAGCCGGACGTTCTCCTCCTCGCGCAAGCGGGGCGGTGACGCGACCCGCCCGGCCCCGGCCGAGGACAAGGGTCTGTTCGACCTCACGCCGTCCGAAGACCAGCAGATGATCGTCGAGACGGTCGGTGAGTTCGCGGCCGAGCAGCTGCGCCCGGCGGCCGCCGAGGCGGACGAGAAGCTCAGCCCGCCGGACGGTCTGCTCACCAGGGCCGCCGAACTGGGCGTGACGCTCATCGGCATCCCGGAGGAGCTGGGCGGCGCGGGTGCCGAACGCTCGGTCGTCACCAACGCGCTGGTCGCCGAGGCACTCGCCCACGGCGACCTCGGCCTGGCCGTCGCGGTGCTCGCGCCGTCGGCGGTCAGCAACGCGCTCGTCCTGTGGGGCGACGCGCAGCAGCAGGCCGACTACCTGCCGGAGTTCGTCGGCGAGAACGTGCCGGCCGCGGCGCTGGCCCTGCTGGAGTCCAAGCCATTGTTCGACCCGGTCAAGCCGGCCACCAAGGCCCGTCGCACGCCCGGCGGCTACCAGCTGGACGGCGTGAAGTCCCTGGTCCCGCGCGCGGCGCAGGCCGAACTGTTCGTCGTGTCCGCCGACCTCGAGGGGCGCGGGCCGGCACTGTTCCTCGTCGAGTCGTCGACGGCGGGCGTGTCGATCGAGGCCGAGCCGGCGATGGGCCTGCGCGGCGCGGCGACCGGGAAGCTGCACCTGGAGAAGGTGTCGCTGCCCGCGGGCGCGCTGCTCGGCGGCGGCTCGCCGGAGGTGTTCACCGAGGCGGTGCGGCTGTCCCGCCTGGGCTGGGCCGCGCTGGCCACCGGCACCGCGAAGGCCGTCCTGGACTACGTGATCCCGTACGTGAACGAGCGCACGGCGTTCGGCGAACCGATCAGCCACCGCCAGGCGGTCGCGTTCTCGGTCGCGGACATCGCGATCGAGCTGGAGGGCATGCGCCTGGTCATGCTGCGCGCCGCGGCGCGGGCCGAGCAGGGCAAGCCGTTCGCCCGCGAGGTCGCGCTGGCCCGCAAGCTGGCCGTGGACAAGGGCATGCGCATCGGCAGCGCCGGTGTGCAGCTGCTGGGCGGGCACGGGTTCGTGAAGGAGCACCCGGTCGAGCGGTGGTACCGCGACCTGCGTGCGATCGGTGTGCTCGAGGGCGTCGTCCTCCTCTGACAAGCCTGGGAAGGTCATCATGATCAATCTGGAAACCCCGAAGAAGGCCCGGGCGCTGATCAATCAGGCGTACCAGGCGGCGTCGGAAGTGCTGCGGCCGATCTCGCGGAAGTACGACCGCGCCGAGCACGAGTACCCGGTCGAGCTGGACATGTTCGCCGCGGTGCTGGACGGGCTGAACTCCTCCGGCGAGGGCGGCGCGGGCGCGCAGGGCGTGCGGCGCGACGAAAAGGAGAAGGCGACCGGGAACCGCAACGGCGGCAACCTGGCGACGGTGCTCGGCGCGATCGAAATGTGCTGGGGCGACGTCGGTCTGCTGCTGTCGATGCCGCGGCAGGGGCTGGGCAACGCGGCGATCGCGTCGGTGGCGAACGACGAGCAGCTGAAGCGGTTCGCGAAGACGTGGGCCGCGATGGCGATCACCGAGCCGGGCACGGGTTCGGACTCGGCGAACATCACCACGACCGCCACCGAAGACGGCGACAGCTACGTGCTGAACGGCGAGAAGATCTTCGTGACCGCGGGTGACCGCGCGGACGCCGTGGTCGTCTGGGCCACTTTGGACAAGTCGCTCGGGCGCGCGGCGATCAAGTCGTTCGTGGTGGAGAAGGGCACGCCGGGCTTCGAGGTCGTGCGGCTGGAGCACAAGCTCGGGATCCGCGCGTCGGACACGGCGGTGCTGCGGTTCGACAACTGCCGCGTGCCGAAGGAGAACCTGCTCGGCTCGCCGGAGATCAACACGTCCAAGGGGTTCGCGGGGGTCATGCAGACCTTCGACAACACGCGCCCCCTGGTCGCGGCGATGGCGGTCGGCCTGGCGCGGGCGGCGCTGGAGGAGACGGCGAAGATCCTCGCCGAGGCGGGTGTCGTGGTGGACTACGACCGCCCCGCGCACCACCAGCACGCCGCGGCGGCCACGTACCTGGAACTGGAAGCCGACTACGAGGCGGCGTACCTGCTGACGCTGGAGTCGGCGTGGATGGCCGACAACCGCAAGCCGAACTCGCTGCAGGCCTCCATGGCGAAGGCGAAGGCCGGCCGTTCGGTCGTGGAGATCACGCTGAAGTGCGTCGAGCTGATCGGCACGCTCGGCTACACGGAGGACATGCTGCTCGAGAAGTGGGCCCGGGATTCGAAGATCCTGGACATCTTCGAGGGCACGCAGCAGATCCAGCAGCTGATCGTGGCGCGCCGGCTGCTGGGGAAGACGAGCGCGGAGCTGAAGTAGGTTGTGAGACAAGGGAAACCGCCCGTCCGGAAAGCCGGACGGGCGGTTTTCAAGATCGCTCGTGACGGCAGGAGCACGTGGGTTACCGTGCCCGGGTGATGACGGCTCGGGTGTTCGCCGCTGGTGGGGGCATTGGGGTTCTCGGCGGGATGGTCGGCCTCGGGGGCGCGGAGTTCCGCCTGCCGCTGCTGATCGCGGTCTTCGGGTTCGCCGCGCTGCACGCGGTGATCCTCAACAAGGCGATGAGCCTGGTGGTCGTCGTCACCGCACTGCCCGTCCGGCTGTTCGCCGTGCCGTTCGCGGAGGCCGGCGCGCGCTGGGACGTCCTCGTCACCCTGTTGCCGGGCAGCGTGGCCGGCGCGTGGCTCGGCGCGACGTGGGCCACCCGGATGCGGGCGGCGCTGCTGTACCGCGTGCTGGCGATCCTGCTGGTGGTGATCGCCGGCGTGCTCCTCGCCACCCACTTCGGCTCGCTCGAACCGTTCGCGCTGCTGCCGGCGGCCCGGACCGTCGCCGGGGTCGCGGCGGGGGTGGCCATCGGGGTGGTCGCCGCGCTCATGGGCGTGGCCGGCGGGGAGCTGCTGATCCCGACGATCGTGTTGCTGTTCGGAGCGGACATCAAGCTCGCGGGCAGCCTCTCGCTGGCGGTCTCCCTGCCGACGATGCTGGTCGCCTTCGTGCGCTACAGCAGGGACCGGAGTTTCGCCGTACTGCGCGAGAACGGCCGTTTCGTCGCGGTGATGGCCGCCGGTTCGATCGCGGGCACGGTGCTCGGCGGACTGCTGCTCGGCGCGGTGCCGGACGGCGTGCTGATCCCGCTGCTGGCCGCGCTGTTGCTCCTGTCGGCGGCCAAGGTGTGGCGGCACTGACTCCGCTGTAACGCGGCCCTCCCGGATACGACTCTCCCTACTATCCCGGAGGGAGGCACTGAGATGACTAGTTACCTGGTCGAGCCGGCCTCGGTGGAGGGTTTGCGCGCCCGCTTCGACGGGCGGGTCGTCACCCCCGCAGACCACGACTTCGACAACGTCCGCGGCGTCTTCAACGCCATGATCACCGCCCGCCCGCAGGTCATCGCGCAGTGCGCGACCGTGCGGGACATCAAGTCGGCCTTGGAATTCGCCCGGGACCGCCACCTCCCGGTCGCCGTGCGGGGTGGCGGGCACAGCGTCGCCGGGGCGTGTCTGGTCGACGGCGGCCTCGTCATCGACTTGCGGCGCCTCAACGCCGTCACCGTCGACCCCGGCGCGAAAACCGCGACGGCCGACGGTGGCGCCACCTGGGGCGACTTCGACCGGGCCTGCCAGCCGCACGGCCTGGCGACCACCGGCGGCCGCGTCTCGACCACCGGCGTCGCCGGCCTGACGCTCGGCGGCGGGTCCGGCTGGCTCGAGCGCAAGTTCGGCCTCGCCTGCGACAACCTGCTCTCCGTCGACCTCGTCACCGCCGCCGGACGCGAGGTCACCGCCAGCGAGCACGAAAACGCGGACCTCTTCTGGGCCCTGCACGGCGGCGGCGGCAACTTCGGCATCGCCACCCGGCTCACCTTCCGCCTGCACGAGCTCCCCGAGTTCTCGATCGCCCTGATGCTGTGGCCCGCCGACCAGGGACGCGCGGTCGCCGGCGTCTACCGCGACCTGATGCACGCCGCGCCGGACGAGATCGGCGGCGGCCTGCTCTTCCTCACCGGCCCGCCCGAGGAGTTCGTGCCCGGCCACCTCGTCGGCAAGCTCTGCTGCGGCGTGCTGGTGACCTGCATCGGCCCGGAAACCCGGCTACGCGAGCTCATCGGACCGCTCCTGGCCACCGCACCGCAGGGCCGCGTCATCACCGACATCCCCTACGCCGACCTGCAGTGCATGCTCGACGACCCGCCCGGCTTCCGGAACTACTGGTCCGACGAGAACCTGCGCGAACTCCCCGACGAAGCCCTGGACCGGTTCTGCGAACGCGCCGAGGACATGGTGGTGCCGTCACCGTCGCAGCACGCGCTGCTGCCCTGGGGCGGCGCGGTCGCCTCCGGCCAGGAGTGGCCGGGGTTCGACCGCGACACCAAGTGGGCCGTGCACCCGCTGGGCCTGTGGGCCGAACCGGCCGACGACGACCGCGCCATCGCCTGGGCCCGCAACCTGCGCGCCGACATGCGGCCGTGGGCGTGCGGCGACGTCTACCTCAACTTCATCGGCGACGAGGGCGCCGACCGCGTCGTCGCCGGCTACGGGCCGGAGAACTACCAGCGCCTGCAACGGATCAAGGCCGAGTACGACCCGGACAACGTCTTCAACCGCTGGCACAACATCAAACCCGCCTAGCTTCGACGAGCGCGGTGAGCGCCCCGGCGAACTGCGCGGGCCGCTCCACGGACCCGAGGTGGCCGCCGGGGAACTCGGTCAGCGGCAGTCCGAGCCCGGTGGCGAGCGCCGCGGCGGCCCGGTAGGGCAGCTGCCCCCGCGAGTCGATTCCGGCCGCGGGCACCAGCCGCCGGCCCACCGCGCCGAGCGCGGCCAGGTCGACCTCCGTGCTGGTGAACGGAACCAGGACGTGCTCCAGGAACAGCGGCTGGAGTTCGCGGAGATGGGCGAACAACTCCAGCAGCTCCGGCGTGGGCGGTTCCGGGCTGGTCCCGGCGTAGCCGTCGAGCCAGTCACCGGGGTGGCGCAGCTCCGGCGAGTCTCCGCCGGGCACCGGCGTGGTCATCGCTTCGGTCATGAGCCGGCCCGCTTCGTCCATCTCCCCGGCACGCGCGGCCGTCCGGACCGCTTCGAGCGCGTCGCGGTGGCGTGCGGCGTCGGGCAGCAGGCGGAGCACCGGGGGCTCGTGGACGATCGCGAGGCGGAGGCGGTCGGGATGGCGGGTCAGCAGTTCGAGGGTGGTGATCGCGCGGCGCTGAAGGCGAACACGACCGGCGGCTCGTCGAAGAGCGCCTCGATGAGACCGAGGACGTCCTCGGCGTAGTCCTTCGGGTGCTGGTCGCCGTCCGGGCGCGCGGAGACCAGGCGGCTGGACATCGCGACGACGCGGTAGTGGGCGGCCAGGTGCGCGGTGAGCGCGTCGAGGACGCCGGCGTGGCCGGAGCCGCCGGGCAGGCGCAGCAGCGGTGGGCCGTCGCCGCGCTCGTAGTAGTCGATGGGGGTGCCGTCGAGCGTGATGCGCATGGGTTTCTCCTGTCGGATCACTGGATCTTCGTCCAGTTGTCGAGGGTGTGGTGGAGCATGTCGACCGCGCGCCGCCACGAGACGTCGACGCCGTGGTCGGCGGTGAAGCCGCCGGTGGCCTCCAGGTCGCTGAAGCCGTGCAGGGTGCTGCGCAGGAACCGGACCGCGTCGGTGGCGTCCGGTTCGGACAGGTCGTAGCCGCGCAGCAGCGCGTAGCAGACCTCGATGATGCGGGCCACGCCCGGCGTCGCAGCGGCCCGCTCGGGCGACACGGGGTACCGGGTCGCCGCGTAGCGGCCGGGGTGCCCCGTCGCCAGAGCCCGGTAGGTATCGGCGAAGGCGGTCAGCGCTTCCCGGCGGGAGCGTCCCGCCACGGCCGCGCCGAGTGCGTCCGCCCATTCGGTGAGCGCCCGCAGCGCCACGCGTTCCCGCAGGTCGGCCAGGCTCCGGATGTGGGTGTAGAGGCTGGCGTCGCGAACGCCGAAGCGCTTCGCGAGCGCCGCCAGCGTGACGTTCTCGAAGCCGATCTCGTCGGCCAGGTCGGCGGCGGCGGACACCAGGGCGTCCGGGGTGATCCTCCCACGTGGCATTTTTCCTAACCTTCCTAGGATGAATCCTAATATACACAGGAGACGGTCAGCTTGACAGGCAAGTATCCACTTGCCTATCGTTTCGGCTGTGGGTGACGTCTTCAAAGCCCTGGCCGATCCCACGCGCCGGACGATCCTCGACGAACTGACCAGCCGCGACGGGCAGACGCTGTTCGAGCTGTGCGCGCGGCTGGTGTCGATCCACGGGTTGAGTTCGTCCCGGCAGGCGGTGTCGCAGCACCTCGACGTGCTCGAGTCCGCCGGTCTGGTCGAGACCCGGCGCGAGGGCCGGTACAAGTTCCACCACATCAACACCGAACCGCTCGAACCGATCGTCGAGCGGTGGCTCAGGAAGCGGGGACAGACGTGAGGATCAACCTGGCGAGCGTGCTCGTCGACGACCAGGAGAAGGCGCTGCGGTTCTACACCGACGTGCTGGGTTTCGTGACGAAGCACGACATCCCGATGGGCGCGGACCGGTGGCTGACCGTGGTGTCGCCGGAGGACCCGGAGGGCACCGAGCTGCTGCTGGAACCGAGCGGCCACCCGGCGGTGAAGCCGTTCAAGGACGCGCTCGTCGCCGACGGCATCCCGTGGACGATGTTCGCGGTCGAGGACGTGCAGGCCGAGTACGAGCGCATGCGCGGCCTGGGCGTGCGGTTCACGCAGGAGCCGACCGACATGGGCACGGTGATCACCGCGGTGTTCGACGACACGTGCGGCAACCTGATCCAGATCGGGCAGATGAAGTCCTAGCGGGCCGCCGCGCAGCCGCGTGTGAAACCTACGCGGCTCGCACCGCCGGCCGGATACGCGGCCGTGAGGCTTGACGGTCGACCGGCGAGTGGGCAGTTTCTCGCGAGGACGGCGCCCGCGCGGCCGGGGGCGCTGCTGCGGAGCACGTCCGTCAGAGGTGGCGGTCGGGCCGGCGGGCGGGAGTTCCGGAGGAGGCGATCCCACGGCGAGGAGCCACCGGAGTACGGCCCGCCAGGCAAAGCGCGCCCACAGAGGGCGACGGCAGGGCTGGCAAGCCGGCGGTTCCACGACAGCGCCAACGGGTAGGGAGCGCAGCCGCGCGGAGCGCGGCCGCGAGGCATGGCGGTCGGCCGGCGAGTGGGCGGTTCCTCGCGAGGACGGCGCCCGCGCGGCCGGGCGCGCTGCCGCGGAGCGCGTCCGTCAGAGGTGGCGGTCGGGCCGGCGGGCGGGAGTTCCGGAGGAGGCGATCGCACGGCGAGGAGCCACCGGAGTGCGGCCCGCCTGGGCCGGCGAGGGGGCGGTTCCTCGCGAGGGCGGCGCCGACGTGGCCCTGCCGAGCGGAGCGCCTCGGTCAGGGGCAGCGTCGCGCCGCTGTCCGCACCACCACGTGAGCCACCTCTCGACGAAGTCCTAACCGGACAGTTGCGCGTCCAGGAAGTCGTCGATGTGGCGCCACGTCGTGGCCCGGGCGCGGCGGCCGGTCAGCACGCCGAGGTGCCCGCCCGGCGCCGTCTCGAACCGCACCTCCGGCGCGTTCTCCAGCAACGGCACCAGCCGCTCCACGGCGCGCCTCGGGGCGATCGTGTCGGCCTGCCCGGCGATCACCAGCGTCGGCACCTTCACGCCGGCCAGCGAGATGATCCGCCCGTTCAGGTCCAGCCCGCCCTCGACGAGGTCGTTGGCGCGGAAGAACCGGTGGTACATCTGCCCGAACGTGCGCCCGGGATAGGCGATCATGTTGTCCATGAAGTGGTCGACCGCCTCGATCTGGGCCAGGTAGTCCCGGTCGCCGAGGTTCTGCAGGATCGCCAGCGGCTTCGTCAGCTGCTTGTTGATGCCCGTCGCCCAGAACACCCGCTCGACCACATAGGACGGTGCGCCGCCGAGCATCCGGTACAGCGGGGTGAGCAGGTAGCCGCCGGTGAGGTCCACCAGCGGCCGGAACGGCGCGACCAGCGGGATGGCGGTGAAGTCGACCGGCGAAGCCACCGTGGTGATCGACCGCACCGGCAGGTCGGGCCGGTCCGCCGTGGTCAGCAGGGAGAACAGCCCGCCCAGGCACCACGCGACCAGGTGCACGCCGCGCCCGCCGGAGTCCTCGCTGACCTTGCGGATGGCACGCGGCAGCACCTCGTCGATCCAGTGCTCGATGCCCAGCCGCCGGTCGGAGAACGCGACCGTGCCGTAGTCCACGAGGTAGGTGCGGCGGCCCCGCTCGACGAGGTGCTCGGCGACGCTGCAGCCGCGCCGCAGGTCGAAGCACAGCGCCGGGGCGGCCAGCGCCAGCGCGTCCAGCACCGGATCACCCTCCGGCGACGGCGTCATCCGGTACAGCGACCGGTTCGGGCCCTGGTCGACCAGCACGCGCGGCACCGGCCGCAGATCGGCGAGACCGCCGCGCAGGACGCCGAGCGCGTTGGCCGCCATCGCGGTCACTGCGGGTACCACCATCTACCTCGAAACTCCGTTCACGCCGCGGATCCTTCTCCCGGACCGACGGTACTTCACGGTCGCCGCACCCTCGCCTCGTACTCCGCCCGCGCGCCCGCGTGCGCCTGCGTGAAGACCTTGTCGGCGCCGATCGCGCGCATGAACCACTCCGCGACCGCGCGCGGCAGCAGCCGGCTCACCCGGCCGGTGACGTCCAGCGACTTCGGCACGAACACGTCGAACCGCGGCTTGTGCAGGGTCGCGACGATCGCCTTGGCGACGTCCTCCGGCCGCAGCGACGGGAAGAGCTTCGTCTCCGGCAACCCGTCGGCGAGGTGGGTGCGTACGACCGCGGGCATGACGCACGAAATGTCCACCCCGGACCCACGCAGCTCCTGCCGCACCGCCTCGGACAGCCCGACGACGGCGTGCTTGGTGGCGCAGTAGGTCGCCGCGCCCGGGAAGCCGGCCTTGCCCGCCATGGAGGCGACGTTGACGATGTGGCCGCGACCGCGCGGCCGCATGCGGCGGATCGCCTCGCGGGTGCCGTGGATGACCGCGTGCAGGTTGACGTCGAGCTGCTTCGCGGTCGCCGCGTCGTCCTCGTCGGCCAGGGGCGACAGCAGCATGACGCCGGCGTTGTTGATCAGCACGTCGATCGGCCCGAGACGGCGCTCGACCTCGTCCAGGAACTCGGTGAAGCCGCGGTGGTCGGTGACGTCCAGTGGCAGGGCGATCGTGTCGCCGCCCAGCTCACCGGCGGTCTTCTCGGCGAGGACCGGGTCGAGGTCGCCGATCGCGACCTTCGCGCCCAGCCGCACCAGGGCGGCGGCCGTGGTGGCGCCGATCCCCTGCGCGCCCCCGGTGATCACGATGACCTTGCCGTGCAACGTTGCCATGGCGGACATACTGCCCGGTAACTGACATTCGCGCCAGAGGTGTCACACTCGCTGTTCGAAGATCTGCACCCACACGTCGTCACGCACGCGCGCCCGCTCCGTCGGGGTGAACCCCTGGCTCTCGTAGTAGCGGACGAGCTTGCCGTCACCGCCGGCCCAGCAGTCCACGCGCAGCAGGCCGATGCCGCGGGCACGGGCGTCCTGGCGGGCGAACTCCAGCAGCCGGGCGCCCACGCCGCGGTGCTCGCGGGAGGCCAGCAGCAGCGTCACGTACACCTCGGGCTCGTCGACCGGCGGCGTGTACGGCAGCGGGTGGTCGAGGATCAGGGCGCCGACCGGGGCACCGTCCGAAGTGGCCAGGAACGGGCGGCCCTCGCGCAGCATGGTGCGGACGCGCTCGACCTTCGCCGGGTCCGCCGACCAGGGTTCGGTGCCCCACTGGCCGGCACTGCCCCGGGCGACGAGCCAGGCGACGGCCGCGTCGAACAGCCCCAGGACGGCGGCCAGATCGTCCGGACCGGACTCGCGGATCTCCATCACGGCACCGTCCGGACGCACGGTCGGCTCGCTACGGCTGTTCAGTTCGACCACTTCCCACCTCGGTATAGTTATAACGGTCACGCGGCCAGCGCCAGGTGGTCGCCTTGGGTGCCGACCTCCCCCGCCCCCGATTCCGGATTGTGTTTCGGTCGCCGAGCAGGCGTGTCAAGGCGGGAAAGAGTACCTTGACACGCCTGGTCGGCGACCAAAGATCGGCTGTGGATCGGGGGCGGGGGAGGTCTGGGGCGTAGTCGGCCCGCTTCCGTGGCCGGGTTGCGGTTCAGCAGTGGTGGCTCGCCAGTTCCAGCCGCAGGCTGAAGACCTTCTGCGACGGGTCCGTGTTGAACAGGTACACCGCGTCCGGGTTGCCCGGCACCGGTGCCGTGATGAGGTAGTTGGCCGTCGTGGCGTTGGGGTACGCCGCCATCACCTCGGCGTCCGTCGAGCCGACTCCGATTCCCTCCGGGGTGGTCACCCCGGGCTTCGCCGAGATGCGGGCCACCCCGTAGGTGGGCGATATGTCGACCGGGGAGCCGCCGCCCTTCAGCCAGTACCGGTGGCACGGACTGCCCGAGTAGCCCTCCGTCATGTCGAACTCGTCCGACGCCACCGCGTCCGCCTCGCTCATCCCCAGCGCCAGGCGGCCCCAGCCACTGGGGCCGATCGTCGGGTCGGTGGAGCCCGGGCGTTGCGCCGAGCCCGCCGGCACGCTCGAACTCCGGGGCGTGCTGCGAGAGGCGCTGTGCGAACCCGGCACGCTCGGCACGCTCGTCACCCCCGCCGACGACGATTGCGGCGGCGCGCTGGAACTGGTCGGCGGCAGCGGCGCGCCGGACTCCGGACCGGGCGTCGACGCGATCGTGGTCACCGGCAGGTTCGTCGCGGGCAGCGTGTCCGTCCGGCCCCCGCCGATGCCGGACAGCGTGATGCCCACCGCGATGACCGCGACCATCGTCAGCGCGCCGCCGGTCGCCACCGCCGCGTTGCGCCGGTACCGCCGCCGCCGGGCGCCGGCCACCACCAGCAGCTCCGCGCCGGGCCGGACGGGCACGTCGAGGCGCTCGTCGGAGAACAGCCGGCTCAGTTCGTCCTCGAGGTTCACCACTCGTCACCCGCCCCCACCAGGGTCCCCAACTTTCCCCGCAGGCTGGCCAGCGCCTTGCTGGCCTGGCTCTTCACCGTCCCGGGGCTGATCCGCATCGCGGCCGCGATCTCGGCTTCGGACAACCCCTCGTAGTACCGGAGCACGACGACGGTCCGCTGCCGCGGCGGCAAGGCCGCGAGCGCCTGCCACAACGGCTCGTTCTCGAGCCGGTCGGGCGGGGTGCAGGGGGGCGGTTCCGGGATGTCGGCCACCAGGCTCTCCCGCCGCCTGCTGCGCCACCGGCTGACGTGCGTGTTCGCCATGGCGCGCTTCACGTAGGGCAGCGGGCTCTCCGCACCGCGCAACGTCCCCCAGCGGACGCCGATCTTCTCCAGGACGATCTGCACCAGGTCGGCGGCGTCGTGGGGGTTGCCGGTGAGCAGGTGCCCGTAGCGGAGCAGCCCGGGCAACGCCACCCGCACGAACTCCGCGAAATCCTCGTCCACCGCGCCCCCCTGAACCCCAGCCGTCCCGGCTCGTCCGGGGGGTACACGCGCGGGGGGCGCGGCAGGTTGCCTCAGTTCACCGGATTCAGCGAAGTCCCAGCTCACGGGCGATGAGCATGCGCTGCACCTCGCTGGTGCCCTCCCCCACCTCGAGGATCTTCGCGTCCCGGTAGAACCGGCCGACCGGGAACTCGTTCATGAACCCGTAGCCGCCGAAGATCTGCGTCGCGTCGCGGGCGTTGTCCATCGCCGCGTTCGAAGCGACCAGCTTCGCGATCGAGGCCTCCTTCTTGAACGGCTCGCCACGCAGCATCTTCGAGGCGGCCGCGTAGTAGGCCAGCCGGGCGGTGTGCGCGCGGACCTCCATGTCGGCGATCTTGAACTGGATCGCCTGGTACTCGCCGATGCGGTGGCCGAACGCCTCCCGCTCCCCGGCGTAACGCAGGCACTCGTCGACGCAGCCCTGCGCGAGCCCGACGCTCAGCGCGGCGATCGCCACCCGGCCCTCGTCCAGGATGGACAGGAACTGGGCGTACCCGCGGCCGCGCTCGCCGAGCAGGTTCTCGGCGGGCACCCGGCAGTCGGCGAAGGACAGCTCGTGGGTGTCCGAGGCGTTCCAGCCGACCTTCGAGTACTTCGGCGCCACCGTGAACCCGGGCGTGCCGGACGGGACGATGATCGTCGAGATCTCCTTGCCACCACCCGGCTTTTCGCCGGTCACCGCGGTGACGGTGACGAGCCGGGTGATGTCGGTGCCGGAGTTGGTGATGAACGACTTGCTGCCGTTGATCACCCACTCGTCGCCGTCCAGCTTCGCGGTGGTGCGGGTCGCGCCGGCGTCCGAACCACCACCGGGCTCGGTCAGGCCGAACGCGCCCAGCGCCTCGCCGGAACACAGCGACGGCAGCCACTTCTCCTTCTGCTCCGCCGAGCCGAACCGGAACAGCGGCATCGCGCCCAGCGACACGCCCGCTTCGAGCGTGATCGCCACCGACGAGTCCACCCGCGCCAGTTCCTCCAGCGCCAGGCACAGCGCGAAGTAGTCGCCGCCCATGCCGCCGTACTCCTCCGGGAACGGCAGCCCGAACAGGCCCATCCGCGCCATGCCCCGCACGATCTCGTACGGGAACTCCTCGCGCTCGTAGAAGCCGCCGATGACGGGCGCGACCTCCTTCTGCGCGAAGTCGTGCACGCTCTTGCGCAGCGCCTCGTACTCTTCACCGAGCCGGAAGTCGATCATTTCTGCTCCTTGACGACCGCGAGCGTCTCGTCGAGGGCCACTTGCTGGCCCACCTGGACGCGGAGTTCCTCGACCACGCCGTCGACCGGGGCGACCAGCGTGTGTTCCATCTTCATCGCCTCGACGACCAGCAGCGGCGCGCCCGCGCTCACCACGTCGCCCTGCGCGACCTTGACCACCAGCACCGTGCCGGGCATCGGGCTGACCACCGGGCCGGCCTCGCTCGCGTCGCCGTGCGTGGCGAGCAGGTTGGGCCGCTCACCGACGACCACACCGTGCCCGTCGCGGCCGAGCCACACGCGGTCCCGCGGCGCGTCGGCACGCAGGTACCGGCGGAACTCGCCGTCGTAGTGCACTTCGAGCCGGTTTCCGGTGCGCCGCGCGGAAACCGCGACCGGCTCGCCGCCGTCCACAGTGACCCGTGCGGCGTCCGGTGCGCCCTCGATCGTGACGAGCGCTTCGGCGTCCCCGGCGCGCAGCCGGAACGTGACGCCGCCCGGGCCGCCCAGCCGCCAGCCGCTGGGCACCGACCACGGGTCGGAGCTGTCCGCGGGCACCAGCCCGAGCAGCCGGTCCATCGCCGCGGCGACGAAGAACTCCTCCGGCACCACGGACTCGACCAGCTCGTCCAGCCGCCGCTCGACGAGACCGGTGTCCAGCCGCCCCGCCTGCACGTCGGGGTCGGCGAGCAGGGCCCGCAGGAACGTCACGTTGGTCGGCACCCCCAGCACGGACGTCCCGGCCAGCGCCCGGTCCAGCCGGTGCAGCGCCGACGCCCGGTCCGGGCCCCACGCGATCACCTTGGCGAGCATCGGGTCGTAGTTCGAGCCGACCACGGAGCCCTCGGTGAGCGAGGAGTCGACGCGGACACCCTGCCCACGCGGCTCGTCCAGCGCCAGCACCGTCCCGCCGGTCGGCACGAACCCGCGTGCCGGGTCCTCGGCGTAGACGCGGGCCTCGACGGCGTGCCCGTTCAGCCGGATGTCGTCCTGGGTCAGGGACAGCGGCTCGCCCGCGGCGACGCGCACCTGCCATTCGACCAGGTCGAGGCCGGTCACCATCTCCGTCACCGGGTGCTCGACCTGCAGGCGGGTGTTCATCTCCATGAAGAAGAACTCGTCCGGCTTGCGGGCGGAGACGATGAACTCGACGGTGCCCGCGCCCACGTAGCCGACCGAGCGGGCAGCTTCGACGGCCGCGGCGCCCATGCGGGCCCGGGTCTCCTCGTCGAGCAGCACCGACGGTGCCTCCTCGACGATCTTCTGGTGCCGCCGCTGCAGGCTGCACTCGCGCTCGCCGAGGTGCAGGACCGTGCCGTGGGTGTCGGCCAGCACCTGGATCTCGATGTGCCGCGGCGTGGTGACGAACCGTTCCAGCAGCAGCCGGTCGTCCCCGAACGCGGCGCGGGCCTCGCGCTGAGCGGACTCGACCGCCGCTTCCAGCTCACCGGGCTCGGTGACCAGCCGCATGCCCTTGCCGCCACCGCCCGCGGACGGCTTGAGCAGCAACGGGTAGCCGACCTCGTCGGCGGCCTTCGCGAAGTCGTCCACATCGGACAGGCCGGGGACGACCGGGACGCCGGCGGCGGACACCGTGGCCTTGGCCCGGATCTTGTCGCCCATCGCGTCGATCGCGCCCGCCGGCGGTCCGATGAAGACCAGCCCGGCCTTCTCGCACGCGGCGGCGAACTCGGCGTTCTCCGACAGGAAGCCGTAACCCGGGTGGACGGCCTGCGCGCCGGAATCCACCGCGGCCCGGACGATGTCCGGAATGGACAGGTAGCTGCGGGCCGCCTCGGCCGGGCCGATGCGGATCGCGGTGTCGGCCTCGTGCACGTGCCGCGCGTCCGCGTCGGCGTCGCTGTAGACCGCGACCGAGCGGATGCCCAGGCGCCGCAGGGTGCTGATGACGCGAACCGCGATCTCGCCGCGGTTGGCGATGAGGACTGTGTCGAACATGCCCCTCACATCCGGAAGACGCCGTAGCTGACCGGTTCCAGCGGCGCGTTCGCCGCGACCGACAACGCGAGCCCGAGCACCATGCGGGTGTCCGCCGGGTCGATCACGCCGTCGTCCCACAGCCGCGCGGTCGAGTAGTAGGGGCTGCCCTGCTCCTCGTACTGGCGGCGGATGGGTTCCTTGAACGCCTCTTCCTCCTCGGCGGGCCACTCGCCGCCGCGGCCCTCGATCGAGTCGCGGCGGACGGTCGCCAGCACCGACGCGGCCTGCTCGCCGCCCATCACGGAGATCCGCGCGTTCGGCCACATCCACAGGAAGCGGGGCGAGTACGCCCGCCCGCACATCGAGTAGTTGCCCGCCCCGAACGAGCCGCCGATGATCACGGTGAACTTGGGCACGCGGGCGCACGCCACGGCGGTGACCATCTTGGCGCCGTGCTTGGCGATGCCGCCCGCCTCGTAGTCGCGGCCGACCATGAAACCGCTGATGTTCTGCAGGAAGACCAGCGGGATCGAGCGCTTGTCGCACAGCTCGATGAAGTGCGCGCCCTTCATGGCCGACTCGGCGAACAGCACGCCGTTGTTGGCGATGATGCCGACCGGGTGGCCGTGGATGTGCGCGAAGCCGGTGACCAGGGTGGCGCCGTACTCCTTCTTGAACTCGGCGAAGCGGCTGCCGTCGACGACGCGCCCGATGACCTCACGCACGTCGTAGGGGGTGCGCGAGTCGGTGGGCACCACGCCGTAGAGCTGCAGCGGGTCGACCGCGGGGGCCTCGACCTGGCGGGTCTCCCACGGGCGCGGGCTGCGCGGGCCGAGCGTGGCCACGATGTTCCGGACGATCGACAGGGCGTGCGCGTCGTCGTTGGCGAGGTGGTCGGTGACGCCGGACTGGCGGGCGTGCACGTCGCCGCCGCCCAGTTCCTCGGCCGTGACGACCTCGCCGGTCGCGGCCTTCACCAGCGGCGGGCCGCCGAGGAAGATCGTGCCCTGGTTGCGGACGATGACGGCCTCGTCGCTCATCGCCGGGACGTACGCGCCACCGGCGGTGCAGGAACCGAGGACGGCCGCGATCTGCGGGATGCCGCGCGCGGACATGGTCGCCTGGTTGTAGAAGATGCGGCCGAAGTGCTCGCGGTCCGGGAACACGTCGTCCTGCTTGGGCAGGAAGGCGCCGCCGGAGTCGACCAGGTAGATGCACGGCAGGTTGTTGTGCAGGGCGACCTCCTGCGCGCGGAGGTGCTTCTTGACCGTCATCGGGTAGTACGTGCCGCCCTTGACGGTCGCGTCGTTGGCGACGATGACGCACTCGCGGCCGGAGACCCGCCCGATGCCGGTGATGATGCCGGCGGCGGGGGCCTCGTCGTCGTAGAGCCCGTTCGCGGCCAGCGGCGACAGCTCGAGGAACGGCGAGCCCGGGTCGAGGAGGGCGTCCACGCGGTCCCGCGGCAGGAGCTTGCCGCGTTCCACATGCCGGGCACGCGCCTTCTCGGGGCCACCCGTCCGAGCGGTC
The DNA here is from genome assembly GCF_003385215.1 of Amycolatopsis thermalba. Classification (GTDB taxonomy): domain Bacteria; phylum Actinomycetota; class Actinomycetes; order Mycobacteriales; family Pseudonocardiaceae; genus Amycolatopsis_E; species Amycolatopsis_E thermalba. Next base: position 11,574 of record NZ_PQHW01000031.1, on the reverse strand, counting down.
GCCAAGCGCTTGCGCAGATCCTCGACGAGCTCCGCGTGGGCGGTCGCGTTACGGGCGTACTGCTCACTTCGCGGGTCCGCCGAGGTGCCGAGCACCGGGAAGTCCATGACCCTCCTCATCCGACGCCGAACCTGGTTAGTAGTCGTTAACGTTCGGGTCGATGTTAACCACTACTAACGTGCGATGTCCAGGTTCGGGAACACGAGGGTGTCGAATCGTGGTGAGCTCGTCCGACGTGGCAGTGAGAGACGAGGAGGACACCATGACCGCGACCTACACATTCGACGTCTTCACCAGCCTCGACGGCTTCGGCGCGGCCGGTGGCGACTGGACCGGCTACTGGGGCAAACAGGGTCCCGAGCTGCTGGAACGCCGTCTCGCCCTGTACGAGGAGGAACCGCGGATCGTCTTCGGCGCGAACACGTACCGGGTGTTCACGCAGATGCTGGCCGAGAGCACCGAGGATTCCGACGTCCGCGACCCGTGGGTGACCCGGATGCGGAACCTGCCGGCGACCATCGTGTCGTCCACGCTGCGGGAACCGCTCGATTGGCCGGACGCGAGCGTGGTGAGCGGCGACGCCGTCGACGTCATCAGGCGGCTCAAGGAGGAGTCGGAGGTGCCGTTGCGCTCGCACGGCAGCCTCTCGCTGAACCGCGCGCTGATGGCCGCCGGCCTGGTCGACCGCGTCCACGTGACGCTCTTCCCGGTGATCACCGCGAAGACCGGGCTGGACCCGATCTTCGCGGGCGGGGCCGACTTCGACCTGGAGCTGCTCGAGAGCCGGACGCTCGACGGCCACATCCAGGAGCTGATCTACCGGCCCGCGCTGCACGCCTGAGCGCGCGGCAGGGGCGGCCGCGCCACCCCTGCCCAGCTCAGCCCAGCGCCGCCACCAGCGAGGGGTAGTAGCCCTGCGCCTGCCCGGTCGCCGTCGGGTGGTAGGACTCGTCGATCGGGTAGGTCAGGCTGTGCAGCCAGGCGGCTCCGGAGCAGATCTCGTGCCCGGTGAACGCCGGGCGCACGTCCGCGAAGGTGAAACCGGCCTCCGACGCCTCCTTCTGGATCACCGAATCCAGCGCGTCGGCCCCACTGTTGATGTACCCGCGGGAAGTGTCGGACAGCCCGACCGAGCAGGACCCGCCGATCTGGTAGAAGTGCGGGTACCCGAGCACGACCACCGTCGCCTCGGGGGCGCGCGACCGGATCTCCCCGTAGGTCTTCTCCAGCAGCCCGGGCAGGGTCCCGTTGACGAACGCCTTCGCGTTGTCGATCGCCGTCTTGCAGCCCGAGTCCCCGCCGAGGATGCAGTCCTGCATGACACCCGCGAAGCCGGCGTCGTTGCCGCCGACGCTGATCGTCACCAGGTCGGTCGACTCCGACAGCGCGCTGACCTGGTTGTTCAGCACGTCCGAGGTCTTCGCGCCGGAACAGGCCCGGAAGTCCAGCGACGCCGAGGTCTGCCCGGCGTACAGCGCGGGGTAGGCGTTCGAGCTGCGCTTGCAGCTGGACGAGTCCAGGTAGTTCCCGGCGCCCACCCCGGAGGAGTAGGAGTCGCCGAGCGCGACGTAGTCGAGAGTGGCCGCGCCGGCCACCCCTGAGGTCAGGCCGATCGCGGCGAGGGCCGCGACGACGGTGGTTGCAAGCGATCTCAGCACAGCGGGGACCACCTTCCGTGAGCAATCAACTCAATGAACGATTACCAGGTGCATTGCTCACAAGGGAGCCCCTTTTAGTAGGCATTTCGGCTACCAACAGGTGACGACGGGCGGACGTTAGCGCTCGCTAACCTGACTCGATAAGATGTTCACGTGTCGACGAGTCCCACGCCGCTGGTCACCGGCGAGAAGGCCACCCGCCGCGAGGAGATCCTGAGCGCGGCCGCGGAGCTGTTCGCCCGGCACGGTTTCCACGGCGTCGGCATCGACGACATCGGCGCGGCCGTCGGCATCTCCGGCCCCGCCCTGTACCGGCACTTCCGCAGCAAGGACGCGATGCTCGGGGAGATGCTGAACTCGATCAGCCACTACCTGCTGGACGGCGGCACCGCGCGCGTGGACGCGACCGCCGATCCGGAGCAGGCGCTGGCGGAGCTGGTCGAGTTCCACGTCGACTTCGCGCTCACGCACCCGTCGCTGATCACGGTCCAGGAACGCAACCTCGCCAACCTCACCGACGCCGACCGCAAACAGGTGCGGGCCCTGCAGCGTCGTTACGTAGAGATATGGGTGAAGGTCATTCGCGACGCCGTCCCCGGAGTGGGGGAACGCCAGGCGCGCTCGGCGGCACACGCCGTGTTCGGGTTGATCAACTCGACGCCGTACAACCGCCATCTGGACGACGACGAACTGGCCGTCCTGCTGCGGCGCCTCGCCCTCGGCGCGCTGCAGGCCGCGGCGTGATCACCACGTCACTCGTTTTTCCCACTACCGTTGAACGCCTTTCCCCGGCTTTGATAGATCCCGTGACCTCCGACCGGCAGCAGCTGATCTCGCGGGCGCAGCGCGCCCTCGTCGCGATGCAGCTCGGCCGCGACGACGACGCGCTCGACGAGGTGGCCCCGTCGAGCCGGGACGAGACGCGCGAGCTGATGCTGCTCCTGTTCGAGGAGTGCAGCACGATGGTGAGCACGCTCGGTGACGGCGGCAGCGCCCCGGTGAAGGTCCAGGTGTTCGACGAGTCCGGCGAAGAGGTCTCGATCGACCAGGCCGACCCGCCGGTGCGCACCGCGGTCCGCACGCTGCTGGCGGAGGTGCACGGCAACGCCGAAGCGGCCGCGGAACAGGTGGAGATCGCGCTGGCCAGCGCCAACCGCGCGGAGGTGGACAGCCTGACGCTGCAGGCGCTGCGCTGGACGGTGCGGCTGTCGGCGGAATGCCTGGACCGGGACCTCCCGGTCACCGAGTGGATCTCCGAGGCGCTGACCTGATCCGTCAGTAGTGGTAGCGGCGCACGGTCTCCGGGTGGATGACGAGGCGGACCATGTCCTCGGCCGTGATCCCGGCGAGGTCCGCGCCGCGGGCCGGGTCGCCGAGGTCCCAGTAGCGGGCGGCCAGGCGGGCGCTCAGCTCCCCCGCGCCGTCCGGTTCCACCGTGACCCGGCCGGCGACCGACACCCAGCGCTCGCGTTCACCGACCGGCGCGGCGACCACGATCGAGGCGCGCGGATCGCGGCGCAGCTGCCGCATCTTGGGTGAGTCCGGGGTGGTGAACAGCTGGATCGTGCCGTCCTCGGTGGCCTCGAACCACACGGGCCGCGGCTGCGGCGGGACCGGGCCCGCGGCCACGGTCAGGAACCCGTGCAGGGGACGGCGGAGGAACTCGAGGTCGTCGGGGGTCAGCGAAGCGTCGCTCATGATCTCGAGTGAACACCGCGGGACCGGACGAGCACATGGCTGAGAGGCCGGATCACCTGTGTGATCGTCTAACCTCGTCGGCGTGGACGTGTTCAGCGATCTGATCCGCGGGGTGCGCGCCCACGGCTCGCTGTTCGGCAGCACGACCCTGTCCCCGCCCTGGAACCTGCACTTCGTGGACGGCGCGCCGCTCACCCTGTGCACCGTGCTCACCGGGGAGGGCTGGATCGTGCCGGAACACCACCGGCCCGAGCGCCTGCGCGCCCGCGAGACGATCATCGTGCGCGGGCCCGGGACCTTCACCTTCGTCGACGAGCCGGGCACCCGGGCCGAACCGGTCGCGTGCGGCGAGTTCTGCGCGACGCCCGAGCAGGGCGGGACCCGGTACCGGCGCGGCTGGCACGACCACGGCGACGGCGCGACGACGCTGATCGTCGGCGCCTACCCGGTCCGCGGCGAGATCAGCCGCCGGTTGCTGGACGCGCTGCCCGTCGTGCTGCGCGTGGGCGATGCCGGGGACACCGCCGACCCCGTGCTGGACCACCTCGCCGCCGAGGTCGCCGTCGACGCGCCGGGCCAGCAGGCCGTGCTCGACCGGCTGCTGGACTGGCTGCTGGTCTGCACGCTGCGCGAGTGGTTCGACCGGCCCGGCGGCGAGCCCCCGGCGTGGTGGGCCGCCCAGCGCGATCCGGTGGTCGGCCGCGCGCTGCGCCTGCTGCACGCCCAGCCCGCGGCGCCGTGGACGGTCGCCGCGCTGGCGGAGCGCACCGGCGTGTCGCGGTCGACCCTGGCCAAGCGGTTCGCCGGCCTGGTGGGCGAACCGCCGCTGACCTACCTGACCCGCTGGCGCATGACACTCGCGGCGGACCGGCTGGTGGCGCGGGAGGCGGCGACCATCGGCGAGATCGCCCGCTCCGTCGGCTACGCCGACCCCTTCGGGTTCAGCGCGGCGTTCAAACGGGTCCGGGGCGTCAATCCGAGCGAGTTCCGGCGCAGCCGGACCGCAGTCAGTGCAGCAGCGCCTTCACCAGCGCCGCCACCTGGGCCGTCTCGATCAGGAACGAGTCGTGCCCGTACGGCGAGGTGATCTCGGCCGCTTCCCCCGCGCCCGGGATGCCCGCCGCCAGCTCGTGCGCCTGCCGCATCGGGTAGAGGCGGTCGGAATCGACGCCCGCGATCACGCTGCGCGCGGTCACCCGGGACAGCGCGGCGCCGATCCCACCGCGGTCGCGGCCCACGTCGTGCGTGTTCATCGACCGGGTGAGCAGCACGTAGGACGCGGCGTCGAAGCGGCGCACCAGCTTGTCGGCGTGGTGGTCCAGGTAGGACTCGACCGCGTACCGGCCGTCGCCCAGCGGGTCCTCGGCGCCCTGCGGCAGCCGGCCGAACCGCTGGTCCAGTTCGAGCGAGCTGCGGTAGGTCACGTGCGCGATCCGCCGCGCCACGCCCAGCCCGCGGTGCGGCCCCTCGCCCGGTGGCGCGTCGTGGTAGTCGCCGCCGCGCCAGCCCGGGTCCGCCGTGATCGCGTGCAGCTGCGGCGAGGCCCAGGCGATCTGCTCGGCCGAGGACGCGGCCGGCGCCGCCAGCACCAGCAGCGCCGCGACCCGCGCCGGGAACGTCGCCGCCCACTCCAGCGCCCGCATCCCGCCCATCGACCCGCCGAGCACCGCGGCCCACCGCTCCACGCCGAGCTGATCGGCCACCACGGCCTCGGCCCGGACCTGGTCGCGGATCGTGATCCGCGGGAACCGGCTGCCCCACGTCCGCCCGTCCGGATCGGGCGACGACGGTCCGGTCGAGCCCTGGCAGCCGCCGAGCACGTTGGGCACGACGACGAACAGCTCGTCGGTGTCCAGCGCGCGGCCCGGCCCGATCAGGCCGTCCCACCAGCCGGGCGTGGGGTGGCCCGGCTCCGCCGCACCGGCGGCGTGACTGTCCCCGGTGAGGGCGTGCGCGATCAGGACCGCGTTGGAGCCGTCGGAGTTCAACCGTCCCCACGTCTCGTACGCGATCCGGTACTCCGGCAGCGTGCCGCCGGCGTCCAGCCGCAGCTGTCGACCGGCGGCCCACTGCCGCCGTCCCGGTGGATCCCCCTCCCGCCACGCACCGGTCGCCGGCGGGAGATCCACAGTGGACGGATCCGTCACAGGGCCGCCTTGGCCGCCCGGAACCCGGCCTCCAGGTCGGCCTTGAGGTCCTCCACGCCCTCCAGCCCGACGGCCAGCCGCACCAGGCCCGGCGTGACGCCGCTGGCGAGCTGCTCCTCGGGGGTGAGCTGGCTGTGGGTGGTGCTGGCGGGGTGGACGATGAGGCTGCGCACGTCACCGATGTTAACCAGCTGGCTGTGCAGCTCGGTGCCGTCGACGAACTTCCGGCCCGCCTCGACACCGCCGCGCAGCTCGAACGACAGCACCGCACCGGCGCCCCGCGGCAGGTACTTCTGCGCCAGGCGGTAGTGCGGGCTGGACGGCAGGCTCGCGTAGTAGACGCGCTCGACCTCGTCGCGCTGCTCCAGCCACTCGGCCAGGGCCTTGGCGTTGCCGACGTGCCGCTCCACGCGCAGCGACAGCGTTTCGATGCCCTGCAGGATCAGGAAGCTGTTGAGCGGCGCGATGGCCGCGCCGGTGTCGCGCAGGAGCTGGACGCGGGCCTTCGCCGCGTACGCGCCGGGCCCGAGGGCCTCCCAGTACTTGAGGCCGTGGTAGCTGGGGTCCGGCTCGGTGAAGCCGGGGAAGCGCTCGGGGTGCGCGCCGAAGTCGAAGGTGCCGCCGTCGACGAGCACGCCGGCGACGGTGGTGCCGTGGCCGCCGAGGTACTTGGTCGCGGAGTGCACGACGACGTCGGCGCCGTGCTCGATGGGGCGCAGCAGGTACGGCGTCGGGATGGTGTTGTCGACGATCAGCGGCACGCCCACCTCGTGCGCCAGGTCCGCGATCGTCCGGATGTCCAGGACGTCGCTGCCCGGGTTGGCGAGCGTCTCGCCGAAGAAGGCCTTGGTGTTCGGGCGGACGGCGGCCCGCCACTGCTCCGGGTCGTCCTGCTGCTCGACGAACGAAACCTCGACGCCCAGCTTCGGCAGCGTGTAGCGGAAGAGGTTGTAGGTGCCGCCGTAGAGCTTCGCTCCGGACACGATGTGGTCGCCCGCGTTGGCGACGTTCAGGATCGCCGCCGTGGTGGCCGCGGAACCCGACGCGAACGCCAGCGCCGCCACGCCGCCCTCGAGCGCCGCGACGCGCTGCTCCAGCACGTCCTGGGTCGGGTTCATGATGCGCGTGTAGATGTTGCCGGGCTCGGCGAGGCTGAACAGGTCGGCGCCGTGCTGGCTGTCGCGGAAGACGTACGACGTGGTCTGGTAGATCGGGGTCGCTCGCGCGCCGGTGGCCGGATCGGGGCTCGCGCCGGCGTGGATCTGCTTGGTCTCGAAGGACCAGGCCTGCGACTCGGTCATCGTCGTTCTCCTTGGTGCGTGGGCTGATCAGGGGCGCCGCGATCGAAGCTAGCCAGACCCGGCCAGGGCGCCCAACGGGTTCCACGGTGTGGATTCCTCTCGTTTGACAAGCCTCTTAGTTACTGAGATGCTTTTTGCACGGGGATATCCACAGTGAAGGAGGAACCATGGAACGAGTCGACGTCCTGGTCGTGGGGGCCGGGCTGGGTGGCCTGTCCGCGAGCATGTTCCTGGCGCTCGAAGGCGCGAACGTGCTGACGGTGGAGCGGCACCCGGGCACGTCGCTGCACCCGCGGGCGTCCGGGCAGACGCCGCGGACGATGGAGCTGTACCGGTTCGCCGGGATCGACCAGAAGGTGCTCGGCGTCAGCGAGCGGGCTTCGCGGGGGTTGCGGATCACGGTGGCGTCCAGCCTGAACGGGACGGTGTTCCACCGGATCGTCGATGATCTCGACGAGTTCGACCTGAGCGCGGCGACCGCGGCGCCGTGGGGCATGGCGGGACAGGACGTGGTCGAGCCGATCCTGCTGGAGCGGGCGCGCGAGGCGGGCGCGCAGGTGCGGTTCTCCACCGAGCTGGTGTCGTTCTCGCAGGACGACGACGGGGTGACCGCGGTGCTGCGCTCGCGGGACAGCGGCGAGGAGACCAGCGTGCGGGCGTCGTACCTGGTGGCCGCGGACGGCGGGCGGGGGCGGATCCGGGAGGTGCTCGGGATCGGGGCTTCCGGCGTCGGCACGATCTCGCGGTCGATCGGGATCGTGTTCGACGCCGATCTGGGTGACCGGCTGCTGCCCGGGGTGACGGACCTGTTCTACCTGCAGGGGCCGGAGTTCACCGGGGCGCTGGTCAACACCGACATCCCGGGGCGGTACGTGTGCTCGGTGGACGTGCCGGAGGGCGTGGACGCCCTCCCGGAGGAGCGGCTGGTCCAGTTGATCCGGGCGGCGACCGATCTGCCGGATCTGGAGCCGAAGATCCAGTGGACGGGCATGTGGGAGATGGCGGCGCGGATCGCCGACCGGTTCGCCGCCGGACGCGTGTTCCTGGTGGGTGACGCCGCGAAGGTCACCCCGCCGACCGGCGGGATGGGCGGGAACACCGCCGTGGGCGACGGGCACGACATCGCGTGGAAGCTGGCAGCCGTGCTCCGCGGCGACGCCGGGCCCGGCCTGCTGGACAGCTACGAGGCCGAACGCAAGCCGATCGCGGAGATGGTGGTGAACACGTCACTGCACAACGCCAAGGAGCGGTTGGTGCCGGACCTCGATCTGACCGGACTGGCCGAGCCGGTCGACCAGGTCGCGCTGACGCTCGGTTTCCGCTACCGCTCCGGCGCGGTGCTGGCCGAGGACGACGACGTCGTGGAGAACCCGGTGGAGCCGTCCGGGCGACCCGGGTTCCGCGCCCCGCACGTGCCCGTCGGAACGGGGTCCACGTGGGACTTCCTCGGGCACAGCTGGGTCCTGTTCAGCCCTGGCGGCTGGCGCGACGCGGTCTCGCAGGTGCGGGCGGAGACCGGGATCGCCCTGGAGTACCAGGAAATCGACGACCCGCTGTTCCGCGGCCGGTTCGGCTTGGGCGACGGTGGCGCCACCCTGGTCCGCCCGGACGGGATCGTGGCGTGGCGGTGCCCCGACGGCGCCGCCGACCCGGCCGGCACCCTGTGGGACGTCCTGGCCCGGGTGCTGAGCCGGTAGGGGTTCGCGTGCGGCCACGGCTCGTCCCCCGCCGGGACCAGCCGTGGCCGCCGCGGCTTGGCGATGGCTCGGCCCACCACCGAGCCGTATCCTGCGGAGGTGGTGTCCGTCCGCAGCGTGGTCGACCGGGTGGGGCCGACGTTGCTGCACGCGGTCCAGCTACCCGACCCCTGCCCGGCCGTCGCGGACGTGGTCATCGCCGAGCCGGGAGCATCCGCCCAGCTCGCGGCGGGCGATCTGGTCCTCGGCGTCGCCACCGGCGATCCGGACGCGGCGGTCGAGCTGATCGACCACAGTGCCGCCGCCGGGGCCGCCGCGGTGCTGCTGAAACCTCCGGTCGCCCGCAAACCGCAGGTGCGGCGGGCGGCGAAGGCGGCCGGCATCGCCCTCATCGAAGTTCGCGCGGCCACCGCCTGGGCGCAGCTGGTGTGGCTGCTGCGCACCGTGCTGGACGCGGCGGCCGAGGAACCCGAGTCCCTCGAAGGCGATCCCGGCTCCGGTGACCTGTTCCGGCTCGCGGACGCCGTCGCCGCGGTCGTCGACGCCCCGGTGACCATCGAGGACACCAACTCGCGCGTGCTCGCCTACTCGGCGCGCCAGGACATCACCGACCCGGCCCGCGTGTCCACCATCATGGGCCGCCGGATCCCCGACGACGTGCTCGCGAAGTTCCGCTCCCGCGGTGTCTTCCGCGAACTGTCCCGCGGTCGCCAGACGATTTTCGTTCCCGCGCAACGGGATGGCACGCTGCCCCGGCTCATCGTGCCGATCCGGATGGGCGGCGAACTGCTCGGCTCGATGTGGGCGGTCGTGCGTGGCCCGGTGTCCGACGAGCGCGCCGCCGCGTTCGCCGACACCGCACCGGTCGTCGCGCTCCACCTCCTGCGCCGCCGGGCCCACGCGGACGCCCAGCGGCGCGCGTCGGCCGAACTGCTGCGTGCCGTGCTGGAAGGAAAAGCCGGGCCGCGCGCCGCGATCGCCGAGCTGGAGCTGACCGACGAACCGCACCGCGTGGTCGTCGTCGACACCCCGGGCGACGACGAAGGCCTGCGGCTGGCGCTGATGGAGCGGATGTCGCTGGGCATCGGCCGCCGTCCAATCGCGACAGAGCTCGGCGGGCTGCTGTACACCGTCGTGCCCGACGGCGCGGACTGGCCGTCGCTGGCCGATGCGTCCCGCGGCGCACCACGCGTGGCGGCCGGGAGCGCGGTGAAGATCGGCGAGCTGCCGCGGTCGCGCGCCGAGGCGGAGGAGACGCTGAGCCTGCTGCGCGCCGGTGTGATCGAGGGGCCGTCCGGCAGCTTCGACGGCCTGTGGACGGCGCTCGCGTTGCACCGCACGGCCACCGCGGCGTCGGCGGCCGGCGTCGCCGGGCTCGGACCGCTGGAGCAGCTGCGCGAGTACGACCGGATCAACCGCACGGACTACGTCGAGACGCTCTACGAGTGGCTGCGGCATCCCGGCGACCCGCGGTCGGCCGCCCAGGCGTTGCGGATCCACCCCAACACGTTCCGGTACCGGATGCGGCGCGTGCTCGAACTCGTCCCGCTGGACCTGGACGACCCGGATGTCCGGTTGGCATTGCTGGTCCAGCTGGTCGCCGTGCGCTGGTCGTAGGAGGGGTTCGTGTTCGAGGGATCGGTTGCCGCGCTGCACCGCTGGCCGGTGAAGTCGTTGCGGGGCGAGGAGGTTCGCGCCGCGCGCTTCGACGAGCGGGGCATGGCGGGCGACCGGGCGCACGCGCTGGTCGACGGGCGGGAGAAGCGCCGGGGGAAGGTGCTGACGGTGCGCCAGAACCCGGCGATGCTCACCTGGGGTGCGGAGTACGGCGCCGACGTGATCGACCCGCCGAAGCCGCCGGTGCTGCGCGCGCCGGAGGGCCGGTCGTGGTCCTGGGAGGAGCCGGGGCTGGTGGAGGCGCTCGCCGCGTCGTTCGGCATGCCGGTGGACCTGCGCGCGGCCGACGGGCAGCAGGACCGCGGCCCCACGGTGCTGGTCACGTTCGAGGCGTCGCTGACGGCGCTCGCGGCGGAGCTCGGCCGGCCGGTCGAACTCCACCGCTTCCGCCCGAACATCCACCTCATCGCGGACGCCCCGGCCTTCGCCGAGGAGGACTGGGCCGCCGGCAGCACGCTCGACGTCGGCGGCGTGTCGCTGGAGGTGACCGGCGAGCACGCGGGCCCGTGCATCCGCTGCGCGGTGCCGAGCTGGGACCCGTCGGGGCAACGGCGGTGGCCGGAGCTGCAGACCCACCTGATCGACCGGCACGCGAACAAGTTCGGCGTGATCATGCGCGTGACCCGCGCCGGGGTGGTCACTGTGGGGGACACCGCCTGGGCCCGCCCCACCTGACGACTGCGGAACCCACGCCCCGGAACGCGGAACTCGCGCGCCCGAACGCAGGACTCGCGCCCCCAAACGCGGAACTCGCGCGCCCGAACGTGGGACTCGCGCGCCCGAACGTGGGACTCGCGCGGCGGAGCGTGGGACTCGCGTCAGACCTCCAGCAGCGTCTTGCCGATCGTCGCGCGGGATTCGATCGCTCGGTGCGCGTCGGCGGCTCGGTGCAGCGGGAAGCGTTGTCCCACAAGCGGTTTCACCCGGCCCGCGGCGGCCTCCGCCAAGACCCACTCCGTCGCGGCCCGCAGGTCGGCCGGGCTGCCCAGTGGGCCGCGGTGCAGCACGACGCCCCGGGACGAAGCCTCCTCCTCGGACACCGCCGTCCACGCACCGCTCGCGAGGCCGTAGCTGAAGTGCCGCCCACCGCGACGCACCAACCCGAACGCGGCCGCGCCCAGAGCACCGCCGACGCCGTCGAACACCACGTCCACGGGGCCGACCTGCGTGGCCCACTCCGGCCGCGTGTAGTCGACCACCTGGTCCGCCCCCAGATCGCGCGCCACCGCCGTTTTGCGCGAGCCCCCGGCCGCCGCGATCACCGTCGCGCCCGCGTTGCGCGCCAGCTGCACCAGCAGGCTGCCCCTGTCGCCTATACACATCTGACCCTGCCGACGAACAGAGAGGTCGATACCTCCGTGGTCGCAGCATCATTATACAGTAACAGACCCTTCAT